>QWII01000207.1 GCA_021405325.1 Caldilinea sp. CFX5 | reverse complement strand
TGCGGTTTGTAACCGCACTTGCTCCCTGGGAACCGTGCGGTTACAAACCGCACCTACGATTACCGAAACAAATTCCTAACTCCCATAAGTCTTTACTACGATCGCGCTACTGAAGCTGATAATTCTCTTCCCGCAACATCGGCCCCAGGAATTGACCGGTGTAGCTCTTAGCGACCGTCACCAGATGTTCGGGTGTCCCTTCGGCAATGACAGTGCCGCCTTTGGTGCCGCCCTCCGGCCCCATGTCGATGAGCCAATCGCAATTTTTGATCACATCCAGGTTGTGTTCGATCACCAACACGGTGTTGCCTTTGTTGACCAGTTCATGCAACACTTCGAGCAGCTTGCGCACATCCTCAAAGTGCAGACCGGTGGTCGGCTCGTCGAGAATGTAGAGCGTATTGCCGGTGGCGCGACGGCTCAGCTCTTTGCTCAATTTGATGCGCTGCGCCTCACCACCGGAAAGGGTCGTCGCCGGCTGGCCTAGCTTGACATAGCTCAGACCGACGGCGTTGAGCGTCTCCAACTTGGTGCGAATGCGCGGGATGTTCTGGAAGAAGTCCAACCCCTCTTCCACCGTCATGTTGAGGACATCGGCAATCGACTTGCCACGAAACTTGACTTCGAGCGTCTCCCGGTTGTAGCGGTTGCCTTTACATTCTTCGCAGGGCACATAGACATCGGGCAAAAACTGCATTTCGATGCGGATGATGCCGTCACCCTGACAGGTTTCACAGCGCCCACCCTTGACGTTAAAGCTAAAGCGGCCCGGTTTGTAGCCACGCGCTTTGGCTTCGGGCAAGCTGGAAAAAAGGTCACGGATATCGGCAAAGAGACCGACATAGGTAGCCGGGTTGCTGCGCGGCGTGCGCCCGATCGGGCTTTGGTCGATGTCGATGACTTTGTCGAGAAACTCGACACCCTCAATCGCCGCGTGATGACCGGGGCGGTCCTTGGCGCGATACATGAGTTGCGCCAGCTTCTTGTAGAGGACATCCACCACCAAGGTCGATTTGCCGCTGCCGCTGACCCCCGTCACCGCGACAAATTTGCCGAGCGGAATGCGCACATCGACATTTTTTAAGTTGTTTTCGATGGCGCCGCGGATGAAGAGATAGTTGCCATTGCCTTCACGGCGGCTGGTTGGGACCACAATCCGCCGCTCGCCGCGCAGATATTGGGCCGTGAGGCTGTTCTTCTCCTTGACGAATTTGCTGCGCGGCGCTGAGGCAACCACATGACCGCCATGTTCACCGGCGCCCGGCCCCATGTCCACCACCCAGTCGGCGGCACGGATGGTATCTTCATCATGCTCGACCACCAGCACGGTGTTGCCCAGATCGCGCATCCCTTGCAGCGTTTCGATCAGGCGAGCATTATCACGTTGATGCAGACCAATGCTCGGTTCATCCAAAATGTAAAGCACGCCCATCAACTGGCTGCCGATCTGGGTCGCCAACCGAATTCGTTGCGACTCGCCACCGGAAAGCGTTAGGGCTGTACGGCTCAAGGTCAGATAATCCAAGCCGACATTGACCATAAATTGCAAGCGCGCCACAATCTCTTTCAAGACCTGATAGGCAATCGCCGCCTGGCGCGGTGATAGGGGCGGTTGAGAGATTGAGAGATTGAGAGATTGAGAGATTGCCCCATTGGTGCTACCGTTCGTGTACCCAATCGCTGAATCGTTCGCACCCAGAGGGTTCTCGGCGCTCACGCCGAAGTCTCTCAATCTCTCAGTCTCTTCGCCCTGCAACCACTTCACCCACCGCAAGCTATCACCGACGCCCATCTCGGTGACTTCATAAATATTCTTGTTGGCAATGGTAACGGCCAACGCTTCCGGACGTAGCCGTTTCCCTTGACAGGTCGGGCAGGGGCGCACGCTCATAAACTCTTCCAACTTGCTGCGAATGTATTCGCTGCTGGTCTCCTGATGACGCTTTTGCAGGCTGGGGATCACGCCATGAAAATGCGTTTCATAGAAGCGCGTCTCACCGGAATTGCTCTGGTATTCAATCTTGATCTTCTGCTCTTTGCGCGGCGGCCCGTAGATGATAATGTCGCGCTGTTTCAGGCTTAGTTCACCTACCGGGGCGTTAAAGGGAATGGCAAATTGCTTGCAGACAGCGCGCAAAATTTGGCGGTAATAGCCCCCATTCTCATCATCTTCATTTTGGCGCTGCCACGCGATCACGCCGCCATCGGCCAGCGACTTTTCCGACTCCAAGATCAGATCGGGGTCAAATTCCTGTAGTGAACCCAACCCCGCGCAAGTCGGACAGGCGCCGTGCGGGCTGTTAAAGCTAAAGGTGCGCGGCTCGATCTCCGGCAAGCTGGTGCCGCACTTGACACAGGCGAAATGTTCACTGTAGGTGCGTTCTTTGGGATTGTCACGATCGGTGACATCGGAGACGCTCAAGACGCCGTTCCCCAAACGCAACGCCGTTTCCACCGAATCACTCAGGCGTGTCATGTCGGTGCCGCCATCGCCATCACTGTCATCGGCATCAGGATGGCGCACCACCATGCGATCCACCACCGCTTCCACCGTGTGCATCTTGTAACGGTCGAGATCGGGCACCTCATTTACTTCGTAAAGTTCGCCATTGACCCGCACCCGCACAAAGCCCTGTTTCTGCAAGTCCTCGAAAACATTTTTGTGATGGCCCTTGCGGTCTTTGATCACCGGCGCCAGAATCAGCAGGCGCGTGCCTTCCGGCATCGCCATGATGCTATCGACGATCTGCGTGGCCGTTTGCTGCGAAATCGGTTCGCCACAGGTGGGACAGTGGGGCTGACCAATACGGGCGTAGAGCAAGCGCAGATAGTCATAGATTTCCGTCACCGTGCCCACCGTCGAACGGGGATTGCGCCCGGAGCCTTTCTGGTCAATCGAAATGGCCGGACTCAACCCTTCAATCTGATCGACATCAGGCTTTTCCATCAACCCCAAAAACTGGCGGGCGTATGCAGAGAGGGATTCAACATAGCGCCGCTGACCTTCTGCATAAATGGTATCAAACGCCAGACTACTTTTACCGCTGCCGCTCAAGCCGGTGATCACCACCATTTTATCGCGTGGGATCTCCAGGTTGATATTCTTTAGGTTGTGTTCACGCGCACCACGTACAACCAGTTTGTCCAGAGCCATAAAGAGTACCTCTCCACAATCATTCGCCGTCAAAATGGGCTGGCTGCGCTAGCGAGGATAAATGCTATCGAACGCCTGTTCGTCTTTTTGCCATTATAGATGAGTTTTGCCCAAACTGCAATAGTATCAGGCTTTGTGGACAATTGTCTGTTGTGTGGATTGCCATTAGCGGCGCGAACCGGGAGGTCTGCGAATCAAAGAGAGAACGCTAAACTAGTTACCGTAGGGTTTGAAAGAAGTGGACAATATCCCCACTCTTCTGATATGGTCAGAGTGCGAAAAAGATCATAATCAGGAGGGAATGATGAAT
>QWII01000150.1 GCA_021405325.1 Caldilinea sp. CFX5 | reverse complement strand
CTTCCAGCGCTTCATAGAAGAGGGGTGCGTCTATCTCACCCACCCGCTGTGTTTCGCGCGTGATAAAGGTTTCGATAACCTCATCAAATTCTTCGGTACTCATTTCCGTAATCAGTTTATCGCTCATCATTCCTCTCTCCTTCATCCATCTAGCCCCTGTTGCCGCTGCAAAACCTTTGCTTTCCATACCGCATAGTCTGTGATCACAACCTGCTTTCCAGCAATTTCCACCTGAACGGGCGTTGGAAAAAGCTGTGTCGCTTCGCGCAAGAGCGCGGCAACCGTATCACCATCAATCTGTCCCCAAGCCTCTAGTTGAAGCATCACCACCAAGGTACGCTGCCGCTCGCCTTCGTAGATGCGCGTAATATAAAAATCATGCGGCAATCCCCGACCGCGTTCTGTGTGCAGAAAGTAGAGACTCGTCTTGATATCACCGTACAGACCAAGAACGCGCAAATCATAAGCAGAAAGCCGAGACTGCCGATTGCGCAGATCATGCGCTTGATAGTTGACACCGGAGGCGCTCAGATCGCGCAGGATTTCAATCTCAAAAGCATAGCCGGTAGCAAATGATTCCCAAAAGTAGAGACAATAAGCCAACAGCAAATTTGCCCCTGCCCCTTGTACGTTCAGATCTTCGGCGCGAAGTCTGAGTACAATTTGTCTGGCATAGGCTGCGCGTAGCGCCTCTTGTTGCCGGGCCACCTCTTTCATCTGTAATAACTGTGCCATGAAAGAAGCCGCAAATGGTTCGTCTACGTGAAGCCGATACAACAGCCGAAACGAGTAACGCTTATTCCCAACGAGCAAGTACGCATGATGTAAGAGATCAAAACCATCCAGTAGCGTTCGCCGTTCAACTGATGTGACTGCCTGTTGCCCCTGCATAAGATAAGCCAGAATCACTCGTTGATGTTCACGGCTGAAGGCCGCTGGAAGAATCAAATGTATATCCATTATACTATAACCACCGTTTTAGGTTGTCAACCATTGCGAATCACAAAAAAGAACAATCACCATGCATTACGCTTGATAATTGTTCTACCCCATTACACTACAAGCATGCAACCAACGCGACGTTGATCGCAACGCTTACGCCTGGGGCAGCACAATAAACCCGACGCCGCGGTTTTCTGCTTCCTGACGAACTTCGTTGCGGATGGTTTTGCCGACCACAACCGGCATCGTAAAGACGCTGGTAGCTGCGGCGATAATCGTTGCGCAGCGTAGGGCCCGTTCTATATCGTAGTCGTTGACGGCCACCGAAATTGCCAGCGCCAGATAAATCGTCTCGCCATCGCTGCACCGTCGTCCACGCGCCACCGTATCGATCAGTTTGGCATCGTCCATCTGCTCTTCCGAAATCCGCCCTTCTTCGACGGCGATTTCGAGCAACTCAGCAAAATCAGCGTCATCGACCGGATGCAAACGTGAAGCAAAACGGCCGAGGTAGGCCGACACCCGTTCCTGCACCTGTTGTTGTAACCGGTAACCATCTACGAGTTCGGCTAGAGACATAACATCCCCCTTGCTTTTCAGCCAGTGAGACAGTAAAGCGGTGTGCTGTTCAACTGCCCCACTGGTTCGCTGTCTCACTACGGCTGAATCAACGGCTTGACGGCTTGTTGCAAACTTTGCACCTGTTTCTGCAAGGCTTGCATCTGCCCTTCGATGATCGCCTGGTGTTGCAACAGGCTTCGGCGTGAGCTCAGCCGAACGCTGACCGATGGCCTGGGTTTCGGTCATCTGTTCATTCCGCCACAATAGCAATAATTTCTCCAGCGGATAGGTGGACATGGGCATGGGTTGGGACATAGAAGAAGCTTCCTTTCGGCTGATGGGACAGGAACGCTGCACGATCATAGAATTCCCAATAAAAAACGGCCGCCCCTGCAAAAGGCCGCCGTTCTTTGTCGCATCAGCAAAATGAAGTACAATGACACGCAGCCAGCCAGACTAGTTTCGAGTTTGGGTGGTCAGCCGCTTGCAGGTGTCTACTCACCTGGCAGGCGGCGTTTTTGATTGGTCGCTCCATCATAGCGGAGAACGTGTACTTTGTCAAATAAGCCTATACCTTTTGATAGGGTTCCTGCGCCGTGGTTGGCGAGGCCAACTCCCATCCCTGTAGATGATTCATAACAATTTCTGTCAAAGCGGCAATATGATCCGGTCGATCATTCAAAGCCGGGATATAGCTGAAAGCTTGGCCGCCGGCGGCTAAAAAGGTTTCCTTGCCTTCGCGCCCGAGTTCGTCAATGGTCTCCAAACAGTCGCCGGAAAAGCCGGGGGCCAGCACCTGTACGCTGCGCACGCCATGTTGCGCCCATTCTTCTAAGGTTTCGTCGGTATAAGGCCGCAACCATTCTGCCGGGCCAAAGCGCGATTGGAAGGAGACGGCGTACTCACTTTCGGCTAATGCCAACCGCGCCGCCAGCAAACGCGCCGTCTTTTGACACTCGCAGTAGTACGGGTCGCCCTGCTCAAAATAGCTTTTCGGGATGCCATGAAAGGAGAGCAGCAACCGCTCCGCTTTGCCGTGCTGCTGCCAATGCTCCTCCACACTGTTCGCCAGGGCTGTGATATAGCCGGAGTGGTCATGATAGTGGGTAATGGTGCGCAGTTCGGGCAGCCAGCGCCAGCGTTGCAACTCGGCAAAGACGCCATCCAACGAGGTGGCCGTGGTCGTCGCCGAGTATTGGGGGTAGAGCGGAAAGACGAGCAAGCGACGGACATTGGCCTGTTCTAACTGGCGCATGGCCTCACGAATGGAGGGCGCGCCATAGCGCATCCCGACCGCCACCGGCACGGCAACGCCGGTCGCTTCTTGTAGTTGTTCCCGGAGCGCGGCCCCCTGCCGTTGTAGATTGAGCAACAAGGGTGAACCTTCGGCTGTCCAAATGTTGCTGTAGAGCCGTGCCGAGCGTTTGGGGCGCACATTGAGAATAATCCCATTCAAAATCAGCCACCAGAGCCACCGGGGATATTCGATCACCCGTGGGTCGCCCAGAAACTGACGCAAATAGGGGCGCACCGCCTTGGCTGTCGGCGCAGTCGGGGTGCCGACATTGGTCAACAGGACACCGGTTAGGGTGGGGGCGGTGTGATCATAGCTGCTGCGGCCATAGTAACGCATGGGTAGTACCGATCCTCTTTTTCAATGATAACGTAAATGGTAATGGCATAAATGATAGCACATGGTTGTGAAATTTAGAACAATTCGATCTTGTAGAATTCCATAGAATTCGATAGAATTATAGATAGCCCTTATGATTTAATCAATTATCAGTAGACCGCACCGTAGCCGAGATGGCAATAGACTGACTCTGGACTACGCGACGACACGACTGCGGACGACTGATTATTAGAAAGCTTGTGGTGCAACGATGACTCAACCGCTGCTCAACCCATTCGCTGCCGTTGCTACCCCGCCACCTTTGGATAGCAACGTCACAGTTGCTCAACCGCCAAAGTCCCAGGTTCTTGTTGTGGGCGGGGGCATTGCCGGTCTCAGCGCCGCCTGGCAACTACAACAACTGGGCATTCCCTACACTTTACTCGATGCCGCGCCGCGTCTGGGCGGTATGATCCAAACCGCCACCTTTGACGGCTTTGTCGCCGAGGGGGGACCGGAAACCTTTATCACCCGTAAACCGGAACTGTGGCAGCTTGCCCTGCAACTGGGTCTACAAGAGCGCATGGAGCCGATCACCAGCGAGACCAGCGGCGCTGCCGTCCTGCATGACAACAAAGTGTTGCGTGTGCCACTTAGCCCGTTGTTGTTTCTCACCACACCGTTGCTCAGTTGGCGCGGCAAGTTGCGCATGATGGCTGAACCCTTCATTCCTCCACGCCGCGATGACGAAGATGAGACGCTGGCAAACTTTGCCCGTCGTCGGTTGGGTGCGGAAGCGTCGGAACGGCTGATCTCACCCATTCTCTCTGGCATCTACAACAGCGACGCTGACCGCCAAAGCATTCTGACCACGGCCTCGGTCATGCGCGATCTGGAAAAGCATGGTAGCCTGATTCAGGGGACGCTGGCAACCATGCGTAAACGGCGCGCCCAACAAAAGTCCGGCGTCACCCTACCGCCCCGCTCGGTGAGTTTTGCCAACGGGGCGCAGGAATTGGTGGACGCCTTGGCTCAACGGTTGACCGGTGCTGTGCAACTCAATACCCGGATTACCCGACTGGAACGCAAGGCTGAACGGTACATCGCCACGCTGTCCAACGGTGAATTGTTGCACGCTGACGCTCTGATCATCGCCATCCCCGCCAACGCAGCCACCGGCTTGTTACAAGAACTGGCTCCCACGGCTGCGACCTTGTTGGCGCAAATTCGCTTTGCCAGCATTGGTGTTGCGACACTGGGCTTTCGCACAGCCGCCATGCGTACCGCGCCACCAGTCACCAGCTTGATGATTCCCCGCCGCGCTCGTCGCCAGATCGACGCCGTGCTTTGGCGACCGCAACGCGCACCGGCTGGCTACACCTTGTTGCGTGTTTTCTTCGGCGGCGCTGCGCCCCATCTGCTCGACCTGGACGACAACGCTCTTGTCGCCGCCATTCGCACCGAACTGCGCGACCTGCTCACCATCACCGATGAACCAGTGGCGCAGCGCATCTTCCGCTGGCCCAACGGTTTCCCCCAAGCCGATGTCGGTCATCTGCACCTGGTCGATCGCATCGAAGCCGCCCTGCCGCCGACGATCGCTTTGGCCGGCAACTCCTATCGCGGCATTGGCGTCCCCGACTGTGTGCGTCAGGGAACCCAAGCCGCTGAACGCCTGGCGAAGGTCATCCAACCAGTGACATCATCCTAATCACCAAATCACCGAATGCCTTGACCATGAACACCTTTACCCGTATTCTTCATATCATCCGCCTGGCCGGCTACCCGCTCGGCTATGGCTTGACCGGTGCGCTGGTTGGCGGCGCGCTCAACCGCATTATGGTGGCCGAACTCGGCTTTTCGATTGCGCTGGTCGGGTTGCTCTTTGCCATGCCGCAGTTGGTGTCGCCCTTGCGTGTTTGGCTGGGCTATCGTTCCGACGGCTTCCCACTGTGGGGCAAACGGCGTGAACCCTATATGCTGGTCGGCACGTTGCTCGGCGCGACCGGGGTTGTGTTGGCCGTGCTGCTGGCGGTCAACGGCGCTGCCGGCAATGGGCTGTTGACCACCGGTGTGCTGTTGGCCTTTGTCCTCTATGGCATTGGTCGCAACCTGGCGCACAATTCCTACGAAGCGTTTCTCGCTGAACGCTTCACCGGCACGGCCAGACCACGCGCTATGACCCTCTTCGAGGTAGTGACGCTGGTGGGTAGTGTGATGGGTGCCGGCGCTTTAGGTGCTGCCTTGCGCGACTTTGACCCGGCGCGGCTCACCAGCATTGCGCTTGTCACCATGCTGGTGGTCTTGACCCTGACGGTGCTGGCAACGGTTGGACAGGAAGCCAATCTCAAGACCAGTGTGGCGGCGGTGAACCGGGCGCGCGCCATGCCCTTTCGCCAAGCGTTGCAAGAGTTGGTGTTGGCTGATGCCCAGGTACGTACCTTTTTTACGCTGATCCTCTTCGCCTTTATCGGCACACTGGCGCAAGATGTGCTGTTGGAACCCTTTGGCGGTCTGGTCTTGGGCATGTCGCCCAGCGCCACCACCCGGTTGACCGCCTTCTGGGGCGTTGGCGTTTTGTTGGCGATGTTGATCACCGGTACGCTCTTGTTGCGGTTTCTGCCATTTCTCATGGTCTTGCGGGTGGGGTTGGTGGCCAGTGCGTTGGCCTTTGGCAGCATCACCTGGCTGGCCATCAGCGGCCACGCGGATCTCTTCCGGTATTTTGTCTTTGCCATGGGATTCGGCACAGGCATCGCCGGCGCCGGCATGTTGACCGGTCTCGCCCACTTCACCACCACCGTGCGCGCCGGGATGCTCATGGGTGTCTGGGGCATGGCGAATCTGCTGGGGCGCGCCTCCGGCAGTATCATTGGTGGCGTGGTGGTGGAAAGCTTGCAGTGGGCGACTGGTAGCGCCGCGGTGGGCTATACAGCGGTCTTCGCCACCGAAGTGGTGATGCTGCTGATCGCGTTGCGTTTGTCTTTCAAGCTGCACATTGAACAATCGGCCGCGCGGCAGGAAGAACAGAGGGTGTTGCAAGTGACGGAGGGACCTGTCACAGAAGGGTAGCAGAGATTGGGGTATGGGATTGGGAAACGGTTTTGTGCATGAACTCACCTTGACCCTACCCATGAATTTCAACGACACCAGCCAGGCCACGAAAGGTAATGTCCAGTTGGTTTAGTACATTACGACCTAAAACAACCTCATCCTTGCGATTCGTAGCGCCAACTTGAACGGCTGAACCGCTCACCCTACTTCATGTAGCGCCTGATCCAGCTTTGCTAAATCAACCAACATCGCCTGATGCGCAGCCGCCTCGCGGCGGGCGGCGTCGGTAAAACCGGCACGGGCAAAAAAGGCAAAATGGAGTTGCCAGGTCGTCCCTGTTTCCGCCAGATCGCGCCGGACTTTGGCCGCCTTCTCTTCAATCAGTTCACGGATAACCTGCCGATCAAGTGGTTCCCCTGTCCACTTGCATTCGCCCAGTAACAATTCATGCCGTTGCCAGTTGATGCCAACCACATCGACCTGGACGGTGCGACTCCAATGACTGCCGACGCTCTCTGGGGTAAAGGGCAACTGCCCTTTGCGCCCCTGTTGACGCACCCATTCCTGAGCCAGCAGTTCAAAGGCCGTTTGACCAACAAAGGCGCGCAACCCCTGTTTCACCAACTCCAGCACACGCGCCGGCTCGACCGTCAAGAGATCTTGTACTGGATCAAAAAAGCGAAAATAGAAGCGGAAATAGGGATCGCTCAGGTGGTAGCGGCCTTGACGCGATTGGCGGCGTTGGTTGGGCGCAAGCGTGACCGGCACGCGCCGTTCCACCAATTGCAGCGATTGCAAAGTCGCCAGGTAGGCTGAGAGGTGGGTTTTGCTGATGAGGCTGGCGTTACTAATTTCGCTCAACGTGCGATAGCCAGCGCCCAGCGCCTTCAAAATCGCCAGGTAACTCTGCGGTTCACGCACTTCGTCATAGAGTAGAAATTGTGGTTCCGCAATAAACATACTGCCCGGCGACAACAGCACTTCGAGAATATTTTGCACCAACGTTTGTTTGGGGTTCAACCATTCCAAATAGGCTGGAATCCCACCAACAATCGCATAAGCCGCCACCCGTTCCTCCGCCGACCAATTGGGGAAAAAAGCGCGCAAGGCCGCAAAGGGTAAAGGCTGTAGATGCCACTGGCCCGTCATCCGCCCAAAGAGCGGCGACTGACGGGTAAATAACGTTTCCATCGTGCGCACATGGGAGCCGCACAAGACTAACAGCACGGCTGAATCTTTGAAATATTGATCCCACGCATGTTGCAATGCAGAAAGCATGGCTGGATCAGATTCGGCAGCATACGGCACTTCATCCAAGATGAGAATGTGGCGACGATCGCCTAATAACTCTGCCGCTGCGCGCCATAATTCTGACCAACTCTCAAAGAGCGGCGCGCGATTCACGGTTACGCCTAACAAGCGCGCATACAATTTGCGGCGCTGCAAAGCGGCGGGTTCTTTTTCTGCCGCCCAGTAGGTGTAGGCTGTTTGTGCTTGCTCTGCCCAGTGGCGCAGCAACACTGTCTTGCCAACGCGGCGACGGCCATAAAGCAAAATAAGCTCGGATAGGTTGCGCCGTTGGCGGGTTAACACATTGTTCAGAAAAGCTAATTCTTGTTCACGATCAACAAACATGGCCCATCGCTCCACTCACCATCGTTATTATGTAAATAAGCCCCATGCAGATTATTATAATCTGCATGGGGCTTATTTGCAATTTTTGCCGGATAAGCAAGCTATGGGTAAAAGGATAGTAAATTACGCCCCCGGCTTCCACAACGGTTCCGGCACCCCCCGTTCATGATTCTCAACCCTTGCCATGACAAAGAGTGCATCCGACAAGCGGTTGAGATAGCTGAGGACATGCGCGCCGACCCCCTGTTCCCGCGCCAGCGTACTGGCCTCCCGCTCGGCACGACGGCAGACGGTGCGCGCGACATGTAACTGCGCCGCCCCCACCGTGCCGCCGGGTAGGATAAAGTTTTCCAGCGGGCCGACGACGGCGGTCATCTCGTCGATCAACCGTTCCAACTTCTCCACATGGCGCGCCTCGATCTGCGGGAGCGACCACTTGCCTTTGTCCTCTTCCAGAAAGCAGAGATCCGAGCCGAGGTCAAACAACTCATTTTGGACGTGGGCCAGTTCTTCATTCAGCCGTTCACAGAGACCCAGCGCCCGCGCCACGCCGATCTGCGAGTTGAGTTCGTCCACGGTGCCATAGACCGCTACCCGCAGATCATCCTTGGGCACACGCTGCCCGCCGCCGAGCGCCGTCGTCCCTTTATCGCCGCTTTTGGTGTAAATTTTGGTTAAACGAGGCATAGCAACTTCCCCTTATACCCGTAGGGGCGCACCCTTGCGGTCGCCCACACTCGTCAAAGAAAATGGGGCGACCGCAAGGGTGCGCCCCTACGTTTAGCCAACCGCCGCTTCATCGGCAATGACGGTCACATTGGCCGCTTGTTGTAGATAAGAGGCCGGCACTTCCGGGGTGAGTGGCCCATAGAGGCTTTGATGCAAGATTTCCCGCTTGTGCGCCCCGGCGACGATCAACAACTTCTGGCGCGCCGCCAGCAAGAGATCCATGCCGATGGTCAACGCCTGGGGTAGTAATCGATCCCGACCACCCCAATCCTTTGCGCAGGTCGCCAGGCTGGATTCGCTCAAGTTGAGGACGCGCGTCGTTGCCGTCGCATCCGCCGGCGGGTCGTTGTAGCCGATATGACCATTTGGCCCTAAGCCTAAAATCGCCACGTCAATGCCACCCGCCGCAACCAGCGCTTGATGATAGTCGCGACACGCCGCCACCGGATCAGCCGCGTCGCCGGGGAGGGGCGTCACCTGCGCCGGTTGGATGCCCAGCGGGTCAAACAAGGTGCGCCGCAACCAGCCGTAGAGCGAACGGTCATCATCATGGGTAACGCCGACATATTCATCCAACACAAAGACCCGCAAAGCGCTAGGGTCAAAGGCCCCTTGCCGGCGGCGGGCAATCAACTCATGGTACAACCCTTCCGGTGTTTTGCCGGTGGGAAAGACGATCACGCTCTCTGGTTTAGCCTGGATGGCGGCAATTGTCCAGTCGGCGGCAGCCCGGCTCATGGCGGTGTAATCTTTCGTGATCACAATTTCCATAAAAGCTTTCTTTCCTCTCTTGCACTTATGTAGAACCCATCCGAAAATTCTCTGTTCCCGCTCGGCTACAACCGAATTTTCGGATAAATAGTTAGCCCGATTGCTTGCCTATAAGGGTACAGCACTAGTGGCTGCTTGCACAAACCGGGCGGCTAGTTCCGGGCGCGATAGGAAATGCAGATGGGTATAGGAGGCCAACAGGTTGCCCTGCCAGACGCCTTCCAGTTGGGGGGTCAGGTGATAAATATTTCCGATTGATTCCTTCAAACCAGGTGTTCAATCACCTCAGCCAGGGACTTGTATTCGGCGCTGCCGTCATGATTGGTTACCTGCCAGCGGGTCGAACCATTGCTACCGGCAATATGCACCTGGATCGGCGTCCGTTGCTTTTCATTTACCACTTCGTACCCCAAGCGTTCCAGCGCCCGTGCTGTCCACAAGGCGGCTGCGCCGTGACCGGTCAAGCCGATCAGGCCGCTTGAATGGCGTTGCACTTTGAATGCCCCCTGTTCGTTGTCAAACTCGACCCCTTCGCCGCGGAAAGCTTGGGCCAGGCTGCCATTCAACGCTAATTCTTCGGGCAGTCCAACGGTCAGTGGGCCACCGGTCGGCAGGAGCCAGAGCCGATCCGCCATCCGCAGCGCCAGATCGAGATCATGGGTGGAGAGCAGGATGGCCCGGTTGCCCTTACGCGCCAGGGTGTGCAAGAGTTGCATAATCTCCACCCGCCGGGGCAGATCGAGAAAGGCGGTCGGCTCGTCGAGAATCAGCACGGACGGTTCCTGCGCCAAGGCGCGGGCAATCATCACCTTTTGGCGTTCGCCATCGCTTAAGCGACTGACCGGGCGCGCCGCCAAATGGGCTGCCCCTACGGTTATCAATGCGTGCCGGACAACCAACTCATCTTGCGCGCGCAGTCGTCCGCGCCAGTCGGTATAAGGGTGACGACCCAAGGCGACCAACGCATAGGCCGACAAATTGCCCACCTCGACCCGTTCGGTCAGCACGACGGCCAGTTGTTTGGCGACCTGAGCCGGCGGTAGTCGATGCAACTCGTCCTTGCCCAAGGTGACGTGCCCAGTCAACGGTGCTTGCATCCCCGCCAGGGTGCGCATGAGCGTAGACTTGCCCGCGCCATTCGGGCCAATAAGACAGGTCAATTCACCAGGATGCAGCGTGACCGTAATGCCATCCAGCACCGTTGATGTGGCCTGCCCGGTGTTTTTGTAACCAATCGCCAGTTGATGAGTTGCCAGTATGGTAGACATGGTTCCTGATCCTAAACATAAATTGCACGAAGGCGCGCTGTCAGCAGATTCTGTCAACAGATTCTGGGAGCGGATTGAACAGATTGCCAACCGGCACATAATCCGTTCTCGAAATCCGCTGACAGCGCGCTACCCCGCAAAGGAAGCGCGCAACTGCTGTTGGCGCAGCAACATCCAAATAATCACCGGCACCCCGAAGAGTGATGTCACCACATTCACCGGCAACACGGTCTGACTACCGGGCAGTTGCGCAATCACATCCGCCAACAAGGCAATGGTTCCCCCCAGCAACATGGTGGTGGGGACAAGCACCCGATGATCCGCCGTATTAAACAAGGTGCGACAGAGATGCGGCACCGCAACGCCCAGAAAGCCAATCGGCCCACAAAAGGCCGTCGCCGCCCCCGCCAGGAGCGACGCACACAAGATAATCCAGCGCCGGGCCTGCACTACATTCACGCCCAAGCTTCGGGCGTAGGTGTCACCCAGCAGCAAGGCGTTGAGCGCCTTCGGCAGCAAATGCGCGACCAGGAGACCAACCCCAATCACCGGCGCAAAAACCCACTGCTGGCTCCAGGTGACGCTGCCAAAGCTGCCCGCCGACCAGAGACTAAACACTTGCACCCGCTCCGGCAAGCTGAAGTAGACCAACAGGCTGACCAACGCACTGGTGAGATAACCAAACATCAACCCTAAAATCAGCAAGGTCAGGGTACTTTGCACCCGTTGCGCCACCAGCAATACCAGCCCCAGCACCAACGCCGACCCCAAACTCGCCGCTATGACCAGCCCCAGATCGCCATACAACCCCAGGCTGCCGACCACTTTGGTTGCCGTGGCGCCAGCGCCCAACAACACCAGCGCCACCCCTAAACTCGCGCCTGAACTAACCCCCAAAATATACGGGTCAGCCAGCGGATTGCGAAAGAGCGTCTGCATCTGCAAGCCGCTGACTGCCAGTGCGCTGCCCGCCAACAGCGCCGTTAACGCCTTGGGCAAGCGAAACTTCCACAAAATATCCGCCCACGTCGCCTTATCCGGCGTCCCGCCCAGCAGAATGCGCACCACATTGTCCAGCGGAATCGCCACCGACCCCAACGCCAAACTCAGCAGAAACGCCACCACCAGCGCCCCTATCAACCCCGCTAACACCATCCCGCGCAAGCCCAAGCGCGGCCAGGGGGTTTCTATCGCTGTCGTCATAAATCCACCTTTAAGACAGGAAGACAAGAAGACAGGAAGACCAGAAGAAGAGAGGACAGGGAGAACTGCTTCTTGTCTTCCCTTCTTCCTGTCTTCTTGTCTTTTATTGCAGCCGCTGAAAATAGACAAACGCATGTTCCGGCAGCAACGCCGGGTGGAAGATGGCGATCAGATCGGCCAGCACCGCATCCGGTTGGGCGACGGCGCTTTCGTAGTAGTCATTGCCGCCGTTGGCGTTCTGGCGCTTATTGTTGTTCCAGACGTTGCCATTTTGAAAGGCGGCGAACTCAGTGTAGCGTTCATCGGCCGCTGTTAGCTCTTCGAGCGAGTTGACAAAACCGACATTAAGCCAGAAATCGGCGTCGGCGGCTTTGTCAAAGATTGCCTCAAAGGCGACCGGGATGCTGCCGCTGGATTCATCTTCGGCCCAGAGGTAGGTGGCGCCAGCGTCGGCCAGGAGTTGTGCGGTAAAGCTGCGCCCGCCGGCCACATACCAGGAGCCTTGGTACTCGCTATCGGTCAATACCGTTGGTTTTTCGGCCACTGCCGCTGCCTGGGCTTTGAGTTCTGCATAGCGCGCCGCCGTATTCGCAAAGTGAGTTTCGGCGGCGGCTTCCTTGTTGAAGAAGAGCGCAATAAACTTGCCCCACTCGGCGCGCCCCAACGGTGACGTTTCCAACCACTCGGCATTGACCACCACCTTGAGACCGGTGTTGAGCAACACCGGGTGCGCGTCATACTCCGGCGCACCGGAGCCGTAGGTCATGACCAGATCCGGCGCCAGCGCTAACAACTGCTCGACATTGACGCCCGCCCCATAGCCGATCTGCGCTAGGCTCCCCGCTTCGGCCATGGCCAACACGGTGGGATTATTCACATAAGTGACATCATCCACCGCCACCAGCCGATCCAGCAAGCCATAAGCATCGAGAAAAGGCAGGTAGGAGGTGGACATGGTGGCAATCTTCTGCACCGGCACTTCAATGATTTGGGTGGCGGCAAAGTTGGCCGGGGCCGGCGCGCCACACTGCACCAACACATATTGTTGCGCTTCCTCGGCGCCCGGCCACGGTGTAGCGACGGTAATCACTTTGTAGCTGTTATGATACTCGACCGTAAAACCTGTTGTGTGGGTCAGCGTCGTCTTCTCTGGGAAATAGTCAAGGTTCGGATCAAAAGCCTCTAGACAACCTTCAGTCAGGTTTGCGCTTGGTGCGCTAGTTGGGGCGCCACTTTCTTCAGGCGCTACCGGCGTAGCCGCCGGGGCAGCCGCCGGCGCAACACAGGCAGAAAGCAACAGCAGAGTGAAGGTCAGCCATAAAAATAAGCGCGTATCACGACGCATAAGCTTCGATCCTTTCAAATTTTGTTACATGATTTCAGCAATGGGCAGACTGGCGGCGCAGCTATCACAAGCCAACGCCGGATTTTCGTCCAGGCGATGAAAGATAAATTCTTCCACCGGTCGCCCACCGATCAGATGTTCTTGAATAATGCGATCCAGCAGCGCCTCATCGACATGGTGATACCAGATGCCCTCCGGGTAGACCACCAGCAGCGGCCCGTTATAACAGACGCCAAGACAGGGCGTCAACCCCCGCTTCACCCGCACTGGGTTATCATAACGCCCCAGTTCGCCTAACTTACGCGCCAGACTATGATAGAGCGCTACGGCCTTTCCGCTGGGGTCACAATATTGTCCGGCGCAGATAAAAAGATGCTTTGCATATGGCGCTTGACTCGGCGCATCCTGCGGATTTCGATTCATCCCTCACCCACCAACCTACCCTCCGGTGCGCGGCGCTGACCAAACGATAATAAAGTTGGCAACTTACTGCTGGTCAGCGCCACGCACCGGAAAAACAAAAAACCCGCCAAAAGGCGGGCAGTAGCACAAGTCCAATCAGAATAACCTGGGCGCCTGACCTCCTTTGACCGCGAAGGGGTACAACAGCAACAACCCAGGCGGGTAATCGGACTTGCTAATAATTAATGGAAAATGATTAATAATTAATTGTTAAGGTCTGTACGGCGTGCGAGCGACTATTAACAATTACTCATTTTCCATTGACCATTAATTATTATTTACCGTTGCGGGACAGTGCCGGACTGGTCGTAACGACTTCACCGGTCTTCCCCCATTATGCGCTTTGTATCCGGGCAATACGGCGCACCTGGATCGATACATATTTAGTTTGCTGGTGAAGAGCATAGCGCGCCCGCCGCTTTTTGTCAAGTTGACGCAGCGCTGTCAATCGGTCAGTGGGACAGGAGACAGGAGACACGAGACAAGGAGACAAGGAGAAATTGACTATCTCGTGTCTCGCGTCTCGCGTCTCGTGTCTCGTGTCTCCTTGTCTTACTGGCGTTCCCACCAAACCTGCACACCGCTGGCGTTGGCGTCACTGTAATACTCAACCGTAATCGTATGAGTCTCGCCGCCGACCCCCCAGAAGGTATTGCTAATCTCCTTGCTGCCGCTCGTCCACCCATCCAGCACCAGATATTCGTTCAAGTAGACGCGCACGCCACCCTGCGCACGGGCATGAAAGACATAGTTGCCATAGGTAAAGGGAAAGCGCCCCCACCAGCGCGCCGACCAGTTCGCCGGATCAGCGACGACGCCCAAGGGTTGGCGGCGCGCTAAAGGATAGCCACCGATCGCTGGTTCGGCCTGGGTCAACCAAGGGGCGGTATTCAGCGCTGCCCCCCGGAAATAGGCGGCTTCCCACGCCTGGTCGGTGTTGATCACTTCATTGGTAAAACGCAGAAACGCATTGCCATTACCCTCAAAGTATTCCAGCCGGAAGGTTGTGACGCCAGTCAGCAACTGTTCAATCATATAGGTTGTGCCGGTCGCCCCGTGCCACTCATTAAGCACCAAGAGGTCATTGATAAACAGGCGCACCCCATCATCGGCCTGGATCTGAAAGCGGTAATAGCCGCTGGGCAAATCCAGAGTGCGTTCAAAGCGCACCGAAAAGGCGTCTGCCGGCAGCAGGGGGTGGGGCGCACCATCCCGCCAATCCAGATTCAATGTCATCAGATCTTCGACATAAGCCGGCTCGCCGGCCAGCGCCATGTTGGCAAAGTAGCTGGTTTTCCAGTAATAAAACAGCGTTGGTGTCGGGGTTGGCAGCGGGGTTGGGGTTGGCGTCGGTGTGGGGTCAACCACCGGCGTGACCGCAACCCCGCGCACGATTGCCACCTGTGTCGTTTCCACCCAGCCTACGGTGCCGTTGACACAACAGAGCTGTACCCAGGCGCCGTCGATGCTGTACCCGCCAACGGTGAATTGGCTGTTGTTGGCTACCTGGCTAACCACCGGGTAATCCTGACCGGGACCGGACCGCAGCGCGACGAAATCGCCCTGGATGGTGGCAAGCGGATAAAAATCGGTGGCATGGCTCTGGCGCATGGGGCGGTTGCCACTGGCGGCCAGCGCTATGGTTTCGTGTAACGCGCCGATGAATAGCACAAGCAGAAGCGCAATGGCGCCCTTGCCAAACCAACGCACGAATCCGCGCGACTTGACTCCTGTCGCACCACGCAGTAATTTACTGCGCCGTAGTACACCGTGTAATAACTGGCTCGACATGGGGGATCTCCTTTCTGCCACCTTGCTGGCGTTGTTGCGATGTGTCGAGACCTGCCGTATGGTTGTGATCCACAACGATCATGAACGCTGAATCACAAAAATATCCAGTAGACCGCAATGCCGCCGTGATTTCATCGGGGAGCCACTCGGCTACGCGACGACTCGACCGATCGCGTCGAAGTCTTCACGACTGCGGACTTCTGCTACTCTACCGCCATTGGCAGCAACCTGCCTGATAAAAATGTCTCGACAGGCTGACAAGAAACTGATTAGGGCGCCCCGTTTGGTGACAAGCTGCCCAACCCAGAGTGATGCCGCCAGCATAGCAAAACTGGTGTACAGGACAAGCGCCAGATCTGTACCATTTTGTGTACTGATCATGAGCGTTAGGAAAACATTGCACGATACACTGACTCTGGACTACGCGACTACACGACTGCGGACTATTGCTAATTTGACGGCCAAAGCCTTGCTCTTTCGTGCTTTGCGCGTTACAATTTGCGCCATAGCAATCATTCGCTGTTGGTTGCACAACGCGCTTATCATCATCCCCATAGCAAGATGTCCAGGGGTGCAACCAACTACACAGGCAAATGGAAGTATGGGTCAACTGAATCGGCGCGCCTTTTTGCGCCAAACTGTCCAATGCGCCGCTGGTGCGCTGCTGACCGGTTGCACGGTGCTGCCGATGATGGGGGCCGCCAACGCGCGGGTTGTGGGCATTACCGATCACCAAAATGCGGCGGTGGCGCCGCCGTTGCAAGCCGGTCGTTTACAACCGGAGGTGCCGGCGCCGGATCTGCCGTTGACAGCCAAGATCGGCCAGATGATCATGATCGGCTTTGGCGGTCGCTATGTTGATGAAAACAGCGGAATTGTCCGGCAGATTGCCGAGGGTCGTGTCGGCAGCGTTGTGCTCTTTGGCCGCAATGTCGAGTCCCCCGATCAGTTGCAAGCGCTCACGGCGACGTTGCGTGGCTATAGCCCCATTCCACTCTTAGTTTCCGTGGATCAAGAGGGCGGCTGGGTGGCGCGTCTACAGCGCGGCTTCGGCATCACCAGCAACTATTCGGCGCAATATCTGGGCGCCCAAAGTAGTTTGGACCTCACCCGCACCCAAGCCGATAGCACCGGCCAACGGTTGGCGGAGTTGGGCATCAATCTAAATCTGGCGCCGGTGGTGGATCTCAACACTAATCCCAGTAATCCAATTATTGGGCGCTATGAGCGCAGCTATTCGGCCGATCCCACTACCGTTGCCGATCATGCGCGCACGGTGATCGAAGCGCATCGCACCCACAATGTCTTTTGCACCCTTAAACATTTCCCCGGTCACGGCAGTTCGCGTGGCGATACACACTATGGCTTTGTCGATGTCACTGACACCTGGAATGTGACAGAACTGTCACCCTATGCCGCACTCATCGGCAGCCAGAATTGTGACGTGATCATGACTGCTCACATCTTTAATTCAACCCTTGATCCCGACTACCCGGCCACCCTCTCGTCCAATATCATCACCGGCATTTTGCGCCAAAGACTTGGCTTTGATGGCGTAGTGGTCTCCGATGATATGCAGATGGGTGCGATTAGTAAACAGTACAATTTAGAAACCGCTGTGCGTCTGGCCCTTATCGCCGGCGTTGACATCATCGCCTTTTCCAATAACATCCCCCTGAGTCGCGGCGCCAGCGCGCAACGGCTTCATGACATGATCATGGGGCTGGTCGATGCCGGTACGATTACCCCCCAGCGGATCGATGAGTCGTATCAACGCATTATGCGGTTGAAGCGACGGCTGGCCGGGTGAAGACAGCAGACAAGAAGACCGGAAGACAAGAAGATAGAAAATAATGACAAAACCGAGTATTATTCCCCAAAATCCGAATTTTTCGTCCGGCCCTTGTGCCAAGCGACCGGGGTGGACAGTTGATGTATTAGAGAGCGCGTTGGTGGGGCGTTCCCATCGCTCGAAGCCGGGGAAGGCGCGCTTACAGGAAGTGATCGAACGCAGCAAAGCCGTGTTGGGAATGCCGACCGATTACTTATGTGGCATTGTGCCGGCCTCGGACACGGGCGCGATTGAAATGGCGCTATGGTCGCTCCTGGGGCCGCGCGGTGTCGATCTGCTGGGCTGGGAGAGCTTTGGCAAAGGCTGGATCACCGATGTGCAAAAACAGTTGCGCCTGCCCGACACCCGCGCCTTTACCGCTGACTACGGCCAATTGCCCGATTTGACCCAGGTTGACTGGCAACGCGATGTTGTCTTCACTTGGAACGGCACCACCGCCGGCGTCCGTGTCCCCGATGGTGACTGGATCGCCGCCGACCGCGCCGGCCTTTCCATTTGTGACGCCACCTCCGCCGTCTTTGCCATGCCGATGCCGTGGGAAAAACTGGATGTCGTCACCTGGTCGTGGCAAAAGGTGCTGGGCGGCGAAGCGGCGCATGGCATGATCGCCCTCAGCCCTCGCGCCGTCGCCCGGCTGGAAAGCTACAAGCCGACCTGGCCCATGCCCAAAATTTTCCAAATGACCAAAGGCGGTAAGGTCGATCTGAGCATCTTTGAAGGCTCGACCATCAACACTCCCTCGATGATTGCCGTCGAAGATGCGCTGGATGGCCTCAAGTGGGCGGAAGCTATCGGCGGCTTGCCGGCGCTGCTGGCTCGTTCCAACGCCAATCTGGCCGCCCTGGCCGACTGGGAGCGGTGCTCCGAGGAAGTCGACCGCCTGGGGGCCGGGTAGTCTACTTCAGTTTGACCAGGGCCTGGGCTTTCTCTTCCTCCTTCAGGGCGCCATGCACCATGCCGACTTGCCCCGGGAATTTCTTCGACCAGTGGGCGAAAGCCTTCTCGACGCTTTTTTGCTCCTGCTTCGGGTCGCGCACGATCGGATAGACCACGGCGACCTGGCCGCCGGCTGAAAGAATCTTCCGTGTGTGGGCGAAGAGACGCTTGGCGTCGTCTGCGGAAACGATGCGTGTGACCACTTTCTTTTCCACGGGGCTCTCGCGGATGATCGAGACATCCAGGCCGCCATGGGTGATAAGTGCCGTGGTGCGAGGAATCGGTGTTGCGGTGGCTTCAAGAAGGTTAGTGCGCTCTGCCACCAACTCGTTCTTTTGGGCGACCCCGAAGCGCTGCTGTTCGTCGACCACAAGAAGGTCCGGAGCTTCCCCGAGGTCCCTGAATCGCGAGAGGAGGGCGGTGGTGCCCACCAGGATCGGGTTCC
>QWII01000028.1 GCA_021405325.1 Caldilinea sp. CFX5 | reverse complement strand
CATCGTTCTTCCCTCGGCTTTCCGTGGCTTCTCTGACTTTGCGATTCATTTTAACACACTTCCCCCAAAAATTCCGGTTTTCATTCTGATTTGAGTATAACCTTGGTTGATTCGGGTGTTACACGCGCTTGTACTGAAACTATACTTCCCTTTGCTCAAGATGTCAAATCGCCTAAAAATATCATCGTGGCGGACTGACAAGCGCGAAAACCTAAGACACGGGTGTCGCTGCCACCCTGCCGGTGTACATGCCATCCGGCGCATTGCTCGCCAACGCGGCGCCGACCGCTGTAGCGATGGTTCATGATCTTTGCTCGGCTAATCGTGTGAAAAGGTCGATGCCAAACTGGCGGAAGAGGTGGATCATATCGACAAAGACCCAATTTTCGACATATTGCTCGCCCTCGCGTTTCCACCAATCTAAGCCATTAAATTCGATGGCGTTGCCGGTGGCCGGTGCATCCAGGTAGGGGCCGGTGTGCGTCGCCTTGACGCCGGCCCAACCGGGTGCGCCGCTGTAGGAACCCTCGGCAATCAACGCCGTCAGATTTTGCACCTGACGGTCGGGATAGGCGATGAGCCAGGGGCGTTGGTGGAAATCTTCAAACTCTTTCAGGCTCAGGCAAGCGCCGATCCCGCCGGGGCCATACCATTGCACATCGGTATGGAAAAAGTTCACCATGCCCATGCTTTGCAAGTTGCTCTGGTCATATTTGTTCAGCCCTTCAAAGAGAAAGCGGCGCAAATGGTCGCGGCTATAGGCGCTGATTTGCGGATCTTGCGCGCCCAGCAGAACGCCATCACCATAGGAGTTACGCAGTTGGACAAGACCTGTCAGGTTTGCGAAACCTGACAGGTCTCTGGTAGCGCCCGTCAACTGCGTAACTCCTACACCAGTGCGGGGCGGTGGGTAGAGGCCATCTTTGCCACGGCTGGGCGGCAGCACTTGATAGCCAGCCTGTTGCATCAGATCGATGAGATCGAGCAGGAAGTAGCTTTCGACAATCTGCCCCGCCTCCAGCCGACAAAATTCGCCCCAACGAATGCTGACCGGTTTGCCTGTCGCCGGAATGGTGAGGTAATCCCGGGCAAAGGTGCCGTGGAAATAGCCGGTGCCGCTGACCCACCACTTGCCATCCAACGCCAGATTACCATCGACCCGACCATTCGATTCGCCGCCCAGAAAGAGGTGTGTCTCCCGCTTGAGATCCGGGAAGGAGCGGCGCAAAGGCAGCCAGAAATCGTTGACAAATAGTGCAACGCCCTGTAATTGGTTGATGGGATCAGGGCCGTTCCAGACTATGTTTTCGGTCATGGCCTGGCGTGCGATGGCAAGGCATTGGTCGTCCGGTGCGTTTTCCAGGGCGTGCCAGAAGTTCCAGACGATCTGTTTATTTTGTTGGTTTAGCGCAATACTCATACCTGACCTGCTGTTTTTCTAAAGTTTCTTCCTGTGTTATCATAATTCTGATGAACCAGGAGGTGAATATGGTTGCTGAAAATGTGGTCTTATTTGATGATGTTCTGGCACTGGCTTATCGTCTAACGCCGCTGGAAAAGATCAAACTTGTTAAGCGAATGGCCGATGCGCTCGAACAGGAGCCGGTGTTAGCCACAAATGGTGTGACTGGTCCAACGCCCACAGATAATCAACATTGGGGAAAAGAGTTGATTGCATTTGTACATACGCTTGATCTGAGTGATTGGCAAGCAATTGATGTGCCAGATGTTGTTGAATGGGTCAAACAACAACGCGCCGAACAAGACAGAAAGCGCAGTATCCTTTGGGAAGAGGAAGAATGACCGTTGGTATTGTTGATTCAACTGTAATCATCCATATTCTACGTGGCAATTTGGTCGCCGAAGCTTGGTCAACTGCACAGCCTGCCCGACTTTCTGTCACCCCAATAACATGGATGGAAGTCATTTATGGCGCGCCGAGTAAACGTGTACAGACAGCAACGAAGGCTGTGTTAACTCGGTTTGACATGGCCTACTTGACCGAAGCCGACATGGACTGGGCTATGCAACAGTTGCTCACTTACCGCTTGAGTCATGGCATTGCCATCATGGATTGCCTAATTGCCTCGGTCTCCTATCGCCTGCAGATTCCGCTCTATACGCACAACGTGAGAGATATGACGATCTTGCTTGGTTCATCCCTGGTTGTCAAACCATGCTGAACGGCTAGTGCTCCTGCTGGTGACAGCTATTCAGTATGGCCTGACTTGCTGGACTCCTCCTACGCGCCGGCATCTTCTTGGAAAAGGGTGATCCCCATCTCCAAATATTTGCCTCGCTCTTCCGATTTGGTTGCTGTCCCCATTGCCAGGCGAATGCCCGTACCTTGTAACTGGGCGGCGACATTGCGCATACACTCATCGACGGTGCGCAACGGGTATTCCGGGTGGCCTTCCAGGCTGAAGGAGAGATCGTTGGGGCCAAAGGTCACGACAGTAACGCCGGGTTTTGCGAGTTGGCGAATATTGGTCACCGCCTCGACTGATTCGACCTGAATGCTCAAGACCACATAGTCATTCCACCAGGCGGCATAACTCAAGCGATCCATACCACGGGCCACACTACGCAACCCGCGCCGCGCGACCCCACCCCAACTCCGCCGCCCCTTTTGCGGGTAGTAGGTGTAGGCAATGGCATCGTCCACCGTCGCCACCTCCATCACCTCCGGCACGAGGATGGCGCTGGGGCCGAGGTCAAGATAGCGCCCGGCCAGATAGGCGTGACGGGTATGGGGCAGCCGCAACTGGACATCAATCCCCAACGCTTCCGCCGCGCCACAAAACGCAACTAACTCTTGATCGGTAAAGGCAGTATGTTGCCCGTCGATCCAGATGTAGTCATACTTGCCCTTGCACCAGACAGCGGCCAACTGCTCCTGGCTCATGGTGACGGACCCACGAAGGGCCACCAATACCTCGCCGTCCTGAATGCGTTGCCTGAGGGTTCTGCTCTCGCTCATGATTTGCTCCTTGCGTTTATGGGATGGGTTGTCCACTGCTACCCTAACGGCTCTTTTGGTCGTGTGGGCAGCGGTGGTTCGCTCACGCCATCATATCGCGAGACGGAAAAATAGGAAAATGAGGATTACGCCTGCCCCGACCCCTTTCCGTTTTCCTGACGATGAGCATGATTGTGCTATAATAAAGGCGTTCTTCGATTTCGGTAGCACCATTGGATGGAGGAATTATGGCATACCGTTTTCCCGGCATGGACCCTTATCTGGAAGATCCGACCATCTGGCGCGGCTTTCATCATGGCTTGGCTGAAGAAATTCGCGCTCGTTTGAATATGAGCTTAGAACCAAAGTATTACGCCGATGTTGATGTCCAGACCCTCTTCGAGGAAGTCCATGTTGGCAAAGCCAAGCCGATCATTCCTGATGTGGCTATCGTTGCACAACCCTTTGCCATGACCGGGGGAACAGCCACCGCCGTGGCTGTGGCCGAGCCAACCGAAGTGGTCGCACCCGTGCGGCGGATGGTCAAGGTGACGCCGGTGACCTTGCGCGCCGTCCATATTTACATTACCGAAACCGATGAACTGATTACCTCCATTGAACTCCTGTCGCCCTATAACAAGCGCAACCCGGGCTTGGCGGAATACCGGAACAAACGGTCAAAGCTGCTGGCTTCCAATGTGCATCTGGTCGAAATCGATCTGCTGCGCGGGGGGCAACGGGTGGGCAGCGAAATTGCTGGTGAACCAATCGATGAAGCGGACTACATCCTCCTGGTCAATCGCGGCTATGAGATCAACCCCGGCGTCTGGTCGGACATTTGGCCGGTGACGTTGGATCAACCACTGCCCCTTCTGCCGATTCCGTTGGAACCGCCCGATCCGGATGTGTTGCTTGACCTCAATGCGGTTGTGCGCACAGTCTATGAACGGGCGGCCTATGCTCGGCGCATCGACTATCGCGACCCGGTGCCGCCGCCAGCGCTGCGCCCGGCCATGGAACAGTGGTTACAGGCGCACTTGGCGATGGCATAGGCATTACGCCACTTCGTCAAAAAACTCCGGCGGTTTGGAGCCGATGAACTTTAGCACCTTGTTCACGTCGTACCCCGCTTGTTCCAGCACACCCAGAACGTCGATCAGGACGTGGTTTTCCACCAGTTTGCGTTCTCCCTCGCGCTCTTCGACGCGCCAGAAATCCATGTAGCGCATCTTGATCTTCTGCCCGCGACCGGGGATGCCCAGCCAATCTTCAGCATGGGTCGTGGTCTGAAAACCAAAGGCCGCCACCCAATCACCCTCGGCAATGCGCACAATATCCTTGCCCACCTTGTCCGGGAAGGCGCGCAGAAAAGGTTGGCGGTAGATATATTCAAACTCGTCCAACCCATTCATGGTGCCGACGCCGGCTGGGCCGATCCAGACCATGTCCCGGCTCCAATAGCGCTCCATCACGCCGAGAACATTTTGGTTGAGACCTTCGTACATTGCTTCGACTAATTGCTTATTTTCTTCTGCACTCATCTTCTCTCAATTTCCTTGTGTTATGCTTGATATGCCGCCATCTGCGCATAGATCGCCAACTCATCCACGACCAACCATTCGTTGACAACCAACCCGTCGCGCAACTCAAAGTGCGTGACCCCCAGCAGCGCCAGTGGGACGCCGGTCGGGCTGCCGTAGCGGCCTAGTCCACTGTGGCTGCCGCAATATGACCAGCGCAAGGCCACTCGCACCGCGCGCTCCGCCTGTTGCCGGACAATGGCATGGTGTGCCTCAAAACGCCCGTCGGGGATGGCGGCCAGTAAGCTCATTAGCAGATTACCCGTCCGTTCGCGACCATAGCACACCTGCCCGGTCAACCCCTCAAAGCGCAGGGCGCGGTCGTAGCGTTCACTCATCACCTGGAGCTTTTTGCCGTTCCAGATGGCATCATACGTGTCGATGATGCGGTGGGCAATGGTCGGATCGCCGGCAATGGTCAACCCGTTGGGGTCAGACCAGCGGTGACGCATGGCTTCGTTGCCGCTGGTGTAAGCTTGCGAGTTGCGCGTCCCCATTGCCCGGCCATAGGCCACCGGATCATGGCCCAATCGTTGCGCCATCGCAGCTTGATCACGCACCAGCCACTCTTCCACCACCTGATTGTTGCGACAAAGACAATCGGCAATGGTCAGGATGGTCAGCGGGCGCTGGGTTGCTGCGCCAAACGCGCCGTCACCCAGGTGAGTGGCCGTGGAGCGCACGCGGTGTGACGAGTAGAACCCACTTGCCTTGTCACCGATGATCACATCTTCGGCCAGCAGTTGGCGGTCAGGGAACTCGTGCAGGGCCGACAGGGTGGCGCTGACCACGGCTTCGACGGTATTGCTGACGCCATGGGGCATGCGCACCGGGCAATCAGCGGCGTACCAGTCGTTGATGCGGCCAATGCCCCGCTCTTCCCAAATTTTGTAGGTAATGTCGATGATGTACTGTTCCGGTGTGGCAAATTCCGGTGAAAAATTTTGCATGCTCATCGTGAATTGAATCCTTATCCCTTGACTGCCCCAGCAGCCAGCCCCTTGACCAGATGCTTCTGGAAGAAGAGAATCACCAGAATAATCGGGATGGTGGCGGAGACGGCGGAGGCGGCGGCTAATGTCAAATGGCGCGGATCTTCCCCGCCGGTGTAGCGCGAAATCGCCACCGGCAGCGTCCAGTTGGTCTGGGTTAGGAGCCGCACCAACAGGAACTCATTATACGCCAATAGCAGCGAAAAGAGCGCTGTCGAAATGATGCCCGGCCACATAATCGGCACAATCACTTTGCGAAAGGCGGTAAAGCGTGTGGCCCCATCGACCGTCGCCGCTTCTTCGAGATCCTTGGGAATCTCCATAAAAAAGCTGCGCAACATCCAGATCGTAAAAGGTTGGTTGACCGCCACCAACGTCAGAATGACCAGCAGGTGCGTATCGAGCAGATTGGTCGCACTGCCGATCCAGTAATAGGGCAGCACAAAGGCCAGGCGGGGCAGCGCCCGAAAGGCCAACGCCGCAATCAGCACGACCACACCAAGCAGACCGGTATACCGCGCCAGCCCATAGCCGGCCAAACAGCCGATGCTGATCGAGATGACAATCGTGCCGACCGTGACGATGATGGTGTTGATAAAATAATCGTAAAACTTTGCCGTATCGACCACCTGCGGAATTCCCCAAAGCAGCACAGCAAACCCCAGCGCCACCACGGCGTAAATCACCCCGTTGCGCACCGGAATATACTCGGCAAAGAGCAGCAAGCCGACCAGCAACACGACGGCGATGCCAATCAAATAGGCAATCGTTGCGCCATTTTCCGGCACAGAGCGCAGCCAAAGCTCTTGATAATTCTCCCAAGTCGGCGTAAAAAAGAATTTGGGCGTGCGGGCGTTGGCGTCGCGCAAGCTCTTGAACGATTGCAGCGCCGTCCAATAAAAGGGAAAGATGCTGTAGATAGCAAAAAGGATCAACACACCGTGGATCATGAGACGGCCCAACGGGCTTTTGACTTTGTCCATGTTAGCGCTCCGCCATTTGCTCCCGATAGGACTGGATCAGATTGGGAATCAAGACGATCAAAATGCCGATGACAGTCAACACCGCCATGGCATTGGCCTTGCCCAGACTTTGCACCGTAACTGCGGTCTGGTAGGTGTAAGTCATCACCGTATCCGCCTTGTAGATCGGGTTCAGTTCCGAAAGGACAAAGACGCTATCAAAGAGACGGTAGGAATCCATCAACGAAAACAAGAGAATAAAGATGGTGAGTGATTGCACATGGGGCAGGATAATGGCGCGAATCTTCTGCCAGCGACTCGCCCCGTCAATCGCCGCCGCTTCCAGCAGATCTTGCGAGAGCGTCTGCAAGCCGGCAAAATAGGTGACAAGCGCAAAGGGGGTCACATACCAGATGCCGTGGATGATAATCAGTGCTTTGACGGTCACTTCGTTGTAGCGGAACCTGGTGTCGAAAACCGTCTGGTAGAGCCAGGTCAGTGGGCCAGAGGCTTCAAAAAGCTGTTTGAACATGATGGTCCCCACCACAGGGACGATGATAAAGGGCAGCAGAAAAATCGACAGATAGAGGCCGCGGGTAACGGAGGAGACTTGATCGAGCAGCAGCGCCATGGTAAAGCCGATCAACATCTGCGCCGGAATCGCCAGCACCATGTAGAGCAGGGTAAAGCGCAGCGATTGCCAGAAACGCGCATCGGTCAACACGTCGATATAATTGCGTAGGCCAACAAACTGGGGGTTGTTGATATTGTTGAAGTTCATAAAATGCAACCCCAACCAGATCGCCATGAGCAAGGGGATGAACATAAGCAGCAGCATCAAGATGATACTGGGGGCGGCGAAACCGAAAAATGTGTTGCGCTTCATGGCGCATCCCTCCTTAAATGGCGGGTCGTTGGGTAGGAGATTGAGAGATTGAGAGATTGATCGCCTGAATCTCTTTATCTCTCAATCTCTTTATCTCAAACGAACAAGTAACCCTAACCGCACGCTGCTGCTACTTGATATAGCCCTGAGCCGTGGCTTCTTCGGTGTAAGCGGCGGCGGCAGCGTCTAGCGCTTCCTGTGCGGTCATTTCACCGGAGCCGACCAGCGGCAGGAATTCGCCCAGCTTGGCGCGGACAATCCCGACTGCCGGGTTTTTGTCATAGATGCCAATGCCTTCGGCAATGGTCTGGATAGCGGCGGGCTGGTAGGGGCCGCCAAACTGGGCCGCGGAGGTGCGGGCCGCCATGCCGACCGCGGCAGCGCGCTGCTGGCTCTCTTCATCCGCCGCTTCCATGATGAGTTGGAAGATCAGTTCCGGGTCGTTGGTCGTGTTGGCGGGGATCATGTAGAAATCGTTCCAGGCGGAACCGGCACGGGGGCCATCAGCGGTGGCGCGCGGGGCCGGCGCAAAGGCGATCACATCGCCAAGCTCGGTGCGTTCCGGGTCTTGCATATTGGCGGCGCGGCTGGCCCACATGTTGGTCGCCGGCAGCGTACCCAACTGGACCGCTACTTCCTGGTCGTTGAGGCTGAAGGCGTAGCCATCCGGCCCCATACAGGCGTTGGCGACTTCAACCAGTTTGTTGAGGGCATTGACGCCCGTTTCGTCGTTAAAGGTGGCGTTGTTGTCGGCATCCAGGAAATTACCGCCAAAGGCGCGTTGCATCTGGAAGAACTCAATTTCCCAGGCCCAACCGGCAGAGAGGTTGATGGTAAAGGGCATGTCGAAATCGGGGTTGTCCAGGCCGATGGCGTTGCACATCTCAATCACCTGATCGTAGGTGTCCGGCACGGCCACGCCCAATTCATCCAACACATCCTGACGGTAGATCAGGTGGAGCGTGTTGGCGACAATCGGAATGCCATAGATCTGACCCTCGTAGGTCACGCCCTCCCAGGCCGCCTGGGGAATATCATCCAGGTTATACTGTTCGCGATACTTCTCGACCAGGTCATTCAGCGGCAGCAGCCAGCCGGGTGCGGCCCATTCAGCCACCTGGGCATTGGCCCCATGCACAATGTCAAAGGGCGAGTCGCCGCCGGCGGACAAGGCCAGCCGCACCTGTTCCTGTGCATCGGCAGAGGCGAGCAAGTTGGTATTGACGGTGATATTTTCGACTTCGTTACACTTCTCCAACTCGGCAGCGTAGAAATCGGTGATGGGGAACGACCAGCCCATCATGTTGATCTCGACCGCTTCCGCCGGAGCCGCCACATTGCAGCCGCCGGCGGCGACTTCCTCGGCCGGGGCGGCAGTCGCCTCTTCGGCGGGCGCTTCGGTTGCTGCCGGCGCAGCGGCATTGTCATCCGCCGGTGCAACAGGCGCACAAGCCGCCAGGATCATGGTCGCGATTAGAGCCAATGCCAGAAAATTTACAGCCTGTTTGCGTTTCATACCATCGATTCTCCTTTGCAATAGATGAGAAAGCCTTGGGCGCAAGGCTTAAACACAAGGCAGTGCGGGGTTAACGCAGTTGGATCTGTTCCTGTAACCGGGCGAAGAGGTCGATGCCAAACTGCAAGAAGAGATCAGGCATGTCGATAAAGACCCAATTCTCCGGCAGAAGATCGCCCTCCCGTCGCCACCAATCCATGACACGCATCCGAATTTTTACCTGGGTGGCCGGTGCGCCTAAGTATTCACCGGCATGGGTCGCCAGCAAGCTGGGCCAACCGGTGGAGGCGACATAGATCCCTTCGGCAATACGGGCATCATGATGACCCCCTTTGCGGTCGGGGAAGGCATGAAGAAAGGGCTTTTGGTGTTGCTGTTCAAAACCGCCGATGCCATAGGTTGTGCCAATGCCGCCGGGGCCGTACCAGCGCATGTCGTCCGTCCAGAAGCGGGCATTGCCCATGCTGGTGAGCGTTTTCTGATTATAAGCGGCCAAGCCCTTAAACAGCATGGCTTCCACCAGGGCCAAACTCTGGCTTGACTCGTTGTCGTCTTGGGGCGTTAGCAGCACGCCATCGCCGCTCTGTGGGCCGGGAATGGCAATTTCATGGCCGGTGGCCGGCGGCAGGACGCGATAACCAGCCAGCCGCATCACATCGACCAGATCCAGAATCAGCCGTCCGCCCACAATTTTGCCCTGCTCCACCCGGCAGAACTCGCCAAAACGAATGCGCATTTCCGTGCCGGTAGCCGGAATACCGAGCCAATCATGGGCAAAGGCGCCGACAAAATCGCCCGAGGCACAGACCCATTCGCCAAAGCAGTTCGCATTGTCCTCTGGTCGCGCGCTCTGAAAATTGCCGCCGAAGAAGATGTAACATTCCCGTTTCAACTCTGGGAAAGCATGGAGCAGCGGCTGATAGTAACGCGCCACCAGAGCGTCCACAGTGGTAAGCGCGTTGAAGGGATGGCAACCGATCCAGTCGATCTGCGGTGCATGATAGCGCGTGACGACATCGCCGACTGTCCCGCTGTTGGCGGTTGCAAGCTGTTGCCAAAAATCCCAGACTAGCTCTTTGTTAGCTTGTGTACGCGCTGTTGTCATTCTTTCTTCCTCACGGCTGTCGAGCCGCGCACCACCAACTGAATCGGCAAGAGATGCTGCGACGGCGGCAGATCACTGTCGGCAATATGGGCTAGCAACGTCTGCACGGCTAACCGCCCAATCTCCGGGATGGGTTGGCGTGCGGTGGTCAGCGCCGGCCGCGTCATGGCCGAGGTGAGGATGCCGTCATGACCGGTAACAGAAAGCTCCTCGGGCACACGAATCCCGCGTTCCTGAGCAGCGGCCAGAAGGCGCATGGCCATCGGGTCATTAAAACAGAGAATGGCCGTAGGCGGCTCCGGCACAGCCAGCAGCGTCTGCAAGATGGTGACGCCGTTGCCAGGATCTTGCGCCCGTGTCTCTACCACCAGCGTTTCATCAAAGGGGATGCCCGCTTCGGCTAAGGCGGCGCGGTAGCCGGCAAAGCGATCGGTGTTGGTTTCATAAACTTCGGGGTAGGTCGTAAAACCAATGCGTGTATGCCCTAAGTCGAGAAGATGCTGGGTTAACTGCCGCCCGCTCGACAGATGATCCGCCGCAATGTAGGAAACCCCCGGCAACGGCACCCGCCGTGGCAGCACAATGTAGGGCATCTGCTCCTCTTCCATCAAGCCAACGGTGCGTTCCAACTGGGGCGGCCAGAGCAAGAGCAGCCCATCGACCTCGCGCGCCCGGCAAATTTTGGTAATGCGTTCGGGGTGGTGCGCCACGCTGGTATAGAGAATCAGATTATAGTCGGCCTGTTCCGCCGCCGCGGCTGCACCGGGAATCAGCTCCGCCAGATAGTCATCGACAATATTGATCGGGTAGTTGACCACCACCCCGATCTTTTCCGTGCGTTGGCGACGCAAGTTGCGGGCGGCGGTGTTCGGGTGATAGCCCTGCGCTTGGGCCGTGTCGAGAACCCGCTGGCGCGTGGCCGCCGAAATATCGCTATAGCCATTGAGCGCCTTCGATACCGTCGAAACCGATAGATTGAGTTGTCGCGCCAGTTCTTCAATTGTGACAGACATTTTCAATTTTGTTGATTCAATTTGGCTGATTCAATTATATTAAATGCTGGATAAATAGTTGCTTGCGAAGAAACGAAAACGTTTTCGGAATACGTATGCAAGCGTACTACGAAAACGTTTTCGTGTCAAATCTGTATTGCTGTGGTGTCAAGCTAAAACACTACAGCGGATGAAGGCGGGAACGGATGCTATGGACAAAACATCCGTTCCCGCCTTCATCCGCTGTAGTGTTGAGTGATAGAATTGCTGCCACGGGGTTATACAGCATGGGTGAATTTATTGTTTGGCGTCGCCCTGCTCTTCGTCATCATCAAGGCCGTCATCAATATCATCATCGACATCATCGACATCATCGTCGTCAACTTCTTCAGTCAAAAAGTCTTTGGGATCGACTTCACCGGCTTTGATGCGCGCCAGCAAATTGACCACATCTGCCACCAACGTCTGGTAATCGTCTTTCAAGCCCGGCGCGTTGGTGACGAACATGGTCGAACTAAATTGCAACACCCGCATGAGTTCATCCACCATCCCCGGCGCACGCGTCGCCAGCCGGACAATATCATTCAGGGTTTCACGGTGCAAGTCGAGCATCGCTTCGATTTCTTCGGTTTCGCTCATGGTTGCCTACGTTTATGAATAAACTGGAACTGCTTGTGAGATATTAAAAGAAACGCTAGTTAGCTCCTTGTCAGCCATCACCCGACTGGCAAAAAGAATTTCTAAACCAAGGGGAATGCCCTCTTCATCAACATCCGCATAAATATATTTACCTACCGGCAGTGTATTATCTACTTCACCTTCGCGGAGGCGAATATAAATAGCGTCCGCCTGTGGATCATAGTTGATCTGAACCATCGGTTTTTCCTTTACTCAAACTAACGGATACTGATCACGGTGTAAATGAGAACTGTTTCTTCATCAATTTCACCATAAACAATTTGAAGGCGTCGATTCCCGTAATGGCGCACGGCAATCCATTCATCTTGCTCACCAACACTTAGTTCATCAGGCGAGTCAAGTGTTTCCTCAACCATCGTTTCACTAACTTTGCGCTCCCGCATTCTTTGCCGAGCATGAGTGTTATAACGAATTTGCATAAATGAGCCTTCATCAATCAGGCTTGGCCCTGGACTGTTTTCAAATTGTAACATCAACAGGGGTTTCTGCCTAATGTTCTTCTACAAAGCGACTGTCCGCACCGTCCGTCGACGCACCAATTGTCCTGGCATAAACCGAGTTTCCGGCCCCAGGGTCGGGTCAGCCAACTGGCGGGTCAGTAACTCCACCACCGCCTCGACCATACGGTTGACTGGCTGGCGCACTGTGGTCAACCCATAAGCCGACCAGGCCGCTGCCGGGATGTCATCAAAGCCAATCACCGACAATGCGTCAGGAACGGTGACGCCAAGATCACGTGCCGCGTCGAGCGCGCCCAGCGCCATAATGTCATTGCCGCAAAAGAGGGCGTCGGGGCGGTCCGGCCCGTTCAAGAGCCGTTTGGCGGCATCATATCCGCTGTCGTAGGTGTAAGCGCCCTGTTCGCGTTGCCAGGTGGTGACGCCCTGTTCGCTCAACCGCTCGCGGAAGCCCCGTTCCCGGTCGCGATTGGTGGAGGTATTTTCTAGACCGGCAATGTAGGCCAGCCGTTGATGACCACTCGTCACCAGCAGATCCGCCACTAGCCGCCCACCGGCCACATTGTCACAGCAGACCGCGCTGGCCTGAGTGTTGGGGACATAGCGATTAAAGAGCAGCACCGGAATCCCCAACCCGGCGCACTCATCCGCCATCGCTGACGAAAGAGTGGCCGAGGTGATGATGATGGCGTCCACCTGATATTGCAACACTAGTGGCAGCGTATCGTCTACGTCACGATGGGGTGGGGCGTTGAAAAGCAGGATGCGCAACCCGATCTCCTGCAACTTCTGGGTGAATTTTTCCAGCACATACGGGTAAAAGGGGCTGGTGATGTCCGCCATGACAATGCCGACAATGCCGGTGCGCTGCGTGCTGAGGCTGCGTGCGATGGCGCTGGGTTGGTAGCCCAACGCCGCCGCCGCGGCCAAGACGCGCGCCTTTGCATCCTCTGATACATTCCCGCCGCTAAAGACGCGCGAGACCGTCGATTGGGAGACGCCGGCGGCTTTGGCGACGTCGATGGAGGTGGGGCGGGGGGCATGTTGCGTGTTGCGTGTTGCGTGAACGGTCATGTTGCCATTTTCTAACGCCGGGTTGTTGGTAGGAAGAGTTGATTCTTCACGACAAGGATAGTCAGCGCGGCGGACGTTGTTGCATTGTTGGCGGCATCGCGGGCGGTGGCGCTGATGGTGTGCGCGCCCTGAGTCAGGCTGGTTGTGTCCAAATCAAGGCTATAGGGGGCCGTAGTATCGGGTGCCCCGAAGTTGGCCCCATCGACCATAAATTGCACACTGGCAACGCCGACATTATCGCTTGCGTTGGCCACCAGCGTGACAAGACCGGCGACCGGCGAGCGCTCGGTTGGGCTGGTGATGGCGACGGTGGGCGGTGCGGTATCAGGTCCAGGCGCGGCCCCTTCGACATCCACATGCCAGTTTTCGATCAGGCGGAAGGCTTCCTCTTCCGCGTTGGCCCCCATCTGATCCCACGCTTCAAAGGTGACGCGATTGTCGCGCACGGTCACCAACACATAGGCCGAGCCGGCAGAATTGTGGGCCTGTGCGCTGTCCACTTCCCAAATACCGGTCGCATTGGTAAAGCGATCGCCAGTCTTGCCATAGGCCATGCGGTTGCGCTCCTCTTGAGTCAGCGGGGCATCATTGCGCGGGCCATCGGCATCCACCAGGCGACTGGAATAGGTATGGGTGTGACCAATCAGGTGGGCGACGACTTTGTGACGGGCCAACATCTGCCAGAAGGCGCTGCGCCCTTCTTGTCCATTGATGGCCGGACAGGCGGCATCTTCCAGCGAATCGCCCCAATGTTTGCCATAGGCTTCCAACCAGGCCTGGCCGGAAGGGGAATGCGGGCGGGGGCGCAGCCCTGGGTCGAGTAGATCTTCAGTGAACTCATTGCCATAATTGATGCAGACATTGTTCCCCGGCGTCCCGCTGCAATAGGACCAGGCCGGTTCGTGACCAATGACAATTTTGATGGGCCGCGTGGTGGCGGTCAGATCTTGATCAATCCAGGTATACAATGCCGGTCGTACACAGGCAACCGGATTGGGCGTCGGGTAGCCGGGGTCACCATAATATTGGTTATAGACGACAAAGTGGGTGTTCTTGTAGTCAAAGGAATAGCTTGTGCGCGCATCATAGCCATTGTCCGGCCCCCATTTGAAGTTTTGGATGCCAACCAATGTTTTATCAACCCGCGGCCCGATCGCGTTACTCCAATAGGCCAATTTGCTGGCAATCTGGGTCGCATCCTCCCCATCGACATCATGGTTGCCCAGCGCCACAAACATGGGAAACTCCCGGTTGCTGGCGGAACAGGTGAAGGGATAATTGTTGCCGCTTAGTTCCGCATTGAGCGTGTCCAAACCTGTGTTGATGCCGGGTACATAGGGAATATCGCCAGGCGAGATCCAGAAGCGGGGCAGCACCCGATTGGGATAGCGCGTGCGATTGACGGCATCGGCAAAGAGGCGCAGCGCGCCCCCTTCACCGGCGCCGCCATAGCTGTCCGACCAGGTGAAGAAAGAGAAGGTGTTGCCCGGATCATAGCAGCTTTGCTCAATCACACATTGGTCGGTGCAGCCGTCGCCGCTTACAGTGTTGTTGTCATCACATGCCTCGGCGGCTTCAATGATCCCATTGCCGCAACTGGCGACTTGAACCGGGGGCGGGGTGCGGGTTGGGGTGGTGGTGGCAACTGGGGTAGAAGCGCCCGTAGGCGTTGCAGTGTCGGGTGTTGTCCTGGTGGTGGGTGTTGCACCGGGGGTGGCGGTGGCAGCCGACGAGTCGCCTTCATAGGCGCCAAGATCCCAGCCTTGCCCTTGTGGTCGCGGCTGGTTGCGATAATCGACCCGAATATCCAGCCCATAGCGATCAAAAAAGCGTTGATAAACCACCTCGGCACTGCCGGCGTCAAGAGCGGGGGAGCCCGGTTGCAAGGCGAAATTCGCCTGCGCCGCACCGGCAAACAAGGGATTGCCCGTCAGACAATTGGCGCATTGACCGCTGGCAGTTTGATAAGCCGCTACTGATAAGCCGTTGATTTTAATCGGCAGTCCATTAGTCTGGGCAAAGAGATTGCGATTTACCGTCACATTGGTGGCGGCATTGGTAGAAAGGTGTTCCACTTTCCCCGGCTCAACGGTAAAATCACCACAAGCCGGGCTTTGATCGACATAGTCCATGCCGTTGATGTCGGCAATGATATTGTTGGTGATAATCGTGGGCGCATTATTGCCGCCTTCAATGACCTCAATGCCGCCGCGCGTGTTGTAGATGGTATTATTGACCACATACATTGTCCCGCCATACCATAACGAAATGCCCCAGCCATAGGGACTGCCCCAATGACCACAAGGGGTGAAATCGCTGGCATTATCACGAATGACATTGCCGATGATATAGATGGTATGGTTCGGGTCGGCGCCCTCATTGGCCAGACGAACGCCAAAGTCATTGTCATAGAGTTCATTGTAGAGGATCCAAACATTATCTGGGTCGTAGATGGTCAGAATCCCATCACCCGGACCGCCGCTCCCCTCGCGGTTGCCGTAAACCACATTTTGCGAAATAATGACATCGCGCGCCTGCTTGCTGGCGAACCCAACTTGACGATTGCGATAGGAAACGTTTTTGCCGATATAGATATGATGCAAAAAATTAGCCGCGCCCTGGCCCCAACCAGCATTGACTTGGACACAATCGCCACTCAACTGGTAACAGGTATTTTCCAGAACCCAGTAGTTGTACAGTTCTGAACCGGATGTTTCATTCAACCCCCACAAGGTAGGATTCACACCTTGAAAATCCTCATCGGTGGTGGCCCGCCAATTCCCAAGATCATGGAAGAGGTTTTTGTAGACCACCACATCATGGACGGTGGTTCCAGCACGGGGGCCAAAGCCCACCCCGGCGTTATTGCCGTCCCACGTTTTGTTGTGGATGCGCGAATGGCGCAGGGCGATGTGATGACCGGCTTCGGCAATGACCGACGTTCCGCTCCCGCCTTCAAAGTTCAGATATTCAAAGATCACATAGGTCGCCTGGTTACGCGCGACAAGCTGACCGGAGATTTTGGGCATATTGTTCGGCGTGCCGCGCACCCAACAGGGCTGGGCCAGCGTACAGGCAAAATCCATCCAGATATAGGCATCGGGGTAATCGCCGCCATGAATTTCGATATACGAGCCGGCGGGATAGGTGATTTCCGGTATACTCTGCCGGGGCCGGTTGGGGTAGCCATAGTCGTTGTTGGTATCGGTGGCGTTTGGATGGCTGTTGTCAATATAGTAGTAGCCAGGCGCAACGGTGGCCGGCCAGGCCGCAGGCGCGGCCGGCGCGACTTCCACAATACCAAAGGTTGGGGCCGGGATGCCGATAGGGGGCTGGTAGGTGGCTGGTTGTGCCGGGGGGGACGCGCCGGCGGAGCCAACGAAGAGCAAGCTCAAGCATAAACAGCCTCCCCAACGCCATAGGTTTCGCATAGAATCTCCTTGAGGTCATCTGATCATTTTCGCATCCATCATTGCTTTCGCTATGGTTAGCATTTTTTGTTTAGCCATGTTCAGAAAAATAGATATCCAGCCAGAATGCTTCTTTGAGGAAAGATGGTCGCACGTCAAGATCACGTAACGCGACCTGGGGAAAAAAAGCGCGCTTCGCCTGTGAACAGTTGGCTTTGGTAATTTCGCCGGCAACAGCAATGATTAATATAAGGGTAGTTTCCCTTAATTATACTGGATCTCTTGTAAGTTTTACAACTTGATTCTGTTGACAGCGCGCGAAGATTGCGTCCAGAATGCCCAACAATGGTATCTATTCAGGTAGGGCCACCCTTCCTGGAAGAGGCAACTACTGTCTGGGCATACCGAACGGTTTCCGCCTCTTCCAGGAAGGGTGGCCGACGCCTATGCCTGAATAAGTACCAACACGGTTTCATTGCCAGTGCGGGTGTGGAGATCGCTCGCATAGTTGATCAGCGATTCTTCGCAATAGGCTTCGACTAACAGTTCTTTGGCGCGTTCGGTGCGCGCCGTATAATCTCGCCAGGCGGCTTGCTCATGCTTGCCCGTAACGTCGCACCCGTAGATCGGCCTGCTCCTTGTGACCCCAGAAATTTTCAATGGCGCAGAGACGCGAACAATATTCGCCGATGAGCGCCGTTGCTTCCGGTTTGACCTCCTGGTAGGTGACGGTTTTCAGGAACTTGCCGACCCACAGGCCGCCGGTATAGCGTGCGGCGGTTTTGGTCGGCAGGGTATGATTGGTGCCGATGACTTTGTCGCCATAGGCCACGTTGGTCTCCGGCCCCAGGAAGAGCGCGCCGTAGTTGCGCATCTTTTCCAGGAAGTAGCAGGGGTTGCGGGTCAAGACTTCCACATGTTCACAGGCAATTTTGTCGGCGACCTGCACCATTTCGGCGTCACTTTCGGCTAGGATGATCTGCCCATAGTCGCGCCAGGCCACGCCGGCGACATCGGCTGTCGGCAAGATCTCCAACTGGCGACCAATCTCCTGTTCGATGGTGGCGGCTAAGGTTGCGTTGGTGGTCAACAGGATGGCGGGCGAGGTGGGGCCATGTTCGGCCTGCCCCAGCAGATCGGTGGCGACCATTTCGGCGTCGGCGGTCTCATCGGCGATGACCAGAATTTCGGTCGGCCCGGCCAGGAGATCGATGCCGACACGGCCAAAGAGTTGGCGCTTGGCCTCAGCCACATAAGCATTGCCCGGCCCGACTAGCATGTCCACCGGCTGGATCGTTTCAGTTCCCAACGCCATCGCCGCCACCGCCTGAACGCCGCCCAGGATGTAAATTTCGTCAGCGCCGCCCAGGTGCATGGCCGCAATCGTCGCCGCCGGCAACTGGCCGTTGATCGGTGGGGTGCAGGCGATGATCCGTTGCACGCCGGCCACCCTGGCCGTAATCACACTCATGTGCGCCGAGGCGACCATCGGGTAGCGCCCGCCGGGGACATAACAGCCCACGCTGTTGACCGGAATGTTCTTATGGCCCAGAACGACGCCGGGGAGCGTTTCGACTTCAATATCTTGGATCGCCGCCCGTTGCGCCTGGGCAAAGTTGCGCACTTGGGCTTGGGCGAATTTGATGTCGTCAATTGTTTGCGTCGGCAGGCTGGCCATGATCGCTTCGATTTGCGCAGTCGAAAGGCGAAAGCTTGCCGGCGACCATTTATCTAGTCGTTCCGATAGCTCACGCACGGCGACATCGCCCCGCGCCTCCACCTCTGCCAAAATCCCTTCGACCACTTCCCGAACTTTCGCCTCAGCCGCCCGGACAGCTTGCGCAGTAATACCAGATTTAATCATTTTCATTGTTGGTTATACCTTATCTTCTTACGCTCCCTTATGATTGATGATAAATGAATCATGAAGGACGCGGTAAGCATTTTTCGCAGATATATGTAGCACACCAGGGATCATAAGCATGTTTTTGTAACCAGTCAGCCAACTTATACCAATCTGTACCGCAAACCCGCCACAACCTGGGCGACGCGCCATCAACTTCTTCCCGATCAATGTCCTTCAAAGACACACATTCTACGCGGTGAATAACTCCGCTATACAGATTGCTATCTTTAGATGGTAATAACACAAAGCCTGTTGGGTTAGCTTTGAGCCAGTTCACATAATCAACAGAGCGGTCTGCTTGAAATAGTTTTGTACCACCAGACAAATTTTCTTTGTTTACGAAATCTTCGTACCCCTGTGTGGCAAACAGTGCGTCACATTCAGGACATTCCGTTGTTTCATCCGTTAGCCATAGCATTTTCGCCAAGCCAATGTGTCCACGCACCGTTGATAAAACACTTAATAAATAACGGTAATCGCGTTCATCCCAGGCGATAGATAAGCATTGCAAGGCAAGTTCTTCAGTTTGTTTCAGGGCTGCAAAATATGTATCTGCCAGTGTAACTGGCAGTGTATGAGCTCGTTCTAAATGACGCCCCTGTTCAATTGCGGCAACAAGACAAAGGTGACTAATTCTATGTTCAGGAGGGCGTTGACTAGTAATTGTCACGATATGTGGAATTGCTGCGTAGGAAGCAGTAAGCGTGTCTCCTTGGTGGCAAAGCGATGACCAGATTTTTTCTGATAATTCATCAGGGATCTCTTCGGTGGTCGGCACTTCATAAAGCTGTTGAAGTAAGCTTGGTGTATCTATCGCTTTTCCGTATGCGTGCTTTAATTCAGCCCACCTCGGGCTATCGAGTGGCAACATAAGATTGACGATCTTTCTGTTGTGACAACGACTTGCTAGACTTCAACGCCCACCAGATAAATCCGCAAGACCTTTTCATCTATGGTGATCTCAAAGGTCTCGCTCTGTTCGGCCAGGAGCGGATTTTTGTCTAAATGCTCGTCAAAGATCACCAGATAGCCTTTAGATAGACCGGCGGCCTGCAAATAGCGGATGAGTTGCCCTTTCCCTTCTTCGTATTTGGCCTTGTCATACCAAATCTTGGTCTCTACAATAAAGCGCTGACTACGGTAGAAGGCGAGAATGTCAATTTCACCAGCGCTAGAGACTGACTCAATCGTGACATAGCCCTGAATGCTGTCCAGTGACGCACCTAAATAGCTCAATAACAGATATTGCCCGCTAATTTCCAGTGGGCGACCGGTTTTGGCGCTTTTGAGGAGGCGCACGCCATGTTCCGTCATAAAGGCTCTGAAATGATCGAGCAGGGCATCAAAGTTGAGTAACCCATCGACCAGATAACGATGCACCAACCCACCATTGACCGGCAGCGGCTCCGGCGGTACGGCAAAACGTAGCAACAACATCTTGCGATAAATTGGGTTGCCGATGCGTGCATAGCGTAAACTATTCTCATCTTCCACCACCCGGAGAACCCCATACATAACCAGTTCCTGGGTAACATCATCCAGAAAGTCCGTGCGTGATTGGTTGTACAGCAGGATGGGCAATAACCGTTGGCGGTGGGGCGTCGCCTTTGAGATCATGGAGTAGAAGTGCGAGTTATTTTCTGTTACAAGGCGGGCCAGAGCGTAATTCAAATCGGCTTCAGTAATGGCGCGGTTACGTTCCGGTACAACATCTTGTGTCAAAATTTGGCCCAGCCGATTGACTAAAAAGGGCTGCCCTTCGGTTTCGCTGACAATGCCAGCGATGGTAGCCGGTTCCAACGGCTGACCGCTTTCTGCTGTATAGGCGGTAAAGAGTTCCGTGACTTCAGCCATGCTAAAATAGGGAACAGTAAATTGGTCAGCAACATTGAAAGGCGATTGTGTACCACCTAGCAGCGAGGGTAGATTGCGAACGCCAACCAGTACAATACTGTGAATACTATTACTCTTCGGTTCATTTTTATTCAAATACATGCCACGGAAGAGCGATAACATTGGTTCAATAACTTCGTTGCTGATGCTATCAAATTCATCAATAATCAGTAATCCCCTTTTTTGCAACGCCCGTACAGTTCCGCGCAGCCAGCGGACAAAGTCGCCGTGATGACGCATTGGCGTTGGCTCGGGTGCTGCCGGTTGTTCATTTTCACGCCAGTCATGCAGAAGCCACCCCAACTCTTCGTAGAAATTTGTTTGATTAAAGGCGCGCAACGATTCAAAATCTAACAGAATTCCAAAGTAGTCACCCGTCGCTTCTAATTCTGTAATGACTTCGCGGAAGAGCGTCGTCTTACCGGTTTGCCGTCCGGCGTTCAGCGTCAAATAGCGCCCTTTATCAATCCGGGCGCGTAGATCGGCTTTCACCGCAACGCGATCTACATGATAATGACGGTCAGGGTAGACTGGCCCAAAAGTATTGAACTCACGCATGGATCTTTCCTGATAGAAACAGTACAAAAATCACTTGATTGTCATTATCATACCACAAGCTAACAATTTGTTACCATAAGCGTTGCGACGCAATCGCCGCCCCCTGCGCCAGCGAACGCAACTTACCAAAAGTGATCTGCGGGTGGACTGCGCCAAAGCCGGCAAAGGTGCCAAAGCCGCAATCGCTGCCGGCCAGTACCCGTTCGCGCCCGACAATGGCGGCAAATTGTTCAATGCGCTGCGCCACCAGTTCGGGATGTTCGACAAAGTTGTTGGTGCTTTCGATCACGCCGGGGATCAACACCTTGTCGTCAGGGATGGTCGCTTCGGCCCAGACTTTCCACTCGTGGCCGTGACGGGGGTTGGCCGCTTCAAAGAGGATCGCTTGCGGCTTGGCTTTGAGGACAACGTCGATGATCTTGTCCAGGTCAATGTCGTGGGTGTGCGGGCCGTCATAATTGCCCCAGCACAGGTGCATCCGCACCCGCTCCGCCGGCACTTCACTCAGGGCATAGTTGAGCGCCTCGACTTGCAATTCGGCGTTGCGCAAAAACTCGGCGTCATCAGCGTCACGGAAGCGGATGTGGCGACCCATTGCCAGATCGGGGCAATCGACTTGTAACAACAGCCCGGCGTTGACAATTGTCTCATACTCGATCTTCATCACCTCAGCCAACGCGCCCAAATAGGCTTCGTTGGTCGAGTAATATTGGTTGGGTTGAAAAACGGCGATGACCCCAGGCGAGGCGGCATTCATAAAGGCTTCGTCCACGCCATGCACCGCCGCAGCCGCTTGCAAATGGGCAACATCTTTCTGCAACGGCGTCAGATCCTTGATCGCAATCGGCCCGCGACAGATGGGACGGTGATATTTCGGCGTCGCCCCCGATTGGGCCAGTCGCGCTTTGTATTCGGGGTAATCGTCCAGGTCTTTGGGTGTGGCGCGGGGCGCGTCACCAATTTCAAAGCCGGTCAACCGGTGGCGGATATAGGTGGCGTAGGAGATTTTGCTCATCTCACCATCGCTCACCACATCAACGCCGGCGTCCCGCTGTTTCTGCACAATATCGCTGACCGCCTGCTGCATCGTGCTATCATAAAGCTGCCGATCCAGCGCCTCCCCGCGATCCTCGGCAAAGAGCAGATCCACCACCGCCTGCGACCGCGGCATCGACCCCACATGCGTCGTCAAAATCCGTTCGCTGCTAATTCTCATTGTAGACCTCACCTACCAAGCTAAAATCATTCAACCACAAAGACACGAAGTTCACGAAGGAGAAAGCTTTTCTTCGTGGCCTTTGTGTCTTTGTGGTTAATTTTTGTTGTGATCGATAAACCAACGCCATGATGCCAGTTCACGCAACACGCAACACGCATCATGCATCACGCATTGTACATCTTCTCCAACATTTCCGCATTGAGTTCGGTAAAGTTGGCCGGTTTGACCATCTTGCCGTTGTCGTCGGACTGGAAGCCCATTTCTCTGGCGGCGCGAATCACCTTGGGCGACCAGTAGGGATCTTTGCCGGCAAAGACTTCGTGCTGTTCCAGGACGGCAAAGCACCAAGCCGGTTGGTCGTCGATGTTTTCAAAGCCGCGGTAGAGACCGGGCGGGAAGGAGATGAGATCCCACTTGCCCAGGATAACCTCCCCTTCCGGTTCACCATCGGGGTCGTTGCCCCAGTAGAAGCGCCATTTGCCTTCGAGGGGGAGGAAAATTTCGATGTAATCGTGGGTGTGATAGGCGGGGCCGTTGCCATTGGGCATCGCTTTGAACATGCCGATCTGAAATTTATGGGGTTGGCTAAGGATCGGTTTGAAATCGGGGTTTTCGCTGGCGGTGTCACCGATGACAGCATAGTTGAGCCGGTGGTGACCGGGCAGCAGGCTATCGATAAACATGAGCGGTACGGCGTTCTCTTTGGTGTAATCGCTAAAACGTACAACGCGCTGTAACATCTCTTCCGGGGTGACTTTGGGATGGTTCATATTCTATTCCTCGTGTGTTAGACAAACTGATGGGTCGATGAATACGTATGCAAATGCTAATGCACTTTCATCCCGTTGTCAATTTACGCCTGGTGCAACAAAGCCATTGCGCAATGTAACAGCGCCTGACTTTGGGCCAACCAGCGTTCATCAAAGCGATTGAGGCGGCGGACGGTGTTTTTGGCGAGGATCAGCGTACGATAAAGCTGGGCGCGTCTGTAGAGATCAGGGTCTGTTGGCGGTCCATAACCGGCCAGAAAAGCGGCTTGGGCGCGTTGTCGATCAAAACGCCCACCCATCACCTGCCACCAATGTAGATCGGCCAGAAATTTGCCCAGATCAGCGGCGGGGTCGGTCATTGCGCAGCTATCAAAGTCGATCAGGGTCAGCCGGTTGCCGTCTGCCAGCAGATGATCGGCCTTGAAATCGCTATGGGTAAAGGTAGGCTCCGCCGCTGGTAACTGGTGGTAGCGTTCATGAACCGCGTCAACCAGGGTGGCGAAGGTGGTGGAGAGCGTCGGCGCCAGGGCGGCAAGCTGTTCACCGGCCTGCAAAGTTGCCTTGGCTTCGCCGACAAATGTTTTGTCGACTAAAGGAAGCACAGTTGGGCAAGGGGCATCATGTAACGCCCGTAACGCGGCCCCAGCCCTATGCAGTAAGGGCAAGACCGGCTGGTTGGTTAGCAGCAATTGACTTACCGTTGTCCCTGGCGCATACGGGTAGAGCAGCAATTGCTCGTCCGCAAGCCAAGCACGGGGGCAGAGGGCGACCACAGCAAGCTTGCGTTGGGCCAATTGCGCCGCCGCCCAATCGACAATTTGTGCCGTTGTTTCCCCTTCCTTCTGCTGAGACAACTTGGCGAAAAAGGGGGTGGCTGGGAAACCGGTCGCCAGCACCGGATCATAACGCAGGACATGGCGCTGGCGCGGGCGGTAGCGCAGGGTGGTGATCCGCCAATCCGCTGCGGGGATGTCTTGCTCTGATAAGAGCGCCACAACCTTGGCCGGCGTCATGGCGCGCACCAAGTGAGGAAAAGCCGGATCGAGCGGCGCCACTTCGATCTGCATCCGCCATTTGTCGTCGCTCGCCAGCAGCCGCCGAAAGGGCGCCGCTACCCCGCTTTCTAACGCCACGGCTTCCATTGTGCTGACCGGCAACGCCGTTTGGGCTGGTTGCACTGTCCAGGTGACAGCAATGGCGCGTGGTTGTGGTGGCGCGTCACTTTGGCCCGCTAGCTCAACTTCATAGTAGGCAGTCAGCTTGCGCCCCGGTTTCACTTTGGCGCGCAAGAGCCGACACGCCCGCACCGTTGCCGGCGGCGCCAGTAATGTCGCAAGCAATTCCTGCAAAGCGCGTTGCACCGGGGCGCCATATAACACCCACTGCACCCCCGCCAACCCCGCCGCGCCAGAGAGCGCTTCGTCAATTGTCATCGATACCCTGTTTGTATGCTTCTGTGAGATGGTTGGTTAGTTGGTTGGTTAGTTTGTTTGTTGCATGACCACTTAACCAACCAACTAACTAACTAACCAACCAACTAACCAACCAACTAACCAACCATCTCCCAATGCTCCGCCAAATGCCGCTCCAGCATAAACATGCAGTTATCCAGCCGGGCGAATTTGAGTTTGAGCCACGAGCCAAAGATGAGCGCCAGCAGATCGAGCGTTTCCCAGAGCATAATTCTTGTACGGGAAACGGGCGCGTGCTTTTCATATTCAGTCAGGAAGAGGGCACAGAGCCGTTCACTTTCCCTCATGCGCGCCAGGCGCGTCGCTTCGTCAAGCCGTTCGCCCTCTTCCTCCCCTTCCTCGTCATCATCGGCATACTTGTTGGAACGGTTGAGCGCAATATTTTTGAGCGTGGTCAGAAAGAGCGCCAGATCCATGGCCGGCTCGGCTTGACAGAAGCCGTCAAAGTCGATAAAGCCGATGGCGCCTTCGTGCAAAAGCACCTGGGCGGGTCGAAAGCTGCGATGCGCCGGCAGGATCGGATCGCTGGGCGTTTGTTCGGCCAGGGCGCGCAGTCGTGTCAATAGCGTTTCCGCCAGGTCGGCAAATCCGGGCAGTGGGACGCTCAGGCGGGCGCGTTGTTCCAGCACATCGGCCAGTTCATCTTCCCAAGTGACCACCTCGCCATATTGCACGCCACAACTATGCAATTCGGCCAGCCCGCGCGCCGTCTGGCGTAGATAGTCATCCAGGCGCGCCTGGTGTTGGGCGCCCTCGCCATGCAGCGCCTGGCGCACCAGCTCTTTCAGCGTCTGCTGCTGGCGAATCGGGCCTTGGATCAGGATATTGAGATCGGGCAGAAAAGCCAGCGGCTCGGCAATGGCAACCGTTTGGCTCCGCCCCAGCGGCGATTCCCAGAGCGCGCGCATGGCATGGTAGGCATTTTCGCCCTTGTCGCCGCGATAGGTCTTGGCGACGACCAGCGGCGGGCCTGGGTTGACCGCACCGTTAGCGTTGCCGTCCGGGCCATAGTCCAAATGATAGAGAATTGTGCAACGGCTGCCCGGCTTATAGCGCATAATCTGAGGCCGACAGCCCTGTAAGCGCAAGTGCGGATAGGCGGAGCTGCCGGCACGAATGCTCGCTTCGAGTAAGGCGTGGGCCGCCACGGCGTCGGTCAACTGCGGCAACGCCGGCAGATCGCCTTCTTCCGGTTGGCTGGTTAATTCGAGCCGTAAGTCCGGCAAGATGCAATGCCACTCCGGTGCGCCAAGAGCGGCGCCATTGGGCGCGCCCTCCGGTAAGGGCTGGGTTGGCGGATAGAGCTTGCCCAGCACCGGGATGGTTTGGGGCGTTCCACCGGCGCCGTTTGTCACGGTCAACAGATAGGTGCCTAGCCAACAACCGCTTTCATCGCGCAGCCGTAGCCGTTTGACCTGGCAATGCTCCAGCCGTCGGCTACCGTTCACGAAAGCGGGGACTTGTGCTATCAGCGCCGCCCGCACCCGCTGAGGTTCGACAACAGCGGTTAGCCATTCCCCTGGCGTGTGGCCGCGCCAGTCAGCCAGGGCAGCCCTTTCCGGGGCGCGACCGGTTGTGGTTGGGTCAAAGGTGGTAGACATGCGATGCGCTCCTCCAGAATGGTTAATACTTGTTCCAGCCGTACCGCTTTGAGTTTTTGCCAGCTATGCAGGGCAATCCGCAGCAAGCTGACCACCTCATAGACAGCGACGCGGCGTTCCAGATAGGTGGCCGTCAGCGGTGCATAGCCGGCAGCTTGGGTATAGGTTTTGAGAAAATAGTTACACAGCGCAGTGGCGTCATCATCACTTGGGTTTTGCCCATCGAGGGCGGGCGCCGACCGTTGCGCTTTGGCTGCCGCCAGCCGCAGATAGGCTTGGAACTGCCCAATATCCAGCGCCGGCTCGGCCTGACAGACCGTGTCAAAATCGACTAGACCGGCCATAACACCGTCAAAGATCAGTTGGGTGTGGGTAAAATCGCCATGACTGAAACAGTAGGGCAGCGGCTGTTGGGCCAGATAGGGCTTCAGCCGGTTGATCATCTCTTGCAGTTGCACGGCCAGCGCCGGCGTCAGTTGGCGGGCGACTTGACAATCTTCCTGTAGATCGTTCATTTCATCCTGCAAGGTGCGCAGCCGCCCTAGTTGGATCTCGGCGAGATGCAGTTGGGCGCTGACTTCGGCGGCGGTGGCAATGGCGCTTTCAACGGTTAAATCAGCGGGTGTGCTGGGGTTGTCGCCTTGGCGGCGCACCTTGAGCAGGCCGGCAATCCGCGGCGTCCCCGGCACGGCGCTGAGTAGGATCAGTTGCAGATCAGGGTAATAGCCCAGTGTGTTGGGGATGGCAAAGCGGGCGCCTCCGCTAAATTCCCGCAAGCGTCGGCGCAAGAGGGTGAGCGCCTGATCCACCAACTCGCCGCGCCCATCCGCCGCCACCTTGCCATAGATCTGCTGGCGATAGGGCTGCTGGTTGCTGACCCAATGCCCATCAACCAGATAGCGCAGGACACAGCGGTGTTGGCGGCCATAGTGACCCAGCTCAACGCCACAATCAGCCAATCGCAGTTGGCGGTCGCGCACAGCGGGCAGCGCAGTATTCAACAGCACCAGCAGACGCACCGGGTCGGTGGCAGCGACCAGTGTCGGCAACTCGCCATCAACCGGGAAGAGGTGAACCACCATATTCAAATCGGAGAGCAGCGCGGCGGGAGTGGCAAAGGGCGCTAGTTCGTCCCGTCCCTGTATGGCTGCTACCAATGGCTTGAGCTTGGCAGTCAAATAGCTTTCGGCAGCATCTGGCGTGGTAAAGAGACGGGCCAAGACTAACGCTTGTTGCGTCTGCGGCTGTTTTGTATCCTTGTAAAGTACCTCATAGCGCAGGGTGCAGCCTTCATTGGGTAGATAAGCCGCCTTGCCAGGGGTGCATTCTTCAATCTGATAGCGTGAGTTGGCGGCGCCAAAGAGGATACTTTGCAGGCGCAGCGCCATAGCTGGGCCATCAAAAGCGGTGGTCAGGGCGGGTAGGCGCTGTTGCAACAAGGGGCTGCGCAAGAGGTCAAAGGCAGCGCCCTCTTCCTCGCTCTCCTCGTCCGCCTCGACCGCGCCAAATTGGCGGATGTACGATTCGGCATAGAAACCGGGGGCGCGTACCAGGGCGCGGTGGCTACCTTTCTGGGCAATGCGGCCTTCCTGAATCACCACAATCTGGTCGGCCTGGCGCACCAGCTTGAAATCATGGGAGACGATGATGGTGGTCTTACCCTTCATCAAGCTGCGCAGCGCCAACAGCACCAACTCCGCCGACGCCGTGTCGAGACCGGTGGTCGGTTCGTCGAGAATCAGGATCGGGGCGTTGCGGATAAAGGCGCGGGCTATCGCCAACCGTTGGCGCTGACCGCCAGAGAGATTGGCGCCCCGTTCGCCCAACATGGTGTCGTAGCCGTCGGGCAATTTTTCGATAAACTCATGGGCGTTTGCCAAGGTGGCGGCGTTGATAATTTCATCACGCGTCGGCGGCTTGCTGGTGGCGGCGCGGCCATAGGCAATATTTTCGGCCACCGTGCTGTTGAAGAGGATTGTCTCCTGCAAGACCATGCTCATCTGGGCGCGCAAGGAGTCGAGGGTGAAGGCGCGCAGATCCTGGCCATCGATCAAAATGCGCCCGGCAGTCGGATCATAGAGGCGAGGCAGCAGTTGCAAGATGGTGCTTTTGCCCGCACCAGTATGCCCAACCAGCGCCAGCACCTCGCCGGTCGCCACGCTAAAGTTGACATTGTGCAGCGCCTGACGGCCCGGTTCACGGCTGGCGTCTTCTGCTTCTTCTCCTTCATCATCGGCGGATTGATCGGGCTGATAGGCAAAGCTGACCTCTTCAAAGGTGAGCTGCCCCCGAAAGGCCGGCGCCGGCACCGCGTTGGGTGCGTCGGTCACGCTGACCTTGCGGTCAAGCAGTTCACCGATGCGTTCGATGCTGGCAAAGACCTTGCCAAAGGTGTTCCACTCCTTGATGATCTTGCGTGTCGGCTTGAACATGTTTTGGATCAGGATGATAAACATGAGCAACATGCCGACGCTGATCGTCTGGCTATTGAGCAGCCACAGCCCCAGCCAGACCACCACGGCAATGGCGACCGATTCCATCACCTTGACCACCCAGCTAAAGCGCGCCTGCAAACCGGCAGCCACCAGCGCAGCTTCGACATTTTTCTGGTTATAGGCGCCAAAGCGTTGCAACTGGTGGTCGCCGCTGCTAAAGCTCTGGATCACCCGGATCGAGGTCAGCATTTCCTGGGTCACCGAGGCCAGATCGCCTTCGCGCGCCCGTTGCTCTTTGGACGCTTTTTTGATCCGTTGTGAGAACCAGTTGGAGATGAGCGCCATCACCGGCACGATCACCACCGCCACAATCGCCACCTGCCACGATTGGTAGACCAGGAAGAGCAGGGTGCCGATCAGCACCAGGATGCTGCCGACAATGTCGGAAAAGGAGCCGATGATAAAATCTTCCAACTCCCCTACATCGCCGGTGACGCGGGTGAGGACATCGCCCGTGCGCCGTTGGTCATGGTAGGCCAGCGAGAGCCGTTGCAGATGGGTGTACATGGCCTTGCGCAAGTTGTAGCCCAACATGCGCCCCCCCTTGGCCAGGTAGATCTCGGCCAGCGAGTCGCCCAGGCTGTTGATCGCCGCCATGACGATCATCGCCGTCGTCAGCAGCGCCACGGTGATCAACATGGCGTTGGTCGGGTTTCCCAGCGTCACCGACCAGCCGAGAAAGGTGAGCAGATCGGGGCGATCCCCTTTAAGGAAGTCGATCAGATAGGCCAGCGGGTAGGCTTCAAAGACCGCCATCGCCGCCTCGGCCACCAACATCACCAGCGCCAGCACAAAGAGGTAGCGCTGCCCGGCCAGATAGTGATAAAAGAGCCGCAGCGCATAGCCCAACGTATCGCGCCGGATGCCCTTTTTTTCTGTTTTTTGTTTCCCTTTGGCTTCTTTTGCCATCGATCTTTTTCCTTTCGTGTGAGTGGTTGGTTGGTTGGTTAGTTAGTTAGTTGGTTGGTTCGTTGGTTGAGCTTGTCGAAACCAACGAACCAACCAACCAACTAACTGAGTTTATCAATGCTGCGCCGCGCCTCGTCTACCAGTAGCGCTGGCAGGGGTGACCAAGGGCTGCGGGCAAAGCTGCGCCAGGCTTTGCGTAGGAGCGCTAACGCTTCATACCAGGCCACCCGGTAGGCAAAAGCGGGGGGGGCGCCGGTGGCGGCGGCATAGGCGGTGTAAAAGGCGGCGCGCTGGGCATCATCCACCGATTGCATGGTGACAGGGCGGCGGCGCGCGTTGCTCTGTTGGTGGACACGTCCCTGACGCAGCGTGGCAAGAAAGAGCGCGACATCTGCCGCTGGATCAGCCATGCCGCAATGGTCAAAATCGAGCAGGGCGACCTGATCGGGGCTGAGTAGAAATTGACTCGGTTTGCAATCGCCATGCCCGATGCTGGTGGTCGCGCCCCAGGTGGGCAGATGATGGGCTAGATCGGCAAGGTGGCGGGCCAATGTCACCATTGCTTCGCCTAAGGCCGGCGCGACCGTCGCCACTTTGGCAACCCGGCGGCTCAACTTGGCGACATCGCTTGTCCCTGGCCGGCGTCGTTCGGTTGCGACCGGCAACTGATGGAGGGCGGCCAGGGCTTGGGCGGCGCGCATGACGGCGGTTGTGCCAGCCGCGCCACCGGCTGTAGCCCGCAAAAGTAGATCCAGCGGCTGCCCAGCGACAGGCGCTTGCAACACCAGACTCAGGGCCGGGACAAAAGCCACGGCGGTCGCCAAGGTCAACGCCCCGCTGCCGGTATTTACGGCGTCGGCAAGCAGGTGCATCTCCTCATAGACCGCGACCGCTTTGTCGGCATCGTGGTAGAGCTTGCCGTAGAGCCGTTGCCGACAAAGCGCGCCCCGCCGGCGTGACCGGAGCAGCAGATCGATCTGCACGGTACAGCGCTTCCCCGGTCGATAGCGCAGCGGCGTGGCGTGGGCGCGCACCAGATCCATTCCGTCCGTTTGGTAGAGCGGCAAGGCAGCGCGCAACCGTTCGGTTAAGGCGCCATCATCAAGCACCGTAGCCAACGTCGGCAGCGCCGGGTCATGGGGGAAGGGATAGAGCCACAGGTTGAGTGGCGCCAGATAATGGGCATGATCCGTAGGCGGCGCTTTCTGCCACGGCAGCAGCCCAATCCACAGTTGGTCGCCCCACTGATAGAGTAGGGTGCATTGCTCGTTGGGCGCATATTTCATATCGAGCAGATGACAGGCCGGTAACCGCCTTCCGGCGGCGCAGGGTGTTCCGCTGGCAGCGGCCAGGTAGGCGCGCATGTGGGCCGGCGACCGGGCGCTGGTCAACTGGCGGTACTCCTCCGGCGGCAGGGTCAAGTTGTTCGCCCCGTTAGTGTGCGGCGGGCTGAGCTGTCGTAAATGGTTCATGGGTTGGTGTGACTGTCGCGTCTGGGCGACCGGCTGCGCTAAAGAGTGCGGCCAGGCGCTGAGCGGCGGTATGCAAGTTGAAAAATCGGGTGACGGTGGCATGAGCGGCGCGCCCCAGCCGTTCCCGTAACAGATCATCACCCAGCAAGAGCGCCAGGTTGGCGGCAATGGCATGGCTATCATGGGGCGGCGCCAACAGGCCGTTCACTTCATGCGTCACCAGTTCGGGAATCCCGCCAATGGTGGTGCTGACAACCGGCAATGCGCACGCCATCGCCTCGACCAGCACATTGGGGACGCCATCGCGGTCGCCGTCATCGGTGACATAGGGGGTCAAGGCGAAGAGGGTGGCGCCTTGCATCACCGTCACCAACGCTTGCTGTGTACAGGCGCCGGCCAGTTGCACAGTGTCGGCCACCCCCAACTGGGCAATCAGCGCGGTCAGTTCACCCTGTAATGGTCCCTCGCCATAGATGCGGCAGCGAAAGGCATACCCGGCGCCCCTGAGCAAAGCGCAGGCGTGAATCAAGTCGGCAAAGCCCTTTTTCGCCACCAACCGCCCCACGGCCAGGATCAGCGGCGGCGACGAACGTGGGGGCGGATTCTGCGCCGGCTGAAAGAGGGTCAAATTCACCCCATGATGGATCAAGTGAAATTTCCCCCAGAGTCGCGCCGGCGTTACGCTTTTCAGATAATCCAGATTCGCGCCACAGCAGGTCACAACCCATTGCGCCGCGGTGATCCGTTCAACGAGCGCGGCCGGCGGGATCTGGTAGAGGTCCCGCGCATGGGCGGTGAAGCTAAAGGGCAACCCCGTCAACATGTGGACTAGTTGCGCAATCAAGGTCGGGTCATGGGCAAAATGGGCATGGAGATGGGTGATGGCCTGCGCTTGTGACCGTTCCTGCAAGCGCGGCGCCAGATCGACGGCATAGTGAAAACAGCGATAGCGCGACGCCGTCGTATACCCTTCATCACACTCCGGGTGACGCCACACGTACCAAAGTGTCTGGAGATAGCGCCAGGGCCGGCGTACAAAGCAGCCCAGATGATCCTGCACTGTGTCCAACCAAGGGGCGGCCCGTGCCGTTTCCAGATAAGCGACCGGCGCCTGCACTGCCGTCACCTGCGCCTGCACCACCGGCTCCTGCGGATTGGTCATGGCAAAAAGCTGGAGCGCCACGCCAAGCTCTTCTAACGCCAAAATCTCATGCAAAATAAAGGTCTGCGACAGGCGCGGGAAGCTGCGCAACAGATAAGCAATCTTTGGGTGATCGGGTGATTGGGTCATTGTCTTTTGTCTCTTACAGCGCTATAGGCGCTTCAATAGTTACTGGAAAACAATTAAGTATTAATGATTTTCCAGTAACTATTCTTTGTTCTCTCAATCCCCTCCGCCAAAATCATCTCCACCTGCCGTTGTTGCTCGGCGCCGGTGGGGCGGGGGTGGGGGCCGCGCTGGGTGCAGAGTTGTTTGGCGAGTTTGACACAGGTGTAGATGAAAAAGTAGAGAAAGCGTTGGTCGGCTGTCCAGCCGGTTTGACGGCTGTAGCTTTGTAGAAAGGTCTGTTCCAATTGTTGCAGGCGCGGCGCCTGTTGAGGGGTGCGGTGGGCGAGCAGGTGTAAATTGGCGCAAAAATGGGCGAGATCAAAATTGGGATCACCCAGCCGCATCTCGTCAAAATCAATGACCGCCAAGCGACCGTTGACCAGCACATGTTGATAGTGAAAATCCTTGTGGATGGGCGCTTGCACCTGGAAGCTCAACCGGGGCGCCGTCTCCCGCAGATAGGCAACCAGGTGATTGGCGCCGTCAAACAGGGTCGGGTAGCTCTGGCCGATCAACCTGGCCCACTCCTTTAAATTCGTTAGTTCATTCGCCAGGTCAAAGTGTTTGGTTGTTTGCAGGGGTTGTTGGTGCAACTGCCCCAACCAGGTGGCCGTGAGCGCCATCCAATGGTCGGCCTGTTCATGGGTGAACAACTCGTTGAGAAATTGTCCTTCCACCGGCACATAGAAGACTATCCCCAAATCGGGAAGCAACCCCAACGGTCGCGGCACCCCCACCTCCGGCGCCTGGCGGAAGACCTCGCCCCAGAGCCAACTCATGGCGGTATAGACCTGCGCCGCCCTGGCCGGATTTGCATAGAGCTTGCCAAAGAGGGTTATTGGCCCGCCCGTCGCTGCCGGTGTCGTCGCCGCCAGGTCATAGCGGATAACAACCCGTTCGCCGGCTTTGCCATCGAACGCCGTTGCCGCGGTGAGTTGACAGCGGCTCTCAGGGAACGCTGATAAGAACATGGGCGCGACCAGTCTGTTTAGCGTCGTCAAGTTGGTGGCTTGGGGCAAGGCGGTCAACTGCCAATCGGCGTTGACAACCGGGACAGGGATCGTGTTCATACAAGTATTGCCATTCTGCTATGGGGTGATGGATCACCCAGGAACGTCGCCGCGGCTTGCACAAGCGCCGGAGTTAAGGGCCATTCCCGGTAGCTTAAATTGGCAAAGCGGCGCCCGGCGATCTTTAAGAGCGCCAGCGCCTGGTAGAAGGCCAAGGCAGCGTCGGCGGGCAGCCGGCGCACAGTCCTGTAACCGGCCAGGAAAGCGACGCTCCCCTGGCGGATGAGATCCGCATGATGGGGTTGGCGTATGGCTTTCCAAGTTAGGTAGGCCAGACCGTTGCCCAGATCACAGGCCGGGTCGGCCAGACACAAGGTGTCGAGATCGATCAAGCGCAATTCTGCTGTCGCCGGTACACACTGCCCGGTCTGACTGAACAAGAATTGATCGGTGCGGAGCGCCCCATGGCAGACGACCGGCGTCACCAACGGTAACGCCGCTGCCGTTGCCATGAGCGCCGCCAACGTTGCGCCATAGTCCGGCGCCAGGGTGGGCAAAAGTTGTTCAATAAGTGGTTGGGCCGCCAGTAACTCCGGCCATTCATCCGCCACCGTGCGCAAGGGCAGATCCAAAGGTGGCATTGCGTGGAGCGCGGCTACGGTAACGCCCATCCGGTGAAACCATGACGCCCGCGCTGTGATCGGCAACGTTTCGTCAAAGACAACGGCGTGAAATTCACCACCGATGATTGCCGGCTGGATGAGCAAATGAAGATCGGGCCAGTAGGCCAGTGGACAGGGCAGACGGGGTAACGTTGCGTCTTGTTGAGCAAGCGTATGCAAGCGCGGCAAAGCGGCCACCCGTTGGGGATGAGGCTGGCGTAAGAGTTTACCGAAGTAAGCCCGCACCCCGGTTGCGCTTTGCCGGCTGTATTGGAAAGCGCACCGTTCACCGGGACGGTAGCGGATAGGGGTGACGCGCCAGGTCGATGGGGGTGACGGCGCGTCGGTCGCCTCAGTCGCAAGGGTTGCCAGCCGTTCCGCCATCACTGCGGGGTCAGCGGCGGCCGTGAGCCACGGCAGCGCTTCATCCTGGGTAAAAGGGCGGTAGTGCAACCCAGCGGGTGTACAATCGACTACGCCGATGGTTTGGTGCGGCGGTTGTCTCGGCCGTTCCTGGCGCAAGGTATAGGTTGCCGTACAGCGGACGCCAGGCTGATAGCGCAAGTGTTGACAGTGCGTCACCTGCCAGGTTTGACCCGGCGCCGCCTCATTGTGGTTCAGCCCTGCACAGGCGCGGAAGCCATTGGTAATCACCGGCCAATCAAAGAGCGCCGCTAGAGCCGGTAGGGCGGCATCGTTGGGTAAGGGATTCATAACCGATACAGTAGCAATGCGTGAACGATGAATATCGGAACAGACGGTTGGTTGGTTGGTTGGTTGGTTGGTTGGTTGGTTGGTTGAGCCTGTCGAAACCAACCAACCGCTACATTTACTCCTTAAGTAAAGCGAGCAAGTGGTCAGCGCTGCTGTTCAACCCTTCCAAATCAGGTGCGATTGGCGTTGCGGGTTGGGTGCGTTGAGCCAGCGTCGTTGTGATCAAAGCGGCAAAGCGCTCAGGGTGAAGTTCATCCGGGTCAAGCATGGCGACCCAGCCTTTGGCGGCAAAGAGTCTGGCGCGCATGCGCTGTTCGGCGCTGGGGCCGCGACGGGGCACCAGGATGGCGCGCTTGCCGGATTGGAGAATCTCCACCGTGGTGTTATAGCCGGCCATGGCGATCACCAGATCGGCTTCTTCGAGATAGCTATAGGTATCGTCGACGGCGGTTACCACCTGCGCCGGTAGCGTAGCCGCTCGCGTCTGGAGATCGTGTTGCAAATCCGACGGCATAAAGGGACCGGTGATGATGAGGCAATAGAGATACTGTTGCTGGAGCAAAGGCAAGGCATCAAGGGCGGCGCGCATCATGGGGTAGGCGTCGGCGCCGCCGCCGGCCATGACGACGATCAACTGTGCGTCGCCATGACCGTTCAGACCGGCGCGCACAGGCTGACGCCGACGGTCAGCAGGGGCAGGGCAGACATAGCCGCAATAGCGGGCGCGGGCGCGAATGGCCGGGGAAAAGTGGTAATGCTCGGCCATATCAAAGAGTTCACGCATCCCATAGATCAAGACCAGATCATAAAACTCTTCGACGGCGGCATAGGCCCCCTCGGTCTGCCAGCGCTCTTCGACCACCTGCGGCGCGTCCAAAATATCGCGCAGACCTAACACTACTTTGGTCGGCGCCTTGGCCGCTTTGAGGGCGCGCAAGGTAGGGAGCAATTCGCCCATGGTGCCATGCGGCATGTGATCGACCAGAAAAATATCAGGGTGAAAGCGCATAGTGGCCGAGTAGATGATCTCCTGACGCATGGCCTGGATCGTCTGGAAGGCCAGCGGCAGACGGGCTGGTCGCCAATCGCCGGGGCCGGTTTTGACAATCGAGGGCAGCTTCAAATAATCGTGGCTGGAGGAGATGGGGAAAAATTGACCCAACTGCGAGTCAGAGAGGGTTAGGACGCAGGCGCCCGGCAAGCGATGCAGGACACGCCCGGCAATGGCGCTGGTGCGGCGCATGTGACCCAATCCCAAGCCATCTTGGGAATAAATAATAAAGCGCGACGGTGCAGTGTCATCATGATGGTGTGTCGACATTGGGGAAACTTACTCCTCCGATCAAGTGGATTGGTCATCCATCCGTGTGCGTTGCGAGATCCCTTGAACACGAGTCGTCGATCAGCGCGTCGAAAAACGATACCTCAAAGCAGGGGTACCAATACCGGCGTCTACAAGCTGATTTCTATGATTTAACTAACTTAACTAACAATTTTGTAGGTGTAACAAACAAATTGTGTAACTATATGATAGCTACAACCTTTGCGCTGCTGGTTACCATTCTGCCGTATGGACAGATTTCGTTGTTACTGTGTTGCTGCCAGATCGGAAACGAAGAATATTAAACTGAGAATGTTAATAAAACGTTAATTATTCTCGTTATTTAATTAGGAGTTACGCAGTTGGACAAGACCTGTCAGGTTTGCGAAACCTGACAGGTCTCTGGTAGCGCCCGTCAACTGCGTAACTCCTATCAATATGAAGAAAAGCTTCACCATGAATAATACTTGCAGGAACTGCCAAGCCCGTTCTTCATTGGTCATCGACCAGCGAAAAACGGGCTTTGTTGTTACCATACGGAAAGAGAGGTTTTTATATGGGTGAAACCTTTCTTCATAGTTTAGCAAATGTTAAATAGATGTTAACATAGTTCGGCAAAAAAAGCAATAAGCAGTTTTACAAATTTGTTACATAAATTCGATGAGAAATCATGGCTAACAAGATAACGATTAGGACAAAGACCAGAGTAAAGGAAGGTCTTAGGATTATAATCAGAGATTTAAACTTTACGTAAACTTTCGATAAATTAAGGAATTTGCATCAAAATAATTGTATTATGCCGTAACCTTCCTGCGTTAACTTGGCTCTTGCTTTAGGAAGGAAGATTGGGTGGAAAGAGCTTTTCATGGTGCAAGATAGTGGTTAGTTTCTCGCTTTCTATGGAGTATAGTATTATTCTTTTATAGAACAATCGTTCTTTTTGGCAAAGGAGCATATCTTGGCAGTTTCAATGTATTCGGTGAGGGGCGCTAACGAGATTCCACCAGATAAACGGGAATTTAGTGTCGTTGGCGAATATCATTACAATCGGCGCGGCCCTTTTCGGTGGGTGCTTTCCCATCTACTGCGCTACAAGGGCTTGCTGACGCTCTTTCTCCTGGCGGCATCCTTGACCAATATCTTTTTTGCGGCTATTCCACGCCTGACCGGCATGGCCTTTGATGAAGTGTTACAGCCCCAGCCAAGCACACAACGCCTGCTCTGGCTGGGGCTGGGCGTATTGGCATTGGTATTGGTACGCGGTCTGGTGGATCTGACCAACTCCACATCGATTGAAACCTTGGGCCAGCGGCTGGAGCGCGATGCACGGGAAGAGTTGTATATCAGCCTACTGGGCAAAAGTCAAACCTTTCACAACCGCCAGCGGGTCGGTGACATCATGGCGCGCGCCAGCAACGATGTACGTCAACTCAACCCGATGATGAACCCCGGCGTCTCGCTTATCACCGAGTCGGTGATTGGTTTGATCTCGCCGCTGGTCTTTATTGCCTTTATCGACCCGCGGCTGTTGGTGGCGCCCATACTCTTTGAAATTGTCTTTGTCTTTGCCTTGCGCCGCTACATGAACCAGCTCAACCCGGTGGCCGGGATGCAGCGCGCCACCTTTGGCGATCTCAACGCCGGCCTCAATGAAACCATCACCGGCATTGAGGTGGTCAAGGCAATGGCGCAAGAGCGCCAGGAGCAACAGAAATTTATCCATAACGCCACCAACTATCGCGACTATTTTGTCAAGGAAGGGGATATTCAAGCGCGTTATCTGCCGATCCTGCTGTTGGGCTTTGCCTTCACCGGCGCCTTTGCGCACGGGCTATACTTGCTTTCCCTCAACGAAATCACGGTCGGCCAGTTGGTCGCCTACATGGGGTTGATGGGCATTTTACGCTTCCCGGCCTTTATCTCAATCTTCACCTTTTCGCTGGTGCAGATGGGCATGGCCGGCGCTGAACGGATTCTCGAACTCATGCGCGCTGAGAGTGAGCTGGATGAAAACCTGGCCGGTCACGCGGCCACCATGCGCGGCGAGATTCGCTTTGACAATGTCTCTTTCTACCTGGAAAACTCGCCGGAAGGGTCGCCGGTGCTGCGTAATATTTCCTTCACCGCAGAGCCGGGGGAGACCATCGCCATTGTCGGCCAGACCGGCTCCGGCAAGAGTACGCTGACCAAGCTGGTCAATCGCATTTATGATGTGGACGAGGGGCGCATTCTGATCGATGGCGTTGATGTGCGCGAATGGAATCTGGAATCGCTGCGTTCGCAAATCTCCACCATCGAGCAGGATGTCTTTCTCTTCTCCCGCTCGATTGCCGAGAACATCGCCTTTGGCATGGCGCAACAGTCCGACCAGGCGGCGATTGAAACAGCGGCCCGTTCCGCCCAGGCGCACGACTTTATCACCAGCTTCCGCGACGGCTACCAGACCGAAATCGGCGAACGGGGCGTCACCCTCTCCGGCGGCCAACGCCAGCGTATCGCCATTGCCCGCGCCTTGCTGACCGACCCACGCATCCTCATGATCGACGACTCGACCAGCGCCATCGACAGCGCTACCGAGGATCATATTCAGCGCGCGATCAACAAAGTGATGGAAGGACGCACCACCTTGCTGATCACCCACCGACTTTCGCAAATTCGCCGGGCTGACAAAATTCTTGTCCTCCACCAAGGTGAAATTATCGATCAAGGCTCCCACGAAGAACTGATGGGCCGCTGTTCACTCTATCAACGCATCTTTGCCCGTTACGTGTAGGCCAAGCAACAGAGGAGCTTCTTATGGGTTTTATCATGGATGGGTTGGACGCCGAGGCGTACGACCGCACTTATACAGACCGTGAATTGTTGAAACGTATCACTGGCTATTTCTGGCCCCACCGGCAAAAAATGGGTGTGGTCGCCGGCATGATTGTTCTCAATTCGGTGATGGATGCCGCGCTGCCGCTCTTGATTGCGCGCGGACTGGACATTGTGATCGCCAGTGATAACTTGCGAGACGAAGTCTGGCAGCGCAGTTGGTGGCTGATCCTGGCCGTGTTGGTCACCGGCGCGCTTTCGTGGACTTTTAACTTTATTCGGCAACGCTACACGGCCAGGACGGTCGGCGACGTGGTGCTGGACTTACGGCGTGACGCCTTTGATGCTGTGCTGGATCGCGATATGTCCTTCTACGATGAGTTTTCGTCGGGCAAGATCGTCAGTCGCGTCACATCGGATACCCAAGATTTTTCCAACGTGGTCACGCTCACCCTCAACCTGATGAGCCAGGTGTTGGTGGTGACGCTGGTGGTGGCGCTGCTCTTTTTTATCAATGTGCGGCTGGCGCTGATTGCGTTGGCGATTGCGCCGGTGATTATCTTTACGGCGCTGGCCTTTCGCCGGATTGCGCGCCATACCACCCAGCAGGCGCGCCGGGTAATCGCCCAGGTGAATGCTAATGTACAGGAGTCGATTGCCGGCATTGCCATTGCCAAAAACTTTCGCCAGGAGCAGACCATCTACCAGGAGTTTACCAAAGTCAACGAGCAATCGTACCGCCTGAGCTGGCGGCAGGGCATTGTTTTTAGCGCCATCTTCCCGGTGTTGGGGACGATTGCCGGCATTGGCACCGCGTTGGTGCTCTACTTTGGCGGCAACAGCGTCCTGGCCGGGACAGTGACGGCGGGGGCCTGGTTTCTCTTTCTGGAGAGTATCAACCTCTTCTGGTTTCCGCTCACCGGCATCGCCTCCTTCTGGAGCCAGTTCCAGTTGGGCATGTCGGCCAGCGAACGGGTCTTTGCCCTGGTTGATGCCGAGGCGCGGGTCGTGCAGACCGACAACCAGCCCGTCCCGTCAATTCGGGGGGAGATCGAGTTTAGAGACGTTGACTTTAGCTACAACGACAAAGAGACAGTGCTGCTTGGTTTCAACCTGTTGATTCCCGCCGGACAGACCATTGCCCTGGTCGGTCATACCGGCGCCGGCAAGTCGAGCTTGGGCAAGCTGGTGGCGCGGTTCTATGAGTTCCAGGGCGGGCAACTGTTGATTGATGGCCGCGATATTCGCACCTTTAACTTGCAGGCGTATCGCCGCGGCCTGGGCATTGTGCCGCAGACCCCCTTCCTCTTCTCCGGCACCGTGGCCGATAACATCCGCTATGGCAATCCCAACGCTACCGATGCCGAGGTGGAAGCGGTAGCGCGCCAGGTCGGCGGCGGCGACTGGCTGCAAGCGTTGCCCAATGGCCTGGCGACTGAAATCAGTGAACAGGGGCGGGGCATTTCGATGGGGCAACGCCAGTTGGTGGCGCTGGCGCGAGTGCTGCTCCAAAACCCCTCCATTGTGATCCTGGATGAAGCGACGGCCAGTATCGACCCGCTAACCGAAGCGCAGATTCAGGAAGGGCTGGATGTGGTCTTGCAGGAACGCACTGCTATTGTCATTGCCCATCGCCTGTCAACAATTCGCGCCGCCGACCGTATTATCGTTCTGCGCGAGGGGGAGATCATCGAAGAGGGCGACCATGACAACTTAATGGCGCGTGGCGGCCATTACGCCGAGTTGTACAACACCTATTTCCGCCATCAGTCAGCGGCCTATATCAACGCTTGGGATAAGATGGCAGTGGGCGTGACCGCATAGGTAGCCTGACCGCGCATCGTATCGCAGGTCGATGTTCGGTATTGTCATTCTGAAAGAATCTGCCAACTTGCCGATTGACAGATTCTTTCAGAATGACAAGGCTAGTACAGAGCGGCCTAAGTAAGCCAGTAGGTCAGTCACTGTCTCACTGTCTCACTGTCTCACTGTCTCACTGGCAACTATGGGTTTATTTACGCCGTCGTGTACTAGACTTATGTTGCGATTGCTTCCCCATAGGGAATGCCTGTACACTCCGGCCATAGATTGCAGAAAATTCAACTGTATCGGTATACTACATGCTGATCCTGCAACCCTTTGTCAGAGTGAAGGCTTATGAAACCACGCGTCGTTATCCTTGTTCTGCTGCTGCTCGCTTTTTATCTACGTGTTTCCGGTTTGATGATAGCGCCGCCCGGCCTCTATTTCGATGAAGCGGCGCATGGTCTCGATGCGCTGCGCGTGTGGGAAGGTGAGTTAAAACTCTTCTTCCCTACGGCCAATGGGCATGAGCCGCTCTTCACCTATCTAGTGGCGCTTTTTGTCGGTTGGCTCGACAATAGTGTGCTGGCGATTCGTCTGCCGGCTGCCTTTGCCGGAACCGTAGCGGTTGCCGCCTCTTATGCCCTGGGCAAACGGCTGCTCGGCCCCTGGCAGGCAGTGCTGGGGAGTGGATTCGTTGCTGTCACCTTTTGGACCATCTCCCTGAGCCGTATGGGCTTACGGGTCAATACCTTTGTGCCGCTCTTCTGCCTCTGGCTGTTGAGCTTTTGGGCGTGTCGCAACAGCACGGATTGGCGACGCTACCTCCTGGCCGGCCTGCTGCTGGGCGCGACCCAATACACCTACACTGCTGCGCGCTTTATGCCCATCCTGGCCCTGATTCTCGTCTTGGACTGGCGCAAAACGTTGTGGAAACGGGGCTTGCTGCTGGGCGCCGTCGCTGCCTTTGTCGTAACAGCGCCGCTACTTTACGTCCTCATCGCAGACCCGGAAATCGGTTCGCTCCGGGTGCGACAGGTCTGGCTGTTGAACCGGGATGAGCCGCTGTCGCTCTTCTGGCGTCAATTCAGCGAGCATCTCTTGATGTTTGGCGTTTCGGGCGACCCGATCTGGGTTCACAATTTGCCCCGGCGCACGCCTGTCCTGCCGGCGGTGGCCCTCTTTTTCTGGCTCGCTGTCGTGATCGGCTGGCGGCGACCGGCGACCCGCATGTTACTTCTGGCCGTGGCGGTGATGCTCTGGCCGGGGATTCTGGCCGTCTCCAACACGCCGGTGCCGCCGGATCAACTGCGGGTGTTGGAGGTGGCGCCGCTTGCCTTTCTGTTGGCTGCCGCTGGTTTAACCTGGGTAGGTCAACAAAGGCGACCGTTGGGCGACTATCAGCGCCCGTTCATCATTGGGGCGGCCTGTGTGCTACTGCTGGTTGATGGCGGTCTCTCCTGGCGTGACTATCACCGTTGGCAAACGGCGCGTGAAACCTACGAACAGCTTGACGCTGATATGACGGTGCTGGCGCAGGATATTTTGAAACAGCCGGAACAGTTCTTTATCATCCCGGTCGGCGCCGTCTGGGATGAATTTGCCACAGGCCACTGGACAATCGATTACTTGACCAGGTTTCGCACCAATTATCATGTCATTCCGCCGCCGTATGAATTACCGCCGCTGACTGCCGAAAAAGTAACGCTGGTGCGTTGGCTGGCCGGTATGCATGTGGCGGCGGACCCGCAACGGCTGTTGGCCGGCGACTTGCGCTTGCGCGGCTATCAGGAAACCGATGGCGATGAACGCCCGACCTATGCCTTTGAAAACTTTGTGCGCGGCCAGGCGAAAATAACGGTGCTTCCGCTGGCGACCCAAGCCCAGTTTGCCGAAGGGCTTACCATTACGGGTATCAATTTCTACCACCAGGGCGGCGAAGATGGCGCACCGCCAACCCTCATGGCGGAGGTGCGCTGGCAGAGCAACGGCGCCCATGCCACCCCGCTGTCACTCTCGCTCCGGCTGGCGCACACGGCGGGCGCCGGCGGCGCTCAGGTGGATAGCTGGCTCTGGAATGAACGGGGCGCCACCGCCGAAAAGTGGCGCGCTGAAGAAGAGAGCCGCCTCTTTCTCGACGTGGATACCACTACCCTGCCCGCTGGTCGCTATGCGGTGACTTTGATCCCCTATCACACAACCGATCAGCAGCCCTTGCACCCCTTGAACATCCCCAATGATTATCAGATCGGCGTCATCGAATTGCCGTAGGGTACGCCCCTACTTTGCCGACGTCGCATGGGCCGACTCTGGACTACGCGACTAAACGACTGCGGACGACTGATAATCGTTTGACACCAACTGCGAGCTGTACTACAATTGGTGTGTCCCCATTGCCACAACATCCTATGTTGGCGCAAGGCAAGCACAAACCGCAATCGCTATATCCTCCGGTCAAAACCGTGTCCCGGTGGACGCTGCGCTGAAATTGAACGCCAGGCTGGGAGGCGTCTATTCCTAGACTGGATGAGCTTTGGCTAGAAATCAACTAGGGAAAGCGAGGACTATGCCCATCCAACTAACACCCGAACAACTGAATGCTTATGCGCGCGACGGCTATGTCGTGGTCGAAGATCTGTTGACAGCCGCTGAGGTGGCCGGCTTGCGGGCGCGCGTGCGTGAATATACCCACGGCGGACGGCCTTGGGATGGGATCAAAGTGCAGGTTGAGCCGCGGGTGGAACGGGGCGAGTTAACAGTGGCCCACCCCGGCGACAGCATCCGCAAAATTGACTTCTTAGTGCAGAGCGACGACCGCTTCCGGGCGCTAGGACTGCATGAAAACATTGTCGGCATCATCGAACAGATTTTGGGGCCGGACCTTAAAATGTTTCGCAACAGCCTCTTGCTAAAACCGCCGGAAGTCGGTTCGGTCAAGGGGATGCATCAAGATTCGCCTTATTGGCCGATTGAACCGATGGAACTTTGCTCCTGTTGGTTCACCCTCGACGACGCCACACCCGAAAACGGCACGATGGCTGTCATCCCCGGTGGTCACAGACGCGGCCCTTTGCCCCACGTCCATGTAACCGATGACTATGTGATCGATGAGCGCTATTACGATATGGCAGAAACGGTGGTGACGCCAATTCGTGCCGGCGGCGGTCTGTTCTTTCATTCACTGTTGCCCCACTATACCGCACCCAATCGTTCTACCCACTGGCGGCGGGCGATTGCGCTTTCCTATATGTCGGCGCGGTCCAAATACACAGGCGAAGGCGAAAGCCCCGTCTATTTTCCCGTGAAAGGAGCGAGTTATCCGGGCTGTGTTCGTTAAGGCCACATCAAGCTAATCATTGTACACTCTTGCGTGTTGCGTGCTGCGTGATTCGTGACCTTCGACCAGCATCGTAATAGTGAATGCTTTGGATTGGCCTACGTGATTTATTGCGTATCATCATTATCATTTGCCCCCATGATTCATTCGAGTTCATTCGAGAAGGAGAGCTACGATGCAAGCGCAAAAACAATTTACGCGTCGCCACTTTTTGAAGTTGACTGGGTTGACGGCTGGTGCTATGGCCCTGGCCGCCTGTGCGGTGCCCGGTGCGCCGGCGCCCACCGGCAGCGGCGGCGTCGGCGCGACCACAGAAGGGGTTACGGTGCGCTATCGCTCTTGGCATTCCCCGGCCCAGTCCGAAGGGGACACCGCCTGGTATGATTGGTTAACCGAGAATTACAAAGAGGCGACCATTGAATACGAATTTGTCCCCTTTGGCGCCGAGTACATCCAGAAGGTGTTAGCTGATTCAGCCGCCGGCACGCCGCCCGATCTGCTGCACTCTTCGATCATCTGGGCGCGCGAATTCTATGATCGCGGCGTTCTGCTGGATCTCGACGACTACATCAGTACCGTACCCGAATTGGCGCCTGATCAATTCTATGGCGAGGCGACCAACATGTACCGTTCCAAAAACGGCAAGTATTATGGCGTGCCGTGGGAAGGGCCGGATTCATCGATTATTGCGGTCAATAGTAACTTGTTGAAGGAAGTCGGTTTAGATCCGCAGGGCGCCGACATCAAGACGTGGGATGATTTTGTTGAGGCTGCCAAAGCGTTGACGAAGCGCGACGGTGATGAGATCACCCAAGCCGGTTACTTGATCCCGGATCACCGCTATATTGAATTCTTTAATTCTTGGCTGGTCAGCAACGGCGGCGCTATGCACGATGAGGATTTTGCCGCCGCAACCTTTAACGACGACAAGGGCTTGCAGGTGCTGGAAATGCAGTTGGCGCTGCTCAATGAGCACAAGGTCTCCTTCCCCATTGCGCCGGAACGGCAGGATGAGCAGTTATTCTTACAAGGCAAGGTCGGCATGATCCACGCCGGCACCTGGTCGACCTCCTCCTTCAATGACCAGAAGCCGGAAGGGTTTGAATTTTGGTACATCATCTTCCCACAGGGACCGCAAGGGGCTGGGAAAGCAGGCACCACTTGGTCCAATATGTTTGTGTTGCCCAAGGCGACGAAAAATGTGGATGCCGCCTGGGCGCTGATGAAATATTGCACCACACCGCCGGTTGTGATCACGCGCTTTGAATTGTCAACGCGTACGACACCGCTAAAGGCTATCTTTGAAAGCGAGAAGTGGAACGAAGTGTTGGAACGGGCGCCGCAACGTGTTGTCACCACGCCGGCGGCGGAGGCTGGTGGCGTCTATCCCTTCTTCCCCTTCTTCACCGAAGCCAATGATGCCGTCGGCATTGAGTTGCAACAAGTGATGACCGCAGACAAAGATCCCCAGGAAGCGCTCAACGAAGCGGAGCGCAAGGTCAATGAAGTCATTGCCCGCCGCGCCAACGCGTAGGTTGGTCGCCCAAAACGTAACTACTAAACCAGAAACCAGGTTTTTCACCTGTAAAAGCTGCTGATTGGTTGAGCAAAAACCTGGTTTCTGTACCGAGTTGATTGATTTGGTTAAAAATAGGGAGGGCAACCGTGAGCCAACAAGCAATAAATCACCCCCATCAGCGCCGAGCCACGGCGAAACCGTTGTGGCGACAGCCGCGCAAGTGGATCGCCGGTTATCTCTTTGCCGGCCCGGCGGCCCTGCTCTTGATTGTCTTTTCCGTGATCTCGATTGGCGTCTCCCTTTATCTCAGTTTCTTTGATTATGACATTATTGCGCGCGGCGGCCCCTTTGTGGGGTTGGGCAACTATCGCGAAGCGCTCTTCAAGGATGAGCTATTCTGGACAGCCTTGGGCAATACGGCCTACTATGCCTTTGGCGTGGTGCCCGGCATCACCATCTTTGCCTTTCTCTTGGCTCTTGCCGGGCACCGCGTGAAACATGGCAAAAGCATCTTTCGCACGATCTACTTTTTGCCTTCGATTACGCCCATTGTCGTCATTTCCCTGATCTGGGTCTGGCTCTACAGCCCTGAAGGCATGTTCAATCGCTTTCTGGATGGCATCGGCATTCAAGGCCCCAACTGGCTAATGGATGCCAAGATGGCCATGCCCTCGGTCATTATTATGAGCATCTGGGTTCATGTCGGCTACTATGTGGTGATCTACTTGGCCGGGCTGGCCGATATTCCGCGTGATTTCTATGACGCCGCCAAAGTCGATGGCGCCAACTGGTGGCAGGAGATTCGCTATATCACGGTGCCGTTGTTGCGCAATGTGACGCTCTTTGTCACCGTAACCTTGGCGATTGGCGCCTTTCAAGTTTTTGCCCAAATCTATATTATGACCATGGGGGGACCGGGGTCGGCCACCACCAGCATGCAACTGCTGATCTTCCGCCAGGGTTTCCAGTATTTCCGTATGGGCTATGCTTCAGCGCTCTCCTGGTTGCTCTTTGCCGTGATCTTTGTGCTGGTCGCCATCCAACTGCGCACGACCCGCTCTGAGCAAATTTTCTAATTCGACCGGCGGTTGACAAAAGGGTGTAATCAGCAAAAACGCCAGCGTTCGTTTTTTAGTGAGGGGAAATGGTATGAGTCAGCAATCACTTACACACGCGCCCGCACATGGGATGGCAGTTGAACCGCGGCGCACAACGTTCCGCCTGGCGCCAGGCCCGCTGATCGTCTACCTCTTGCTGATTTTGCTCGCGCTGGCTATGTTGTTCCCCTACTATTACCTGGTGGTCAACGCGCTCAAGGGGACGCGTGGTTTTGCGGCTGATCCCTATTCATTGATTCCGAAAACCTTCACGTTTGAATCGATCATCTATGCCTGGGATAAAGGGCGGATCAACATCTACCTGAGCAACAGCGCGCTCTACGCCTCGATTGTCGTCATTGTCCAGACCTTGATCAATGCGTTGGCCGCCTATGCCTTTGCCCGCATTCAATTCCCCGGGCGCAACCTCCTCTTTTTGGGGGTGCTGGCGACGATGATGTTGCCCTACTCCGTCCTCTTGATCCCGACCTACCTGATTGTCTGGTCGCTGGGCCTGGCCAACACGGTGTCCGGGGTGGTGATTCCCGGCTTTGCCAGCGCCTACGGCATCTTTATGTTGCGGCAATTTTTCCTCAATATCCCCTTTGAGTTAGAGGATGCCGCCCGCATTGACGGCTGTAGCCGCATGCGCATCTTTTTTCAAATCATCCTGCCCCTGGCGCAACCGGCGCTAGTCACGATTGCCATCTTCACCTTTATCGGCGAGTGGTCGAGCTTTATCTGGCCGCTGGTCGTCCTCTCGAACGACAAACTCTACCCGATCACGGTGGGCATTGCGCTCTTTCGTGGCGAACACTCGCTCTATTATGACCGTGTCTTTGCGGCGTCGCTGTTGGCGACTTTGCCGCTCCTGGTTGTCTTTTTCCTGGGCCAGCGCTATATCATCGGCGGCATCAGCTTGACCGGCCTCAAGGGGTAGCGCTCCTAGCGATAGAGGTGCGGTCGTTCACACGCATGGCGCGCTAAACCGCGCATGATGGCACGGCAGCTATCGCGCCAGCGCTCCGGCGGCATATCCTCGGTGATGCCCATGATTATGCCGTCGATAGACGACAGTTCATCCAGCAGCGCCATCGTCTTCCCCTCAACGATGTTGTCCGACTGTAGGTGCATAGAGGAAGGAAAATTGAGCCAAATGACCTTATCAGGCCAGGCTCGCCGCGCTTCACCCAAGGTCATGTCGGTATCGGGGGCGGGGGTGAATGCCTCAATATAATCCAGCTCTGTCCCGGCAATGGCGTGCGATAACAATTTACAGTTGGCATCAAAATGGCAACCAATCCATTTGCCGGCCGCGTGCATGATGGCTGCCGCCTCGTTGTAGTGGGGGACGTAATATTGCTCAAAGGTTTTCAAGCCGATGATTTCCGGCGTCACATTGCCGCCATAGTTGACATGGGAGACGGGTGACGCGGCGACAATGGGGTAGATTTTGCGCCGATTGGCGACGATGGCATCATAGAGCTTCAGAATTTCATCGCGGTGATCCATCCACTCATAGCAGAAGGTTTGCATGTCCATGAGCGTGCCGGAAATCAACGTTTGTAGCGGCTCTAAGCCAAAGTTGGCGCGGAAGATGGCGTCTTCGCCAAAATCCCTTTCCGCTTGGGCAAAGGTTTCATAGGTTGGTTCGTAGACTTCGTCTTGGATCAGGAAAAGCAAAACTTTGTAATCATCAACGCGCTTGTACATCTTTTCATGATACCACGTTGTAAAGCCCGCGTCTTCGCTCAACGTCTCCACCGTACCGACCGGCGTTTCGTAGATGGTGCGCGCCAACGGTCGTTCGCCTTCCCAGTGGGTCACTTGGGTCACCTTTACATGGGGGCGATGGGTCTTGAAGATCGGCACATCCCGTTTGACGATACAGAGACCATTGTTGCGCATCTCCCGTTCAGCGCTGCACTGGGGAATCTTGGATTCATAGATCGTGAAGGGCACTTTATCGCTGTGGCCACCGGCCAATGCGCGTTCTACACATGCGCGCGGCGTCATAGAGTTGCTCCTTTGGGAGCCTTGAACTAAAGTTCAGGCTAACAACCGAAGTCGGCTCATGAAGGTTATTTATTTATTTCGGTAACGAGGAGTTCGCACGCCCCGTGCGAATTCCCGGTTCGCACGGGGCGTGCGAACTCCTCGTTACCGGTTTATTTACGTAACTTTCATAAGCCGCCTGGACAATTGGTACTAGTCAGCTTGAGCTGACTTACGCTATCAGCCTGAACTTTAGTTCAAGGCAGCATGATTACGAAAAAAGCTTGATAGATCAATGATAGCACAAAAGAGCAAAAGCAAACAGTGACAAGAAACAGAGCCAATCGCGCCCGGTCGTGAAAAAGGCGCGCTACAGTAAGGAGTTACCATGCAAACCTTTTCATCGCATGTCAATGGGTACTATGATGTGGCCGACCAACTGCCCCATTTCTTGCGTCAGGCTGCGGAAGCTGCCTTGGCGCAGCAACTAGCTCAAAAGGCAACGCTGACCACGATTGCGCACTTTGAGGCGCATCGCAGCCGTGTGCGCAATCACTTCTTGGCGGCCATTGGTGGCCTGCCTGCACAGAAAACCGCGCTCAACGCCCAGGGTATGGGCCTCATCACACAAGAGCGCTATGTCATTGAAAAGTTGGTCTATGAGAGCTTGCCTAATTTCTATGTGACGGCCGCGCTCTATGTGCCCAAGGGATTGAGTGCGCCGGCGCCGGCGGTGGTCTTTGTGCATGGCCATAGTGATCTGGGCAAAGGGTACCCCGAATATCAGGCCGTCTGTATCGATTTGGTCAACAATGGCTTTGTTGTCCTGGCCGTTGACCCGCCGGGGCAGGGCGAACGCAAGCAATATTACGACCCGGCAACCGGTCAATTGCACCTGCCCCACTGCACCGATGAACACACCCACAGCGGGTTGCAATTCGTTGTGGGCGGCGCCAGCCTGGCGCGCCACTTTATCTGGGATGTGATCCGCGGGGTTGACTACCTAGAGACGCGCACCGAAGTCGATGCCACGCGCATCGGCCTGACGGGCAACTCCGGCGGCGGCACGCAAGCGAGCTTCCTCATGATGGCCGAACCGCGTTTTGCGGCGGCGGCGCCTTGCACGTTCATCATGACCTTGGCCGCGTATATGCGCAGCGGCCAACCCCAAGACAGCGAACAGGTGGTGCGCGGCTGTTTTGTCGATGGCCCTGATCACGACGACTACCTCACCCTGATGGCGCCCAAGCCGGTGCTGGTGGGCGCCGCGGCCTATGACTTTTTCCCGATTGAAGGCGCGTTGGCGGCCGTCGAACGGGCGAAAGCGGTCTATCGCCTCTATCGTGCCGAAGATCAGGTAGCCATTGCCATTGCCGACCACGGTCATGCCTATTCACCCCAGTTGCGTGAGGCGGCCGTTAACTGGTTTCGCCGGCACTTGCTGGGCGCCGAACCCAACTTCCGCACCGGTGAGCTTGCGACGCTGCCGCCGGAAGCGCTCTGGTGTACACCGAAGGGGCAGGTGCTTGACCAATGGCCCACCAGCCGCACGGTCTTTGACCTGAACGGTGACTGGTTGGCGCACCACGCCTGGCAACGAAAACCCCTGGCAAGTGATGACGAGGTCGCTGCGCACGTCCAACAGATGCGGCAAGCGATGCCAACCGTCCTGGGCATTGATTTGGCCAAGCGCAACGCGCCGATCTACCCCCGCATGATCTGGCAAGGTGAGATCGATGGTTATCAGGCGGAAAAGATCTTCTTTTTTAGCGAACCGGAAATTGTGGTAACGGGCATCCTGCTGCACCCCAGAGGGAGCGCCGTACAGACCGATCTGGTACTCTTGGAACATGGTACAACTGATCTGGCTGCGCAGCAAGCGCGTCTATACACCCTGCTGGCGGCCAATCATCGGGTTTTCGTCTTGGATGTGCGCGGCGTTGGGGCTGTCGAGACACGGCGCGTCACGGCCAATCCGCCGCCCCATGACACTGAGTATAAATTGGGCTGTGACGCCATGATGTTGAAGCGCTCGACGTTGGGGATGCGGGTTTTTGATGTGCTGCGTGGCTATGATTACCTGCGGCAGCGGGCCGATGTCGAACGGATCGGCATCGTCGGGGTGGAAAGCGGCGCGCTCTTTGCCTATTTCGCCGCCGCCTTGGAAGCCGGTATTGCCGATCTGACCTTTGTGAAACTGCTCTGCTCCTATCGCGACCTCACCGGCACGCGCTTCTATGACCGCGAACGCTATAACCTGAAGGTTATGGCCTGGGGTATCTTACAGCACTTTGATCTAGTGGATCTGCTGCCCTGCCTGGCGGCGCGCAATTGTACATTTATTGATCTAGCCAATGCCAAAGGGGAGCCGCCGCCAAGTGCCGCCTGGTTGGCGCTGGCCGCTGCCCACGGTTACTTGCCGGCCGGCTGGTCACCCGCGTTCCGGTAACCGTAAAGTGATTACGTTTGCCCCTGTGTTGCTTGTTCTCATCACGCCTTGCCACTACCAAGCACCAGCGGCGCTTAGTAGTAACTAAGTTCATTCGCATTTCTTTTCAATCTAGGCAGAAAATGATATGCTACAGGTAGTGGAATTGTGAGAACATCAACGATTAGAAGTGAATATGGAAATGACTGCGTTGCCCTTGACCCATGCCCGCCCAGTTGGCCCGGTTCAAGGTTATTACCGTTTTCCCGCTTTACACGATGAAACCATTGTTTTTACGGCCGAAGGAGATCTCTGGCGCGTCCCGGTTTGTGGCGGCCAGGCGCAACGGCTGACCACCCATCATAGTCTGGAAGCCCACGCCGCCATCTCACCCGATGGCGCATGGGTGGCCTTTTCGGCTGAGTATGAAGGCCCCATTGAGGTCTATGTCATGCCGCTGCAAGGGGGACGCCCCCGCCGCTTGACCTACGAAGGGTTGGACGAAGATTCACTGGTGGTCGGTTGGACGCCCGATGGTCGCGTGATCTACAGTACGGAACATTTTTCCACCCTGCCTAACCGCCAACTGGTGTTGATCGACCCGCAGACCCTGGCCCAAACCATCGTACCGTTGAGCCAGGCCAGCGATGGCGTCTACACACCCGATATGAGCACCCTCTTTTTCACCCGCCTGCCGCCACCGCCGAGCAGCAACGCCAAGCGTTATCAGGGGGGCAGTGTGCAGAAATTGTGGAAATTCACTTTCCCCAAGCGCAAACGCAAAACACCGCCGGAAGCCGTCCCCTTAACCGCCGATTACCCCGGCGCCAGCAAAGCGCCCATGTGGTGGAACAGACGGCTCTACTTCCTGAGCGACCGCGACGGCACCATGAATCTTTGGTCAATGACCGAAGCGGGGCGACAATTGGTGCAGCACACTTTTCACAAAGCGTGGGACATGCAATCGCCCACGCTGCATCAGGGGCGCATTGTCTACCAATTAGGGGCCGACCTGCGCCTTTACGACATTGCTGCCGGCACGGATCGCTTGGTTCCGATTACCCTGGCCTCCGACTTTGAACACACCCGCGAACGCTGGATTACCAACCCTTGGGGCTATGTCTCGTCCATTCACGTTGCACCAGAGGGAGATCGGGTGGTGCTTATCTCGCGCGGGCGGGTCTTTGTTGCGCCGGCCCGGCAGGGGCGACTGGTGGAAGTTACCCGCCGACAGGGGGTGCGTTACAGTGATGCCCGTTTCCTGCCCGACGGACAACGGCTCCTATTACTCTCCGATGAATCCGGCGAAGTGGAATATTGGACGGCGCCGCCCAATGGCATCGGCCCCTTTACCCAGTTGACCACCGACGGGCAGGTGTTGCGCTACATGGGCGTGCCGTCACCAAACGGGCATTGGGTGGCCTTTAGTGATAAGAATCATCACCTCTGGTTGCTCAATTTGTCGACGCGGGAAACCAGGCAAATTGCCGTTTCGACCCGCGGCAACTTTGGCAAGCTGGCCTGGTCGCCCGATAGTCGCTGGCTGGCTTATGTGCAACCGGCGGATAATTTACACGAGCAAATCTGGCTCTATCAAGTGGAAGATGGACGACGCCTGCCGGCAACCAGCGACCGGCTCGATAGCTTTGCCCCCGCTTGGAGCGCCGATGGTAAATGGCTCTACTTTCTGTCGGATCGCCAGTTCCGGTCGTTGGTGGAAAGCCCGTGGGGGGCGCGCCAACCCGATCCCTATCTCGATAAGACAACCAAAGTCTACATGCTGGCCCTGAACAAAGGCGAGCGTTCCCCCTTCCTGCCGCTGGATGAACTCTTTGTCGCCCAACAGCAAGCGGCCAAACAGAACAATGGCGCCAAGCCCCCGGAGCCACCGCCGTCGGCTGGGGAAGCCCCCAAAACCGGTGGCGAACCACCCAAGCCCGCCAATGGTCGGCCCACCATTACCATCGACCCAGATGGCCTGTTGACCCGCCTACAAGAGACGCCGCTGCCCGCCGCCAATTATGAGTCGCTGACCGTTAACGGCAAATTCCTCTTCTGGACGGAACGGGACACCGATAGTGATACGCGTTTGCTGGCGATGGAAATCCGCAACCTGGATTTGATGCCGGTCATCCTCATGACTGGCGTCACCCGCTATGAACTGACCCTTGACGGCAAAAAGTTGATGGTGCAGAAAGGCAGCGCTCTCTATTTGATTGATGCGGCCGCCGAGCCGCCCAAAGATCTGGAAAAGGCCCGTGTGCCGCTGAATCAGTGGAGCTTTGCCATCGACCCGCGCGAAGAGTGGCGCCAGATGTTGATCGACGCCTGGCGGCTCCAACGTGATTATTTTTATGACCGCAACATGCACGGCGTCCCCTGGCCGGAGCTGCTCAACCGCTTTATGCCGCTGGTCGAACGGGTGACCGATCGCGATGAACTCAACGATCTGATTGCCCAATTGATGAGCGAACTGAGCGCCCTCCATACCCGTGTCTGGACGGGCGATGTACGCCGCGGGCAAGATCGGGTCGATCTGGCTTCGCTGGGCGCGGAACTGGTGCGCAATGAGGCGGCCGGCGGGTACACCGTGCAACGGATCTACCGCACCGACCCCGACTACCCGGAGCGCTTGTCGCCGCTGGCTACGCCGGAGGTCAACCTGCAAGAAGGGGATGTGATCCAGGCGATCAACGGCATCCCGACAGTGGAAGTCGAACATCTGGCGCTGCTCTTGAAGAACAAGATGAATCAACAGGTGCTGGCCCGTGTCCAAACGGCGGACGGCCAGAATGTGCGCGATGTCATCGTGCGGCCCATCAACTCGCGCCAGGCTGATATTCTGCGCTACGACGCCTGGGAGTATAAAAGCCGTCTCTACGTCGAAGAGCGCGGCCAGGGCGCCATTGGCTACATTCATCTGCGCGCCATGGGCGGTGATAACTATTCCGAGTGGGCGCGCGACTACTTCCCGGTCTTCAACCGTCAGGGGCTGATCATCGACATGCGCCACAACCGGGGCGGTAATATCGACAGTTGGCTGCTGAGTAAATTGCTGCGCAAGCCGTGGGTCTACTGGCAGCCGCGCGTCGGCGAACCCTACTGGAATATGCAATATGCCTTTCACGGTCACATGGTCGTCCTCTGCGATGAATACACCGCATCCGATGGCGAGACCTTTGCCGAAGGCTTCCGTCGTCTGGGGTTGGGCCAGATCATCGGCGTGCGCACCTGGGGCGGCGGTATCTGGCTCTCCTATGGCAACCGGCTGGTGGACTATGGCTACGCCGCCGCGCCCCAGATCGGCATGTATACCGCCGAAGGCAAATGGCTGATCGAAGGCTATGGCGTTGACCCCGATGTGGTGGTGGATAATCTGCCCCATGCCACCTTCCTGGGCCAGGATGCCCAACTCGATGCGGCCATTGCCCATTTACAGACGCTGATGCGCGAACAACCGATCGTCATCCCGGCGCCGCCACCCTACCCGGAAAAGGTCTTTCGGTATGAGTAGACAATTGGCGCGTTTCCCTGTATCATTATGTCAGTTGATTTGTCGAGGTCTACATGCCGCTGGTTAAAAAAGTGGGGGCCTATGAATTTCGCTTTTATAGTCGAGGGGAAGCAACCGAACCACCTCATATTCATGTGAAACGGGGGCGGTTAGAAGCAAAATTTTGGTTGACGCCTGTGGTTATGTTAGCACGACCGGGACGTTACCGACGGCATGAACTGAATCAGATTGCAGAGATTGTTGAAGCGAATTGTGACGAGTTTATTGAGGCATGGCATGAATACTTTGGCTAAACTATACCTGGGTAGCGCTCCCATCGCTGTACATGTAGAAGATGACCAGCTCGTAGTGGTCCTGGCTGATGAACGAACTTTGACCATTCCTCTAACCTTTGTTAGTCAACTGGGGCAACTACAGCCGCTCTCAGCAGAAGCGCAACTACTAATTCTACGCCAACCACCCCAAATTGATCATGTACGAGTAACGGATAGTACATTGAATGTTTACTTGACCGACGGACGCTTGCTCTCCTGTCCATTAGCCTGGTTTCCCCGACTATTGCATGGCTCACCTGCGGAACGCAACCATTACGAATTAAGTGGTGATGATGAGGTGATCCACTGGCCTGACCTGGATGAGGACATTGAATTGACGCGCTTGTTTGAGGGGGGGAAGAGCATGGAGAGTGAGCGCTCGTTACAGCGTTGGCTTCTGTCGCGTCAAGAACAACTGGAACCGCAGTTGGCGGCTGATTAAAATTAACATTTGAATCACAAGAAGAAGGGAAAGAAGGAACCATGAATACCGACAGCCCTACCGGCGCCACCGCCCGTCAACTTGTCCAGCGCATGGGCGAAGCCGCCGAGAATTTTCTGGCCGCGCTCTCGACGGACCAGCGCGCCACCGCGCAACTCAATTTTGCCGACCAGGCCGAGCGCACCACCTGGCACTACACCCCCACGCCCCGCCAGGGCTTGCCCTTCACCGAAATGGACCGCAACCAGCAACGGCTGGCCCAAAAACTGGTGATGAGCGGCCTCAGCCGCGGCGGCTACAATGTCGCCAGTATCATTATGGGCCTGGAAACACTGCTCGACGCCAAAGAGGGCTTTGACCGCCCGCTCTGGTGGCGTGACTCCCGCCTCTATCACCTGACCATTTTCGGCGCGCCGGATGAGCGGGCGCCATGGGGCTGGCGCTTTGAAGGACATCACATTTCGCTCAATTACACGATTGTCGGCGGGCAGATCGTCGCGCCGACGCCGACCTTTTTCGGCTCCAACCCGGCGGAGTCGCCGTTGATTGGCAATAGCTCGATCCGCCCACTGGCCGGGATTGAAGACCTGGCGCGCGATCTGATGCACGCGCTGTCGGCTGACCAACGGCGGGTCGCACTGTTGACGCCGGTCGCGCCGCCGGATATTGTCATGCTCAACCGTCCCTTTGTGGTGGAAGGCGCACTGCCGGCGCAGACACCCGGCATTGACGACACGGTAGCGGTCGCTGCCAATTTCCGCACAATGGAGAGTCTGGCCCGCGAACGGGGCGTCACCGCTGCCGATATTGAGCAGGTGCGCTATTCCTCGACGCCCAAAGGCATTGCTGCCGGCGCCATGACCGCCGCCCAACAGGAGATCCTGCTGGCGCTCATCGGCGATTATATCCATCGGATGCCGGAAGAACTGGCCGAAATTGAGCTGAACAAGCTGAAGCAACAGGGCGTGGGCAACATTCACTTTGCCTGGGCCGGCGGCATCGAACGGCGCGAGGCGCACTACTACCGCTTGCAAGCCCCGCGCTTCCTGGTCGAATATGACAACACCCAGAACGACGCCAATCACATCCACTCCGTCTGGCGCGACCCGGCCAACGATTTCGGCGCCGACATCCTGGCGCAGCATTACGCAACGTCACATCATCATTAATGGAACGCGGATTGAACGGATTCGGCGGATTAACACGGATTTTTATTGTTGATAGGAGTTACGCAGTTGGGAGCGCTGCCATCTCTGACGGCCAGCCGGCAGGATGCCGGCGTTCCCGGGCAACTGCGTAACTCCTAGTTGAATAAAATCTGCCTTGATCTGCCGAATCCGCTCAATCCGCGTTCTATATTTATTCGGTTAGAAAAGAGTAGAGATGACAGAAGCAATCATTGCCTCGACGCGGGTGAAACATGCCTTGCGCGAGGGGAAATTAGTGCTCGGCACGATGGTGGCCGAAATCCGGCAGGCGGCGATTATGCAGTTGCTGGCGAATGCGGGCTTTGATTTTTGCATCATTGACAATGAGCATGGCCCCTTTACCATTGAGACCATCGCCGATCTGAGTCGGGCGGCGCGTTGTTATGGCCTCACGCCGGTTGTGCGCGTGCCGGATCTGGCCTATCCTTATCTGGCCCAGTCGCTGGATGTGGGCGCGCAGGGGGTGATGTTGCCACGCGTGACCAATGTGGAACAGGTGCGGCAGGCGGCGCAGATCATCAAGTATCCGCCGGTGGGGGCGCGCGGCTGCGCCTTGAATCGCGCCCATACCAACTTCCTGGGCGGCAACGTAGCCGACATCATGGCGCGGGCCAACGAAGAGACGATGTTGGTCATTCAGATTGAGACCAAAGAAGCGCTGGAACAGGTGGAAGAGATTGCCGCCGTGCCGGGGGTGGATGTCCTCTTTATCGGGCCGAACGATCTTTCGATTTCGCTGGGCGTGCATGGGCAGACGACTTCGCCAACGATGGTCGCGGCGATTGAAAAAGTTGTGGCCGCCTGTCAAAAACATAATGTCGCCGCCGCCATCCAACTGGCCGATATCCAACTGGCGACGCAGTGGATTCAAAAAGGCATTCACATGGTCAGCTACAGCGCCGAAACGGGCCTGTTGATGAGTGCCGGGTTGGCAGCAACCGGCGCATTACGTAAGGCTATCGGATAAGAGGCAGAAATAAAGTCAGTTAACACGGATAGGGAGGAACACAGATAAAAAAAGTATCTGTGTTCCTCCCTATCCGTGTTAACTGGACTGAACCCCAAGGCGTCAAAAAGTTCTTGCGCACTTTTGAATTTAAGCGACAGCTAATTCTGTGGACAGACTGATCGGGCGCGCCAGGATCGATCCCACCGGCGAGGTGTTGATCACCGTCTCATGCAGCGCCTGCAATTGTTCCGGCGTGGCTTTGGGCGCTTTTAAGGTCACTTTGGTGCGGACATTGGTGTAGCCCGGCCAGCACTGGTTGGGATCTTGCAGACCGAAGAAACCATTCAGATCGAGATCGCCTTCGATTTCAATCTGTACATCTTCTAACTCGATGCCTCGCAGCGCCGCGTTCATCGCATAGCCGGTGGTGAGACAACAGCCATAGGCGCCCAGTACCATCTCTACCATATTGGGCGCCGTGTCGGAGCCACCCAGCGGCGGCGGTTCATCCATTGCCACGGTAAAGTTGCGAATCTGCGCTTGACTACGGAAGCCGCCCTGCCACTGCGTTTGCGCCTTCCATACCGTTTTGCCCGCTTCCGGTTTCCCCTTGACATGGTTCATCAGCCCCACAAGCGCGTCCTGGTTAAAGCCGGCTTGCGTTGCGGCCTGCTCTGCTTGGTCAGCCATAGTTTCTTCCTTTCCTGATCGGTAGCCGTTTCTCGATAAAGGGTGGGTTGGGATTGGGGACGCCTGCATTATAGGGGAAAACACGAAAATCAACAACCCGTTGGCGCGCGCCGGTTTCGTGAGCAGTCGCTTATCCGGCGGCCACCGTCTGAATGGCGGCGGTAAATTGCGGCCCGGTCATGTGATGCAAAGCCTCATTTAGCAACGTTTTCCCATAACCTAACTGCCCTTCATACGTCGCCAGCGCGACCGCACCAGCGCCGATCTGCTCGTGAAACGCCCGCAGGCTGCCTGTCGCCATAGTGGGATCGGCGGTGATGTGCGGCGGCTTCTGGATGGCGGCGAATTTCAGCATGATCATGGCGTAGTACATGTGACAGACCTGTTGCATCAAGAAGTAGCGGGCGCGTTTATACGCATCCAGGGTAGCGCCGAAGTAGCTCTGGAGGTAGAGCGTTTCCTCTGTTTCATTGGTCACAAAGGGGCGGGCGGCAATCGCCAAATCGACATAGCGATCATTGCAGAAAGCCGCTTCCCAGTCGATGATCCAAAGCTTGCGGCCATCAAACAACATGTTGCCGGGATTGAGGTCATTATGGCTGGCGACCAGATCGGTGTCATGGCGCGGATAGACTTGCTGGATGGCGGCATAGGCATGGAAGTGTTCGGCGGTTGCGCTTGTCGGTAGCAAAGCCGAGGCGTGGAATTGTTCAATAAAGCGATCAACGCCATCCAAAAAGTTCACCAGGCTGGGAAAGCGCGGCAGGGCATGAATGGCCTTGACCGTCTGCGCCAGGAGCCGCAACCGCTCCGCCGGTGTGGCATATTCACTGAGGCGAGCGTTGGCTGTGATAAAGTCGGTAATCACCAGCGCCTCTTCGACGTTGGCGTAATAGACTCTTGGGGCAATCCCGGCCGTGGCGGCGTGTTGCAGACAGGTAATATAGCGCGCCGGGTCGCGCAATTCATCGGTCGCCATCATGAGCCGCAAGACATAGGGCTTGCCGTTAATGACCATTTTATAGACCAGCGCTGACGAAAGACCGCCGGCCAGGAGTTCGAGCGTGTCAATCGTGGTTGTGTTGAAGGTCGCTTGCAGCGCTCGTTGGACGGCGTCCCGCTTTACTTCTGGGATTAACATGTTCATCTTTGTTCATTCCTTTTGACTATTCCGGCAACCGTCGTTGGTCGCGCAACCGTTCGACTTGGGGACGCAACACCCGTCGATTCTGCTGCGGATTCACCACCGAGGGGTCGGGAACCCAGTCCAGCAGACCGCTGTCAATTGCCCGCACAATCCGCATACGGTTGGCCTGGCTGTTTTCACCAAAAGCCAACGCTGCGGCATTACTAATGGTAATCAACTCATCCGCCGAGAGCCACCAACGTACCCGCGAAACCAAAATGCCCAGGTCACTCTGCCAAAAATCAGCCGGCCAGGTTGCCTTGGCGTGTAAAGAGTTGCCCAGGAGTAATCGGAGCAGATCTTGCAACGCCGTTTCAACTTGCTGCACAGTTGCTTTGGACGTGTTCCCGCGGGTCAACTCGCCGTTGGCGACCTGGATCAACAGCGCCAGTTTCTGTTGTAGTGGATTTGGCGCCGAAGTGTCACCGCCATTCGGGGGCGGTGATGGCTGCCCCAACGCTGCCCCTAGCTCTTTCTGCCACTGGGCGACCAGCCCAGTGATCTCTTGAATAAAACGCTCCGTATACAGCGCCATGTGCATCCTCTTTTCAACAAAATCGACTCGCTGTTCGCTTGATTACCCAAGTCAGCTTATACTATCGCAACTAACGTTAGTTGTCAATTGTAAAAGTGGGTGGTTGCATTTTGTACGGTCAGCAGTGTCAATCGATGAACATCCAACTATCTTGCGCGTAGCCGAACGTCTCAAAATCAGCACGGTAGAGGGTATAGACCAAGTCGGCCAACACCTTGTTATAGGCGACGGCGAGTGGTAGTTTGACGGTTGTATTCACGCGTTCAGTCAGTGTCGCCAGCAACGCTGGTGGGGCATGAAAGCGGTGTAGGACCTGTGTAAAGTCCTGCACAAAGGTTTCGACGCGCCCGATGAAATCATAGCGAATGATGTCCAGATGTAACGTGCCGGTTTGTGATTTCCAGTGGCCGTCACGTAACGCGTCCGGTTGCGTGGCGATGTAGTGGACAAAATCGGCAAAGCCGACACCGCCCAAGGCGCCACTCGGTGGCGTGGGATAGCCGGCGTGCTGCCGAATCGCCTCACGAAAACCGATATAGGGTGAGGTCAGATCCAGTACCTTCTGCTTATAGGCGGAAAAGAGTCGGGCATAGGGGTTGCGCACAAAGGCAAAGCGAAACCAATCGTTGCTCGTCAGGATGGCCACTCCCTCTGCCGTAGTAAAGTCGGCAAGGCTGGGGACAAAGCGGAAACCGGGCGTGTTACGTTCGTGAACGGCGAAGGGATCGGGCGGCAGCGGCAAGCCTTCCAGTTCTTGCAGCACGAACTTGATCTTACTACATGCCGCCTTCGGGATCGTCATACAAAAGTAGCGATAGGTCGGCGAAACCCAGGTATCGGGTGGGTTCAGGCCAGGGCCGTCGGCGTAGAGGTCCCTGGTTTTGCCGGTTTCGATCCAGGTGTGGAGATCGGTAGTGGTCATTTATCTAACCTTAGAAGGCAGAATCAGACAAAGAAAAATCGCTTTTCGATTATTTTGTCAATGATTTCTGTTTGTAGTTTGTAAGTTCTGCCTAAAGAAAGAAAAAAACGAAGAATTAGATCTATACAATAAAATTTCTATAAATACCGATGGTTTGCTATAATAAATTCATGAAAATTGAACGCTTGCTCCAAACACTACTCCAAACCAGCCTGCTCCCCGGCAAGGTGATCGTCCTCTATGGCCCGCGCCAGGTTGGCAAAACGACGTTGGCAAAGGAGCTATTGCAGACAATCAACCGCCGCACGCGCTACATCAACGCCGACGAACTACTTTACCGAGACGCCCTAGCGTCGCAAAATCGCCAGACGCTGGATGCCGTCCTTGCCGACGCCGAGGTCTTGATCATTGATGAAGCGCAGCGGGTGTCTGATATTGGTCTCAACTTGAAGATTTTGATTGATAACCACCCGGAGATCACCATTCTTGCCACGGGTTCCGCTTCGTTTGATCTGGCGAATAAGGTCAACGAACCGCTGACCGGCCGGAGGCTGACCTTTACCCTCTATCCCTTGAGCTACCCCGAAATCAGCCGGGCGCTGGGTGCATTTGAAGCGCGCGCGGCGCTGGAACAGTGGTTGATCTGGGGCGGCTACCCGGAGATCGTGACCAGTCCGGCCCACTTGCGCGAACGGCTGCTGGGTGAGTTGGTCGGTTCCTATCTCTTCCGCGATCTGCTTGAATTGGAAGGGTTGCGCCGCGCCGATAAGCTGGTCGATCTGTTGCGACTGCTGGCTTTTCAGATCGGCCACGAGGTCTCGGTCAGTGAACTAGCCACCAACCTCAGCATCAACCGCCAAACAGTGGAGCGGTATCTGGATCTCTTGGAGAAGGTCTTTGTCATCTACCGGGTGGGCGGCTTCTCACGCAATTTGCGCAAGGAGATCACCAAGAATGCCCGCTACTACTTCTATGACAATGGCGTGCGCAATAGTCTGATCCAGAACTTTAACCCCCTGGCGCTACGCAACGATGTAGGCGAACTGTGGGAAAATTTCCTCATGACGGAGCGGAGGAAAGCCCATGAATATGCCGGTCGCCTGGTCAATCGCTACTTCTGGCGCACCTACGACCAGAAAGAGATCGATCTGATCGAAGAACAGGGCGGCAGATTGCTTGGCTTTGAATTTAAGTGGAGCGGCGGCGCTATCAAACGCGCAACCGCCCAGGAGTTCCTAGATGCCTACCCGACCGCTGATCTCGAAACCATTTCGCAAGAAAATTTTGCCGATTTCTTACAGTAACAGCTTCTTATCCCTGTCCTTCTTCCGGTGGTGACTGGATGTTATATTGGCTGCGTAATTCACGGAGTTGGCGTTCCAGTTCAGCGTTGCGCGCTTCCGCTTTACGGCGGGCGGCGGCTTCCATTCTAGCGCGCACAGCTTCGGCTTCAGCGCGTTGCGCTTCGGCTTCAGCGCGTTGCGCTTCGGCTTCGGCGCGTTGCGCTTCGGCTTCAGCGCGTTGCGCTTCGGCTTCAGCGCGTTGCGCTTCGACTTCAGCGCGTTGCGCTTCGACTTCAGCGCGTTGCGCTTCCGCTTCCGCTTGAGCCTTCAATTCCTCACTAGTAAAGAGGCGTTGCCCGGTGGCGCTATCATAAACCTCAATTCGGGAGCGATTGACCGCCACAAAGCGCAAACCAACGGTAGTAAAGGTGACGCCCCCTTCGGCATCAGCCGGCAAGCGGCGATAGTAGGGACCGTTGTCCAACCGAAAGCCGATCAACTCCCACGGTTCGGTGGCTTTATTCAAAATATCAATGATCAAAAATTCCTGGATACCCAACGCGGCATAGTGGAGCGGCTTGATATACAAATCATCGGCCCGCGTCTCGTCAGAAGTGATTTCGATGACAAAGGCCGGCATTGGGCCGTCACGCCCGACCCGGTAGGATTTTTCCTTGGCTGGGAAGCGCCCGCCGGGAAAAGCAACGATATCCGGACTCTTCGGCGGGATGCCACGAATGCCCCACAATACGAGTACATCATGGAGAATCAGCCACTCCCGCACGCCAAGATAGGTATGCAACATGGCATACAACAGGCCAGTCAACAAATTGTGCATGGGGCTTTGCGCCATGTAGACAACTCCGATATCATCTTCGGTTGGAAAAAGGATGTCGCGCAGCGTTAAGGGTACTTGGCGAGACGCGCCACTGACCGGATCACGGACAGTACGCCAACCGGATTCCAGGGGGAAGGTGGGTAAGCTCGGTAGGGTATCATGCATACCATTGGTTTGCGAATCAGCGTTCGTCATAGTAGCCGCGCCATTGGTGACTACCGGCTTTGACGCTAGTACAATCGGTGGTTCGACAATTTTTGCACTCATTTCGTTCTCCTTTGCGCACGCTTACCGGCTGCGTCTTGGAGATTGTAGTCGCGTTTTGCCCGAAAGTCAATAGGCGCATTACAATAGGCAACATGGAGATCAACAAAAAAGTCACCATTCACGATGTCGCCCGGCAGGCGGGGGTCTCGATCTCGTCGGTTTCGCGCGCCTTGAGTGAACATCCCCATGTTTCTGAGAAACTACGCCTACGGGTTGAAAATGCCGCGCGGGCGTTGGGCTATGAACCCGATTTCCTGGCCCACAGCTTGCGCCGTGGCGATACGCGTACGGTCGGCTTTTTGGTGGGCGCTATCTCCAACCCGATCATGGCCGACATTTTCACCAGCGCCAGCAACTATCTGGCCCAATATGGCTATGCCATGTTGTTGGCCTGTTCGCAAAACCAGCCGGAGGCCGACCTGGCCTATCTCAACCTCTTTACCCGGCGGCAAGTGAGCGGCGTGATTCTCTCTACGGCTGTCAATGGCCCGACACAGGTGACCGATCTGCTGCACGAAGTCAAAGTGCCGACGGTGATGCTCGACCGTCAACGGCCCGACCACGCCCAGATCAGCGCCGTGCAATCCGATCACAGTGTCGGTACAAAGATGGCGGTGTTGCACTTGCTGGCGCAAGGCCATCGCCGTATCGGCTTGATTGGCGGCCCGGAGCATTTCGACCCGGCGCGGGCGCGCTTGGCGGGGTATTATACGGGCTTTGCCGAAGCCGGTGTGGCGGTTGATCAGACCCTGGTGCGCGCGGTTGGCATGAACCAGCAGGTAGGGTATCAGGAAACCCAGGCGCTCTTTGCCCTGGCGCACCCACCGACAGCGCTGATCGCCGGCGGCAACCTAATTTTGAGCGGCGTCCTCCAGGCATTACAGGAACGGGGGCTTGTGATCGGGCGCGACCTGGCGCTGATTGGCTGTGATGACACCGATTTGACCCGTTTACATACGCCATCGATTACCGTCGTTGCGCGCGATTTGGGCTTGATCGGTGAAACGGCTGCGCGGCTGCTGCTCAACCTCCTGTTGCACAAGCGCGCCGAAACGGTTGTTTTGCCAACCCAGTTGCTTGTGCGTGAATCCTCCACTTGTGCGCCCACCACAGCGAGTGCGTTGTACAGGGCAAAGAGCGCTGCCGTTTCATGAGTGGTCATCACCCGTGCAACGCACTCGCTAGTCGTTTTTCCTGTTTGACAGATGGTGGTGGCTTTGATACAATAAGTGCCAGCACTTGCTGGAAACGTTTCCAGTAATGGTCCCTCATCTTCTTGCCACGAGCAATTCGGCGCTAATGTCTCAATCCAACCATAAAGAAGACTCGTAAGGAGGAAATCGCTCTATGTCTGTTGCCAAGCGTTCTCGCAGCGCACCTGCCTATCACAGGGTGCAGCTAACGGCTAAGTTGCTTTCCGTTCTTGTTGTTTTGTCGTTACTTCTCGCCGCTTGTGCTACGCCTGGCGCCCCGGCGGCGCCCGCGTCCGGCGGCGAAAGCGCCGCACCGGCGGCTGGTGGTGAAAGCGCTGCGGCCCCGGCGGTGACTCTGCCGGCAGATGCGGCGCCAGAACAGGTCTTGCGTATCGCCACCGGCTCCTCCGGCTCGGCTTCCTTCACCTTCACCCCCATGCGCGGCGGCGGCGACCAGCAGAGCTGGCAGCCCTTGGTCTGGATGCCGCCTATGTACTTTGACGAGGCGTTCCAGGATCTCAAGCCCGGTATCTTTACCGAGTGGAAACCCAACGAAGATTTCACCGAATGGGTCTTCTCGATCGATCCACGGGCCAAATGGTCGGATGGCACTCCGGTGACGGCCGCGGATGTCAAAGGCACCTGGGAGATCATGGCTGATCCGCTCACCGAACATGGCCGCATCACCGGCTATATCGGCAAGATCGAAGGCTTCCAAGATGTCTTTGAGCAGAAGACCACCGACATGACCGGCCTGACCGTGGTCGATGACGCCACTTTCAAGGTCAAGCTGATCGCCCCGGACCCGCTCTTCCACTATCGCATTGCCACCACCCACATGAACCCGGTGAAGGCCGAACAGGCGCGTGGCAATGTGGAAGAATTCTGGAAGCCGGAAAACAGTCCGGCGGTCAGCGGCCCTTATATGTTGGAATCTTATAATGCCGACCTGGGCGAAGCGACGATGGTGCCGAACCCCAACTGGTGGGGCGATGAAGGCCCGTATTTGACCCAGATCACCTTCCAGTTTATCCCGGAAGCGGAAACCGTCGCCACCATGATGCTCAACGACCAGGTTGACACGACCATTGCCGGCGTCTCCACCTCCATCAAGGAGCAACTGCCCGATGTCTTCCGCCCAACCAAGTCGATTGGCTTTAACAACTTCTGGCTACGCCCCAGCGCCGAGCCAACCGACGATGTCAACGTGCGCAAGGCGTTGATCCTCGCCGTGGATTTTGAAGCCGTCTTCAAAGCGGCCTTCCCCGAAGGCGATGCGTCGATGGTCTACCAGATGATCGACACCGACCTGCCCTGCAATCAGAGTGATGCCTCCTGGTATCAATATGATCCCGAAGCCGCCAAAGCCGCCCTGGCCGCCTCCAAATATGGCAGCGCCGAAAACCTGCCCAAGATCCGCGTCTCGCCCCGTGGCGACTGGCCGCCGATGAACCGCGCCCTGGAGGCCGTCGTCGAATTCTGGCGGCAGAACCTGGGCATTACCAATGTCGAGTTCAAGGTGCGCCCCGATGAATTTGGCGAAGACGAAGCAAAACTCAACCTTCTGCGTGATGACGTGGTCGTCCGCTTCCCCGATTCGGCCCAGTACATGTGGGTGGCCGCCCACTCGGCTGGCCCCATTGTCAGCGGCGGCGCTGAAAAGGCGATCATGGCCGGTTACAAGAACGCCGAAATCGAAGCGCTGATCGAACAAGCGCAAGGCACGCCGGTGGATGATCCGCAACGCTGCGAATTGACGCTGGAAGCGCAACGCAAGTTTATGGATGATTACATGGTACTCTTCTTCGGCAACCCCGATTCCGCCCGCGTTGTCCGCGAATATGTCAAGAACTTGATCAGCGGCCCGGATGTGGGGCTGATCGAGCCGTGGAAGATTTATATTGCGGCGCATTGATGGTAGTTCGTTAGCTGGTTAGGTGGTTGGTTGGTTCGTTGGCTTCGACAAGCTCAACCAACGAACCAACCAACCACCTAACCAGCACAGAGGAGCGATTGTTACCTGATGATTACCTATCTCGCCACACGCGCTTTACGCTGGATCACCGGGTTGCTGCTGGTCTTGTTTGTCTCGTATGCTATGATGTTTTATGGCGCGGGCGACCCGATTCGGCGCATGTTTATTGACCTGCGCGAGGGTAGCATGACCGTCAGCGATGAGATGGTGGAGAAGATTCGCGCCAAATACGGGCTGGATCAACCCTTTCCGGTCCAGTTTGCCAATTATGTGAAAAATTTGCTGCAAGGCGATTTTGGCAACTCGATCCGCGAAAAACGGGCGGTGCTGACCATGATCCAGGTGCGGCTGCCCATCTCCATGCAGATCGGTCTGGTGGCGACGATCATGGCGGCGCTGATTGGCATTCCGTTGGGGGTGCTGGCCGCGCTCAAACATAACCAGTGGATCGACACCCTGGTCGTCGGCATGACGGTCTTTCTCAATGCCGTGCCGCTCTTTGTCACCGGCCCGCTGCTGTTGGTGCTGTTAGTCCTGGTTTTACAGGTGATGGATGTACCCTTTGGCTGGAAAGGGATCTTTAACACCCAAGTCATTCTGCCGGTGGCCGTCATGGCGCTTGGCCCCTTGCCGACCATTGTGCGCCAAACCCGCGCCGCCATGCTCGAAGTGATCACCGATGACTATATCCGCACGGCGCGCGCCAAAGGGTTGCCCGAACGGATCGTCATCATGCGCCACATGTTGCGCCCGGTGATGATCCCGGTTGTCACCTCGCTGGGGATGATCATGATGTCGTTGGTCAACGGCGCACTTTTTGTGGAATTGATCTTCAACATTCCCGGTTTTGGCAAACTGACCGTCCAGGGCTTGCAACAAGTCGATTACCCGATTATCATGGCGGTGGTTCTGGTCGGCACCTTGATCGTGATGGTGAGCAACTTGCTTGTCGATCTGATCTATCCCTTGCTCGACCCGCGGATTACCCGTAGCTGAGATCGTGCTACGTGTTACGTGAACTTGCTTCACTCACGAATCACGAACCACGAACCACGAATCACGAAATGCTTATGACTACCATTGCAAAGGCTTCGCCTGCTCTCTCCCTGGAAGTGCAAACACCGACCAAGGTGCGCAGTTTGTGGAGTACGGCGCTGCGCCGTTTGTTGCGCAACCGCCTGGCTGTGCTAGGGTTGATCATTGTCTTGCTCTTTCTCGTTGCCGCCATTTTCGGCCCGGTCATCGCACCCTATGACTTTCTGGCGCAAAATATCGATTCCGCGTCACAAAGCCCCTCGGCCACCCACTGGTTTGGCACCGACCCGCTCGGCCGCGATATTTTTAGCCGCATTCTCTACGGCGCACGCACGGCGGCCCTGGTGGCGTTGACGACAACGGCGATCAGCCTCTTTATCGGCGTGGCGCTAGGCACCGCCGCCGGTTTTTTGCGCGGCCGAGTGGATGAGTTTGTCATGTGGATCACCGATATTACCATGTCCCTCTCCGGCCTGCTGGTGGCGATGCTGGTCAACACGGCGCTCAAACGGCCGATTAGCGCCTGGTTTGAAGCAATGTATGCCCAGACCAAAAACCCGGCCTTTCTCAACACGCTCTGGCTCGATTATGTCCTGGTCTTTGGCGCGCTGGCCTTGATCGGCTGGGCCGGCTATGCCCGGTTGATTCGCGGCCAGGTGCTCAGCATCGGGCGGACACTTTATGTCGAGGCGGCGCGATCGGTTGGCGCGACGACGCCGCGCATTATGAGCCGCCACATCGTTCCCAATGCCTTTGGCCCGCTGATTGTCGCCGTGACACAGGGCATGGGTGGGGCCATTCTGGCCGAATCTTCCCTCAGCTTCCTGGGCATTGGCGTACAACCACCCAATGCCAGTTGGGGCAGTATGCTGGCCGATAGTCTCGAACTCTGGCGCACCTTTCCCCACCTGATGCTCGTGCCGGCGGTGACGATTGGGGTGATCCAGGTTGCTTTTATCTTTCTGGGGGATGGTCTCAATGATGCGTTTAATCCGCGCCAGGGTAAATGACCAACAATTCATTCGTTGCTTATTTTATTCCGTTCATATTGACAGTTGGGCATGGTGAAGCATATACTTGCACATATTAGTAACGTTCGGCTAATCGGTGATAGCTTGAGCAAATGTGCAAGAGGAGTGAACCGAGGATGAAAATCACAGATTGGATTATCCCTACGACGGATCTGCAAACCGACTTGGTTACTGTCGTACAAAAAGCCCAACAGCGCCCGTTAATTTTAACGGATGAGGGTAGACCGAAGTTATGTCTACTTAGTGTTGAAGTCTTTGACGCTATGATCGAGCGATTAGCAGAGTTAGAAGAAGCGGAGTTAGCGACTAATATCGCGATTGGTGAACAACAATTCGAGCAGGGAGAATTCTTCCCTTTGAAAGATGCAATCGCAGAACTTGAGACTCGATGGCAGCAGAGGTCTGCTCAATGAACGAAGCTGATGTCCTGCTTTCCCGATTGGCAATTGAGCAAATCTCCGTGTTAACCCCGACTATAGATCGATACTTTCCAGGAACTCATCAGGTGCGCATTTACTGTGTAATAAACGTGCGTCGGCAATTGCCTCCTCCTGAGTTTTTGCGTTATCAGTCGTTTAACTGAAGAGGTTTGTATTCTTGAATGCCTCTCCATTGTTGCCTTCTGCCCTACCGCCGGATCGGGTGATTGCCGCTATTGGGCTGATTTCCGATACGCATATACCCCATCGGTTGGCCGCATTGCCGCCAGCGCTCTTTTCCATCTTTCAGGGCGTTGATCTACTCTTACACGCCGGTGATGTCGGTCAATTGACCGTCCTCGACCAACTCAGCGCCATTGCGCCAGTGATCGCCGTGCATGGCAATGATGACACCGCCGAAGCGCAGCGCGAACTGCCCTATCAACAAGTGATCCCCATTCACGGCCAGCGGCTCTTGCTCTGGCACAGCCATTTCCCCGACCGCATTGATGAAATGGACTCACGGCGGCATGATGATTTCCTGCCCCAATTGGATCGCTCCATTGCCCGCGCCCGCCGTTGTGGGGCCAGGGTGGTGGTCTTTGGCCATTGGCACATTCCGCTGGTCTACGAGACGCCCGATGTGATGGTGATCAACCCCGGCGCGCTGGCTTCCGGCAACCCGTTTACCCGTCAATTGCGACAAACGGTGGCGCTGCTCTTTTTGCGGGATGACGGGCAGCCGTTTGTGAGCCATGTCGATCTGGCGGCGCCGGAACGCATCTACACGCCGGTCACCGACTGGTCAGTCAGCTTTAGCACGGCGGCGCTCCCCTATAGCGCTTCGATTTTGGAACCGTTGTTGGAAAGAAACCTGCCTTATCTGCGCGCACAATTTACCGCCTTTGGCTTTGACCAAGCGATGGTTCCCTGGCTGCGCGTCGCCCATCGCTGCTGGGCCGGTCAACAAGCGATGATAACCCTGGCCGATCTGTTGCATGAAGTGCGCACCGACGCTGAGTTGTCGCCCAGCCGCAAAGCGCAGTATGAAGCGAGCTTAGCCAATTTACCGGTGACGTGAAGTGGTTGCGCGTGGAGCGTGTGCAATGAAAATCACGATTGATGTCTCCGGTCTTATCCCGGAAGCGCAAGCCATTGCTGAACGGGCGGCGACGATCTACTGCAACCATGTAGCGCCCTGGTTCATTGGTTTGATTGCGCACGGTTCGGCGGTGAAGGGGGGCTATATCCCCAACTGTAGCGACATTGATTTTCAACTCTACCTGATCGCTGACGCCTTTGCCGCTGATGGTGACTTACCGTTATCATTGGGCATGGCTATCCATTGCGAACTCGCGCAGATTGACCCGGCACCCTTTCGCTATATCCAATGTTATGCCTTGACCACTGCTCTGCGCCCGGATTGGATTGGGCCAATACCGGGTGCGTATCATCTCGTGGCTGGTCGGATTCCCGTGCCGCTAGCGACGGCGGTGGCGTTACGGGCGTCGGCCCAAAAGCATTTAGCCGCTTTGCAACCGGAAGGCATCAACTTGCTCAGTCACGGCAGTTATCGGCTGGAACGTCTCATCCGCTTGCACTGCACGCAAGTCTGGCCGGTTCTCTACCAGGTGGCGGCATTGCAACAAGATGACCCCATTCGCGTCTGGAATTTACCCAAGCCGGCGGTGATCGCCTTGTTGCCGACAGAGAGTGACCTGGGGCAGGCCATCCGCGCCTTTGACGCCGCTGTGCGCATCTATTACCCGGCAGAGCGTCTGGTGGCGGATGGGTTGCAGGTGCTGGCGACGGGGACGGCCTTTCTAGAGGCGGCGAAACAGTGGTGGCTGCAAGGGGCGACAGTTCAATAGGAAGTCATGTTTATGACAAAGGGTGCATTAGCAAATTTTGACTTCATCGCGTACAATAGAGTGACGAACGATACCGAGTTGGAAGGAGCTAGTTGATGCATGCTGTCCTTGAAGCACAACCCTCCGCCACATTTGCAAGTACCGCAAGCGCGGCGCAAAGAGTTGCTACGGCCTATCTGAACGCTACTTTAGGACCTGCTTATCGCGTTGGTCAGAGCATATTACGTCAAGGCCAGTGGCATTGTCGCGTGCTTTGTCAGCGCACCGATATGCAGAGGATACCCGTCGTCGGAAGCATCACGGTCGACGCAAAAACCGGTCTGGTTAATCCGTTGACTGCCGATCAAGTGCGTGATCTGCGTGAGGCTGGCGCTGTGCAGTCAGCTCAGGCGCGTGGCGAATTAGCCAGAGATGAAGACCACTATGTCTTGCGCTACCATGCTCGAATTAAAGCGACAGTCTGGATCAGCGATCATACCGACCTCAAAGTAGGGGCTACGGGCGGCATCTTTTTGCCGCTTGAATCGCCAGTCTGGCGCTTTGCCATTGATTTTCATCTGGCCGATATTCACTTGAACCCGCTTGGCGTCATTGATGTCAATGCCCAAACCGGTCAAGTCATTCCATTAACAAACGATCAACTTCAACATATTCGGGGGTGTGTACGTGCTGCTCAACGGGATCAAACATTGGCGGCAGCGGCGTGAAGGCGATTGTTTATTTGTCCACGATCCTGCGCAGGTTGAAGCGCCTTTCGCCGTTGACTTGGAATCCTTTTTGCTGGCTTGGTCACGTCGCGATGAACAGTATGCCATGATTCGGCTCGCGTAAAACTGAAACTTGCTATGGACAATGCCTTCCGGACGGGTCTATGCTGGCGGGCATTGTGCTGTAATTTATTCGTTGGTAATCACGAGAAAAGAGTTATGCGTTTTCGTCCCTGTATTGACCTGCTCAACGGTCGTGTCGTGCAGATCGTCGGCGGCTCACTCACCGACCAGCGTGACCAGCGGCCCGTTGTCAACTTTGAAACCCAACAAGCCCCCGCCGACTATGCCCGCCTCTATCAGCGCGACCACCTGACCGGCGGTCATATCATTGCCCTCGGCCCCGGCAACCAGGAGGCGGCATTGGCGGTGTTGGCGGCCTACCCCGGTGGGATGCAGATGGGCGGCGGCATTACGCCAGAGAATGCCAAGAGCTATCTCGACGCTGGGGCCAGCCATGTCATTGTCACCTCCTATGTCTTTCGGGAAGGGCAGGTGGATCTGGCGCGCTTGCAACAATTGCTCCAAGTTGTCGGCAAAGAACGGCTGGTGCTAGACCTGAGTTGCCGACAGCGGGATGGCGCGTATTGGGTTGTCACCGACCGTTGGCAACGCTTCACCACAACCAAAATCGCCACCAACACCCTCGCCTGGTTGGCCGATCATTGCGCCGAGTTTCTGGTTCATGCGGTCGATGTGGAGGGGAAACGGCTGGGCATTGACGCCACGGTGGTCGAAATGATCGGGGATTGGTCGCCCATTCCTGTCACTTATGCCGGCGGCGTGCGTTCGCTGGCCGATTTGGAATTGATCCGCACCGTGGGCAACGGGCGGGTCGATGCAACCATCGGCAGCGCGCTCGACATCTTTGGCGGCGACCTGCGTTATCAGGATGTGCTGGCGTGGCACAACGCCTTTCAATCAATTGCTGGCTAACCTAGAAAGCTGTTCTCATGCCCAAACTTAATGGCGGTCAGGCGCTCATCCACCAATTGCGTCGTGAAGGCATTCGCGTCGTTTTTGGCATTCCGGGTCAGGGGCAATATGAAGCGGTGGACGCGCTTTATCAAAATTCTGACCTTCGGTACATTTCCGTCCGTCACGAACAGGCGACCACCTATATGGCCGACGCTTATGCGCGTGTCAGCGGGGAGATTGCGGCGGCTTTGGTAGTGCAAGGGCCGGGGTTATTCAACGCAGCGGCAGGCATGGCGACGGCGTATGCCGTTTCGTCACCCATGCTCGTCATTACCGGCCCCCATCATCTTGACCGCAAGCGGGATGGCAACCCCACCGGCAACAGCGCTTCTACCTCTCTCCAAGCGTTGACCAAATGGGCTGCCCGCGCCAATCGCCCCGCTGAAATCCCTGGGTTGGTGCAAGAAGCCATGCGACAACTCAAAACAGGTCGCCCTCGTCCGGTTGGCCTGGAAATTGGGCCGCCAGTCTTTGCCGCTACGGAAGACGTAGAATTGCTGGCTCCCGTTATTACGTCACCGACGCCGGTCGATCCGGCAGCGCTAGACCAAGCCGTGCAGTTGGTAGCAAAGGCCGAAAAGCCGGTGATCTGGGCCGGCGGCGGTGTGCAGCGAGCCGGCGCTTGGGCTACTATACAAGCGTTGGCCGAACATTTACAAGCGCCGGTTGTTACATCCCGCCAGGGCAAAGGTGTTCTATCGGATCAACACCCGCTGGCGTTGGGCTTTGCCGAAACCCGTTATCTACCCCTGCGCGACTGGCTGGCCCAGCGCGACCTGATTCTAGCCGTCGGTACAAGTACGAATTTCGCCACCTATCGCCAGCCCGTGATCCAGCTTGATATTGACGAGAGCCAAATCAGCCAGGGTGCGCATGTCACTGGCCTGGTTGGCGACGCACAAACCGTTTTCTCTGCCTTACAAGCTGCCGTCACGGCGACGATCCCGGCGCAGTCACACCTGGCAGCGAGTGTGCAAGCGGAGGTGAAGGCGCTCAATGCGGCACGCTTTGACCCAGCCCAACAACTGCAACCACAGTGGGAGTTTATGCAGGCGATTCGCCGCGCTCTGCCGGCTGACGCTATCGTGGTGCAGGGTATGAACCAGATGGGGTACTATAGCCGCAACTACTATCCGGTCTATGCCCCCCGTTCCTATCTGACCGCTTCTGCGCTGGCGACATTAGGTTGCGCCTGGCCGCTGGCGTTGGGGGCCAAAGTCGCTCAACCGGACCGGGCCGTGGTGGCGCTTTCCGGCGATGGCGGCTTTCTCTACAATTCACAAGAATTGGCGACGGCGGTGCAATATGGCATCAATGCGATTGTCATCGTCTTTAATGACAACGCCTACGGCAATGTCCTGCGCGCCCAAATGGAGCAATTTGACGGGCGAGTGATCGGTACACAACTGTATAACCCCGACTTTGTTCAACTCGCCAAAAGTTATGGCGCACGGGGCGTGTTGGCGCAGGATGCAAAAGCTTTAGAAGTGGCTTTGCAGGAAGCACTAGGAGCCGACAAACCGACCTTGATTGAAGTGCCGGTGGGGATGTTGGAACGGGTATATTAATTGTAAAGAGAACTGAAATCATCACCGACAGGAAATAATGTGTGAATGCCTTGCGATAACAAGTAGCGGTCGGCGTTCGCCGCATCCTGCATTGTTAGCGTTTTCTTGGCTAGTAGTGCTACAGTAGCAGCCAAAGGCGTTAGTTGTTCAAGGCAAAGTTGCGCTTCGCCTGCCAAGTAGATTCGACTCACATCCAATAATTCAGACGAGATCAAGGCATGGGGTTGAGAAATTCTCTCAGCCGCTTCCCAAATTTGGTGCATAAGCTGCTCGAAGTTGACGAGAAAGGGATAGAGGTCAATCTCACCGGCATTGTGACAATTTTGCTGGGTTACTTGAATTAATGTTTGCGCCTCTGTCAGAAGGTCAATCATTGCTGTGTTGATCATAGGATTTATTGTTTCTGTTATGCTTCCGATATTTTCTTCCGTTAACTATGTCCTTGTGCGAACCAGCGCCGAATCAACTCCACCTGAAAGCAATAGCCACCCTTGGTATATTCGATCAACTCACGTCGCAGGAGCAACTTGACCGCCGGGCTGACTTCGTCCGGCCACGTTGCTTGAACTCGTTCAACTGCGACAATCGCTCCTTCTCCCTGGCCGGCTAGCCATTGCAATACTATGCGGGCGGCGGTTGTTAGTTGACCTGTTTCGATCTCATGAAAGAAGAGCGCACCATGTTCTAACGCCGTGATCGCCGCCGCTTCAACATCGGCCACGGTTGCCAAGCGACGGCTCTCCGGTGGCTGTTGATTTTTGAACGCCACAATCTCGTAGCAGAGCAATTGCGTCAGCGCTGGATGACCATGCGTCAATTCCCAGACGCGTTGCGTTGCTGCTGCTTCATAGCGGAGCGCAAAACCCTTCACGGGTTGTTCAACCAGGCGGCGCGTCTCTGTTTCGCTTAAAAAGCCGATATGCACCACCTGTACATTGATGAGATAATTGGCCCAACTGCTCAACTCTTCCACCACATGGGAGCCGGTGAGCAGAATCTTAAAGCGGGGCCGGTGTTGCACCCAATGGCGTAATGACCCCAAGACCGCCTCTGCCTGTAACCGTCCGGCGGCAAAGGCGCTATCCAGCACCTCAAACTCATCCAGCGCCAGCAGGGCCGTGCAATCGCCTAACACCTGCTCGACTTCGTCCAACCACTCATCAAAGCGGGTAAAGGGATCATCGGCTAACTCTGTGCGTAGTAATGGCGGGAAGGTCAGATCCCGTTGCCGTCGCGCCGATTCGCTCATGGTGCGCGCCAGGTTGTAGAGAAAACCAGCATGGTCGCCCGCCAACGCCACCGGCCCTTGCAGATCGACAAAGAGCGGCACAATCGTACTGGGCAAGAGCCGCCCCAGGTTGTTGAGCAATGATGTTTTGCCCATACGCCGCTGGCCGTAGAGCAGCAACGGCGGATGACGTTGGTCGCGCAGCAGTTGTTCGATCCGTTCACAAATATCGGCGCGCCCGACAAAGATCTCCTGTTGCGCGGTCAACGGCACGCCAATGACGTAGGGCGACTCGATCTCCTGGCGCTGTTCGGCAATGGTCGTCAACCTGGCAATGGCGTCATGCACCAGTTCCCACCAAATTTCCGCAATCGCTAGGAAGCGCACGGCATAGCGTTCGTTGCTGCGTGTCAACTCGCGCAAGAGGCTATCCAACCGCTCTTCCACCGCTGTGAGCGCCAACCGTTGATTGTACAACCCCTCTTGCGCCAAGGCCGCTTCTACATCAGCGCCGATGCGATGAAAGGTGCGCAAAAGTGCGCTGGCGGCATTCGATAGCTCCCCGGCCACTACCTGGCGACAGGCAACCGGAATATCGGCAACCGTTTCACACGCCGCCAACCGTCGCGCATCCAGTTCGATCTGCGCAGCCTGGGCTGCCCACCGTTGTCGCCCCTGGCTCAGAAAGGTTAAGGCGGCTTTGCCTTGTGCGCCTTTGCGTTCCACGGCCAGCACCAGATAGTCATCTAGCGCTGGCAGGGGCAACGGCTGTAACTCATCCCAAAAGGCTGGGTGATAGGGCAACAGCAGCGCATGGTCGGCGGCGCGGCGCTCTTCCAGCCGGAAAAGCAACGAACTCCAGGCGGCGACAAAGGGGTAGTGGAGCAGCGGCCACCAGAGCGGCAGCGCCAACCCCAACGCCAGACAGAGCAGACTCAACGGCCAGTGCGGCCAGAGTGGTTGTCCGGTCAACGCCAGTAGGAGGAGCGTCAATGCCCCGACGCCGCCCAGCGCCCCGGCAATGCCACCGGCCCACGGGCCGGCCAGCCGTTTCGTCAGACGATAGGGCAAGGCAAGCAGCAAGGTGACGCCAACGCCGACAAGCAACACCAACAGAAGGACGCCATGCCAATCAACGGTTGCCCAGCCATACACTAGGCGCAGCAGCAGTTGCCGTACCCAATGCGTCGCCCCGAATGACAATACCCAGAGCGCGCTACTGACCAGCAGCCCGACTGCCATGCCGCCAATTTGCTGACGCCACGTCGGCGGGGCTGGACCGTGTGCGCGCTCAATGGCGCTGCTGCCGGCGATGGTGGCGGCTACACCTACAATCATGCCGATGAGCAGCAAACCGAAGGCGCTAACCAGGCGTAGCATCATGTCGCCCCGTTGGTTGCTTGGATTGGGCGACGCGGGTGGAGGCGGTGTGCTTACGGCCAAGGTTGGCGTGACAGAAGAAGAATCGATGCTGTAGCGTGAATCAGCTTGCGCGCTGCCGATCAATCCACTGTTGTTGTCATTGCTGGAAGTGGTAATGGCGCCCGGCGCCATGGGCGCGAAGATCGAACTGGTAAATAGCTGGGACGCTGCTGGTAGGCTGTTCTCGTTCCTATGCGCCAATAGTTGCGGTGTGTTTGCAGAGTTATCGATCGGCCCGCTACCAAACGGCGTAGGCAGTGGGCTAATCCCGGCGATATTGACAGGCCCAGAACTGCTTGCCGTTGTGAGGGTTACCACTGTTGCCGATATGGCGCTCACCTCTGTGACTGGGAGACTCATCGTCATGCTATCAGCCGCCGGCATGGCTCCCACCGCCGCTTCTGCTGCTATGGCCGGTGTAGTTGTCGGTTCAGCCGCACCAGGTGCAATGGGCGGTGCTACCACGATCCCCACTACCTGCTCCGCCTGCGCAGGTGCGACGGCAGCCACTTCCACAGGCATCGTGGTCGGCGCGACGGCCATCTGGAGCGCCGGTGGTTGTGGTGTTGCCGTCAGAGGGATGCTAATGGCGCTCGCATCGTTTTGGATAACTGCCTGGTCTGCCGCCATGTTCGGCAGACTCAGCGGGCGGAGATGTTCTGTTGCGACAAATGTAGACCCTACCGGCAGCCCGAACAGCCCCACCAGCAGACCAAGCGCCAACCCGCCACAGAGGACGCCACTCAAACTCGCAGCCACGCTCAGGAACAGCCCCATGAGCAGACCGCTGAGTAATCCCAACGCAAAGCCCGCCAACGCCCCTTGCAAGATAGCGTCGCCAGCCCGGCCCGCGCTCCATAGCAATGCTGCGGTCAAGAGCGCGACCAAGAGCGGCCAGAGCAGATAAATGAGGACAAGCAACCGGCGCACCCCCGCTTGTCGCCAGTGCCGACCGCGCAGGGTGAGCAGCGTAAAGTCAGACGGCAGGTCAGGGGCAAAGCGTTGCAGGTGTTGTCGCCAGGCGGAAGGGCGCAGGAAGAGCCAACCCAACAGTTGCAGCGCCGCAAGCAAGGCGTTGCGATGAAGCTGCGGGGCATAGAGGGGCGCTTGGGGCGTGGCGGGCCTCATGGGGCATCTCCCTCTGTTGCCGTTTGGCTAGGACTTGTTGCCCCTTGTGTTACCAGCGATCGATATGGCTCAATCCGCGTCAACCCCTCGGCGCGCCATTGTTCCGCTGCTGTCTCTTCTTCCAACGCGGTCAAGCGGGTATCGCAGAGCAGTTGGAGCAGAAAGGGCCAGCCGCCACTTTGTGCCAACAACCAAGCACGATCAGCGGACGGAAAGGCACGGGGGGCAGCGTCCATCAACCGCTCTGCTGCCGCCGCTTCCAGCGGGCCAAGCTTTAATACATGGCCGAAGATATTGAAAAAGGGCGAGGGTTTGCCCTGTTCCTGCGCCAGGTGGGCCGGCATGTCATGGGCCGCCAGCAGAAAGGCCAGGTTGCCGCCGGTCAGGTTGCTGCCCAGCGAACGCATACTCCACCAGAAGGGCAGATCCAGCTCCGGCGCGGCCAGCGCCGCGCCAATTTCATCGAGCAGAATCAAAGTCGGCGTTGTCACCTGTTGACTCATCACATCGAGAAAGTTGCTCAGGTCACAAGGGGTGGGGACGGGCAGCGCCAGGCTGGTCAAAATATGGCGCAAGAGCCGTTCCTGCTGTCCCATGCGCGCATCCTGAAAATCAACATAGACCCAGCGATAGCGGTCGGCGTGGGGTAGCCACTCGACCCGCTGCTCCGGGCGTAACTGGTTGGGGAGCGTGGTTGTCACCGTGCGCACAAAGTGGAGCAGTGAGGTTTTTCCGCTCCGCTTTGGGCCGATGACCGCCACATTTTGCAACGGGTGGCGTTTCCACAAGCTAAAAATGCGTTTGACTTCGCTCTCCCGGCCAAAAAATTGGCTGGGATGGGTCACTGGCGGGCCGACGACGAAGGGTGCAAGGCGGGGTGGCGGGGTGGTGCGTTGATTGGGTAATTGGGTGATTGAGCGATTGGTCGCAAAGAGTTCAGCCGTGAGCGCGGTTGGAGTTGGGTGGCCGGCGCTTTGGAGAAATTGTTCCAGCCAGGGCGCATCCAACCGGCCCCGGCGGACAAGCTCGCGTGCCAATTGTTCCACCTCGGCCAAGCGCGGGGGAATGTGGCCTTTGCGCCAATATTCAATGGCCGAGCCGCCCTCACGTCCCAAGGCGTAGCCCAGCTCGTCTTGCACAATTTGCACCGATTTGCCTTCGCCCAGCCGCACGCGATGCACTCCCTCGCTGAGCAACTGGGCAAATTTGGCCGGCGAAGCCGCCATAGGTTGACCATCCAAAGATTGGGTGAGATGTTGTTGCCGTGTGTCACTCCACAAAGGGTAACCGCCCTTTCCTTAATTATACCCCATGTTTGTTAGGGTCGCCGTGATTCGTGTTGCGTGATTCGTGATTCGTGTTGCGTGATTTTGCACCTGGTAGCGCCTGCATTCAAGTCGAATGATTCGTGGAGGAGCATAACACAAGGTTGCTCCGAAAACTCGGAGTGACCGCGGCGCTTTTCCGCCGACTCTATGGAGCCGAAGTGCGCTAGAGTGAAGAGAGGCTAACCATTTCGCATGTAGAAAGGAAATCCGATCATGCCGCCATCGCGTCGCTCGACTTATCTTCTGCTATTGCTGGCGCTGTTCCTGCTTGCCAACAGTAGTTGTCTGGTGCAGCAACCCACAGCGCAACCAGCGGCTCAAGCCGACACGGCAAACGCCGCCCCAGCGAACGAAGCTGACCAGGTAGTAGCCATTACGGCTGTTACAGAGACGACAGTTACGACTCTGGGCGAAACCGCCGCCGTTCTTCCTGCGCCCACCACTTCACCCATACCGCTGAATAACGCTGCTGCTGCGGTTGGGGCGGTCATAGCGTTGCCTGTCTCGGAAGGAACGCCGGCCCCGGCTGCTTTGTATGGTACAGTGGTCGAAGCAAGCGCTCCCGTTGCGGTCAATCAGGCGGTGATGCAATATGAACCGGTCACCGCCGGTGTAACCGATGATAACGAAAAGTGGCGCGACTATTTGGCCTACCGCGTTCGCCACCAGGGTCTCTGGGTCAAAGAACGCGATGTCAGCGAACGGTATGTCATTCGGGTGGTCGATCAACATGCCCTCCCGCTCCATGATGCGCTGGTGGAGGTCTTTGCCAATGACCAACTGCTCTTTACCGGGCGCACCGATGCCGGCGGTCAGGTGTTCTTTCACCCACGGGCGCTGGATAGCGGTTACTGGCAGCGCCAAACCAGTGAGTATCGGGTCAAAGCCAGCAAAGGCTGGGTGGCGCAAAGCCAGACCTTTGCCCGTACCAATGGTCAAACCACTGATGAGCAGTGGACATTAACGCTGGCCGACCCGCCCCGTCGTGCCAACGCCCAACTGGATCTCCTCTTCCTGATCGACGCCACCGGCTCCATGGGCGACGAGATCGACAAACTCAAAGCCTCAATGGCCGGCATCGCCGACCAGATCGCCCGCCTGCCGGAGCAGCCAGATATTCGCTATGGTCTGGTCGCCTATCGCGATCGGGGCGACGAATTTGTGGTGCGCCCCTACGACTTCACGTATGATTTAGGTCAATTTCAACAAACGCTGGCCGCATTACGGGCCGATGGCGGCGGCGACACCCCGGAATCGCTCAACGAAGCGCTCCACCGCTCGATCCATGGATTGAGTTGGCGCACCGACGACGCTGTGCGCATGGTCTTGCTTGTGGCCGACGCCCCGCCCCATCTCGATTATGGCGATGAATCGTTCAGCTATGACACCGACATGATCGAAGCCGTGCGTCGGGGCATTAAACTCTTCCCGGTCGGTGCGAGCGGGTTGGAAGCGGATGGCGAATATATCTTCCGCCAACTGGCCCAATTTACCGGCGGCAAGTTTGTCTTCCTGACCTACGCCGACGGCGGCAATCCGGCCAGCGGTCCCGGCACGGAAACCAGCCACGATGTGGACAACTACTCGGTTGATACACTGGATCGGCTGGTGGTGCGGCTGGTGCGCGAAGAACTGGCCAAGCTGGTGCGGATCACGACTGGGGCGCAAAATCCCGCGGCGTCTCAGCCCTGGCCCCAACCGTCGCCGTTGCCTACGCCAACGCCAGCGCCCCAACCGCAACCGGTTTCTTGTACAGTGGATCTGGTCGCGGCCCGCCACGATTGTGACCGGATCAGCGCCCTTCAACTGCTGGAATGGCGTGACAATCATGCCCTCTATCAACTAACCGTAGGCCCGTTTGCCACCGGCTATGCCCGCGCCCGCTTTGATATCACCTACAGCGGCGCGCCGAGTGGGTGGAGCGTCAACCTGGGCGATTCGATCAGCAACCAAGGCAGCGGGGGTGACATGGGGACACAGAGCAATGACGCCGAAGTGCAGATCCTGGCTGGGGATCTCCTAGTCTATGGCAATGACAACACGCCTATCGACCAAACTGGCGATGGCCGTCGTTTGCTCTCGCGCCGCAATGACGCCGTGCGCGCCGGCGAGACCATCAGCCTGGAAGTGAGCGACCAACATCTGGGGATCAGCGCTGCCGGCGGGATTGAGGTCTTTGACTCGCCCTATCTCTTTGCGCTGAATGGGCAACCGGATCGCGAAGGAGAGGTAAATTATAGTCTGTATCTTGGGTTCAATCGGTCGATCAACGGCGGCCATGACGGTACGGGCGTTGCGCGGGTGATCATTACATTGATTCCAGCCCAGCGAATCGATTAAAGAGGATACAGACGCGGATTCAGGTAGCGTGGATTGGTCTGCTAATCAATCCGCGCTACCTGAATCCGCGTCTGTATTCCCTCCCATATCATACCGGAAAATTTCTGGCTCTTCCGTTCATTGAGTAGATAGCCCTGTTACCATGAATGGTTGGAAGCCAGGAAGGCGCCTATGTCCTTGTCTGCCGGTCGTTTTGCCCAGGAAAGCACCCAACATGCCATTGCCATTTTGCAAGCCGATCTGCCGCCTGATCTACGCAGTCAGGTTCTGATCGGTGACTATCTGCCCGGTCTGGTGAGTCAGTTGCCCTTTGTCACTGTGACGGCGACGATCAAAAGCGTGCGCAGCACCGGTATCGGCGGCGCGATTGGGGTGAAGCAAGAACGCATCGATGGCGCCCTGGTCGATCTGGGCGAGATTACCGGTGCGACCGGCGTGGGTGAACTGACCCTAACCCTCTGGGCTGTAACGCGACCCCAACTGGCGACGCTGCGCGATGCCATCACCGCCCTGACCTGGCCCCGGCGCGCTCGACAGTGGGAAGCGCCGGCGGGCGTTCTCAACCGCGCTCTGTTTCTGACCTGTTCCCTGGCCAATATGAACGCTGCCATTGTCGCTCCCTTGCCGCCGGCCCCGCCTCATTTCACGATCAACGCTAATAACACTGACCTGCTCAATGCACCTGTCGGCAACGCTATCGTACTGGGACAGGCGCAACAGGGCCAAACCTTTGAAGTGCTGGGCCGCACCACTGATGCCGCCTTTGTCCAGGGCTGTTGTTTTAACGGCCAGCCATTTTGGGTTGCCGCCGCGGCCGTGACTACTTCACTCCCACTGACGACGATTCCTGTGATTACGCCGCCGGCCATCGCCGATCCGTCAGGCGCGCCTCGTCGTCGCCGCCGCGCTGCCCCCGCCCCTGCCGCCACGGTTATCGACCCCGGCACCGCTATCCTCGCCACTGCCGCCACCACGCCCATCACTGCCTGGCGCCAGGATTTGCTCTACACGACTCATTTAGAACTAACCCAAGAACCGCTCACCGGCGGCGAATTGATCGAAGAAGTGCGCCTGACCCAACAGCTTGGCCTGGATGGCGCCGTCTTGCAGACCGAACGGTTGCGTATCAGCGCAAATGGCGCGCAGGTGGTGAACTAGGACACAACAACGGATTTCGGAAGCAACGGATTTTTCCTTGCGTCAGGCGAAATCCGTTGCTTCCGAAATCCGTTGTTGTGTCCCGGTTTGCCCGAAAATTTCGCTGTACACCGTTTATCAAACATAGTCGTAGATTTTCTGGAACATTCAATAACCCAGAGGAGGCAAGTTTCATGGCAGAGGATTTTGTCTTATCGGAACTGGTCATACCAGGCACCTATGTCCGTGTGCGCGCCGAGGCATTGATCAGCGCCGGCGGCATCTCCAGCGGCAACATTGGCATTGTCGGCACCGCCAGCCAGGGCGACGGCGCGACCCATGTGTTGTCCGATTTTGAAAGCGCCAAGGCCATCTTTGGCAATTATGACGCCCTTAGCACCGGCGCCCTCAACCTGACCCGTGGGCTGGAGTTGCTCTATCAGAACGGCGCCCGCACGGTTTTTGCCCGTGCGCTCCTGCCCGCCGGCAACCCGGGGCAGCCCGAATTTACCGCCGCTTTCAACGAATTACTCAAAGAAGAGGTCAACATTCTGGTCGCACCCCAGTTAAGCACCGACACCGCCAAAGCTGTCTTCGGGAGCCTGGTCGATGGCGCCGAGGGCAACGGCAAGGATGTGATAGCGGTCATTGGTTCGGATAAGAGCACATCTGCTGACATCAAAGGCCAGGTGGCCGGTAATGACCGCATCATCTTTACAGCGCCCGGCATCGAAGCCTTTGACGCCGTCGCCAAAGCCACTGTCACCTTACCCGGCACCTATAGCGCTGCCGTCGTCGCCGGTTTGATCAGCTCCCTGACCCCGCAAACCAGTCCCACCAACAAAGTCCTGCCCGGTGTGGTCAAGCTGGCGCAGAAATTCACCTATGGTGAGATGGTCGATCTGGTCAAGTCGCGCATCTGCCTGCTGGAAGAGCGGCAGGGGGTGCGGATTGTGCGTGGCGTCACCACCGACAATGGCGCCTTTACCCAGATCACCACCCGGCGTATCACCGACTTTGCCAAGGCCGGCATCCGCCAGGTGAGCAACCCCTTTATCGGTCGCTTGAACAACCAACGGGTGCGCAAGGCGCTGCAAGGGGCCATCGACGGCTTTCTCACCACCATGGTGCAAGACGAAGCGCTCATCACCTATGAACTAGAGGTGACCGCTTCCCGCCAGGATGAGATCGCCGGTCGCTGTCTCGTCAATGTCACCTTGCAACCGACCTTTAGCATCGACTTTATTGCGGTGACGATGGTGTTGCAGTGAGCAATCTTCGGTGAGTAGGACAGTAAATCAGTAGGACAGTAAATCAGTAGGACGGTATTGATGACTGACTCACTGACCCACTGTCTGACTGACCCACTGTCTGACTGACTCACTAACCCACTGACTGACTAAAAAGGAGCAGTGCAATGGCAAATTCAAGTGTCTTTACCGGCGCTGATGGTTCGATTACCCTGGCCAAGGTGCAAGGGCCGGAGGGCGATCAGGCCGATACCGTGCTTTCTGCGTATAACCTGGCGACAGTGGGGCGTGTACAAAATGTGCGCGTCGAAGTGCATTCGGAAGTGCGCGCTTTTCATGAGATCGGTCAACGCTATGCGACCGAGTTGCGACCGGGTAATGTCTCTGTGCGCGGCACGATTGGTCGGGCCTATATCAACGGCGCCATGGTGAAGTTGTTATTGGGCGTCGCTGCCGATGGTCGCCCGGCGGCGAGTTGGGTGCAGCCGTCGTTCAACATTTCGTTGTTGCTGGCGAATGCCGCGCTCCCCAATGTCACCAACACGTTGACCTTGCATGATGTCAAGCTCGATCACTGGGTCTATGCCATGCCGGAAGATGACTTTGTGTTGGAATCGGTCAACTTCCAGGCGCTCTACATTACCGTTGAGGATGCTGCCTAATGTTAACTGCGGAAGAACTGTTGGCCGGGAGCACCCTTAGTTACACCGTTGCCATTCCAGCGGCATTGCTGGCACCGAATGGTCAGTCAAGTAACGGCGCGACAGAGCAAACAGTGCGCCTGCGCCCATTGACCATTCGTGATCTGCAACTGGCGACGCGTGCGGCTAAGGAGAACGACACCTTGGTGGCCGCCATCATGGTGCAACAGGCGCTGGTCGAGCCGACGCTGACCATTGCACAGGTTGCCGCCTTGCCGGCGGGGTTGGTGCAATTTCTGCTCCACCATGTCAATCGCCTCAGCGGTATCACGACCAGTCAGGAACAGATGAACCAGGCGTTGGAAGCGCCATTGGCGAAAGCCGCCTTTATTCTGGCGAAAGAGTTTGGCTGGACGCCGCAAGAGGTCAACAACCTGACGTTGGGGCAAGTGCTGTTACATTTGCAGATGTTGAAGCGGAGCAAACCATGAGATTGATCGAAAGGAGCCACCTGGGTTTCTCCTCGCTCGCGTGCGCCCCAACGCGCGAAGCTGCGATCATGGAATGGGGGTAGACAAATCATGGACGAACAGCGCAACTCATCCAATCCACAGCGGCTACCTGCCGTGCGCGCCTTGTTACAGACCGTTCAGGAACCACTCGTCCTGCTGGCTGAAGTCTTGCAGGCGCCGGACCAATTAGTGGCTGACCTGACGCCAACGTTGGATGTGGTTACATTCTCACCCTTTGCCGGGTTGACGGTCAGTACACTTGAAGCACAGCAGCCGACGCCGAAACCGCCGCTGCGCTCTACGGGCGCTTCACCTGTTGCAACGGCGATGGGCGCGCCCGCCAGCCCATCGATGCTGCCGCCTGCTGCGTTGACAAGCCTGCCGCGTCTGGCGCCGCCCGTCGCGGCGGTCAACGCACCGAGCAGTACGATCGTGACGCCGGTCTTTGCGCTGACCAGTCAGAAACAGACCGCAACCTTTACCGCGTCATCACCGGCGTCTACCGCGGCGGCGCCTGAGCAGCAGCTAGCGCCACCAACAACGTCGTCACCAATCGCGATGGTTGCCAACACGCTGGCAAAGGCTGAACCTAGCGCGCCATTGCTGGACAGTGGACCAAGCGGATTGCCAGTGAAGCCAAACGGGTTGCCGAATGACCATGTAGGTGACAATCAGAAGATGGCAACTGTGCCGCCCTTGACGACCATGACCGTGCTGGCGACCGTTGTTGATAGCTTGTTGAATACAACGCCGGCAGCCCATCTTGGACCAGTGGCGCGCCGGGAGCCAGGAATGGCGGAAGCGTCGTCGATGGCTGCTCCGTCAGTCTTATCTGCCGGCGGGAATATTCAATGGCCGGTAGGCCATGAACCAGCCGTACACCCATCGTTCGCCACCGACCAGCCTGTTGCTGCGTCTGTCGGCCAATCGTCATTAACATTGCCGCCGCTAAACGCACCAATACCGCACTTTGCCGGCATGTTGGCCGAGTGGCCCACCGCCGCGAGTGAAAACCAACCAACGCATGGGGTTCCCTTTGGCACAACCACCCAACTGACTAACCAACCACCCCTGGACCCCTGGACGTTGTCCCAACTGATCAATGATGTTTTGACCGAAGAAGCGCGCCGTCATGGAGTGGATCTATCATGAATGTGAAACCGGTTTTAGGGGATTGGGAGATCCCGCGCATTGCCGCCCTTCAAAGCCTGGAGCGCCGTGCCTTTGCCGAGTTAGCGACGCCAGGACGGGTGGGTAGCCTTTTTCAAGATATGAACCGCGCCCCCACCGTTGTGGCGATCCGCGGCAGTCTCTATGGCGACGAAGCGCGTAATGAATTTTTGAATGAAGTGCGCAGCCGCTTTAACGCTGGCGCGCCTGTCACCTTTGTGGCCGACATCCTCACCGCCACCGATGTGCAATATGTGGTGATCGAAACGCTGCACTTTCAAGAGAACGGCCTCCGCCCCGACCAGACCGATTACCTGATCGTCTTGCGCGAAAGCCCACCCCCGCCGCCCCCACCCGATCCGTTGGGGGGGCTAGATGCCGGTTTGCTGGATCAGGCCGGCGCGTTTCTCGATGCCGTCACCGGCGCACTCGATGTTATTGAGGGGCTGGGCAGCATTCCCGAAATCAAAGACCCGACGCCGCCCTTGCGTAGCGCCCTGACTAGCGTCAAATCCGCTGTGGAAGGATTGGGCGCCGTTTCGTCCAGTTTGACTGAGTTGTTTGGAGGGGCCTAGCCCATGCCAACGCTGTTTGAGCGTCTTGATACTGCCTTGACCGGCGTCAATATCGACACAGCGCTTGCCACGCAGAGCGGGAATCTGGGCGCAGTCGCCACGCTGGTCGCCAACCTGATTGAGCATCCGCCTAGCAACCTGGGCGATCTCAGCGGCGCGATCAACGAACTGCCCCTGCCCAACCTGGCGATCAATCCCAGCTTTGTCACCCAGTTTGGTCAACTGCGCGCCGCCGTCCCGACCGACCTGAGCGCCGTCACCGGCGTCCTCACGGCGGGATTGAGCGAATTGGCGGGAACCGTTGGCGCTGATCTTGCCGAACCGTTGGGCAAACTCCTGGCCGCCATTGCCGCCCTTCGCCAGTTGACGACGCTCCGCTTCACTTGCCCGGATACCAGCCCTTCCGTCGCCCCTTTCTTTGGGTTGCCGATGCCGTCACACGAGGGGGCGTTGCACGCTGCTGCCACCACCCCATCGCCGTTGGCCGAAGTAACGAGGCATATCAACAGCGTCGTAACCTTATTGGAGAGCGCTCCTACAGATGTAGCGCTGCTCCTGGCTTGGTTGAGCGACATGAGCCAGGTTTTGAGCAAGGAAAACGGCGTGACCATCACCGTGCCGCTGCTCCATGAAGTGATCGACCCGTTGCAAACCGTGCAAAGTTGGCAGGCCATGCAACCGGCACAGATTCGCGATCAAATGGGTCAGACCTTGCAGACGTTGACGACATTGATCCAAAGCACCGTGCCAGCGACCGCGACCGCGCTCAACACCGATGTCACTGCCCTTGTTGGGCAATTACCCGCCGTCGCGTTGACACAAGTCGCCGCCGACTTGACCAGCGCGCTGGCCCAACTCAAGAACGCCATCAATAGCGGCAATCTGGCAGGAACCGGCTCGACCGTCGCCGCCTTTAACACTGTGTTGGATGATTACACTGCTCTCCGCACGACCCTGCAACCACTGCTGACTCAGTTGCCGCCGCTAGGCGAACGGTGTGTGAGCTTTGTCGATGAGGCCGCCGCGCAACTCTGTCATCTGGAAGCAGTGCTGGCGCCGGACACGCTGTTGAACGTCACCGCCTTCGCCCCGGACCCGTTACGATTGCCCACGCCGCCGCTGCAAGACGCTATCCAGGCCCAGTTACAACCAGTGATCGACTGGCTGCAAGCGCTGGCGGATTTATTGGATATTTCCGCCCTGACTGCGCCGTTGCAAACCGTAGCCCAGACCATTGAGAACGTGATCCAGGGGTTGGAACAGAATGTCGCAAGTGTGACGGCTGAGATTCGCGCGCTCTTTAGCGCGGTCGAGACGTTGTTGGCCGCCATTGACCTTCAGGCGCTGGTCCAGGGCGTTCAGCAGGCCATCAACAACTTTGCAACGACCTTGACGCAGCAACTGAGTCAGCTTTTTCAACCAGTGCGGGAAGCGTTGGCCCAAATTGTGACCTCCATCAGCGATGGCATTGATGCCTTTGACCCGGCCGCCCTGGTTGCCGCCCTTCAGCAGGCGATCCAGGCTGTCACCAGCGTCTTTACGGACCCGGCCGTTGTGTCCGCCATCAATCATGTGCGCACAGCGCTGGAAAGCATTTCCAACGTACTGGTGGAATTGTCCTTTGCACCTTTGACTGATGAAGTGGTCGCCGCTATTGAAGAGATCACTAGCGCCATCCAGGCCATCGACACCTCAGCGCTAGGGGGCGCACTTCAGGGCGCGTTGAGCGCTGCGCTCTCCGTCCTGCCGCCAAGCCTCACGCCGATCACCGACCCGTTGATCGATGAATTTGGTGAATTGATTGAAGCTGGCCCCGTGCCGCTGCTGGAAAGCATTGCCGATAAGCCCAACCAACTGCTGGATAGTGTGCGCCGCTTCGACCCGGCCACGCTCATCGGTGACGAATTGTCGGCCCCTTTCACAGCGTTGATTGCGCAAATGGAGCAATTTCAACCCAGTCGCTTGCTGGAACCGGTGACTGGCGAATTACAAAAACTCAAAACCCGGTTGGCCGAGCGGGCGAACCCCGGCGCGGCGCTGGCGCCATTGGAACAGCCTTTTGCCGGGGTTCTACAGGCGTTTGATCAGTTGCAGCCGGATGCGCTGCTGGCGCCGCTGAACAATGCAATTCAAGGTGTTGTCGATCAAGTGCGAGATGTGCTCCCGGTCGATGAGCTATTTGACCAACTGGATAGTTTGCTGACACTCTTGCAAGATGCCAATGCCCTTGGGCAGAGCGTCGTTGCCTTGATCCAGAAGTTAGGCTCACTGCTGCAAATTTTCCAAAATTCGGAGGCTGCACTGACAAGCTGGCTCGCGACCATCCTGGACAAGATCGAGGCGATCAATGACACCAGTTCGCTGCAACCGCGCTTTGCTGCCCTGAATGCTGCGCTGGAGCAGACCAAAAGCACAGCACTCACCAACGCCCTCCAGAGTGCGGTTGGCCCAGCAGTGACCGCATTACAAAGCTTTGCTCCGCAGGCGAAGCTTGCCGGCCTGGTGCAAGCCCTGAGCAGCTTTCCGCGCACCGCCCTGGCCGCCCTGCCTGCTTCACCAGAGAAAGAGGCCATTACCGCCGCATTGGCCCGCTTTACGCCGCTTGATGCCGCCTTTAGTGCGCCCTACCGTCTGCCGGCCGATTTCTTGCAACAACTTCGCCAAGCGCAGACCGCTTTGGCGCCACAACTAACCGGTTGGGATGAGCGCTATCACGGCGCTGCTAGCCCACTCACCGCCTTGCGCAAGAATGGCGCGACCGCGGCTGAGTTACGCCAATGGGTGGCCGATGCGCTGGAACCGCAACTGATGCGCCCGCTGCGGTTGCTCTTTGCTGTGCTGGAACCACTGGGCGCACCGTTGGCAAGCTACGCTGCGGTGTTAGAAACTTTGGCGAATATTTTGCAGGACAAATTGACTCAATTGCTGGCCGGTCCCACGGCCCTGGCCCAGATTCGAGACAATCTGCAAGGCTTGCTCGACCGCTTGGGCGCCATCGCGCTCGATTTTCTGCGCGAGAGCATTGCTGCGGTCTTTGGCGATGTGCGCAGCAAAATCGAAGCCATCAATCCGGCGAACTTGCGCCAGACGGTGGAAACCGCCTTTACCCAGATGCTGAACGCCATCACCCTGGAACAGGTATTGCCCAGCACCGCAATCGCCACGTTGGACGCCGATTACGCTGAATTGATTACCAAGTTGAAGGCGCTTGACCCCAAACAACTGGTAACAGATATCGTCAAACCGGAGTTTGAAAACAAAATTCTGCCGCTGCTTGACGCCTTTGACTTGACGGTGCTCTTCCAGGTGATCATAGAGCGGCTGCACAACTTAGATGATGAGTTGAAACAAGAATTGACCCGCGTCAATACCGCCTACCAAGGCTTACGCGGCGCCGCCCAAAACGTTTCGGGTGGGGTGAGTGTGGGGGTGTGAGAAATAGAGATTGAGCGATTAGGAGATTAAGAGATTATGTAATCTCTCAATCGCTCAATCTCCTAATCTCCCTTTTCAGACGGAGCAGTGGAATGTCACTAGGATCGCTTTTCGTGCAACCGCAAAAATTGGATCGGAGCGCCGGCGCGACCGGGGATGCGGCGCTGTTGCAAGATCTGCTCACGCTCGGCGGCCGGTTGGCGACCGATGCTCAGCACGGCGGCGCAGCGTTGGCGATCCTACAGACCGTACTGGCAGCAACGGCGACGCGTGTGGAAACCCAAGTGACCGGGCGGCTGGCCACGGCGGAAGCAAAGTTGAATGCTTGGGTCGCACCCTTGGTACAGATGCTGGAAGCTCTTGGCGCAGCCGTGCCGGCGGTGGATAGTCCACTGGCGGCGGTGGCGCTGGCCAAGCAATTGGTGCAACTCCTGGCGCAACTGGCGCAGGGGCTGACGCTGGATGCGCTGCGCGGCCATGTACAAACGCTGCTGGACATCTTGGAACAGGATTTGGGGTTGACGCCGGACTTTCTCCAGACGCAAATCTGGACGATCATCGATGAAGTGATCAGTCAGTTGGAGACATTGCCGCCCGCTACGCCTGCTCAGGAACGTACGACCCGGCTGGGGTTAGCCTGTCTGTTGCGCCGCCTCAAGCGACGGGCCGCCGTAGAATTTCAATTCCCCCGCTTCGCGGCCGAGTTTGTAGCGGGTGAGTTGTTGGCGTTACTCCGCCAGCTTGACCTGGATCGGCTGTTGCATGAGCTGACCTGTGCGCTGGCTGGACTGGAAACGGCGCTCAATGCCGGCACTACCTTGCTTGAGCTGGCGCCTTTTGGTCCCAGTGGCGTACCGATACTTGCCGCCAGAGATGGCGGCGCTCCCAGAGTGGCGCTCATGCCGTTGGCTGATCCGGCGTCGAGTGACAAAGATCGCTACGGCTGGTATGCAACCTGGCTGCTGCAATACAAACATCGCGATCTGCCTTTGTTGGGCAAGGATGATCTCAAAGATGCCGGACGGTTAGCCAATCGCTTGAAAAGCCCAAGCAGTGCGCTCGACCGTTTTTTACGCGACCGCTTGACCGACACCGAACGCACTGCCATTGACGGCTATGACGGCGCCGGCGCTCCCAGCGCTGCCCTCAAGTTCACCATACTGGATCTGTTTAACCGTCTGTTGCGCGGGGAGTCGGCGCCGATCGCACCGGCTTTGGCCCAAGATGCGCGCTTCCCGCTGGGTGATGTCACCCTTAGCAGCGAGACGCGTGAGGTGGGGCAAAAGTTTAGCGAAAACGAAGAGCTGATCCGCTACAACCGCATGGTGCTGGAAGATGCGTTGCCCCAAGAATTGGAACAATTACCGCGCACCTTTGGGCAGAAGTTCGGGCCAGGGCTGGGTGAATTTCTGGAAAAGACGACCGGGTTGGCCGGCGAACGCGTCATTGTGGATAAGGACAAACATCGCATTCGGCTGGGCGACAAGGTGCTGTTCAGCGGCGAAAATCTAGAATGGCAGCAGGCATCGATCTTTACCGTGCCGGACACCATTGCCGGCCAGCGCTTTTATCGGGTCAAGCGCATCAGCCCGCCGGTGATGGATGGCTTTCAGTTTGCTATTGCGCTGATCAACGACTTTGTGCGTATCATCTGGCGCGGAACTCAGATCCAACCCAGCCATCAGGTGGCGCCGCTGTTGAATGCGCTTTACGATTTTATTCATGGCCTGGCCGGCGCAGCCGGCCAACGACCGATTTCCGGCCATGAATTTTGGGGCAGCAAGACGTTGGATGGCTGGGCCTTTGGCCCACAAACGCTGAGCACCATCCTTAGCTCATTGCAAGGCAAACACTCAGCGACCAACCGCGGCAACATCTTTGCCTTTTGGATTACAGTAGTGATTCACGACATTTTCAAGCTGGCCGGGCCAATCAGCATCACCAACCTCTTGCGCGATGTGGTGATGACCCTCATGACCCTGATCAACGGCGACGGCGGCGACGATAAGGCGCAAAATCACAAAGAGATTACAGCGCTGGTAGGTGTTTTGACCTTCTTTTACACCTGGCTGCTGGTGAAGCTGATTCCCAGAGAAGATTATGTCAACCCGTCGCTGCCGCAACTGCGTTCCTGGCTGCTTTGGTGGCTGGGCGGGTTGGGGGCCGGTCTACTGGCGCCGGTGACGGGCGTCCTGCTCGCGGCGCCCTTTGCCCGCAAGTTTTATTGGGGTGGGCTGGCCGGCGACATGGTCAGTGGCGTGTTACAGCTCTGGATCACCTTCTGGATCGTTTTCTTTAGCACGCGCGAAGGCGATACCGATGACGGCAAATACAACCCGCGCGGCGCGCCCTTTGCCGGGTATCCGAAAAAGAAACAGGAGAATGGCACAGAGACGCCCTCGCCCTACCGCTTGCCCTACGCCAAAGGAACGACGCTCTTCGTGCCGCAAGGCAACCAGGGCATGTGGAGTCATAACAACATTACCAACGCGTCGACGGCCCAGATTTACGCCTATGACTTCGGGCATGATGACGGCGAAGAGGTCTTGGCCAGCCGCCCCGGCACGGTGGTGGCCTTTGGCGAAGGCATCCCCGATGGCAGCACAGCGGACTGGAACTTCATCGTCCTTCGTCATGATGTGGATGACAGCGGCAACCCGATCACGCCTGATGCAAACCATGATCGCGACATTGGCGGCAATGCCGTTTTCACCTACGCCGTCTACGGTCATGGCAAACAGAATAGCGTCACCACTGCCTTTTCCCGCCTGACGCCGCCGGTGGCGACGGCCAACATCATTGGCACCAAAGTCAAGCGCGGCCAACCAATCATGCTGGCGGGTGATACGGGCATGAGTTTTCACAACCATCTGCACATCCATGTCCAGGCTGAAATGGCGGGACCCAATACCGGTACGCCGCCGGCGGATCGCCGCACCACGGCCTACACCATTCCCTTTATCTTTCAAGAGGTAGATGGCGACGGCGTCTGCGTCCACGGCAACTGGTATACATCGGATAATGAACGGAGGACGTAGCCTTGAAATTATGAACGTTACGAAAATAAAGCGGTAACTGTAGGTCATCGCCGCCGGCGTGACAAGTTCCAAGGATTACCGAAACAAGTAGCTACCCTTCATGATTTCAGGCCGGCCCGGATTACGGAGAACGAACGAATGCCATTAACGGATCTCTTTGCGTCCAAGGCGCCACCCACCGTGCGCAAACCGATCTTTGCGGTTGAAATCGGTAGCAGCGGCGCGCCAGCCGGTGGCCTGGGTGGCTTGGCCGGCGCCGTCGGGAGCGCCCTTGGCATCAACCTGGGGAGCGGCGCTGACTCCTGGCAGCAACATCTCCTGTCCATGCGCATTGCGTGCGGCCTGGCGCCCTTTGTGGATATTGCGGAGATTACGCTGGCCGTTACGCCCCAGTCGCCACCGGTGGCGCTGGCTGATAGCGGCGCCTTGTCACTCGGTTACAGCGATGACGCTGTCGAAACTATTTTTACCGGCGTCGTCGCCGAAATCCGGCATGGCTTGGGTGTACAACAGGTACGGTTGACCAACGGCGGCGCCGCCTTGGCCCGACTGCGCATTGACCAGAGTTTTGCGCAACAGAGTGCCGGCGACATAGTAAGCGCTCTCGTCGATCTGGCTGCTGTTGCCACGGACACGGTAGAAGCAGGCGCTGATTATCCCTTCTATGTCGTGAGCCAGGGGCAGAGCGTCTACCGGCATGTGGCGGAGCTAGCCCGCCAAAACGATTTTGCCGCCTGGTTTACACCAGATGACAAATTGACCTTCGCCCCACTGACCGAAGGCGACCCGGTGGCAACCTTCACTTATGGCGCTAATCTGCTCGCCTTGCAGATGAATGAAACGGCGCCAGTTTTCGCCGGTGCTACGGTAATCGGTGAAGGCGCTGCCGGTAGCCAGGGGGCAAAGGCATGGTCCTGGTTGGTAAAAGATCCGGCGGTCGTGACCGGTGAAGCCGGCGATGGCGGTAGTCAACGTCTGATTTCGGCGCCTGGTTTACGCACCGGTGATCTGGCGCAACGTACCGCTACCGGACTGGTTAACCGGAGTAATATAACAAAAGTTGGTGGTCGCCTACTCGCTATTGGCGCACCTACAGTTACGGTGGGCAGCACCATTGCGATTGCCAACGCGCCGCAAGCGATAGCCAATGGTCAGTTTCTTGTCCAACGGGTGCGTCATGACCTGACCCGCCAACAAGGCTTTACGACCTTCATCAGCTTCGTCAAAGTTGGTGAAGGGAGTGGTGGTCTAGTCGGCGCGTTGGGTGGGTTATTCTGAGCAGGGGACGCAGAGCGTCCACCCTGCATCACCACGCCGAGCGTGGTGACGAGCAATGGTTCACGCAACACGCAACACGAATCACGGATCACGCATGTCAACACTTTCACTTTATGAGACGATTCAACGGATTGTGCAGGAGGAGTTGCGTCGCCTTCACACGGCGGAACTGGCCGTGGTGCAGGAGCAGCATCCGCACGCCGGGGAGTCGGATCAGGAGAATTATAGCTGTACGGTGAAGCTGCGCAATAGCGGTCTCGTGCTGAAAGAGGCGCCGGTAGCGACGCCCCGCATCGGTCAGGTGAGCATTCCGTCGGTTGGCGATCTAGTCTTGGTACAATTTGTCGGGGGTGACATCAATGCGCCGATCATTGTCGGTAGCCTCTACAACGATGAGGATCGCCCGCCGGTCAATGCTAAGGGACAGTCAATATTGCATTTACCCTTCGATGGCGGCGACAGCGATGCTGTTCACATTGAAATCAACAGCGACGGCAAGCGCGAGATCAACATCAAGTTGGGTAGCGGCCTCGAAATCAACCTGCGCGACGACGACCCTGCCGTCAAAATCGCCGTCGGCAGCAGCGCCACCGTCCAGATCGACAACGACGGCGCCATCAAACTGGAGAGCCAGGGCAAAATCGCCATCAAAGGCAACGAAATCAGCCTTGAAGCCCAAGCCCAGTTGAAGTTAAAAGGCGCCACCATCGACTTGAACTAAAGTTGCGTAGCAACGACTGACGGTAGCCGAGGGTTTGAACCCTCGACTGACGGTAGCCGAGGGTTTGAACCCTCGACTGACGGTAGCCGAGGGTTTGAACCCTCGACTGACGGTAGCCGAGGGTTTATGAACATTAGGTAAATAAAC
>QWII01000149.1 GCA_021405325.1 Caldilinea sp. CFX5 | reverse complement strand
TGCGGTTTGTAACCGCACTTGCTCCCTGGGAACCGTGCGGTTACAAACCGCACCTACGATTACCGAAACAAATTCCTAACTCCCATCAGTCTTTACTACTGTATAACCCATCGCATCAAGCCTGCGCCCCCAGTTCAGTTAACGCATAGTCAACCGCGTACATCAGGGGCATGGCGCGACCGGCAGCCCAGGCGGTGACAAAGGCTTCGTCGCCTAGCCCGGTGCGCACCGCCGCCAGCGTCTGTTTATACGCGGCCCGTTCGCGGAGCAGGATGACCACCCCGGTCGTCGCGCGATACGCTTCGGCCGCGCCCAATAGTTGTGCGGTCGCCATCAGCCTTTTTTCCTGCACAAGAAGGGGCGCGATATCGCGCAACGCTTGCTCGTACCAACCTTTGTCGTCCAACTCGCGGAAGAGCAACAGGCTTTCCTGGTAGCGGGAACGGGCCAGGGGGCCATTGCCTTGCTTGCGCGCCAGGTTGGCCAGATAGTGCAGCGCCGCCGCAATTCCGTTTTTGTTTCCCAATGCCTGCTGCATGGCCAAACTCTCTTCATGCAGCGCTTGCGCCGCGGCATCATCATCTAAGGCTTGGCTCACCCACCCTAGATAATTGAGTACGAACGCGATTCTTTCCTTTTCACCGTTGGCTTGGTAAAGCGCAAGACTTTGCTGTAGCAGCGCTTGGGCCGCAAGGCTATCGCCAAGATCGTGGTGGAGCGTTCCCAGGCTGCTTAGTACGCCAGAGAGCATTGGCTTTTCATTTAATTCCTTGCCGAGGGCTAAACTTTCTGTGTAAAGTGTCTGGGCATCGTCATAATGACCCTGGATCTGCTTCAGCCATCCCAAACTATGTAGTGACATCGCAATCCCCCGTTTATCATTTACTCCTCGTTGTATAGTCAAAGCCTCTTCATAGTAAGCGTTCGCTGCCTGATAATCACCCTTGATGGCTGCCAAATGGGCAAAGAGTCCAATCAAGTAGGCAATTCCCCACTGATTGCCTATGGCGCGGTTGCGCGTCAAACTTTCCTCAGCATAGATGCGTACTAAATCGTACTCGCCTTGGGTATAAGCTAGGTTACTCAAATTAAGAAGCAGTAAAGCAAGGTGCACTTTATCTTCTACCTCTCGACTGAGGGCTAAACCCTCCTCATACAGGCTGCGTGCAATACCCATCGACGCGCTGAGTGTCAATGGCGTAGAGGCGCCCTATCAGCGCCAGGAAGATGAACTGATCATTGATCCAGCCGTGCCACTGCAAGCAGACACGGTGTTCGCGGTGACGGTACGCTATCATGGCAAACCAAAACCGATTGACACGTCCGGTTGGCTCAATTACTTTGACCGCGTTGCTGTCGAAAATGGGGCGTTGGGCGCCGCCACCTGGTATCCGGTGAATAATCACCCATCGGATAAAGCCACCTACAGTTACCGCGTCACAGTTCCGCCCCCCTATGTGGTGGTGGCCAACGGTCAATTGCTGGGAGAAGAGAGCGACGAGAGCGGCTGGATAACCTATCGCTGGGCCACGGCTACCCCTATGGCCAGTTATTTAGCCACACTCATCATTGGTCGCTATGTTTTGCAGAGTAGTACAAGTGGTCCGGACGGTATCATGTTCCATACCTACCTAGCCCCATTCGTAGCGGACCACGCGCTTGCGCGCTTCGAGGAAACGCCGGCTATGCTCGCGTTGTTGAATGAGGTGGTCGGTCCTTATCCTTTCCCCAACTACGGCGTGCTGATTCATACAAACTCGGCGCCCTACATCATCTTCCCACAAGAACTCGCTATCTTTAGTCAGTCAGGTCTTAACGATTATGGTGAGGAAGCCGTTATGAATGGCCTTGCGTTTCAATATTTCGGTAACAGCATCAGCCTGGCGCAGTGGCAGGATCTTTGGTTTGTCCAGGGCGTGGGCGGCTATCTGGGCTGGCTTTGGATCGAAAAGAGGCAAGGAGCCGCCGCCTTGCAAACCCTCATCCAACGCATCCATGCCACTTATACCTTAGATTTCCCGCCAGCCACCCCCACCGCGGATAATCTTTATAACGATAGCATCTACTTTCGCGCCCCCCTGGCGATCCACGCCCTGCGCCTGCGCCTGGGGGATGAACGCTTCTTCGATCTCTTGCGCACCTTTTACACACGCTATCGTGACAGCAATGCCAGCACTGCGGACTTTATTGCTCTGACCGAGGAGGTCAGCGGCGAGGATCTCTCGGCCTTTTTCCAAGCGTGGCTCTATGATGATAAATTGCCGCCCTTGACCGAACCGTAAACCAAGCTTGCTCCAATGGCCGGGGACAGGCCAGGATCGAATTGGTCTCTCCCCGGCGGTGTAGCCTGAGAAGTTATAATAACTATCCAACGAAGCTTCGCCTCAAACCAATCGAGCCTATCCGTGTTTCTTCTATCGGTGTTTAGTCTTTTTAGGTCGCCAAAAGACTAAACACCGATAGAAGAAACACAGAACTACTGAAATTTGCTCTGTTTGCACGAATTTTCGGTTATCAAATGATTCAGCTATGGCTGAATAGATACTGCGCTACAACTTCACCGACTCTTCCACTCTTCGCGATAGACCAATTCCCAGCCGTTGTAGACCAGGATCAGATATTTCAGCGTCACCTGGGCGGCCATCTGTTGGATGCGGGCGTCATTGGCATATTTTTTGAATTGTGTCTCGGCCTCGGCAATCTTTTCCTTGCGTTTGGCGTCGTTATAGTCGCTGCGGGCAATGTACTTCAACTCGATCAGATAACCGAAGTGCATATCCGGGTAGCGGGCCAGGAAGGGTTCCAGATAAAGATCGACAAAGCCGCCGCCTGCCTCTTTTTCCGACCAGGTGAGAAAGAGGTGACTGACATTGACATAGGCTAATAAAAAGCCTTGAACGACCTTTTCGGCGTTGAGGTAATCGCGCACCGAGGTTTGCGTTTTGATTTCGGCAGCCAGGTAATCAAAAAATTCTTGCCATTCCCCGCGATAGGCCATCCCTTGCAACAACCGCCCCAAGCGCCAGAGATCGAGACGGAAAATATCAACATCGGCAAAACCGTCGCGAATATAGCCATACATCAAATCGCGCACGGTGCGATTGGGAATTTTTAATAAGGCAGCCCCTTCCTGCTCACCAGCAAAGGTGAGCAAGCCGAAGTAGACGAGCAGCGAGATAAAATTTTCCCGGTTGAGTAAGCGTTCCAGCGGAAAGCTGGGGACAACTGTGCTAACCGCTTCGCCCGTCTCAATCACCGACCGCAGCAGATTGAAGTTGCCGTTGAGCCGCTTGCTGACGCTCATGAGGTGACGTAGCTTGCTGTAGTCGATGCGAATGTTTTGGTCGATGAGATTGAGGGGCATTGTCTCACGCTCTAGCGCGGCATTGACAAAATAAAGTACCATATCAGAATTATAAATAGCATTGTCGGCTTCCGGGGAAAGGCGATAATGATCGTACCATTCGCGCATCAAAGCGAGGCTGTCAACCAGATCCAGCCGATACAGACCATACGTATGGTAGTAGGCTACTAAGGCGCGTACTTCTTCCTCCGTAAAACCCAACATCTCGTTAAACCGGCCATCCAAACTGATATTCGTACCAATGTTAAAGCCGCTGGTGACATCATCCATAACAATCGGTGAGACGCCGGTGATAAAGAGGCGGCTCAACCCGCCAATGCGACCGGTGGTGGCGCTTTTGAGCATATTGAAAAAGAAGCGGAAGAAACCGCCGCCGTGGGTCAAGTCGCGATAGGCTTGTTCACCCGCGGTCGTCAAAATGCTGTTGGCAAAGTTGTCGTACTCGTCGATAAAGAGATAGAGTTTGAGCCGTTTGCGCGCCACCAGGGCAAACAGACGGCGCAGCTTCTGTTCCACTGTCGCGACTTCCTGGATTTCTGCGCGTTCCTGTTCGTTGAAGAAACTCTGATAGCGATCCAGAAAATTGTGGATAACCACGGTGCCATGATCGGTAAACGAAGCCTGTACCTGATCGGCCATTGGATTTACATCGGCAAAGTTAAAGGTCAGGGTCAGATAGCTGTTGCGGTCGGCCGTGGGCTGTTGACCAATGTAGGTGTCACCAAAAAGCGCGGCAAAGTTCTCTTTCTCGTTAACATCATAATAATAGTCGAGCAGCGTGAGCCAAAGCGTCTTGCCGAAACGGCGGGGCCGGATAAAAAAGAGGTAGAAGGGCGCAGCTTCAATGAGCGGAATGAAGCGCGTCTTATCAACGTAATAGGCGTTCTCTTCCCGCAAACGGCGATAGTCGGCAATGGCATACGGAATACGTTTGGGTGATGGATTGGACATAGGACTCGCTACCTTCCAGGCTTCCACAATGCAACTGCCTCTATTGTAGCACAAGTTCACCTGTCATCGATCTTCCTGCCACGCATTGCGTACAATTTTGTTCCCTGGCTGAAAAAGCAGCGACGTGATGTTGGCGATTTCATCCTGTAGGGATGCCTGCGTTTAGATGAGGGGATCCCTGAACGCAAGCTTCCATTTGTATCAAGCTAGGACACTACAGCGGATGATGGCGGGAACGGATATGTCTGTTGCTATGAACACTGCCGAATCAGTAAGAGGACATCTTATATGATGCCCATGTTTTTCATCGGTTTTGTTCGGTAACCACGCCATCCGTTCCCGTCTTCATCCGTTGTTGTGTTGTGCCCCCCTTATTCCCTTAACACAGGCGGCCCTACGGTACGGGGATGTTACTACTCCTGCACGACCACCGTCCCTTTCATCGTCGGGTGGATGGCGCAGAGATAGTCATAGATGCCAGCTTCTTTGAAGACATGGCGGAAACTCCCTTCCGGGCGGAGCGCGCCGGAGCCAAAGGCGAAATCTTTGGCCGTGACCGTGTGCATGACCACATCATGGCTGGTCCAGGTGACGGTTGTGCCGACGGTGACAGTGATAGCGATCCACATCGGGGGCAACGTCCGGCGCTTGGATTGGTTGACAAGCGCTCAACAGGGCGGGTAAGAGCAAGACCAGGAGCGCCAGCAGCGTCAGCCGACGAATGCGTTTGGCATTATGCGGTAGCTGGTCATTCTGGTCGGCCTCATAGATCACCAGGGCAAAACCATCCTGGTTGATCTTCATCATGCCGGCCAGTTCGGTCTGCTCGCCCTGAACCAGCCAGAGGTGGTAAGCTTGACCAGGCGGCGGCTGCGGCAGGCGCGCCGCCATCGCCACTACATAGGCCATATCGGAACGGGTGAAGACTTTACCGTAGGCGTTGGAACCTTCACTCCCAGGAGCGCCAAGCTGTGCCAGGAGGGTGTGCGCCTCCTCCGACTGCCGCCAGGAGGGTGCGCAGCGCTTCGTACTGGTGCAGGGCGGCGGTGTAGTCACCGCGCCGGGCCAACAGCTCCATCAAGCGGCACTGCTCCTCTTCGGCCCATGGTTCTACCTTGACCAGCCGGTAAAGATGGGCAATGGCCTCCTCCTCATTCGCCTCTGCAAAAGCCTGGTCGATGAGGGTGCGCAGCGCCGCCGGCACGCGGTGTTGTAGGTGTTCACGCTCGCCAACCAACCAGACATTGAAAATTACTCCGCCTTCCGCCCGCTCACAATATACGCCGGGGCCTGCAACGCCACCGTGCCGTCAGCCAACAGATAGGGGGCGAGGATCGATTGGGCTTCCTGCAAGAACGCGGCGAACTGGGTGTCATCGAGCCGATCGGCCAGCACCCAGCCACGAATCTCGGTGGTGAGCCAGGCGTGTAGCGATGGGAAACGCATGACGCCGGTTTGGTGGTGGAGTTTGGTGTTGTCCACACCGGCGGCGGCAAAGAGGTTGGTCAGCAGATCACGGTCGCCCAGGACAAAGGGCGCACGGACAGCCGCGTCAATCTCAGGGCCATAGAGCCGGGCCAACAAATCAGCTAGGGGGGCGTATCCCTCAACATGTTCGATGGCATCCCAGACCGCCACGGCCAACCGACCACCGGGTTTGAGGACGCGCATCATCTCCCGGATGGCCTTTGCCCGCTCCTCGAAAAACATCAGGCCAAATTGGCAGGTTGCCACGTCGAAATGCGCATCCTCAAAGGGGAGCGCCTCGGCACGGCCAGCCTGGAAGGAAAGCGCAGGCGCTTTGGCGCGGGCCACGCATAACATGCCATCGTTGATGTCCAGGCCGATGACGGCGCCATCCGGTGCAACCCGCCTAGCGATTTCACGCGTCAGCACACCCGTACCGCAGGCCACATCCAACACCTGGTGGCCGGGCTTGATCCCGGCGGCCTCGGCCACTGGCGCCGCCCATGCGCCAAAGAGGGCAGGCACAAAGAACTCGTCGTAGATCTCGGCTGCGCTTTTAACGACTTGTCCAGTCTGGGTAGTACTCATTTTGTCGATCCTTTCATGAAATTCTCTTTCTCTCACGATTTTCAGGATAACCTGCTCCTATCTTAGGGGACGACGGTGCGGTTGACTAGTTCAGATTTTGCACTGCCACGCGGTCTCTATGAAAGCAGATTCGGCAAGTTGCCGCATTCTGTGTATACTCATGAGCAGCACAGCGAGTAACCTATGTCGCTGTGCTGTACTAGTTCGAATCTTGAACTGGTCATGCGGCAGGTTTGGGCCTATCCTATAGACAGGCGTCCCGCCGGGACGAAGGCTAAGGAGGATAGACATGTATCAATATGGTCAATATTGTCCCATTGCGAAGGCGGCTGAAATTTTGGGTGATCGCTGGACGCTGTTGATTGTGCGCGATCTGTTGCTAGGTACGCACCACTTCAACGCCCTGGAACGGGGATTGCCGGGCATTTCGCGTGGGTTGCTGGCCGAGCGTCTGCGACGGTTGGAGCGGATGGGGATTATTGAAAAGCGCCAGAACCCAAACGACCGCAAGCGTACCGAGTATATTCCAACCCAAGCGGGGGTAGAATTGCAGGCAGTGATTCAGGCGCTGCTGGTATGGGGCGCCCATTGGGCGTTTGAGGCGCCAAGTGCGGAAGATTTGGACCCCGTACTCCTCATGTGGTGGATGCGTGATGGGGCGGTTGTGGGAAATCTACCGGATGAACGGGTCGTGGTGCAGTTCGACTTCCCTCGTGCCCAAGTGGAAACGTATTGGCTGGTCATGCAGCCCGAAGATGTTTCCCTGTGTCTTACCCACCCCGGCTATGAGATCGATGTACTCGTGACCGCAGATCTCGCCATCTATTTGCAGATTTGGTTGGGCCGCATGGAATTTGACCAAGCCGTCGCCAATCAGCACGTCACGATTGACGCCATCCCTGCCCTGGCCGATGCCTTTCCCACCTGGTTCACCTACAGTCTAGCAGCGCCGACTGTGCGCACCACCATGCAGAAGAAGCAGAAGGTCACTGAGGGAAAGGATGAGGAAAAAAACGGCTCATAACAGGCGGAGTTCACGACCACGGAGGGCCGCTTGGGTGCGATCACGGGCGCCGATCTTGCCCAGGAGCGAGGTGACATAATTCTTCACTGTGCCTTCCGCTAGATAGAGGCGCTCGGCAATTTCGCGGTTGCTCAAGCCGTTGGCGACCAGTTTCAGCACGTCCAACTCGCGGTCGGAGAGCGGCTCTGCCAGACCGGCGTCAACGGGGCGCGCCGGTGGGGCCAAACGGGCAAAGGCATCGACTACTTTGCGGGTCACGGCCGGGTCGATCAGCGCCTGACCGGCGGCGACGCGACGAATCGCGTCGGCCAATTCGTCGCCGGAGACAGCCTTGAGCAGATAGCCTAACGCGCCGGCCCGCAGCCCTTCAAAAATGTATTCATCCTCATCAAAGGTGGTGAGGATGATCACTTTGACGTTGGGCCATTGGGTGTGCAGCCGCCGTGTCGCTTCGACGCCATCCATGCCGGGCATCCGGACATCCATGAGGACAATCGCCGGTTGCAACTCGGCATAGCGGGCCAGCGCTTCTTCCCCATTGCCGGCTTCACCGACAACATCCAGGTCGTCTTCCAATTCAAGCAAGGTGCGCAACCCGTCACGCATCAGCCGTTGATCATCGACCAGCAGAATGGTGATTTTGTTAGCCATGCTCGACTCCATTGCCGGCAACGGCCTTTTGCTCTTCAGGCGCTATGGTCAGGGGCAAACTCATGACAATACGTGTACCCCCCTTGCTACGAGGATGGATGAAAAACTCACCCCCCAACTGGACAGCCCGTTCTTCGATGCCACGTAGACCATAGCCGCGCGGCCAAGCTTCCCCGTTCATACCGACCCCATCGTCGGCAATCGTGATCAAAATTTCGGTATCAATCATGCCGTCGGCAACTGTTTCGTCACCGATGAGCGCCACTTCGACGCGTGCATGGGTAGCCTGAGCATGACGTTGAATGTTTGTTAACGCCTCCTGCGCGGTCCGGTAGAGGGCATGACGATGATCAGGTGGTAGATCAGGAAGCGTTGCCGGGAGGTAAAGCTCGGTCTGGATGCCGGTGGCCTCCATAAAGTTGCTGGTCAGCCGAGTGAGGGCCGCGCGCAAGGGGAGATCCTCTTCCAGCGGCGTGCGCAGGGCGGCAACGGTGCGCCGTAATTCGGTCAACCCTTCTAACACCTGTTCGCGCACGGTGCCGATCATCTTGACCGCTTTGTCCGGGTCGCGCTTTACCAATTTTTGTGCGCCTTCCAATTGTACGGCGGCCACCGTCAACCGATGACCGAGCGTATCGTGCATCTCACGCGCCAGCCGATTGCGCTCCTCAGCGACGGCCAACGCTTCGGCATGGGCGGCGTGGGCCTGTAATTGTTGATGGGCTACCTGTAATTCCTGTAACAGACGTCGGCTTTCGGCGTCGGCTGCTTCGGCGCGCCGTTGGGCATTGGCCGCCGAGCCGACAAAGAAATATCCACAGGTTGCACCCAGGCCATTGAGTAACCCAAAGCCCCAATCGGGCGCCAGGATATAGGCCAGCATGATGCTGGTCAAGCCGCCAAGCGCCAAAATCCAGGTGTAGCCGGTGCGGTCGGGAAAGATCGTCAGCGCTCGCCCACTCAGCAAAAAATAGAGGATGATGATCGCCGTGAAATTACCCTCCAGCGCCACCATGCCTAACGTTACAAGCGTTAGAAAGAGCAGCCGGGCATGTTCACGGCCATTGAAAACCGTGGGCGGGGTGAGTTGATCCGGCGGCCAGATGAGGGCGGCGGCGAAGATAAGGAAGAGCGCAGCGACACCCCAGCGGCGCATATCGCTGGCTGGGTAGAAGGAAAAGGCAAAAGCGGCGACGACCACCACCGTGATCAAGGCTAACCAGTCGAGCCAGGTATTGGGCAGGGCAAGTTTCTGTTTCATAGACAATAGACCTTGTGTTGATAACCACTGCTTTTGTTCGTTACCAACAGGATACCCGCCGTTTGGTCATGGTGACTAGTGCCGGGCGTCATATGCCGGGTCACATGACACGAGACAGGAGACACGAGATACGAGACAAGGAGACATGAGACAAGGAGACATGAGACATAGATCGTTGATTTCCCTTGTCTCTCACCATGAAAGGATGAAGGCGAAAATTCTTTTTCATCCCTCATCCTTCATCCTTGTCTCGTATCTCGTGTCTCCTGTCTCGTGTCTCGTGTCTCTTGTCTCGTGTCTAGTCCTTATACGGGTCAAACTCATGCTCCCCGGCCATCGCCACGCCGATGGGGGTGAGGGTGTGGAGGATGCGGATCGAATCTTTGTGATATTGGAGAACTTCGTCGAGCCGCTTGTAGCAGTGGGGCGATTCATCGACGCCGCCGCCGCGCAGTTCGACGCCGGCGCGGCGCACCCAGTTCATCATCATCTTGTCGCTGATTTCGCCCTGGGAGATGGTCTCCAACTTGCCGTTCTTCCAGCGCTTTTTGCCGGCGGCCCGCGTGCGCGACATGACGCGCCCCGCGCCATGCACGGTCGAGTAAAGCGCCTTCTTGGCCTCCTCGCTATCGACCCCTTCCAGGATCACCGCCGGTTCGGCCATGGTGCCGCCGACAAAGCTGCGTTGACCGGGGAAGGCCGGCGTCGCCCCTTTGCGCACCACCCAGAGATCCTGGTTGCCATGTTTTTCGACCCAGGCAAAATTGTGATGGTTGTGTACTTCGTCAACAATCTTTGCGCCGATGATGCTGGCTACCTTCTGGCAAACCCAGTCGCGACCGGCGTAGGCATAGCGCCCGGCCAGTTGCATGGCGGCAATGTACTCCTTGCCCAGCGGCGACGCAACCGGCAGCAGCACCGGCTCGACATTCATGCCATCGCGCCCGCCGCCGGCCTTGATGTAGTAACTCGCCAGATGGTGGCCTAGCCCGCGCGAGCCAAAGTGGACGCCGATCCAGACCCGTTCCTGTTCATCGACAAAGATGTCCACATAATGGTTGCCGGAGCCGACCGTCCCTAATTGCTCGCGCGCCAACTGCTTATGTTTGCGCACTTCGGGAATGTCCCAGGCCGGGTCATCCTCAAAGAGTTCATGCTCCACCTCTTCGGCATTCTTGCGCCCGACGCCAAACGAGATCTGCTTCCAGACATCGTCCATGATCTCTTTGATAAAGGGGCGTACTTCGCTGGCTGGTGCATTGAGCAAGACGGCTTTGTTACCACACGCGATGTCGAATCCCGCGCCCGATGGGCTAATATGCTCCCCATACGCCGCCACCCCGCCAATCGGCATGGCATAGCCGACATGGTGATCGGCCATGAGCGCAACGGCCTCGGCGCGCTTGCCTACGGTAACGGCCTGGTTCACCGCATCTTGCAAAGGTTCGCCCCAGACGGGGACATTGTCAACAATTTGATACATAGAACACCTCACTTGGGGGTTGATACAAAATCAGGGGCTAATTGCCAAAACGCAAACCCTCTGTTATGATGACTTTATGAAACGATTTATACTTTACCTGACCGCCGCCATTATACTGTTTGTGCTCTGGCTTGTAACAGGGCTAAATGCAGGTTACTTGGGACCAAACTATTTCCAGGTAGCTGCCATATGGCACATTGCGCTCCATATTCTCTGGTTTTTAGCCACTTGGCTGGCTAGTGCCTATGGCTTACTCTGGTACTGGCAGCGTCGCTCAAGGCTGCCAGCCCGCCCATCCCATCACCACCCATATCAGCTCCACTAAGATGATTGACACGGGTAGGCCGATTACAAGCGCCAAAGCGATACCGCCACTTTCGCCTTCACCATAGAAGGCGGCTCGCGCTTGCTCTTGGCGCAAGACCAAAGCTAATCCAACCAATCCAATTATTGCATTGACACCGCCACACCAGATAACCGCATTTGGACCACCGAGAGCGTTAATTCCCAACCCGACGATGCAACCGGCAGCAAACCACCAAAGTGCAAATAAGATCAGTTGTTTCACAGGTAATGCTTTGCTGTTGGGTTGGTTAGTGTTCTTGTAATGCTCTCTGTTAATCTAGTAGCAATCCCTGCTGTACCATTAATCAACTTCCAATTCCACCAGCTTACCATTGGCTCAAATCTTCTACTTTTGGTTAGACGAATAACAAGTTGGCTCATCTACGGAAAGTGTGAACACCTGTCAGGTTTCCAAAACCTGACAGGTGTGGCGGGTCGAAACCTCACACTTTCTGTAGATGAGCGAACAAGTTTTGTGCTTTGCATCGATCAAAGTAAGACTGTACTATACAGTGAAAGATGCGCTTTTGTCAACGATTTTAAACAAATTGACAGGCTATTGGTTTCTTGCTAAGATCAGCCATCGTATTGCTTCTTTGTAACCAAGTCTGTTACCAATATCACTTATGACCATGATCCGTACAACCCAAATCCAGGTTCCTGAAGGTGTTATTGATTTAGGCGTGGGCCAACCCGCCAACGCTATTTTACCGCTTGATCTACTACACGAGGCTGCAACCCACCGGTTTACCCAAGGCGATGTTGCGCTGCTCCAATATGGGCCGGAGGAAGGGGACGGCTATTTCAATCGCGCGTTGGCTGATTTTCTCAGTGTGGAATATGAAGAACCGGTGTTGCCGGCGGGGTTGTTTATCACCAATGGCATTTCCCAAGCGCTGGATCTGGTCTGCACCCTGTTGACCAAACCGGGCGCCCTGATCCTGGTGGAAGAGCCGACCTATTTTCTGGTCTTTCGCATTTTTCTAAATCATGGTCTGCGCATTGCCTCGGTGCCGGTGGATCAAGATGGCATCAGGCTCGACCTGTTGGAAGAAAAGCTAAAGCAGGAGCGACCGGCCTTTCTCTATACCATTCCCGCTTATCAAAACCCGACCGGCTTCACCCTCTCCCAGGCGCGACGGGAAGCATTGGTGGCCTTGAGCCGTCAGTACAACTTCTGGATTGTGGCCGATGAGGTCTACCAAATGCTCCACTACACCGAACGCCCGCCCTGCTCCTTTGGTCACTATGTCGAGCAGGGGCCGGTGCTGTCGCTGGGTACTTTTTCCAAGATACTGGCCCCCGGTCTACGCCTGGGCTGGATTCAGACGACGCCGGCAATGGTGGATCGCTTTGTCGATAGTGGGATTGTGCGCAGCGGCGGCGGTCTCAACCCGTTGGCGTCGGGGTTGGTGCGCAGTGCGTTGGAATTGGGTATCCAAGCCCGCTATCTCGCCTGGCTCCGGGAACTCTTCCGCGAACGCATTGCCCTCTTTGATCAAGCCCTGCGCACCTACCTACCGTCGTGGGTCGAGTATGCCGTCCCCAGTGGCGGCTACTTCTTCTGGCTCAAACTGCCGGCGGGAATGGACACCCAGACCCTCTTAGCCAAAGCCGAAGCCCACCAGGTCGGCTTCCGCCCCGGCAACAAATTCACCACCACCGGCCGCCTGCCCAACTACTTGCGTCTGAGCTTTTCTTATTATGATAGCGCCCAGTTGGTTGAGGGGGCGGAACGGTTGGGCAAAGTGATTCGTGAAAGGTGATTCGTGCTGCGTGGCCTGAGCCTGTCGAAGGCCACACAGCACGAATCACCTTTCACCCAATCTCCCCCGCCTGCAACCCAATCGGCAACATGGCCGGGCGTTCACAGGTGCTGGTCAGGTCGATATGCTTGCCGGTGGCCGAGGCGTCGTGGAAGGCTTGCATGATGTCGAGGACGTGGTGGGCCAGTTCGCCGTTGGCGCGATGGGGGCGGTTGTGGCGGATGGCATCGGCCATGTCGGCGACGCCCAGGCCGCGACTGTTTTCGGTGTAGATGTGGGTCAAGGGGACATCCTGCCAGTCGCTGTCACCCACGCCACGGACACGCACTGGGCCGCCAAAGGTGTTGGGGTCGGGCAGACTGAGCGAGGCTTCCGAACCGTAGATTTCCAGGCGCGGCAACTGCGCCGCCTTGACATCAAAGGTGGTGATAATCGTGCCGATGGCGCCGCTGGCAAACTCCAACAGACCGGCCACATGGGTCGGCACCTCCACTTTGATGACCTGACCATAGTTAGGCTGGCTGGTGACCAGCCGTTCTGCGAAGCTGGCGCGGGTCAAGCCCGTCACCCGGCGTACCGGCCCCAGGATGGCAACCAGCGCCGTCAGGTAGTACGGCCCCATGTCAAACATCGGCCCGCCGCCGGGTTGGTAGTAGAAGGCGGGGTTGGGGTGCCAATGTTCGTGGCCGCGCGACATCATAAAGGCCGTTGCCGCCACCGGCTCACCGATGACGCCGTCATCGACAATTTTGCGACAGGTCTGCAAGCCGCCGCCCAGGAAGGTATCGGGCGCACAGCCGACACGCACCCCTTTGGCCGCTGCCGCTTTCAACAGGGTTTCGCCATCGGTGCGGTTGAGGGCAAAAGGCTTTTCGCTATAAGCCGCCTTGCCCGCCTGCACCGCCGCCGTACTCACCTCGGCATGAGCCGCCGGGATGGTCAGGTTGACCACGATCTCAATCGCCGGGTCGGCGAGCAGTTGGTCAACGGTGTAGGCTTTGATGTTGTGCTCCGCTGCCTTGGCTCGTGCGCGATCCATGTCCAGGTCGGCGCAGGCGACTAGCTCCAGATTGTGAAAGGTCTTGTCTGCTTTGAGATAGATGCCGCTGATGTTGCCGCAGCCGATAATGCCGAATTTGGTGCGTTGGGTTGTCATGTCTGTTCCTACTTCTCTTTGTTATTTTTGGATCGGGGACCGAGCAACCGGTCCCCGTTGAAATGAATGTCCGTGTATTGCTGGTTGCTTTTGCCACTCTTTAGTAGGTCTTGGCCTGGATTGGCAAGGTAAAATCTGTTGTGATCGTATATCATGCCTCTGATAATCAGGACTTACGCAAGACGAATTACTGCCGGGCACCCAGAGGGTTCCCGGCGTCTTGCGTAAGTCCTGATTATATCAGAAGTTCTAGTTAAAATGGAACTAACCTTTGACCAAAGTGTGACGCAACCCATGGCTTTGGCCATGATCGCGTTCGCTCCAGTCAAGTTGGCAAAGCACAGGTTTGTCGGCTAGGCAGTAGAGGTATCTGGCGGGCGGACTGCGCGATAAACCAGGCAGACCGCTAAGCGATGACAATGGCGACCAGCCGCAAGGTGAGGAGACTGGGAAAGGGTGATCGCCCTGTCGTTAAGCGAACGCTCACGCGACGTTGCGGTCTACAGAAAATTTGGATGGAGCTAGGGATGGGACTGGAGAGACCGGCGTTGATGGTGACTGATCAAGCATTGACAGCCCGATGCACCTGCAAAACCTGATCCATCTTCTCCGCACTCAGCACCGGCGACCCCTCATAGAGGAAACAGGATGCCGCCCGCTCTGGATCACTCTGGTAGAGCGGCGGAGCCTGTTGTAGACATTTCGCCATTGCCGATGGACAGCGATCCGCAAACTTGCAAGCCATCGCGCTCCGTGGCTGATTCGGCAACGCGGCTGCCGCCTCTGCCGCCCAGGTGTGATCTGGGTTCGGCATGGGGATCGAGCCGACCAGCAGACGTGTATAGGGATGATGCGGGTTGCGCACCACCAGATCGACCCGCCCCGCCTCCGCCACCACGCCGCGATAGAGAACAATGATATTATCACTGATCTGGTAAGCCGTGGTCAGGTCGTGGGTGATGTAGATGATCGAGATGCCGAACTCTTCCTTAAAGCGTTGCAGACTGCCCAGCACCGTGGCGCGCAACGACGCATCGATCATCGAGACCGGCTCATCGGCCAGGATGACCCGTGGCTTGACAATCAGCGCCCGCGCCACCATCACCCGCTGCCGTTGACCACCGCTCAGTTGATGGGGATAGCGCCCCAGCGTCTCTTCCGGGCGCAGACCAACCGTCTCCAACGCCTGTTCGATCAACTGCCACTTTTCAGCGTTTGACCGGGCCAGCTTCATATACTCAATCGGCATGGTGAGAACATGATCAACCCGGTAGAACGGGTTGTAGACCTCAAAGGGATCTTGAAAGATCGCCTGCACATCATTCAAAAAGCTGCGCGACTCCTGGCTAGTGACCGAACGCAGATCCTTCCCCTTATACAACACGCTCCCGTCTGTCGGCGAAGTCACCCCCAGCAAGAGGCGGGCCAACGTCGTCTTGCCGCTGCCGCTCTCGCCGACAATGGCGGTGATCGACGGCGCGTCGCTATCAATCGTCATGGAAAAATCTTGGAGGGCAACCGTGCGGGTGCGGTCAAACAAACCGCCGCCAAAGACTTTGGTGACGCGACGAGCTTCTAACAATGCAGTCATGGCATTTCCTTCGTGACTGTTTCACAATTTTCGTTTGTTGAGAGATCCCGGCCTTGAAAGGCCGAGCCACCCTCAGTCGCCACTCCGTGGCTGGTCCAGTCGCGTAGCGACGGCTGATGGTAGACGTGGGTTTTAACCCACGCACCGGCCGGCACCCACGCACCGGCCGGCACCCACGCACCGGCCGGCACCCACGCACCGGCCGGCAACCCACGTACCCAACCCACGCACCGGCCGGCAACCCACGTACCGGCAACCCACGTACCCACGTCCTCATTCCGCCAGATGGCAGGCGACCCAAACATCCGTCTCCAATTCCCGGAAGGCCGGCACTTCGGTGCGACAGCGCTCCGTCGCCAGCGGGCAACGGGGATGAAAGACGCACCCCGGCGGTACATCACGCAGCGAGGGCGGCAGGCCAGGAATGCCGGTAAAGTTGCCTTTGACCTCGGTCGAGGGCAGGCTAGAGATGAGCAATTGGGTATAGGGATGGCGCGGGCGGCGGAAGATGGCGCGCACCGGCGCGACTTCCATCAAACGACCGGCGTAGATCACCCCCAGCCGCTGGACAAATTGGGCCATCAACCCCATATCATGGCCGATCAAAATGACCGACGCGCCGATCTCGGTCTGGATCGTCTTGAGCGTTTCCATCACCTGGCGCTGCACCACCACGTCGAGCGCGCTGGTCGGTTCGTCGGCGATGATGACCTTGGGGTTCAGACTGATGGCAATGGCGATGACCACCCGCTGTTTCATGCCGCCGCTCAGTTCATGGGGGAACATGTTCGCCACTTGCGGCGGCAACCCGACCTGGGCTAGCAAGTTTTTGATGCTCTCTTCCAACTCCTGCTGCGAGAGTTGCACCCCATGATCGGCCAGACCGGCGGCAATTTGGTCGCGCACGCGCATGACCGGATTGAGCGAGTTCATCGACCCCTGGGCAATCAGCGCAATCTGGGCGAGGCGCAGTTCTTTCATCTCCGCTTCCGGCATGGTGAGCAGATTCGTCTCTTGCAGCCAAATCTCACCCCCTACCACGCGCGCCGGCGGCTTGAGCAACCGCATAATCGTCAGCGCCATGCTCGACTTGCCGGAGCCGGATTCACCGACGAGGCCAAAGCGTTCTTCCGGGCGCAGGGCAAAACTAATATCTTCCACCGCATGAACCGGCCCTTGTGGCGTGTCGTAATAGACGGTCAAGTTTTCCAGGCGCAGCACTGCCGGTTTCTTGTCCGTCCGATCGCTTGACTTCACCAGTTTTGGCTTGTTGACCGGCTGCGGCGTAATCGACACCGCGCCCCGAATGCGCGGGTTGGCGATCTCATCCAGCCCAACGCTAATCTGAAAGAGGCTGATAAAGAGCAGACCAATCACCACAATCGGCGGCAGCCACCACCACCACCAGCCATTGATGACCGCCGCGTTGTAGTTGATCCAGAAAAGGGTCATGCCGATGGTCGGCGCGTCCATTGGCCCCAGCCCCAAGACTTCCAAACCAATAGAGGCCAAGACTGCCGCCGAGGTAGAACCGACCAGCGAAGCGGCCAGATAGGGCAACAGATTCGGCAAAATCTCGCGCCAGATAATCGCCCGCCCCGGCATCCCGGAGAGGCGCGCCACCTGGATATAGCCTCGCTCGCGTAAGGTCAACACTTGAGCGCGAATGGTGCGCGCCGGGTAGAGCCAAGCCAGCGACGCCACCACCAAGGCCATCTGCTCAACACTCAGCCCCGACGGCACCATCATGGCGACAACAATCAGCACCATCAAGCCGGGAATGGTCAGGCCGACATCGACAATGCCGCGCAGAACGTTGTCGAGCCAGCCGCCGTAGTAGGCGCTGACAAAGGCGATCAACCCGCCAATCCCAACGCCAAGAAAACCGGCGATGAGGCCAATGCGCAGCGTCATCGGCGTGCCCGAAACCATGACGGCCAGAAGGTCGCGCCCCTGTTTGTCGCTGCCAAAGGGCAATTCCCACGAAGGCGGCAGGAGTGGGCTGACCGAAATCGGACGCGCATTCTCCAGGTTGACAAAGAAGCGCCCCACCGCCGACGAGAGAAAGAGCAGCAGAAACAAGACCAACCCCACCACCAGCGACGGGTTGCGCCGACAGTAACGCCAGGCGCGCACCAAGGCGTTGGTCTGGTCGGTATACTCTACCGGGCGCGCCGTCTTGGTGACCGAGTCGCCTCGCTCTATGGTAGTCGCCATGTCACGCCTTTCGATAGGTAATCCGCGGGTCGAGCAGCGGATAGATAATGTCCAGAATAAAGGTCGCCAGCCCGATCGAGATGATGACGACAAAGACAATGCCCTGCACCAGATAGAAATCGGAGCCGCGAATCGCCTGATAGAGCATGGTGCCGATGCCAGGGTAGCCGAAGATCACCTCGACCAGCACCGCGCCCGACACAATCTGCCCCAGCGCCAACGCCAACGCCGTCACCTGCGGTAGCATGGCATTGCGCATCAAGTAGCGGGTAAAGACTGTGCGGTCGCGCAAGCCCATCGCATCGGCAAAGATGACATAATCCTCACCACGCGTCATCACCATCAACGAGCGCATCCCCAGCGCCCAGCCGCCGGTCGAGACCAGGATGATCGAGAGCGCCGGCAGGATCGAATGGCGGAGAACATCCCACATAAAACCGAGGGTCAACGTCGGGATCGCGCCAATCGAATAGCCGCCATACATGGGCACCAAGCTCAGATAAAAACCAAAGATGTAGACCAGAATCAGCCCCAGCAAAAAGTAGGGAATGGCGCTCATCATCAGAATCGGCGGCATGACATATTTCAAAAAGCTCGGCGCACCCGGCCACGCCAGCAGCGCGCCCAGGACATTGCCGATGATAAAGCCCAAAATCGTCGTCACCAGCAGCAGCGTCACCGACCAGGGCAGCCCGTCGCCGATCATCTCGATGACGCGACGGGGGTAGTTGGCAATCGAATAGTTGAAGTCAAAGCGCGACATATCGGATAGATAGGTTAAATACTGCTGCCAGAGCGGTCGGTCGAGGCCAAATTTGGTCTCAAACTCCTTGATCATCTCCTCCAAGCCTGCCTGCACCGCCCCACTCAACGCCGCCTGCGACACCAACTTCTCCCGAATCGGGTTCTGCCCGCCCAGTCGCGGCAACAAAAAATTAAAGGTCGCCGCCGCCCAGACCACCACCAGGAAGATTAGAAAGCGTCGAACAATGTAGCTTACACTCACCGCGGTCTCCTCAGATTGAGACACGAGACAAGAGACAAGAGATAGGAGACAAAAAGCGTCGATTTCTTCTGTCCTCTGTCTTCTACCTCGTATCTCGTGTCTCGTGTCTCGTGTCTTACGCGCTCGGTTTCACATTAT
>QWII01000206.1 GCA_021405325.1 Caldilinea sp. CFX5 | reverse complement strand
CAGTTGTTAACCACACCGGCGCCGCCCAACCTGGCCCCCGCCCCACCACCCCCACCGGCAGCGCCGCGGCTATCCCAACGCGCCCTGGCTCAGATGACTTCGCCGCAAGTTGGTCCGCTCTTGCCGCACCTGGTCAATGGGCGGCTGCGCCCCTTCAGTTTGGGCATGTCCGCCCTGGATGCCTTTCCCTACCCCCTGTGGACGCGCCTGGTGACCCGCCACGCGCGCCGCATGTCGGTTGGCGCGCTGATCTACCAGGACGCCGGCGGCTACCAACCCTTGCGCGAAGCCATCGCCGCCCATGTCACCGTCTCGCGCCGGGTGCGCTGCACGCCGGAGCAGATCGTGATCGTGGCGGGGGCGCAAGGAGCCTTTGACCTGGCTGCCCGCCTGTTGCTCGATGAAGGGGACGCGGTGTGGATGGAAGATCCCGGCTATGCGGGGGCGCGCGGGGCGCTGCTGGGCGCCGGCGCCCAGGTGATTCCGGTGCCGATTGATCACGAAGGGGTGCGGGTGGAGATCGGCCTGGAACGGGCGCCAGAGGCGCGGCTGGCCTATGTCACGCCGGCGCACCAGTTTCCGCTGGGCGTGCCCATGAGTCTGGCGCGGCGGTTGGCGCTGCTGCGGTGGGCCAAGCGCACCGGCGCCTACATCCTGGAAGACGATTACGACAGCGAATACCGCTTTGCCGGGCGGCCACCGGCGACGCTGCAAGGGCTGGATGAGGCGGAACGGGTGCTTTACATCGGCACCTTCAGCAAGGTGCTGGCGCCGGCGTTGCGCATCGGCTATCTGATCGTGCCCCCGTCGTTGGTGGAACCCTGCCGCAAGGTGCGCCGCCTGCTGGACTTTCATCTGCCCATTCTGGAACAGGCTGCCCTCGCTGATTTCATCGCCGAAGGGCACTTTACCCGCCATCTACGCCACATGCGCACACTCTTGGCCCGGCGGCGTACCGCCCTGCTGGCGGCGCTGCGGCCGCTCCCGCTCGATATTCACTCCAAATACAGCAGCGAACCCCTGGCGCGCGAGGGCTTGGTGTTGGGCTATGGCGATCATGACGAAGCCGAGATCCAGGCGGCCGTGCGCCGCCTGGCGGGCGTCATGTGCGCCGCCTGGCCGGCAGCCGACAAGCCAGAAGTGGCCCCCTAAGTTGATCAGAAAGTGGCTCTTTTCGCCACCCTATCTCAGCCGCCGAATAATCTCCAGAGTAAATGGCTACAAAGCTCATCTATATCGCATTTTGTACCCCGCACACTACCTTGATGGGTTACACGGGCTACACACTGCACTACCATAGGAGGCGAATGATGAGGAGGCGAATGATGAGGAAACGAATGATGGGGAGGCGAATGATGGCCTGCTATTGACTTTACTGCCAAGGACGAACGCTAAACAACCGCAACAAAGCTGTTTCTGCGACGTAGTAGAATCTGTCAGATGGTCGCGATTGGGGAGGATGATGCTTTGACAAATCAACGACAACCAACAGTCACTGCCGGCACGCCGGATCTCCTACGTACAAAACTGGCGCCACCGCGGCTGCACACCTCCCTTTTGCCGCGCACCCTGTTGTTGGCGCGCCTGACGGAAGCGGTTGAACGCAAGCTCACGCTGCTCTCAGCACCGGCCGGCTTCGGCAAAACCACCCTGGTCAGCCAGTGGGTCAAACAACAGGATGCAGGCGGAAGGATGCAGGATGAAGTAGAGAAAGTTACCCTTCATCCTGCATCCTTCCGCCTGCATCCTTCCTGTGTGGCCTGGCTCTCGTTAGACGAAAATGACAATGACCCGGTGCGTTTCTGGCGCTATGTGATTACTGCCTGTCAGCGTTTTGCGCCGGCGGTGGGAGTAGCGGCCCTCCGCTTGTTGCAGACGGCGGCGCGACCAGCCTGGGAGACCGTGCTGACCCGCTTGCTCAACGATCTGACCGAGTATACAAGCCAGGACGCGCATTGGGTATTGGTGTTAGAAGATTATCACGTCATTCAGGCGCCGTCGGTGCATGAAACGCTGACCTTTTTCCTGGATCATCTACCGGCACCGTTTCACGTGATCATCACCACCCGGCACGACCCACCCTTGCCGCTGGCGCCCATGCGCGCCCGCAATGAACTCAGTGAACTGCGCGCCCTGGATCTGCGCTTTTCCCAGGCCGAAACCCAGCTTTTCTTTCAGCAAGCGCTGGCCGCACCACTAGCGCCGGCGGCCATTGCGTACCTGGCTGAGCGCACCGAAGGCTGGGTGGCCGGGCTACACCTGGCGGCGCTGGCGCTCCAACAACGCCCGCAACCGGCCGCCATGAGCCATTTTCTGGCGACCTTTCGCGGCAGCCATGAACATATCTTCAGTTATCTTGTTGCTGAAGTGCTGCGGGCGCAATCACCTGCGCACCAGGAGTTTCTTTTGCAAACCAGCGTGCTTAGCCGTCTTAGCGGCGCACTGTGCGACGCGGTTACCGGGCGCGCTGACAGTGAAGCGGTGCTGGCTGATCTGGAACGCGCCAATCTCTTTTTGCTCCCCTTCGTTGAAGAGCAAGCGTCGCGGCCCCTCGGCAACAGCGCACCGGCGGTCACGGTGGCGGCCGGCGACAGAGCTTGGTATCGCTATCATGCCCTGTTTGCTGAAGCAATGCAACAAGCCGCCCGCCGCCAGTTGGGCGAGGAGGCTCTACGTGCGCTTTCCCAAAAAGCCAGCCGCTGGTATGAAGCGCACGGCTTGCGCACCGAGGCGATTGAGACGGCGCTGACTGCCCAGGATTGGCGCCGGGCCGCGACGTTAATCGCCGGCACGACTGACCCCATGAACCCCAGCAATGAATATCATACGCTGCGGCGGTGGATCGATCTGATGCCGGCGGACGTTCTGCGCGCCCAGCCGGCGCTGGCGTTTCTGTATGCCGTGGCGATCCTCTTTACCTCGGAACGCCGCTCACCGGCCACCATGGCGCTCGTGCAGGCGCCCTTGCAGATGGCTGAGGAAGAGTGGTCGGCGGCCGGAGAAACGCATAATCTGGGGGCCGTGTTGGCCTTGCGCGCCTTACTGGCCTGGTTACAGGGTCGGCTCTCTGATGCGTTTGCTGCCGCGCAAGCGGCGCTGGCGCGCCTGCCGGCCACCGAAAAGCAATGGCGCGGCGTCGTCCTGATTTTTGTCGGTGTTGCCGATCTGCAAGCTGGTCGGTTAGCGGCGGCGGCCCAGAACTTGACCACTGCCCGTGCGCTTTGTGAGCGTACCGGCAATGAGTTTGGCAAACTCGATGCCGCCCTCAACTTGGGGGAGGTCTATACCCAACAGGGCGAATTGCGTCAGGCCGCCCAGCTCTATCACTATGTGCTGAGTGCGGCGGAAGATGCCCAAATGGAGCAGGAACAGGCCAGGATCCGCGTCGGCAACGCGCTGATCGGCCTCAGTGCGCTGGCCTACGAAGGGAATGCGTTGGCGGACGCTGAACAGCAGGCGCTGCAGGCGCTGGCCATTGGCGAGCAGGTTGCCTATACCGACTTGCAGATCCGGGCGAATCTCCTCCTGGCTCAGGTCGAACAGGCGCGGGGGGCAACCGTTGCAGCCCAACAACGGCTGCATACCTTGGTTGCCCGCATTGCCGAACCGCGCTGGGCGGCGCTCCTGCGGCGCGTCCACGCGCAACAAGCGCAGCTTGCGTTAGCCACTGGTGATCAGGTTGCCGTAGAGCAGTGGGCGACGACGGTGACACCGCAAGATGCCCAGGAACAAGAGCAGTTGCTCTGCGTGCGTTGGTGGATCGCCAGTGGTCAAACGGATGCTGCCTTATCCTGGCTCGCACCGCGGCAAGCCGAAGCGAACGACCAGGGTCGCATCGGCGCCGGTCTGGCAATGCGCCTGCTCCAAAGTTTGGCATGGAAGAGAACCGGTTGTCTCACGCAGGCGCAACAGAGTCTGTTGACGGCGCTGCGGTTAGCCCAGCCCAAAGGCTATCAGCGGCTCTTTCTGGACGAAGGCGAATGGCTAATGGGTTTGCTGCTTGGTCTGTTGCCTACCCTCACCGAGGAACCACTGCGCGCCTACAGTCAAGAGCTGCTGGCTGCCTTTGGCGTCGCTGGCGAGCAAGCAGCAGTCGCCAGTCAGCCACCTGTTTCGCAACGCCAGGAAAAGCGGCTTGCCGGTCTGATCGAGCCGCTCAGTGACCGCGAAGAGGATGTACTCCGGCTCATCGCGGCCGGTTTGGCCACCGATGAAGTCGCGCGCGAACTGGTCATCACTGTCGGCACCGTTCGCACCCACCTCAAACATATCTACGGCAAACTCGACGCCCATAACCGTGTCCAAGCGGTCGAACGGGCGCGGGCATTACAATTGCTCTAATGGTCGGCAGTACCCAATTTCTGTCCACGCGAATACCTCATTTGATACCTCATATGGGAGATGTCGCCTACCCCATCGACTTGCTATACTCACTGCAGTTGTAGAAATCAACCGTAGCGAGTAACGACTAACCCCTCCCTAACCCTCCCCTGCTAAGGGAGGGAACGGTCGAGCGCACCACGGTTCCCTCCCTTAGCAGGGGAGGGTTAGGGAGGGGTG
>QWII01000027.1 GCA_021405325.1 Caldilinea sp. CFX5 | reverse complement strand
CGTTCTTCCCTCGGCTTTCCGTGGCTTCTCTGACTTTGCGATTCATTTTAACACACTTCCCCCAAAAATTCCGGTTTTCATTCTGATTTGAGTATAGTAGGGAAAATCGTAGGGGCACGAGGCGCGGCGGGTAAGGGTGTTGGTTCATCTGTGTGTTGCTGCCGCCGCGCCTCGTGCCCCTACAGCTACCGAAAACTGTGCCAGGGCGACAAAAATACTTTTACGCAACCGTCACACCGAAGCGCGCCGTAAAGCGCGCCCAAACTTCATCCGGTAGCGGCGTGCTGGCGGCCCAGATGTTGGCTTCCAGTTGTTCGACGTTGAGATTGCCGAGCGGGTTGGCGTGAATGCGCCCTTCGCGCAGACAGAATTGGAGCGCCAGTTGCAACAGGTTGATCTTTTCGCCGATGCACCACTGGCGAATCGTCTTGGCAGCTTCGGCGTCTTGATCGTTCTTGTAGCGACCTTTGGCGCGCGCCGCCTCAATATCGATCCCCGTCAGCAGACCGCGCAAAATCGACCAGCCATTCATTACGCCGACACCCGCAGCTGTCGCCGCCGGCAGCAATTCGGTGGCTGCTGATTGGCGGATCAAGTTGTAGTTGTTAAAGCAGAGCAGAAAATCGACATCGCCGGTCGCCAGCGCTTGCAGGTGAAAGTCATGTTGGCGCATCCCATAGCCGACATTGCGCACCAGCCCACGCGCCTTGAGTTGCAACAAGCCGTCGAGCGTGCCACCCTTGGCCAGCGTCGGCGCCATGGCAAGCGGATCGTGGATCAACATGCCGTCAAAATAGTCGGTGTTGAGGATGGTCAGTTGGTCTTCCACATCGGCGATGACCCGTTCGGCAGAGTAGTCGGGCGTGCCTTCGCCATAGAAGCCCCATTTGGCCGCTGAATGGCAACAGAGCCGGCCCGTGATGATGACATCGGCACGGGGGATCTCTTTCAGCGCCAGCCCCAGTTTGCGCAGCGAGTCGCCATAGCAACGCGCGCAGTCAAAGTGGTTGACCCCCAGGCTGATGGCATGCTTGATCAGCGCGATGGCGGCCTCATCGCTGACAAAGCCAAAGTTGTTGCCAAAGCCTTGCGTGCCAAAGGGGATGGCGGGGATGTCCAGCCCTGTTTTGCCCAAGCGGCGGCGAGGGAGGGAAGGTGCGGTGCTCATGGGTGCTTATCCTTAGTTTCTAGTTGGTCGTGCAGGTTATGCAGGTGGCAGGGGTCGCGAGACGCGGAGCGTCTGCCCTGCATTCCGCCGCCGAGCGGCGGAACGAGCCTTAGTATACCACTTTTTTGGGGAACCAAATATCTTTGGGGTTGCCGGGGTGGCGGACAAGAGCGCTTTCGTCCAGTTCCAGGCCCAGGCCCGGTTTGGTGGGGAGGGGAATATAGCCATCTTGGACGCGCAGCGGTGCTTTCACCAGTTCATCGGCCAGGGTGCGGGTGTGGACCGATTCGGTGATCAAAAAGTTGGGCGTACACGCGGCAAACTGCACCACAGCAGCCAGGGAGACCGGACCGTTAGGGTTGTGCGGCGCTACCGTGACGCCACACGGCTCCGCCATCGCCGCAATCTTGCGCAGTTCGAGAATACCGCCGGCGTGACAGACATCAGGCTGGATCACATCGACCAAGCGGTCGGTAAGCAGCGGCCAGAAGCCCCAGCGGGTGTAGTAGCGTTCGCCGACGGCCAGCGGCACCTTCACTTCAGCTCGCACCCGCGCCAGCATCTCGTTGCCGTCGGACGGCACCGGTTCTTCCAGAAAGAGCAGGTCAAACGGCTCTAACGCACGGGCGATCTTGATGGCGGCCTGTGGGCCAAAACGCCAGTGACCATCGACCGCTATGTCGGCTTTGGGGCCGACAGCATCGCGGGCCGCCTTGATACAGCGTACAGCAAAATCCAGCCCCTCCGGTGAGATGGAGAAATATTCGTCACGGAAGGGGTCAAACTTTAATCCAGTGAACCCCAGCTTTTCCACCGCATAGGCGGACGCTTCACCACACTGCTCCGGTGTTGCATAAGGGCCGGGCCAGGTGTAGGCGCGAATCGCCTCGCGCACGGGGCCACCCCAGAGGCGATAGACCGGCGCATTCAGCACCTTGCCGGTGATGTCCCACATGGCCTGTTCCAGCCCGCTCATGGCCGTGAAGTCGGTGACGCCCTTCCAGCAGGAGGTCATGTGCCACTTGCGCCAGTGCAACTCAATGTCGAGCGGGTTCTGATCGATCAAGATGCGGGCCAATTCCTGAATCGCCCCCACCACCGAAAGCTCTTTCCCCTCCAGCGTCGCCTCCCCCACGCCCTCGACGCCTTCATCCGTATAGATCTTCACAAAGACATAATTGCTGTCGCCAAAGTCAACCATAAAGGTCTTGATGTCAGTGATTTTCATAGTTGTTGTCCATTGTCGCGTAGTCGTTTGGTTGCGTAGTCGTTTGGTCGCGTAGTCGTTTGGTCGCGTAGTCGTTTAGGCGATCTTCTACCCGCTGACTGTTGATTTCTGTCTTCTTGTCTTCCGGTCTTCTTCACCAGGCCGTCCACCCGCCATCGACCAACAGATTCTGGCCGACGACGTAGGCCGCAGCATCGGAAGCAAGGAAGACGACGGCGCCTTTGAGGTCGGTGCTGTTGCCCATGCGGCCCAAGGGGATCTTGGCCTGGAAGTTTTTGGCAAATTCTTCATTGATGATCGCATCGCCGGGGAAGCCGCCGGGCGAGATACAGTTGACCCGCACCCCCTTGGCTGCCCAGACGACCGCCAGGGTACGCGTCAGGTTGACAATCCCCCCTTTGATGGCGCCATAGGCCGCCGAGGCGTTGACCGGCATTCCCGGCGGGTACATGCGCACATCGGTGCCAACCACGCCGTAGATCGAGCCAATGTTGATGATCGAGCCGCTACCTTGGGCCAACATGGGGTGAGCGGCGGCTTGGGCGCAGTAGAAAGCGCCGCTGAGGCCGGCGTCGATCCAGGTGCGCCACGCTTCGGGGGTCAGCTCTTCGGGCGGAGCCGGGACGCCGCGGGTATAGGCATTGTTGACCAGAATGTCGAGCCGGCCATAGTGGGCCAGCGTCGCCGCCACCAGCGCCTTGCTCGATTCCGGGTCGGTGACATCGAGCGGCAGGGCCAGGGCATCATAGCCGTCAGCGTGCAGTTGATCGACCCACGCCTGGCAATTTTCCTGGTTGCGCGAGGCAATCACTACCTTGGCCCCCGCTTCGGCCAATGCCCGGCTAAATTGCTTACCCAGTAACCCTGCCCCGCCGGTGACAATCGCCACGCGGCCGGTGAGATCAAAGAGTTGCTGGATGGTGCGGTTGTCGCGCTGCTCAATTTGGATTGTGGTCATGAGTAGTCTCAGCTTTCGAGTGTATACAGTGGAATAGTTAGCGCTGCCGCCAATGGAGCAAAATCAGCATCCAATGTCCAAAGCATCGCGTTTGGCGGCACTTGCAGGGCAATGATCAGATCACCTAAGGGCGAGCAACTTGTCTGGCCCAGCGCAGCCCGTGGATCACCAATGACAGCACTTAACAAGCGTTCAAATCGCGATTGTTCTTTGATCGTATGTAGATGGGTAGCAAGGTAGTCCGCTACAGCGCGCAAACGCTCTTGATGAGTATCCAGAAACGAAGGCAAATAGCAGGTAGCCTCTTCTTTGCGACAGGAAGCAGGGACCTGATAGGTGCGATCGGATTGACGAGTAACACCCAGCTTTACAAGATCACAGACAATCGGATCAGACAGGGGGGAAACGTTCATCCAAAACTGTTGATGCAATCCGCTCCTGATTTGCTCAGCAATTGTATGTTGTGCAATCTCCCAGTTTCGGTTAGATTCAATGTAAAATTTCCCAATAATTTTGGTGCAACGCACAGCGGAACGCGGGCGAAAGGCGCGCTCACCATCGAGAACGTGTGCAAATAACCCACCCCAGTCTTGATAGCGCAGCATTACCTGGTATACGTGAGCAAAGTCAGCCACAACCGCCCGTTGATATTCCATCCAGACATAAGAAGAGGTAATAGGTTGAATGGTTGGAGTGTGCAACAATGCGTTCAATTGTTCTGATTGCGGCGAGTCGTCAAGTGTGCGCTGAATCTGTACAGAGGTGTCCAAAAAGACCATTTGTCTGGCACTCATAGTTCATCCAGATACGACTGTACAAAGCTTTGATCAAAAGAGACTTTCGGCGGAAGACCGCTTTGACTGAGCAGCCGGTAAGCATGATCGACCTCGGCGTCAGAGGGGATTACGGATTGTAATAAGGTAAGACAATAGCGGAGTGCAGCAATCTGAGACAGTGACAAACGTCCGGCATCTAAACGTTTGATGGCAAGCATGAGCGAAGCGCAGAGGCCACGCGATGGTTCTGGGCAGACTTCCCACAACTGCGTAATATTTTCCTGCCAGGTGGCAACAAACTCTGTACGAAGGGAGCGTTCGTCCCACTGTTCTTCAACCCGATCAAGCCACTGTTTCAACTGTAGCAGTTGCAGTTGATACAGGCGTTGATACAAGCGTTGTTGTTGCTGTTGATTCTTTTCATAGGCATCCAACTTCATCAGCACCAACGCCGACTCACTCATGCCCTCTACAGTCACTTTAATTGGCGCTTGGGTCGTTTGGGTACGTTTTGCCAACTCCAGCAGGGTAGGTTCGGCCAGCCGAATTGGATGAGTATATAAATCCATAATGCTTGCCTTCTTTCTTAAAGCGCGCTAGCAGATCCATAGTATAGCACAGCGATGCTAACCGGCCAATCAGTCAGTTAGCGTATGTAAGAGCCCCTTACTTCTTCAATCCACCCTTGCAAGTAGCAGCTTAAAGAGTGGTTGCCCTACCGGCGTCGCAGCCACTTGACCCCTTCCGCTGCGCTAAAGAGGACCCAACTCAGGACAAAACAGATCAGCAGTTGCAGCAACGACAGGGGCGCGACATTGAAGACGCCTTGAAAAAAGGGAATGTAGAGTAGCATCAACTGCAAGACCACGGTGAGGACGACGGCGCCGATCATGAGGCGATTGGAGAAAGGGCCGATGGTAATGAGCAGGTCATCGCTGGAACGGATGGAAAGCGCATTACCCATCTGGGCAAAGGTCAGGGTGGTAAAGACCATCGTGCGCCAGACGGTGATGTCGGCGCCGCTGTGGAAGCCCCAGTAGCCGACCAGCAGCGAGAGCGTCCCCAGAAGGACGCCGACCCAGACAATGTCCACCCCCAGCCCGCGGCTAAAGATGCTTTCGCGCGGCGGGATCGGTTTGCGTTGCATAATGCCCCGTTCCGGCTGCTCCAACGCCAACGCCAGACCGGGCAGGCCATCGGTGACGAGGTTGACCCAAAGGATGTGGATAGGCAGGAGAGGCAACGGCATCCCCAAAAAAGGTGCGACCAGCATCACAAAGATCTCCCCCGTGTTGCTGGAAAGCAGATAGCGGATAAATTTGCGAATGTTGTCGTAGATGGTGCGCCCTTCTTCGGTGGCGGCGACGATAGTGGCAAAGTTGTCGTCGAGCAGCACCATATCGGCGGCCTCTTTGGAGACATCGGTGCCGGTGATGCCCATGGCCACGCCAATGTCGGCCTGCTTGAGCGCCGGTGCATCATTGACGCCGTCGCCGGTCATCGCCACCACATGCCCCTTCTCTTGTAGGGCATTGACAATGTTGAGCTTATGCTCCGGCGAAACACGGGCATAGACCGCAACCTGCTCGACCTGCTGCTTCAGTGTCTCATGATCCATGGCGGCCAGTTCATGACCGGTCAGGTAGCGCTCATTCTCAGCAATCCCCAGATCGCGCGCGATCGCCAGCGCAGTCAGGGGGTGGTCGCCCGTGATCATGACCGGACGGATGCCGGCGCTGCGGCAGGTCGCCACGGCAGCTTTGACTTCTGTGCGCGGCGGGTCGATCATGCCGATCAGGCCGACGAAGATGAGTTCGGTTTCCAACGCTTCAATCTGATTGACAGTGGGCTGACGATCCAGCGGACGAAAAGCGACGGCCAGCACCCGTTGACCGTCTTGCGCCAATTGGTCATTGGCGTGTCGAATTTGGGTGCGCATGGCTTCATCCAGCGGAACGCTCTTGTCGCCAAACCAGGCGGCATGGCTTTTGGTCAACAACACATCCATCGCCCCTTTGCTAAAGGCGACATAGGGCGCCTTTTCGCCAAAGAGCGCAGCACCGTTACCATTCTTACCATTCGGTGGCGCGGCGTGAACGGTGGTCATACATTTGCGCTCGGAAGTGAAGGGCGCTTCGGCAATGCGCGGCCACGTTCTTTCCAATTCGGTTTTTTCCAGTTGAAACTGCGCCGCCACCCGCACCAGCGCAGTCTCGGTTGGATCGCCAATGAGTTGGAACGAACCGTCCTCCTCACGTTCCAAGGCGGAATCGTTACAAAGGGCGGCAGCCTGGAGTAGAATGCGAAAACTTTGGATCGTCGCCTTTGTGTCAGCCGTTTCACGATGCGCAGTCGGTTCAAATTCTGCCGTATCGAAGGTTTCAATCGCCCGCCGCTCCCCTGCCACATCCAAGATGGTGACAGTCATCTGGTTTTGGGTCAATGTCCCCGTCTTGTCCGAGCAGATGGTGGTGACGGAGCCGAGCGTCTCCACGGCAGGCAACTTACGAATGAGGGCATTGCGCCGCAACATGCGGCGGGAGCCGAGCGCCAGGGCAATCGTCACCATCGCCGGCAAGCCTTCCGGCACCGCAGCCACGGCTAGGCTGATGGCCGTCAAAAAGAGTTCGCGGATGCTGGCGCTGTTGAGCAATCGCCACCAGACATCTTGTTGCGCTGCAAAAATCTCCCGCACTTCACTGCTGGTGAAAAGCCCCATGCCAAAGACGACAAGGATGATCACCACGGCCACCGCCGCCAGCGCCTTGCCCAGCTTTTCCAACCGCTGTTGCAAAGGGGTCGCTTCGTTGCCGACGGATTGGAGCAAACCGGCAATGTGACCTAATTCCGTCGCCATGCCCGTAGCCGTCACCACCATCAACCCGCGGCCATAGGTCACAACCGTGCCCATAAAGGCCATGTTGGTGCGGTCGCCAATGGGGGTTTCGGCGTCGCCATTGTTTGGCAGGGCCGCGCTCTGTTTCTCCACCGGTTCCGATTCACCGGTGAGCGCCGCTTCTTCAATACGCAAGCCCATCACCTCGACCAAGCGGCCATCGGCCGGGGCCAGGTTACCAGCTTCTAGCAAGACCACGTCACCAGGCACCAGCGTGCGCGCGGAGATTTCACTGATGCGGCTATCGCGCCGCACCCGGACATTGGGCACCGCTAGTTTCTTTAGTTCGGCAATGGCGCGCTCGGCGCGGTACTCTTGGGTGAGACCCAAAAGGGTGTTGAGAACTACAATCGCCAGAATGACAAAGCTATCGGAAATCTCCCCGATAAAGGCAGAAATCAGCGCGGCGACCAGGAGCAGCAGCACCATGACATCGGTCAATTGCTCCCACAAAATCTGCCAAATGCTCTTGACGCCGCGGTCGATCAGTTCGTTGGGGCCATATGCGGCCAGTCGTTGTTCAGCTTCTTGGGATGTAAGACCAGTCGCGAGGTTAGTTTGCAGTTGACCCGCAACGGTTTGCGGATCAGCGAAGTGCCAGGCTTGTTGCGTCATGTCGATTACCCTATCGTTGCGCCATCACCGTCGTGGTGGTACTCATTGTTACCGGTTTGGCATCGTGGTTGGCTCGTTGGTTTCGACAAGCTCAACCAACGTTGGTTGAGCTTGTCGAAACCAACGAGCCAACCAGCGAACCCCTGACGACGATGACTGGCGGTTATACCTGCTCGGCTTTAGTATACTCCGCCTTTGCCTGGTTGTAGGTAACGTTGTGTGCAAATGAGTCGATTGCTTACCTTTTCCGGGCTATGGTAAGATAATCGCACCGACAACAACAAACCGGTAGCACCGCAGGTAAACAAGGAGCAGAGAAAAAGATGCGTGTTTCTGTTTTTACCCACAACACCGAACTAACCGACACCTATCTACGGCGGATGGTGGCCTTAGGCGCCGAATATCTGGATTTCGGCGACGACCGCGAAATCCCTGGCGTGGCTGAACAGGGCTACCCTGATCTGGATGGGGTAAAAGCGCTGCGGCGGCGCTTACGCTCCTTTGGGATCGACATCAATCGCGTGACCTTGCCCAATTTCACCCAGAAATTTATGCAGGATCAGCCGGGCGGCGAAGCGGAGTTGGAAAATGCCTGTAAGGCGCTGCGCGTCTATGGCGAAGCCGGCATCCCCATTGCCCGCCAACGCTTTGAAGGCGATGTCTTTCCCCAACTGATGACCCCGTACCGCTCGCGTCACCGGGGCGGCTATGAATCGCGCGGCGAAACCTTGAACAAGGAACCGGTGGCCACCCCAACCAAAGCAGCGTTGGACAACTGGTGGCGCCACTTTGAACGCGCCTTTGAACAACTGGTGCCGATTGCGGAGGAATACAACATCAAGCTGGCTGTCCACCCGTCGGACACGCCGAATGTCGATACCCCTTTTGGCGGCTTGGGCTTTCACCGGGTGATCGACGCCTTTCCCAGCCCCAATGTGGGCTTCGTCTACTGTATCGGCACACGGGCGGAGGCCGGCGGCAGTTCGCTGGTCATCGATGAGATCAACAACTATGGCCGCAAGGGCAAGATTTTTATGGTCCACATGCGCAATGTGCGCGGTAGCCTCGCCACCGCCGGCGCCTATGAAGAAACCCTGCTCGACGACGGCGATCTCAACATGTTCAAAATCCTCCTCGAACTCAAAAAAGTCGGCTTCAATGGCTGCATCAACCCCGATCACATTCCCAGCCTCCCCGGCGACACCCCGGACAAGGCCATCGGCTGGGGCTATTCGATTGGCTATCTTAAAGCGCTCTTTGCGGCGCTCGTAGCGTGATGCGTGCTGCGTGATTACGTGATTCGTGTTGCGTGAACCAACGTGAATTGATGATGTGTGGTCAGTGCAATATAAATCACGAATCACGAATCACGTAATCAATCTATCAGGAGAAAACTATGCTCATTCATGATCTCGATACACCGGCGGTTGTCTGTGATCTCAACAAACTGGAACGCAACATTCGCGAGACGGCGGCGAGTTGTCGGGCAGCGGGGATTCCGTTGCGCAGCCACACCAAATCGCACAAAATCCCGGAAATTGCCCACATGCAACTGGCGAGCGGGGCCATCGGCATCTGCTGTCAGAAGGTGGGCGAGGCGGAAGTGATGGTGGCTGCCGGTGTGACCGACATTATGATTCCCTTCAACATTGTTGGAGCCAGTAAGGTGGACCGTCTGCTGCGCCTGAGCCGCCGCGCCACCATCACCGTTGCGCTGGATTCGCTGGCAACGGCGCAGGGCATTGCCGACGTGGCGCGCAAAGTCGGCGGCAGCGTCGGCGTGGTGATCGAAATGGACACGGGGTCCAAGCGCTGTGGCGTTCAATCACCGGCGGCAGCGGTGGATTTAGGCAAGGCGCTTGCCGATCTGCCCGGTATCGACCTGAAAGGGGTGATGACCTACCCCAGCAAGCCGGAGATCAAAGACTTTATGGTGGAGGTCATCGCCGGTTATCGTGCCGCCGGTTTGCCGCTCACTGTCATCAGCGGCGGTGGCACCGGGGCGGAGGCGGTCAGTAAGGCGCTGGGCTTCACCGAACATCGCGCCGGCTCCTATGCCTGGGAAGGGTTGACCCGCATTCGCACCAGCGACGATCTGAACGACGACCGCTGTCCGCTGCGCATTATCTGCACAGTGGTCAGCACGCCGGCGCCGGGGCGGATCATCATCGACGGCGGGATGAAGACCTTTTGCAGCTACCCGCCCACCCCCTACGGCCACTGTGTTGAACACCCGGAAATCAAGATTTATGGCATGTCCATTGAACATGGGCATGTCGATGTCAGCCGCTCCAGCCATCAATTCCAGGTCGGTGAACGGCTCACCTGGATTCCACTCCATCAGGAAATGGCGCTCAATCTACATGACGAACTGGTCGGCTATCGGGGTGAACAAGTCGAGGTGATCTGGCCGGTCTGGGGCCGGGGGAAGGTCAAGTAGTGCAGGCTGTCAATTCCGAAAGATCGTAACTACTCCGCTCTTAGCCAGTCCGTGACTGGCGGCCCATCGCCAGTCACGGACTGGCTAAGAGCGGGCTGAGTAGTTACGAAAGATCAAAGATTACGCAGATTACACAGATTTTTTGTGAATCTGCGTAATCTTTGAAGAATTAAGGAGGTAGACTATGCGTTTTGGTTGTTGTTGTTCGATTGAGCAAGCCGCGGTTGCGCAGGCCGCCGGCTTTGATTACATTGAGACGACGGTCGTCTCGCTCTTGCCCGAAGCGACTGAGCCGTTCTTTGCGCCGCTGCTGGAAACCTATCAGGCAGCGCCCATGCCCGTGCGGGCTTGCAATGTCTTTCTGCCGGGCGATTTGAAGATCGTGGGGCCGGCAGTGGATTGGGTACGCGTAGATGCTTATGTGCGCACAGCACTGCGCCGGGTCAAGTTGGTGGGCGCCGATCTGGTTGTCTTCGGCAGCGGCAAGGCGCGCATGGCGCCCGCTGATTTTGCGCGCAGCACGGCCGAAGATCAACTGGTCGATTTTCTGCAACTGGTGGCCGAAGTGGCGACGGCCCATGCCATGACGGTGGTGATTGAGCCGCTCAACCGCAAAGAGTCGAATATTCTCAACAGTGTGGACGAAGCGGTGGCGCTGGCGCAACGCGTCAATCGCCCGGCGATCCGGGTGCTGGCCGATTTTTATCACATGGACGAAGAGCAGGAACCGTTACAGCACCTGCTCGACTACAAAGATTGGTTGGCCCATATCCATGTCGCTGACACCGGGCGGCGGGCGCCGGGAATGGGCAGTTATCCATACCCTGAATTTGTCAGCCTGCTCGAACAAGCCGGCTATGACGGTATGGTCTCGATCGAATGCCGCTGGGAAGACTTCGCCGCCGAGGCAGGGCCGGCTTGTCGCTTTTTGCATCAAGTCTTCAAGTAGGCGCCTGGAAGGCAACCGACCCTTGCGGTCGCCCCCAGCCCCGTTCGCCGTCGTTACCCCCAATCCCCTACAAGCTAATGGTCTTCCCCTGTTGCGCAGAGGTGCGGGCGGCGTCGAGGATGCGCACGACGATGAGGTTGTTTTCCAGGGATGAGAGATCATGGGCGGAAACGGTGACTTCACCCCGCACGACGGCGGCCAGGTAGGCGAAGGGATCGTCGTAGGGCGCCGGTTGGGCAGGGAGGGTGATGGTCTGTTCTTGGCTTTTGACGTTTTCGCGCAGGCGGAGGGTCTGGCGGTCAACGGCGTGGAGGTAGCCGGTCTTGCCGTAGATTTCCAGATCCTTGCGGTGATAGGGCCAGTTCCACGACGCCTGAATGATACATTGCGCTGCCGGGTAGGTGAGGACGATGGTCGCCTCATCATCGACTTTGGGGTAAAGGTCCGGCTTGATCTGCTGGGTCACGGCGGTGACAGTCTGGGGCGCGACATTGCCCATGAGCCAGGTCATCAGGTTGGCGCCATAGCAGCCAAAGTCGATCAAGGCGCCGCCGCCGTTGAGAACCGGGTCGGTCAACCAGGCCAGAAAGTCCGCCGAGCAGCCGATTTCCTGCGGCCCCCAGTGGCCGTCATGGACGACAACTTTGCGAATCGCACCGATCGTTTGTTCGACGCAGGTCATGGCATAAGCAGCGTGGTTGCTGGCGTACCAGGTGGTCTCGTAGTTGGTGAGCAGGTGAATGCCATATTGGCGCGCCAGCGTCGCCATGCGGTCGGCATGGGCAGGGTTCACGGCCAGCGGTTTCTCCACCATCACATGAACGCCACGCGGCGCGCACGCTTCCACCACGGCGCAATGGTCAAAGATCGAACCAAAAGCCATCGCTGCCGCCGGTTTGGTCGCATCCAGCATGGTTGCCAGGTCGGCAAAGAGTAGATGGGGCGCAATGTTGTACTGTTCTTGGTAACGCGCCCGGATCGCCGCGTCCGGTTCGGCAATACCCACCAGCGTAATATCGTTGCGCGGCTGGCGCCGGAAGAGCCAGTTGACATGGCCGTGGCTCAGGCCGGCAATGCCGATGCGCACGGGGGCGGTAGAAACAGGTTGGGTTGTCATGGTTATCCTCCAATGATGCGTATTAGTAGAGCGGCGGAATACTACAGCGGATGAAGGCGGTAACGGATACGCGTAGGATAAACCGTGCGCTGCGAAAATCATTTTGATAGGAGTTACGCAACACCAGATCTGTCAGGTTTTGGAAACCTGACAGATCTGGTGTTGCGTAACTCCTATTTGAGTCAAAAAATGCGCCCGTTACTCTGAAACGCCGTTCTCGACGCCGGTTTGTATCGGTTCTCGCCTTCATCCGCTGTAGTGTTGGTGCGTTCCTCACACCCGCAAACTTTCAAATGACCAATTCTGTTTCCAACAACCCCATCTCATCGAGCGCTTCGTAGGCATAGGTATGGACAAGGTAATTGGGATCGTTTAAACAGCGAAAGAGGGCGGGAACAGTGGCCGGCGTTCCGATCTTGCGCAAAGCATAAGCGGCACGCGAACGGGCGCCTTCATGCGGACGAAAGCGCAAAACTGCAACCAATGGTTCGACTGCTGCGTCGCCACACTGCACCAATGCATCCGCTGCCGCTTGACGAACGGCGCCCTCATCATCAGCCAGTCGCGCCGCCAGTTCAGGGAGGTAGGGTGTAAGGGCGGCCCCCAACCGGGTTGCCAGCGCACCTAGACTCATCGCAGCAACGACTCGCAACGCAGCATCTTCGTCCGTTACCATCGCCACCAAAGTCGGCAAAGCGTTTGTTGTTCCGCAATGGGCCAACGCTCGCACTGCCCACCAGCGCTGGTCGGCGTTACCATCACGCGCAATATTCAGCAGCGCCGACTCGGCGGTGGCGGTGAGTTGCAATACCAGCGCCTCGGCCTGCTCGTCGTCATCAGCCGCGATGGCCGCCAGCAACGGGGCTAGAGTTGCCTCATGATTCATGATCGTTCCTAACGCGTCCTATGACCGGCGCTCATAGAGCCGCAGCCAGTCCACCGTAATTTCAGCCATCGTGCGCTCACCCGCGCCACCGACGAGGCCAGTCGCACCAAGGGGGAGCAAGGGTGTATCGACAGCAAAGAGCAGTTGATTGTTAGCATAAAAGTGGAGCGTCTGCCCCTCTTCCACCAGCGCCAGGACATTTTCATAACCGGCGCCATTGAGCACAGGGCTGGGTGTCCACGGCTGCACAGTCGTCAGCACCCCCTCTTGCCAGAGCAAAACCTGATAGCGGGCGGCGCCATCGACCACAAAGAGATAGAAATTTTGCGGGTCTTGGTAGCGGCCCAGAAAACCGGTATAGCCCTCCGGCATGACATCAACAATGGTAAAGCTGGCATCGAGGCGATAGGTTTTCAGCTCAGTGACAGCCAGTGTACTCCAGGCTAACCGCCCCGGCCAGAGTTGAAAGCGATAGATGCCCCGCTCCGGCGCAATGTCGGTGATCCACTGACCGGCCTGCTGGTTACAGGCCAATAGGCCAGTTTTTTGATCGAATGGATCTTCGACACGAAGTTGATAATCAGCGCTGGGCAGGGCAAAGGCCGGCAACCCCGGCAACGGTTTGCCCAGGAGCCAAGCGGCCAGTTGTAGCCGTACGTCCGGCCAGGCCGTCGATGCGCCGGTTGCCTTGGCGATCAGCAACAAGCCGGTCGCCGCCATCAAGGCGACAACCAGCCCGACAATGACCCACTGTTGCCACGTTGCCAACCCTGGGCGCGGCGGACGTTGCACAACCGTGCGTGCCGTAGGTCGGCGTGGCGATAGGCCAATCGCGACGCGCTTTTGGGCTTGGGGATCGCTGCTCACTTCTTGGGTTGCACCGGTATTGGGTTCGGTCTCGCTGGACAATGGCTCTGGCTGCATTCATTCCACTCTTCTTGGTTCAATCAGGCAAAACAACAAGATTATACCATTCTTGTTGCGATGAGCCAAGCGATAGTAGGTGGATTCGTGTTGCGTGTGCGTTGCACGGGTCAAGTGCAGCTTCTGTAATGAGAACATTTTTGACCCGTGCAACGCACGCGCAGACAGGTTGACCCGTAACGCAACTCTCGCTACAATGGAGGCAATGGCACTCATTCAACCGTTCCGAGGATAGACGATGATTCACAACACCCTTGCTCCCACCCTTGCCCTTGACGGCGCCTGGCAGTGTCAACCCGGCGTTGACGCGCCCTGGCAGGAAATTGCGGTCCCAAGCTGTTGGGAAGCGCAGGGGCTGGCCAAAACGCTGGACGGCCCCGTGCGCTACCGCCGCAGCGTTACTATTCCCGCCGATTGGCGCGACAGGCCAATTCTGCTCGAATTTGACGCCGTGAGCTATGCCGCCACGGTTTACTGTAACGGGCAACGGGTGGGTCGGCATGTGGGGATGTGGACGCCCTTTGCCCTCGACATCACCGCTGCCGCCCAAGTGGGAGCAACCAATACGATTGAGGTGGAAGTTTGGAAACCGACCAACGAGTTGCCAAGCGCACCTCAGCGAGCAGGTGCGCATACAAAAAATAGCGGGCGTTATCCGCTGCGCACCACGCTGGCCGGTTTCCTGCCCGATGTGGCGACTACCTTTGGCGGCTTGTGGCAGTCTGTGCGGCTCCGCTTAGGCGCCGATGGGTTTCACAACTTGCGCATTGACCCCAACCCGGATACCGGCGCCATTCGCGTGCGTGGGGCGGTGACGTTGGATGAACGAAACCGGAGCCGCGACCCGGTCACGATCCATCTGGTGGTGCTACAACGGTCGCGCGAGGTGGCGCGTCTGTCGCGGGTACTCAATGCGGCAGCCTTTGACCTGTCGTTGATTGTGCCCCATTTTCAACGCTGGTCGCCCTATATGCCCAACTGCTATCAACTCTATCTATCGGTGCGCCAGACGCCGCGCATTTTGGTGTCGTATACGCAGCAGATTGGCTTTCGACGCTTAACGACACAAGGCGAACAGGTGCTGCTCAACGGGCAACCGATCCACCTGCGCGGCGTCCTCAGTTGGGGCTGGGAGCCGACACGGATTGCACCGAATTACACAGCCGAGGAAGTGCGCAGCGAATTTCGCCGGGTGCGGGCACAAGGTTTTAATCTGATCAAGCTCTGTCTCTTTGTCCCTAACCAAACCTACTTTGACATCGCCGATGAAGAAGGAATGTTGCTCTGGCAGGAGTGGCCGCTTTGGCTGCCGGAGGTGACGCCTGAACTGCGGGCGCAAGCCCCGGCGGAATATCATAGCTATATGCAACTGGCGCGCCATCACCCGTCGGTCGTTCTCTATAGCGCCGGCTGTGAACTGAATCAGCAGGTGGATGCCGCGCTGCTGAGTGAACTGGATCGCGCCATCCGTGATAACGTAACCGACGTACTAGTCTGCGACAACAGCGGTTCGGGCGAGGCATACGGCGGGCTGGCCGTGGACTTTGCCGACTTTACCGACTATCACACCTACGGTGACATCCATTTTCTCGAAGAGACGCTGGACAACTGGCGCCGCGACTGGCTGCCGGTGCGCCCCTGGATCTTTGGTGAGTTCTGTGATGCCGATGGTTTCCGGGATCTTCAGGAGATCATCGCCAAGAATGGGGGCGAAAAACCGTGGTGGATGACGCCCGATAACCCCACCTACCAGTGGCGACCGGAAGTCCGCGCGCTCATTGAAGCCGACGAACGGTTGCAAGCGGCCAAATTGGATTTTACAACTGAGCAACTGGTGCAGATTGCCAGCAATCAGTCCTTGATGGTGCGCAAATATACGCTGGAGACGGTGCGCAAACGGGCGGCGGTACAGGGTTATGTCATCACCGGCCTCCGCGACACGCCCATTGCCACTTCCGGCATCTTTGACGACTTTGATCGTCCCAAGTGGACGCCGGCAGCTTTTCGCCAGTTCAATCACGACGCTATTCTAGCGCTGGACAGCGGTCGCAGCCGTCACTGGCGGCATGGCGGCGACCGGGCCGAACGGTTGGATGTCTATAATTGGTGGAGCGGAGAAACGGTGCGCTTGCACCTCATCTTGAATCACACGGCCGCCACGGCGATCAGCGATGGCGTTTTCACCTGGCAGGTGGTGAATGCCGATGGCGAACCCATTGCCGGGGCGACCCAGCAGAGCAGCCACGCGCTCCCCAGCGGTCGACCGGCGGCGGTTGGGGTCATCACCTTTGCCTTGCCCGCCACCATGAGAGCGGCACCATACCAACTTACCGTTCACTTTACTGGTACAGGAGTTGACTGTCACAACCAATGGCCGCTTTGGGTCTACCCGCAACCGGCGGATTGGCGCCAGCAAGTGGTTGTCTATGACCCGCTCCGCACGCTGGGTAATTTGCCCGAACTGGCAGCGCTACGGGGTGAATTACCAACGGCGGCAGGGAAGGTTGTGATTACCAGTCTCCTGGATGAGCCTTTTCAAGCTTATCTGGCGGCCGGCGGACATGGGTTGTTGTTGCAAACAGGCGAAGGAGCGTTGCCGGTGCGGCGGGGGCCGTTTTGGCGCGAAGCGGTGAAGTTGATCTGTCCCCATCCGCTCTGGACAGCTTTCCCGCAGGCCGGCTTTGTCGATCTGCAATTCTTTAGCCTGGCGACAGATGTGATGATCGACCCCAAGCCGTTGGCCGCTGTTTTGCCGCAGCTATCTGCGATTACCCCTATCTTACGCCGGCTGGATGCACGTGAATTTACAGTGGCGGATTACCTCTTTGAAGCAGCAGTGGGCAACGGCAAGTTGCTGGTTTGTACGCTCCGGTTGCAAGGCGGCGCCGGCGTGCAACCGACTGGATTGCGGCGTAATGTGGCAGGGCAACATCTCTTGTCACAGGCTGTGGCTTATTTACAGTAGGAGAAGCATAGCAATCCGTCAGGAAAATGTTAAGTTTGATTTGTTGTTTTTGTCATAGAATGGGGTTCTATCGGTTTGAATATAAGCCAAGGATCATCATGAATCGGGAAGGATTCACTATGGATTCCCCTTCATCTTTTTCGCCGCGCGTTGCTGTTCTGCTGGTAATTGCAATCATTGGCTTCTTTGTCTGGGCCGAAGTTCGCGCACGGCAACAAGCAAGTGATACAACACTATTACCTGCGCCCACCCTGGCAACCACCGGCGTTATCGCCAGCAGAAGTGAAGGCGCGTCGTACATACAGTTACATTGCCGAGCGTATGGATGAGCTAGAGAACAACAAGGCTTTCTACCGGTTAGAATCAGCCATTTACCAATACTATCAATTTGATGATCCTCGGCGTGAACAGGCGCTCAGCAAAATCCGTGATCACAGCCGTCAAGCCCAATTGAAACTCCTTGATGAATTGCAGCAGGATCCGACTTTGGACGCAACGATTGTCGCCCAATATCGCAAGACGCTGCAGGGGCGCTGGCGCGAGTTTGAGAAGGCATGGCCTTTGGACATAGCATGGGACAAGTGCCGCTGGTGGCGGACTATGAGACTAACCAACTGACGCCTGACGACGATGCTCTGGAAACTTCGGCCTTTATGAATGGCATTCATGCTGAACAGAACCAACTCAATCTTGGCTATATGATCTTTGACCGCTTTGCCAACGGCTTCCCCGCTCTCGTTCAATATCTGGCAGCAGAGGGTTGCACCAACTTCGCGTTTAGTTTGACCGATTTCGATCAAGTACGTGGTGATTAAATAGCACAAAAGAGCGAGAAAGAAAAGCGAGTGACTCAGGCTATGGCCTCTTATGTTTTGCCAGGGTTAACTAAAAGGGCGCAAAAGGCGTTACGGATTGCAGAAATCATTGCCTCTACCCAACCAACGCCTACGGTTTTACCGGAACATCTGTTGCTGGCGATCCTGCTTGATCCGACTTGTGATGGCGCCAACGCCTTGCGTGCGCTTGACGTGGACGAGTTTGCCTTACGCCTACGGCTGCGCAAAGCCCTGCCGGCTGCCCCATTATCGCCACCTGCGCCGGAAGTAGCGGTTGCGTCAATCTTGCTGAAGGAAATCGCAACAGCCGCCTTTGCGGAAGCGAAACAAGAACGGCTCTACTATGCCTCAACAAAACATCTCCTATTGGCCTTAGCGCAGCGCACCGATCCGACCGTCGCCCCATTATTGCAAGCGGTGGGGTGTACACCTGCGGCCCTGCGCTCAGTGCAGGGGGTTGAGAAGGTGTGGCCCAGAGTACTGCCCAGAAACTTTGCCGTTAGCCCGGTTTTTGTGGGTTTGCTGCTGCTGACGATTGTGAGCGGCTATGTCACCTACTTGCGGCTCTTTACGGGGACGTGGCCGGTCTTTTTGTTCGTCATCAGTGGTTGGTTGGTCTCACTCTCGCTCCACGAGTTTGGTCATGCGCTTGTCGCCTATTGGGGTGGCGACCGTAGTATGATTGGGAAGGGCTACCTGAGCTTAAATCCGCTCCGCTATGTCCATCCGCTTTATAGCGTGCTTTTACCGCTGTTGTTTTTACTGGCCGGCAGCTTTGCCCTGCCTGGGGCAGCCGTCTCGATCAATGAGAAAGCCATTCAACGACCAGTAATGCGCACCTTGAGCAGCGCGGCTGGGTTGTTGATGAACGCCCTACTGGCGCTCCTCTTGGCCCTGCCGTTTTTGTTTGGGCTGCAGCAAGAAAGCTGGCCCCTTCACCCGGAATTTTGGTCGGGCTTAGCGCTGTTGATTTCGCTTGAACTCTTTTGTGTGCTCATCTGCCTGACGCCGGTGCCGGGGATTGATGGTTATTTTATGCTGCAACCCTATCTGTCGGAGCAATGGCAAAAGGCGCTGGCGCCGCTCAGCCCTTATGCGTTTCTCCTGCTGTGGTTCATCTATTCACAAGTTCCCATCGCGCGCGCCTTCTACCAACAGGTGCTGCAATGGGCGACCACCGCGTTACAGGTTGATCCATTTTTGATTGCGCAAGGTTGGTCGTTTTTTCGCTTTTGGGGTATCTTTTGGCAATAGATCGGGGAAGAGATAACAGAGACGGATTGGCGCTGTTCAGGGCAAGCCCACAAACAATGGCCTTGCATGGGTCTACGCCGTTTAATTCTCCGGTTGTAACAGCCGTTGACCGATCTGATTGAGGATGGTATGGGCGACCTGATTGGGGTTATACCCCCCCAGCAGGCGGACAAAAGGCTTGTCATAGCGGTCGCAAAATTCTTTCACCTCGCCAAAGCCATGGCGCGACCAGCGGATCGCCAGGAGAACCACCGAGACTTCGGGCCGCGCGACGTGCGGCTCAAAATCGGTGTACGTTTGGTCGTGCCCTTCGATCCAGATCAATTCCCTGAGTTCAAAGGCGCTGCAGAGCGCATTGGCCGCCGCTTGCCGCCGCTCGCCGCCGATGAGCACTACGGTTTGGTCACGCAACAGCGAACGAACTTGCAGCACTTCGGCAATCGGCGTGATTGCCTCTACGGTTTCGGTGGCAGGCGCCCGCTTGGCCAGAAAGCGGTCAATTTCGCGCAAAACGAGTTGGAAATTTTTCGGCACCTCCAGCCCGCCCGGCATTTGATCCAGCACCGGCAAGAGTTGTTCGCGCAACTCGGTGTTACTGGGGGGCAGACCGCTTTCGATCAACCCATTGACCGCCTCCACCAGCCGTTGCCAATCCTCTAATAACTCCTGACCGGACGCCGCTTGAATGACACGGCGGCGATGACGGACTTTGCTAAAGAGCTTTTCCCGTTGTTTGACCGTCTGCTTCACCTCTTCAATGCGGGTGGCGAGTTCCGCGATGCGGGTTTTCAAGTCAATCCACGTCTCCGGCTTGACCGCCGTCCATTTGCTCATGAAGTCGCGAATATAAATGCGGTAGTAATTGGTTGTCGCCTTGAGCCATTGAAAGAGTTTGACCTGATCACTGTCAACCGTGCCGTTCACCGCGCTCACGGCATTGCGCAACATAGCCTGGGCTTCACCGGCCAACGTCAGCGCCGGCTCCAGAAAATCTTCGCCCTCATCCTCATCATTGATAATATCGTTCAGCAAGAGAACAATCGCCATTGTCGCTTCAAAGCAGCCGGCCAGCTCTTCAAAGGCGGCCGCATCCACTGTGGGCGGCCCCTCGCGCTGGCACATCCAGAGGTAACAATCGGGCAAGGCTTGGGCATACTCAATCAATTTCATACGCTGATGATCGAGATCCGGATCACTCCTGATCCCTTGCTCGGCGCAGCGTTGGCGTTGGGCGGCCCACATAGCCGCTTCCTTTTTGACAACACAACGTTGGGCCAATACCGCCAGATCCAAAGTCGTCATAATCGAAGGTTGCCGGAAGCCTTCGGTGTTGTAGACCAATACCGCTTCTTGCGTGGTGCGGAGTGTCGCATAGGATTTGCCGGTCGCCGAGGAGCGTGACGCTGCGCCGTTGAGGCGGGCGGCGGTTGCGCCAGCGGAGTCAGTTTGTTCAGCAGCGGCTAGTGGCGACTCGCTTGCCGTAATAAGCGCTTCAGCAGAAGGTTCTTCCGTAGCCGTTGTTACTCCTGCCCGGTCGGCCTGGGCAGCAGGAGCAGCCAGCGTTGCCGATGGTTCAGCGGCCAGCGCCAGTAAGGACTCGCCCAAGTGACGCAATTCATGCCGCACGACAGGATCGGTCGCAGCGAGGGCCTGTAGCCGTCCGATCAACGGCTTGAGTGCGCACAGTAATTGTTCACTAACGGTTATTGGTGTACTCATGTTCTCATTGTCGATAGCGCTCGTCCAGGCAACTGAACCAGGGATGGCAGCAATCCGCGTTGGTCACGCCGACAGCATCAGAGCCGCCACACCACCTGGGCAGTACGGCCAAAGATCCACTGTTTTTCGTCTTCAGTCAATTGTGCAAGATAGTCCAGGGGGACGCGTAACGCGTTGTCATAGCCCTCGCGTGAGCTAACCGGCGGCCAATCGCTCCCCCACATGATCCGTTGGGGGCCAAAAGCGGTCAGCGTCATCTCAACCAGGGGCGGGATATGAGCAAAGGGGTGAGGCAATTCACAAAATTCACCAAAACCGGGCAATTTAATCGTCAAGTTTGGATAGCGGGCCAAGGCCAGCACTTGCTGAAATTCACTGTACGGCGGCAATGCGCCCCGCCCTACGCCCCCCAGATGTTCAATCACAATGGACAAATTGGGAAAGCGTTCGACGACTTCCCGAAATTCGGGGCCAAGCAAGGTCGCCGGTGAACAAGGGGCGCTGACCACCAAGTCTAACGCGGCGGCCGTGCGCCAGTGGGCCAGGGGATCACGCCCGCGGCCCCGGAAATCAGCCGGTAGGCGAATCCCGCCGATGCCCTGTTCTGCCCAATAACGGATGCGTGAACCGTCATCGTCCGGCTCCACAATCATAGCGGCGGCAAACTGGCCGGGGTGGGCGGCCAGACAATCCAGCAGGTAACGATTATCGGTATTCCCCATATACTGGATAAAAACCGCCTGCGCTACCCCACTCTGCGCCATGTGAAAGCGCAAAACCGCGACCGGCTCATATTTATGCAAGCCAACATGGCAATGCGTATCAACGATCAACATCACTGACTCCTTAACCGCACCGCAGCCACGATGCCACCCACCGTAACCGTTGATTATACCACAATGCCCACGCCCCTCTAAATCAATTACCATTGCGCAAACATGATACGGATGTCTCCCGTCACTATAACGAAAGATGACCGAATTGGCAACTACCGTATAGATAGAGGTGGCTTTCCCATTGATGCGACCGCGACAACCAATGTGCTTTGGAGAAGGGTCGCCCAGCCCACCGGCGTAAAGGATTGCGTTTTTCCTCATTTCTCAGTACAATGCAAATATCGGGCAGCTTCAACTTGCTTGGGGTTATTTCATGACGAGAATGGATGAAAGCCATGCCTTTGGGCAGTTGGTTCAGCGTGTGGCGCCGGGGAGCAAGTTGTTGCGCACCTGGCCGCTCAAAGGTGGCGTCTCTGCCCAGGTGACGGCAGTCGAGATACGGCGCCCGGATGGACAACAACAGAAACTACTTGTTCGCCGTCATGGGCTGCGCGACCGGCAAGGCAATCCGCAAATCGCCACAACTGAATTCCGACTTTTACAAGTACTCCAACAGACCGGTGTGGCGGCGCCTGCCCCCTATTATCTCGATCAAGCAGGCGAATTTTTCAACAGCCCTGGTCTTGTGCTTGAATATGTAGAAGGGGCGCCGGAATTTGCTCCGGCGAATGTAGCTGCTTTTGTGGAGCAGATGGCTGCACAACTGGCGCAAATTCATCAAGTCCAGGCTACCGGGGTTGACCTCGCCTTTCTGGCAAATCATGGCAAAGGGTTTGGCGCGCGGCCCGCAGTGTTGGACACGACCTTACACGAAGCGCCGCTGCGCGACCGATTGGAAGCGCTCTGGCCGTTACCGCAAACCAATCCTGCGGCCCTGCTGCATGGCGACTTTTGGCCGGGCAACCTCCTCTGGCACGATGGGCGGCTGGCGGCGGTGATCGACTGGGAGGATGCCGCCATAGGCGATCCGCTGGCCGATGTGGGCAATAGCCGGCTCGAACTGTTGTGGGCCTTGGGCGCTGAGGCAATGACGGATTTTACGGAACAATATCGCCGCTTGACGGATCTCGATTGGGCCAATCTGCCCTACTGGGATTTGTGCGCCGCCTTGCGACCAGCGGGCAAATTGCACACTTGGGGGCTGGACGCCGCAACTGAAAAGGCCATGAAGGAAAGCCATCGTTGGTTTGTCACCCAAGCGTTTGCCACACTAGCCGCACAAGGAAGGTGAGCCATGGATCAGAAAATTCGTGATCGCTATCATGATGGCATTTTACAGGAAGCCCGGCGCCGCTATGCCATCGCCCCTGATCAGATCCGTCCACGCCATGCCTTTGAAAGTTTCATTTATGAATTTGACCGCCCTGATGGCGCCTATATTCTGCGCCTCAGTCACACGCTGCGCAAAAGTGAAGCGTTGATCCGGGGCGAGGTGGATTGGATCAACTATTTGGCGGACGGCGGGGTTGGCGTTGCCAGGGCGATCCATTCGGCCAACGAGCAGTTGGTGGAAGCCATCGACGATGGGCAGGGCGGTTACTTCCTGGCGACCGCCTTTACCAAAGCGCATGGGCAGAAGCCATGGGACATTTGGACGCCGGCGCTTTATGAAAGCTATGGGCGGCTGCTGGGTCGGATGCACGCCTTGACGCAACACTACGAACCAGCGAACCCTGCCTGGCGCCGTCCAGCGTGGGATGACGAAAGTTTGAACTTTGTCGAACACTATTTGCCCGCATCTGAAGTAGCGGCGCGCCAAAAGTTTGCTGCGCTACGCGCCTATCTCCACACCCTGCCCAAAGACAACACCGTCTACGGGCTGACCCACCAGGACGCACATGGCAGCAATTTTCTGGTCGATGAGGGCGGCAACATTACGCTCTTTGATTTTGATGATTGCGCTTACGGCTGGTATGCGAATGATATTGCCATTGTCCTCTTCTACACCGTAATGGACGCCGCCGACTGGCCGGCCTTCACCCAAGAATTTATGGCCCACTTCCTGCGCGGCTACAGCCAGCTTTATCGCTTAGACCCGCGCTGGTTACAGGAGATTCCCCACTTCTTGAAGCTGCGCGAACTGGAGCTGTATGGGGTGATTCATCGCGATTTTGATGTCAACAATATCGCTCACGAATGGTGTGCGCGCTTTATGCGGGGCCGCAAAGCCAGGATCGAGCAAGAGTTGCCTTTTATTGATTTTGATTTTACGGCGCTGGCCGTCCATCTGAGTTAGAGAACGCTATGAAAACAACACATCGCAACTACGCCGAAGAAGCCGGTGATTTCAACCGGCTCGGTCGCTTTATCATCGCCAATAACCAACCGATCCGCACCTACTCAACCTGGTGCCTGGGACGTTTTGTCGATTGGAAATATGGTCTCTACGAAAACAAACGGGCCGTCCCCGACTTTTGCGGCCAAAACGCCCAGCTTTGGTTTGATGCCTTTGGCGACCTGGCCGGCTTTGTCATTGCGGAGAATGGCGACGCCGGCTTTGCTATCATCACCGCCGACGGCTATCGCTTTCTCTTTACCGAGATGTTGGCCTGGGTGTTGGCCCACTGGGGCGAACGCCAGCCACCATTTGCCATCGAAATTACCGAACAACAGGCGGCCGAGGCCGCCATCCTCCAAGAGTATGGTTTCCAACACGCTGGGACATTCTTCACCCGGCGCTTTGACTTGACCAAGGAACTGCCCCCTCGCGTGCCGTTAGAGGCAGGCTTTACCATTGTCGATCTGGACGTCTATCCCAATTATTGGGCGCAACGGCTGCTGCGCGCCAACGCCTTTCAAGGCAAAAGTACATTCACGGAGGAAGAGGTGCAGGAAGCGCTCCTCTTCTACAACCACAGCCATCACGGCCCGATCTATCATGCCCCGACGGACCTCTGTGTCGTGGCGCCCGATGGCCGTTTTGTCGCCGGCTGCGAAGCGTTGATCGACGCCCGCAATGCCGAAGCCGACATCGAGCGGGTCTGCACCCATAGCGACTACCGCCGGCGGGGCCTTGCACGCGCTGTGATTCAAGAATGTCTTTATCGGCTGCAGCAGATGGGGATGCGGCGAGCCTATATCACTGGCTACAGCCCGGAAGCGGTCGCCCTCTATGGGTCGCTAGGCGCCGTCGATGAGACGAAAGCATTTATTTACAAAAGGTGATAACTGACGATGTTTGTGGTTCCTGAAACCTTTGCCCGTGACACCATCAGACGCGAAGGCGAAGCAGGTCGTCAATGGATTGACAGCTTGCCGCGTCTCGTCGATGCTCTCTGTCATCGGTGGAATCTGGTCATCGACGGTGCGCCGCTGCACGGCTACCTCGGCGTAGTCATCCCCGTGCAGCGCGGCACGGACGCTTGTGTCCTAAAAGTTTCCTGGCTTGACGACTCAAACGCCGACGAAGCGCTGGCGCTGACCGCCTGGAATGGGGCCGGCGCGGTGCGGCTGTTGGCGGTGGAGCCGGCGCTGGGGGCGATGCTCCTGGAGCGGCTGGACCACCGGCGTTCCCTGTATGATCTCCCCGTTGACGAGGCGCTGGTGGTTGCCGGGCGTCTGCTCCGTCGCCTGGCGATCCCCGCCACCGTCAAGCTGCGCTCCTTACCAACGTTGGCGGCTGAGATTGCTCACAGTCTACCGAAACGCTGGGAACAGGATGGTCAGCCGATGTCACGTCATCTCTTGGAGCGCGCCTGTGACCTGGCGCTGCGCCACGGTGCAACTGCGGGCAACCGCCTGGTCAACTATGATCTCCATTACGACAATGTCCTGGCCGGCTGGCGCGAACCGTGGCTGGCCGTCGATCCCAAGGTGGTGATCGGCGACCCGGAATTTGGCATCATGCAACTGTTCATGAATCGTTTGGACGAAATCGAAGCGACGGGCGGGCTTGATCGTCATTTTGCCATTCTAGTGGCAGCGGCGGAACTGGATGAAACCCTGGCGCGCGACTGGACGCTTGTGCGCTGTGTGGATTACTGGCTTTGGGGCCTCAGCGTCGGCTTGACGGAAGACCCGAAGCGCTGTGCGGCGATCTTGCACTGGGTGAGTTAATTGGGGGATACAACAGGTCTGCCGCGTCCCTACGGGACAGGTGCGCTGATGAAATATGTATCAGTTTTATAACAAAGAAGATGAAGGAAGATGACGGCCATGATCATGCCAACCTTAGCCGACATTCGCACTGCTGCCGAACGGATTCGACCCTATGCCCATCGCACCCCAGTGATGACTTGTCAAAGTCTGAATCAGCGGCTGGACGCGCAGCTTTTCCTCAAATGTGAGAATTTGCAAAAGGTAGGCGCGTTTAAGTTTCGCGGCGCCTGTAATGCCGTCTTTGCCCTATCCGATAAAGAGGCGGCACGCGGGGTGGCGACCCATTCCTCCGGCAACCATGCCCAGGCGCTGGCCCTGGCGGCGCGACTGCGAGGCATTCCCGCCCATATTGTCATGCCCAGCAACGCCCCGGCAGTGAAAAAGGCGGCGGTGGCCGGCTACGGCGGACAGATCACCTTTTGCGAACCAACGCTGGCCGCGCGTGAAGCGACCCTGGCCCAAGTCGTGGCGGCGACAGGCGCCACGGCGGTGCATCCGTACAACAACCTCGCTGTCATCACCGGCCAGGGCACAGCCGCCTTGGAATTGTTAAGCGATATGCCGGAACTGGACGTAATCATGACGCCAGTAGGGGGCGGCGGGTTGCTCAGTGGCACAGCCATTGCCGCCACCGAGTTATCACCCGGCATCCGTGTGATCGCTGCCGAACCGGCCGGGGCCGATGACGCCTTTCGTTCATTGGCTGCCGGTACGATCCTCCCGTCGGTCAACCCCAAAACCATTGCGGACGGGTTGTTGACCGCACTGGGCGACCTGACCTTTCCCATCATCCAGCAACGGGTCGAACAGGTTGTGACGGTGAGCGAAACGGCCATTATCGCAGCCATGAAGTTTCTCTGGGAGCGCAGCAAGTTGATTGTGGAACCGTCGGCGGTCGTGCCGGTTGCGGCCTTGTGGGAAGAGAAGATCGATCTGGCCGGTCAGCGGGTTGGCGTGATTTTGTCGGGTGGCAATGTCGATCTAGAGCGGCTGCCGTGGCAAGAGAAGGAGGTATGATGACTATAACGAATAACGTCATTTCTTGGCTCATGGAGGGCGACCCGGCGATCCGTTGGCAAACCCTGCGCGACCTGCGTGATGCCCCGGCGCACGAGTGGCAAGCCGAACGTCAACGGACACTGGAAAGCGGCTGGGGCGCCCACCTGCTGGCCCTGCAAGACGCCGACGGGCGCTGGGGGGGCGGCATCTATTCGCCCAAGTGGACATCAACCACCTACACGCTGTTGACCTTGTGCGCCATCGGCATTCCGCCAACCGGCGCCGCGGCGCAACGGGGCGCCCACCTGATGCTGAATGAATTGTTGGGGGAGCAGTGCGATCAAAAATTTCAACAGAAGCTGGCCGCCTGTGACCGCTGCATTGTCGGCATGATCTTGCAGGTTGCCGTCTACTTTGGCCTGCACGACGCCCGCATCGACGCCATTGTCGATAACCTCCTGGCCGAGTTGATGCCCGATGGCGCCTGGAATTGTCGCCGGTCGCGCCGGCCACATCCACATCATAGCTCGTTTCACACCACCTTGAATGTGTTGGAAGGTGTGCGCGAATATCTGGAAAGCGGCAACAGCTATCGCCGTGCTGAACTCCTGGCCGCCGAACAGGGCGCGCTGGAACTGTTGCTGCAACATCATCTCTTTAAGTCGGACAAAACCGGCGCGATCATCAACCCGAAGTTCACCATGCTCTCCTTTCCCCACCGCTGGCATTACGACCTGTTGCGCGGGCTGGCCTACTTTGCGCGGGCCGACGCCCCCCGTGACAGCCGCCTGCAAGACGCAATTGCGCTTCTTCAGCAACGGCAGCGCAACGATGGCCTATGGCCGGTACAGCAAAAATACAGCGGCAAAACCTTCTTCGAGATGGAGAAAATCGGCGGGCCAAGTCGTTGGAATACATTGCGCGCCTTGCGCGTGTTGCGTTGGTGGAATGCTTTGAGGTAAGATCGAACAACGCCAAGCAACGTTTCAATGGAACTACTGCGCTCGTAGCCGCGCCTAGAAGGCAACCGGTGACCGGCCACGAGCGGGCAGAGTAGGTACTTTTCAATCACCAGTGCAAAGCGAATCAATGGTCCGATGACAACCGATACTGTTACTTTTCCCAACCAACAAACCCTGGTCCTACCCGACCAAACCGTCGCCGCCATCCGCCAGGCCCGGGCCAAATACCCGACGCCGCTCTGGCAATACCGTGCCGAACGCACGCTAAAGTTGGGCGGCCATCAGTGGATCTTTCCCAACAGCGTCGCCGCCGCGCGGGCGTTGTTTGCATTACATCCAACCGGCCTCATCGCCACCGGCTGGAAGCTCTTCAACCGCGGCTGGTTGGCCGCCGCCGAAGCCTATTTTGTCGATAGCGCCACCTATCCCAACCACCCGCGCCACTTTGGGCGTGATGTGATCCCCTTGGTCGATGAAGACCAGGATTCCCAGCAGATTGGCTGGGTGCGCATCAACCAATACACGACGATGGATGCCAATTTCGCCGTCTTCGTCCAATTTACCCTGCTCGATCTCTTCCCGCCGCGCCCGCTCCCACCGGAGTACACATAACCAGTCGCGTAGCAACGACTGACGGTAGCCGGGGTTGATGAAGGGTAGCGAATGGTTTCGGTAATCCTTGGAACTTGTCACGCCGGCGGCAATGACCTACAGTTACCGCTTTATTTTCGTAACCTTCATAACCCCCGGCCTTGCAATCAATAACGAGGTGAATGATGACCGTAATGACCGCAGTGAAACATTTGACAACCGCCGAATTGGAAGCCGGCGTCGAAGCCATTCGGCAGGCGCCCAAAGATAACGGCGTGATCGACCTGATTGTGCGCCGGCCCCAGAGCGGCGACCGTGACATTTTGACCGAAGGCCATCTGGATCTCGTCGAAGGGCTGGTCGGCGACAACTGGCGCACGCGCGGCAGCTCGATGACCGCCGATGGTCAGGCGCACCCGGAGATGCAACTCAACATTATGAGTTCGCGCGCCATTGCCCTGATCGCCCAGGACAAAGAGCGCTGGCAACTGGCCGGCGACCAACTTTTTATCGACATGGATATCAGTGTCGAAAATTTGCCGCCGGGGACAAGGCTGGCTCTCGGCACGGCGATCATCGAAGTGACGCCGGTGCCCCATACGGGCTGCAAGAAGTTTGTCGCCCGCTTTGGGTTGGACGCTATGCAATTTGTCAATTCGCCGGTGGGCAAACCGCTACGTCTGCGTGGCCTCAATGCCAAAGTGGTGCAACCGGGCGTCATCCGCGTTGGCGACATTGTACAAAAGATGTAACAAGCCAAAAAAGCTTCGCTGCCAATGGATAAGTTAACACGGATAGGAAAGAACTCGGCCCGCGCTGGACAACGGCTTCTCCCACCGCGGCGCACGCCCTATCACTTTTTGTCCCACACCACGTCGTAGCTATAGATCCAATCAAGCGCGGCCGGACTGGCGGCAAATTTTAAGAAGAAGGGCATCATCGTGTCGCGCAACCAGACGAAGAAGGGGTTGGTGATCACTTTGGCGCTACCCAGTTTGCGCGCCCAGGTGACCATACGCTCTACCCGTTGGCGGCGCAACTGGGCATAGGTGGCAAAAGCGCATTCCAGTTCTGGTAGGTCGCGCAAGCACTTCGCCAGCAGCGCGGCGTCCTCCATCGCCAACGAAGCGCCTTGCCCGGAGCTAGGTGAGATGGCATGAACGGCGTCGCCAAGCAGCACAACCGGTCCCCGATGCCAGACGGGCTGGGGCGGGATGTCGTAAATCGGGTAGGCGCCAATGCCGCTGGTAGTTGACCGGATGATTGCTTGAATCAGGGGAGCGTCCTCACTGTGCATGGCCAGCAAGCGTTCTTGCCACGCGTCGCTAGCAAGCGTGCTCAGTTCGCTGCGCCCTGGCTCCTGGGGTTGCCCGAAGTTGTTAAACCAGTAGATTTCGCCGTCCGACCGCACATGGTAGCCGAAAAAGGCGCGCTTGCCAAAGAGAAAGTACTGAGTCTTGGGCGTCGGCGGCAGCTCCAGTCCGCTGGTAAAGCCGCCGGTGCTGATGAGGCCGGTGTAGGTCGGTTTGGGTGCAGCCGGGTTGAGCAGTTGGCGCACTTGCGAGTGAACGCCATCTGCACCGATCAGGAAATCACCGGCAGCCGTTGTGCCGTCATCAAAGCTGGCAACAACCCCTTGGCCGTTGGGCGCCGCCAGCTTCGCCAGCTTTCGGTTAAAGTGAAAGGGAATCCCGGCCGCAACTACCGCTTCATACAACCCCCGTTGTAACGCGCTGCGGCGGATGAGGACGCTCTCGGTCAAGCCTTCTCGGGCGCCATTGCGCACTTCGCCAAGCGGTTTGCCTTGGCTGTTCGCCATGATCATGCGGGGCGCCGGCGAGCCTGCCGCACTAATCGCTGTGGCAATGCCCAGAGTGTTAAGGACGGCGATACCGTTCCCGGCCAGGTTGAGAAACCAGCCGGCATAGGTGGCCGCTTCACTGCGCGCCTCGTAGATCTCTGCCGCAATGCCGGCGCGTTGCAAAAAGAGGGCAGCCACGGGGCCGGCAATGCCGCCACCAATGATGATCGCTTTGCGTTGGCTCATCTGAATTGCTCCTTCGAAGTTAGCGCATGACTGGTTGTCTTTGGTATCATGATTGACAACAAAGTCATAACATCACTGTATTATCTAGCGTTCAATTATCTTGATTTTCAATTATCTCGATTTTCGAGATAATTGAACTGTACCATAAAGTCAAGCCTATGTCAAGGGGTCGCAACGAAATTCTTGCAAAGTTAGCCGACATGGGGCGGAAACATTCGACCGCCACAGTTCTCTTTCACCACGCCATTGCCGAGCGGATGGGGTTGAACCCCACCGACCACAAGTGCGCCGATGTGATTATCCAACGCGGGTCGATGACCGCCGGTCAACTGGCTGAGGTGACGGGGCTGACCACCGGCACCATCACCGCCGTATTGGATCGCCTGGAGAAGGCAAGATTCATCCGACGCGTCGCCGATCCGCACGACCGGCGGAAGGTGCTGTTAGAACCAGTCCCGGATCGCCTCCCTGAAGGGGCGGTGCTATTTGGCGATTTTCTAGCCGCCTCGGCTCAACTCCTGGCGCGCTATACCGATGAGCAACTGGAAACCATTCTGGATTACCTCACCGCCGCAACCGAGTTGTACGAAGAACAGGCTGTGAACCTGAGAAATACCAAAGCAAAGAAAAAACGTATCTATTCAGGCTAGGTGAAGAAACCAGGTTTTTCTTTGGCATGTACCTTTGCGTTATAGGTGAAAAACCTGGTTTCTGGCTGAATAATTACGAAAAAACAGGCTGACAAAAGCAGCTAGAAAATTTGCCCCGAAGACGCGAAGCACACGAAGGATCACGCCAAGCGTCTTCGTGTGCTTCGCGTCTTCGGGGTAAAAGTTGATGAGGAAAGGCGCACCTTGAATCGCTATCAAACCTACTTGGGTCTCGTTGGCTATCTCTTTATCGGTACGGCCGTGATTCTCATGCCGTCGGTGATGCCGTCGATTACGAATGAGTTTGCCGCCACCGGCATTACCCTGGCGGTGATCGGGTTGATCTTTCCGGCGCGGGAAGTCGGCAGCTTCCTGGGTAACTTTCTCTCCGGGGTTGGCTCCGATCTGGTGGGGCGGCGACGACTGGTCTGGATTGCGGCCTTGCTCCTGGCGGCGGCGCTGACGCTAGCCGCCGTCGTGAAGATCTGGCCGCTCTTTGTCATTGCCTTTGTCTTAGTTAGCGCGGCGCAAGCCGCGCTCTCGACCGGAATCAACGCCATGATCGCCGACGCCAATCGGGAGGCGCGGGGACGGGCGCTCAATACCTTGCACGGCGTCTATGGCATTGGCGCGGCGATTTCACCGCTGGTCATCGGCTATTTTTTAGAGCGGGGACTTCAGTGGCGTTGGGCCTTGACAGGAGTTGCCGTCATTTGGTTGCTCTATGGGCTGGTGGTCTGGCTCTCCTATCGCAAGGCGGCGCCGGAAACGGAGAATGCCCAGAAGCGCAAACTGGATTTGACCATGCTGCGTCAGGGTCCATTCCTGGCGCTCTTTGTGATCGCCTTTACCTATAACGGGGTGGCGTGGAGCCTGTTGGGCTGGGTGGCCCTCTTTATGCAACGGGCCGCCGGCCTCTCGACCTTGCTCTCGGTTTCGCTGATTTCGGTCTTCTACGTCGCCTTAACCATCGGGCGCTTCCTTTGCGCAGCTTATGCGGAAAAACTGGGCTATGCCACCATCTTCCTGGTGTTGGCCTGGGGGATTACCCTAACCTATCCCTTGGTTGTCTTGGGCAGCCCGCTGGTGGTGGCGGTCGGCGTCTTTCTGACCGGGTTGAGCCTTTCCGGCCTCTTTCCCACAGCCCTGGCGTATGCCTCCCGCCTCTACCCGGAGCAGACCGGCACCGTCACCGGCACCCTGAGCATTGCGATGACGCTAGGGTCGATGGCCCCGCCGCTGTGGACGGGTATCATTGCCGACCGCTGGAGTTTTCAGGCGGCGCTGGGCGTGAACTATCTCTTGGTGCTGCCGCTGGTTTTCATTGCGCTCTATCTTGGGCGCAGCGAGGTGCGTCAGCCGCCGGCGGTCACCGCGACAGAGGCGACCTCATAAAGCGCGCCTAGCCAGTCCGTGACTGGCGACTCCATCACCAGTCACGGACTGGCTAGGCGCGGGATTGGGCGTTTACGCGACATTGTCACCGCTGTAACGTAGAGATCTATGCGCAGGTGCGCAGTCCAGTCCAGCAGGTAGGTTGATCACTGCTTCCTGGCCTGTCCTGCGCACCTGCGCCCGCGAGACCGTTAGGCATCCCTTATGCCTGACGGTCTGTTTATGTCATACGCCTGGCGGCAATCCAGGAAAGGATAGAAGAGAATGCTTACCAACCAACGCTACTGCGTTTCCCTTGTCGTAGCGCTCCTGTTCATCGCGACAACCCTCCTCCTCACCGCCTGTCCGACGGAGCGGATTCGGCCAACGTTTACCCGCGCCGGCGTCATGCGCGATACCATTTTTTCAGTAGAGGAGCGCGGCATGGGCGCCGTGATGGTTTGGGTGACCCACAGTGACCGTGAAGGCTACTGTTTCACCAGCGGCGAACAAGCCGATCTGGCGCGCAGCCTCATCCGTGAACATAATGGTGAAGTGCTGATCGAGTATCGCGCCGCCGGGGTGCTGGATTCGCTCAACCCTTGTGCGCGCACCGAGAGCGATCCCCAATATACGGTCTATCTGGGTGAGTCACTGCGAGCGGTGCCGACGCGGTAGGCTATGTGCTGCGTGCTACACGATTCGTCGCCTGAGCCTGTCGAAGGCGACGAATCGTGTAGCACGCAGCACGCAATTTACCAACCATCCATCACATTCGACCACAACGAAGGACAACGGCGTGCAACGGTCAGCGTTACCTTATCTGGTGTTATTGTTCGGCGTCCTCATTGTCGCCGCCGCAGCGGTATTGAGTAAAGGGGCGATGGAACTGGGCGTGCCGCCGCTCACCGTCGCGGCGGGGCGGTTGACCTTTGCCGCGTTGATCCTGACACCATTGGCCTGGCAGCAGGCGGGGCCGGAAATCCGGCAGATGAGCAGGCGGGAATGGCTGTGGGCGTTGGCCGCCGGGCTTGGGCTGGCGATTCACTTTGCGGTCTGGATTAGCTCGCTGGCCTACACATCGGTGGCCTCCTCGACGGCGCTGGTGGCGACCAACCCGGTCTTTGTGGCGCTGGCGTCGTGGTTGATTTTGCGTGAGCGGTTGGCGGCAGGGGTCTGGCTGGGAGTGTTGTTGACGGTAATTGGTTCGGTGCTGATCGGCTTTAGTGACAGCAACGCCGGCGGCGGCTCCAACCCGCTCCTGGGCGACCTGTTAGCGCTGCTGGGGGCAATGAGTGTGTCAGGCTATTTCCTCGTGGGCCGCCACTTGCGGGCACGACTCTCGATCTTGCCCTATATCTGGACAGTCTACAGTGCGGCAGCGATCATCCTCTTGCTTACCTTGCCATTGACCGGGCAATCGCTGCTGGGGTTGCCGACGGCGGCCTATTGGTTGTTATTGGGCTTAGCGGTGGGGCCGCAGTTGTTGGGTCACACGGCCTTTAACTGGGCGATCAAATATCTTTCGGCAACGGTGGTGACAGTGGCGATTTTGGGCGAGCCGATTGGGTCGGCGCTGTTGGCGCTGATCATCTTTCAGCAGCCTTTACAATCGCTTCAATTGATTGGCGGCGCCGTGCTGCTGGTCGGGATTGCGGTGACGACGTTAGCGGAACGGAAAAGTGCATAGCTACATTACTTTTGCCCCCCTTTATTCTGGGTTATAATATCGCTAGTGAAACCACCGGCGCATGAAGAAAGGCAATTCCGCCTGCGTCCACCCCTGTCCATCCACACAACAGAGCACAAGGAGGAAGTCGCATGTATCAAACCGACATGTATGAAGGAATGTTAGCCGAAACAGTCACGCACCCTGGCGCCAATGGCGATCTGATCAACGCCTATATGGCCCGTCCGTTGGGATCTGGCCCCTTCCCGGCCATGGTTTTAGTCCACCACATGCCCGGTTGGGATGAGTGGTATCGTGAGGCGACGCGCAAGTTCGCCCATCACGGCTATGTCACCATCTCGCCCAATCTTTACTTCCGCGCCGGGCATGGCACGCCGGAAGATGTGGCGGCCAAAGTACGCGCCGACAAAGGCGTGCCGGATGACCAGGTGGTGGCTGATCTCGCCGGCGCAAGAGATTATCTACGCACGCTGCCCTATGTCAGCGGCAAAGTGGGGATCTTCGGCACCTGCTCCGGTGGTCGCCATGCCTATCTGGCCGCCTGTCGGGCGCCGGGCTTTGACGCCATCGTCGATTGCTGGGGTGGGCGCATTGTCATGAGCCAGGAGGATTTGACGCCGAAAGCGCCGGTCGCACCGATTGATTACACCAAGGATTTGTCCTGTCCCATCCTGGGCCTCTTCGGGGCGGAAGATCGCAGCCCCACGCCGGAACAGGTCGCCCAACACGAAGAAGCACTCAAAAAGCATGGCAAAAATTACGAATTCCACATGTACGCCAACGCCGGCCACGGTTTCTTCTATTATGACCGTTCGGCCTACCGTCAGGAACAGGCGGTCGATGGCTGGAAGAAGATCTTTGTCTTTTTGGAAAAATATCTCCATACGGCATAGGGGCCTTCTCAAGCCGCATGTTTTTATTAATGGAGGAGAGCTTGTATGTGTACGATGATTGTGCAACAAGTGGCGATGGAAGGCAGCGGCAAGGGGACGGCGGGCTGGTTTCCGGTGCAGCAGGCGAATGTGTCGTATGATCACCCCTTTAATGCGCCGCTGGATCATGCGCTGAACATTGATTTTGTCAACGAAGCGCAGGGGCTGGGCGCACGTGTAGCCGTAGAGTTGAGCGTCGATTCGGCCAAGAAATTGGTCGAAACCATTATGGCCGTGCTGGCCGAAGCGGAAGCCGGCGGCTGGCTGGATGAGCAACAGTCCAAAGTCTCCGCCAACCCATAACCCCCGCTCACAAGGGAGACATACCCGCGCCCGGCGAGTCCGTGACTCGCCTCGTTCCCCGGTTACAGACACACCACAGGCAGATGTCCTTGCTTACATAGTTGATCAAGTGCGTGAGCAAGGACACTTAGGTGCTTGTCTGCCCCGCATGGATCGCCTATGCTGATCTCATTGACAATGTCAGGTAGCAAGCAAAAGCGGTTGCACGTTGCTTGCTACCCGGCCAACCACGAAAGGCGAATAAGCAATGGCATATCTAGAAACATTACGGCCTTATGGCCAGAACGCGCAGGAGCTGGAACTCCTTTATCAGGAAGCCCGGCGCACGGGGCAAAGCGCAGCCTTCAGCCAGGCGATCCAGCAACTGCATACCGAAACCCCCGATCAGATCCTTTGGCAGGCCTGGTTTTATCGCTTGACGGCAAGCGCCGAGGAAGGCAAAGCGAAAAGCGGCCCGAATTGGGGTGTCGCTATCGGGTTGAGCGTGTTGTGCGGCGCCATCTTCTGGCTGCTGTCTGACCTGGCGCGTTTTACCTTTGGCAACAATAATTTCCCCCTACTGCTGATTACGGCAGCGCCGATCTGTGCGCTCTTTATCATGGCTTTCCTCAGCATGACTCAACAACCGCCAATCGTGCGTCATCTCTACCGGCTGTTACTCTTAGGTGCATTGCTAACTGGCAGCGCGATTTATGTAACAATAGTCGGGCCAAGAATCAGCGCGATGAGTAATCAAGATAGCTATCTGATTCTGACCGTACCCCACCTGACCTTATTGGCGTGGGTGGCCATTGGGGCTTGGGTCTTGTGGGCCAAGCCGACAGTGGGCGATCACTTTGCCTTTCTGATCAAATCCTTTGAAGCCATTGTCGTCGGCGGTCTCTTTGTGTTGGCCGGCGGTCTCTTTACCGGCATCAGCTTTGGCTTGCTGGAAACGCTGGGCATTATGGGCGAAGAGTGGTTGGTGCGCCTCTTTATCGCCGGCGGTGGTGGCTTGATTCCCGTATTGGCAGTCGCTTTAACTTATGATCCCACCTGTACGCCCCAGGGGCAGAATTTCCAAGAAGGCATTAGTCGCCTCATCACCACCTTGATGCGGCTCATGTTGCCGCTGGTTCTGCTCTTCTTGGTTGTCTATGTGGCGTTGATCCCCGTGAATTTTTGGCAGCCCTTTCAGCAGCGCGAAGTGTTGATTGTCTACAATGTCCTCCTCTTTGCCGTCATTGGGTTGCTGATCAGCGCCACGCCGGTGGCTGGTCATCACCTGGCGCCGCCGCAGGAACGCTGGCTACGCCGGGGTTTGTTGACTCTGGCCGGTCTGGCGGTGCTAATCAGCCTCTACGCCTTAACCGCCATCGGCTATCGCACCTGGAACGACGGCTTTACGCCAAACCGGGTGACGATCATCGGCTGGAATATTCTCAATATTGCCTTGTTGACGATACTCCTAGCGCGCCAATTCCGCAGTGGGGCAGAGCGTTGGTTACAAGCCATGTATGAAACCTTTGCCTTGGGCGCTAAAGCTTACCTGGCCTGGGCTGTGATTGTCCTGCTCTGTCTGCCCTGGCTCTTTATGTGGGCCAGCGAGCCGATCAATTTCTGGGGACGATAATCGTAGGCGCCTAGAAGGCCACCGATTATTCAGGAAACGCAAAGAGTTCCGTCGCCGGGAAAAAGGCCCGCCAGGCAAACCAGAAGTGATCAAAGGCAACCACACGGGTGAGTTGCTTGCCGGCCAATGGCCCGTCAATCGCTGCACCGATGATATTCCAGGTGCTGCCGGTTTCCGTATCGGTGAAAGTTCCGTTCCCGCTTGCGGCAAAGGTCAAGACCTGATTGTCCAGGCGCCGGTCGAAGACCACAGTGCTGCCGACATCCCGCCCTTGGTCGATACGAGCCGTATCCAAAGCGCTGCTGACACCCCTTTTGAAAAAGATCACAATGGGCGTTTCGGCGATCGCATCATTGACCACGCCATGCTCGGTTAAGGTGGTAAAGGGGTAGGCTCTGGCGGCGGCGCCAAGCACGATCCCGACCACCCGTTCGGTCGCCGGCAAACGTGCGTCAAGTTCACCATCATAGAGGAAGGGCCGCGCCGTGCTATCATAGCCCTCATACGGGTTATATCCGTAGGAACGGCTGAAGTCAGACGGGATCGCCAGCACCTCGCCGGTGGGAAATTCAGCGGCAAAATCGCCAAAGCTCATCACCTGGCTGGGCAGAAAGTTGAGCTGCGTGCCGGTGAATTCACCGACAATCGCCTCGCCCAGCGCTTGCTGCCACCAACTCTCGGTCTGCCGGTCATACATGATCAGATCGCTCTTGCGCAGCTTGCCGGTCGTGCCAAAATCGAGGGTGCGTTCCCCCACCTGGCGGTCAAAGACAATGCTGGCATTACAGAGGGGACAAAAGGTAACGGCCACCGGCTGCCCATCGACCACATCGTTGACGATCTCATGCCAAATCAGAATATCGAGCGGGTAGGCGCGGGTTACGCGCCCATGCGCAAAGAAGAGCACCGGCGACTGCTTGGCCAGGCGACCGGCCGCACTTGCCACACTTTCAAAGGTGGGCTGGTCGATGGCGGGAATGCCATCCTTCGGGGGACCGCCCGAAAGCACCTCGTCCCAGGCGACCGTGCGTTGCGTAAAATCGGTTTTCCAGCCGGCAGTGCTGAATGGTGGCGGCTCATTGGGCAGTAACGCGGTAGTACCTTGTCCCGCCGCCGTTGGATCGGGGGCTGTCGGCGGCGTAATACAGCCAACCACCATGATCAGCCAGGTCGCCATGCATAAAACGAAAGCTTTGCTTTTCATCCGCTCCTCCAGGTTGGGTAGTTTGCCGTTGACACACCATTGTCATCTTATCCACCTACGGGGCTAGGTTTCGACACCCAATATACGTTGCTTTGCCCAAAGTGTGTGTGCTTGAACTTACGCAAGTGCGGGCAAAATTAAACGATCATGGATTGGAAAGGGAGGAGCGGTTGAGTGGAAGGTGGTGTAGCGTAGAATCAGTAGTCCGCAGTCGTATCGTCCCTTAGAGTTTCTGTATTCTACTTAGGTTGCGGTCTGTTGCGAATAAAGATGGCGCAAATTGGTGCGGTGTTGTTCCTGACAAACCGGTGAACGACGGGCTGCGGGGAGCAAGGAAGCAGCGACGGCTTCGATTTGGGCAAATGGTTCGCCCTGCTGTGCGACGGGTAGCACAACTCGCCGGAGACCATGCAGATAGGCGACATCGGCAGCCAGCCGTTCCATCATCTCGACGGGGCTGCTGCTCAGAGCGCCGACACGCGGAATATACAACTGAAAGCGACGCTGTTTAACCAGTTGGGCCAACAGGCGCAAGGTTGTCAGTTCCTGGTCGCCGGTGGAAGCGGGCGCGACAGCGGGCAAAATGGCATCGCTGCCAAACGAACCGCCGCAAACAATGCCCAGCGCCGGCAGATAAACCACCGCGCTCCCAGTTTGCGAGTAGAGATCAAGGAAATGTTCGCCAATACGCAAATGGGCGACGCCGCCGGGCTTTGTTTCCAGGAGTGACAAACCAACTGCTGTCGGCTCACCGGTAAAGAGGACGGCGGTCTGGGTGGGCAGGCGAAAGCGTTCCGCCACATCCGTTGGCGGGTCGATCAGCAGCAATTGCTCCTGTGCCGGTTGGAGCGGGTTGTGTTCGACCAGCGTTGGCTCGCCTTGTACAAAAAGGGTATGGCTTGGCGGCTCACCGGCGCTAAAGAGTTCCAGGCGCGCAAACAGTTGGGTGATTTTGGCGGACGGACCAACGGAAGCGGTGAGATTGAGCAGATCACTCATGGGCAGGCATTGGTTCGGCTGGGATAGTCACATCTGCAGGCGCATCGACGCCGAGCGCAACCAACATCGCCGCCAATTCCGCTGGCAAATCAGCGACGATCACCCGCCCATCGGGCAAAATATAAATTTCTGTCTCCACCGGCAACAACGGCCATGCGTCACCGATAACTTCACTGCTGGCCGATATGGATGTGGCTGTCGCTGCCATATTCGTAATACTCACCGGTGTTGCTCTTCTCTTCGATCTTGCCCAGTTGCTCAAGGAGCGCGCTGATGCTGTCGCAGGCGCTGCCCTTCACCCCTTTGATCGTATACTCAATGCGACCATCGCGCAGGATCGTGATTTCGATTTCTTGTTTTTGCATGGGCGCTAGCTCCACCGCCGCACGGTCAAGCGGATCACCTGATCCTGGCCCACCTTTTCTTCGACCAGATCAAAGCCGGCTTTGGTGGTTTCGGTCAGCACTTTGTGATAGGCATAGCGCTGCTGCACCTGATCCATCGTCTTGCGGATCGCCGCCATCTGCATATCGTCGCCGATGACTTCGTAGCTCTCATCGGACGCCTGGCGGAGGGCAAATTGCGCTTGTTTCTGCTTGATCAGCAACGGCACCTTGCCCTTAAAGCCGCTCCAGATGTGCATATACTGGGCGTTTTCTTGATAGCCGATCTTCAAATCTTCCAACGCGCGCTTGATCAACGTGACGTCGCGTAACGCAGTTTGGACACGGACGAATTTCGACATAGTTTCCTCAATTTCTCCACTAGTAGTCAGTGGGACAGTCGGTCAGTGGGACAGTAGAGCAGTGAGTCGATACTGATTTACTGTCTCACTGATTCACTGGCCCACTGTTTTACTGTCCTACTGATTCCCATACGCCTGATCCAGCAGTTCCATCGTATGCCAGATCGGCAGCGACCGCCCCTGCGTCTGCAAGTGCGTTTGGATCTGCATCATACAGCCAATGTTACCAGTCACCACGGCCTGTGCGCCGGTCGTCAGGATATTCTTTGCTTTGCGTTCACCCAGTTCACGGGCGATCTCCGGCTGTTCCAGATTATACGTACCCGCGGAACCGCAACATAATTCGCCTTCCGGCACTTCGCGCAAAGTAAGATTCGGAATCGCCGCCAACAGTCGGCGCGGCTGGCTGGTGACCCGTTGTGCGTGCGCGAGGTGACACGCATCATGATAGGCCACAATGAGGGGTTCTGTCAAGGGGGGTGGTGTGAGCAAGCCCAGTTCCTGCAAGAAAACACTTACATCTTTGACGCGACCGGCAAAGGTATGCGCGGCACTCTCCGCCGATGTTCCGGCAAAAAGCAGCCCATATTCGCGCATCCCGGAGCCGCAACCGGCGGCGTTGGTAACAATGGCATCGACATCGACCGGGAACGCGGTCAAGTTCTTGCGCGCCAGACTTTTCGCCTGGGCCGCGTCACCGGTGTGCATCGCGAGCGAGCCGCAACAGCCTTGATTGGCCGGGATCACCACCTCGACGCCGTTACGCGCCAGCACCCGCAACGTCGCCCAGTTGATCGACGGCGACAGCACCTGCTGGACACAACCGGCTAACAAGGCCACCCGTGCGCGGCGCGTTCCTGCTGCTGGATAAATGGCTGGTAACGGTTGTGCTTTCGGTAAGTGCGCCGGCAACAGATTGAGCATGGCGCCCAGGCTGTCCGGTAAGAATGGTCGCACCGGCGCGGCCAGTTTGCCCATCAGCGCCGCCAGCCGAAAACGGGTGGGATAGGGCAAGGTTTCGCGTACCAGCAAACGGGTCAACCGTTCCATCGGTGTGCGGCTCCGTTGCTCCTCGGCGCGGGCGCGGAAGGGGGTCAACAACTCGCCATACTCCACCCCCGATGGACAAGCAGTGACGCAAGCCATACAGCCCAGACAGCGGTCGACAAAGGGGGTGATGGCATCCAGTTCCAGCCCGCCTTCGAGTTGTTCTTTCATCAAAAAGATGCGACCGCGCGGTGAATCCATCTCCTCGCCCAACACCTTATAGGTGGGACAAGCGGAGAGGCAAAAGCCACAGTGGACACATTTATCAACGGCGTGGGCCATCGCTGGGCCTTGCGCGCCGAGGGTTTCAAGTGGAATGGTGTGTTGCATGGTTTGTGATTCGTGATTCGTGCTACGTGATTTGTGAACGCGCCGGTGCGTGGCACTGGTCAAGACAAACTTGTCATCCTAACCAATCAATTGACCAGTGCCTTGCACCGGTGGCTTTTTAGAAACTCGGAAACCGTTGCTGCGGGTCCAGGGCGGCTTTGATGCGTTGGGTGAAGGCTTGCCCCTGCTGAACGCCAAGCAAAGGGCTGACGCTTTCACCCCGCACAACCAGCCCGCTCACCCCCTGTTGCGTAAGCCAGCCATCCAGCGCCTGGATCGGCCCCGGCCAGGCCAACCAGAGCAGATTGCCGCCGACGGCATAACGGCGGATCGCCCCTTGCATTGCCAGCGCGCTTTCTAGTTGCGCCACTTTGCCGATGCTGGTCGCCACTTTGACCAGCGTTGTCCCAGCCGGCGCCCAGGAAAATTCACGGGCAGCCGTCCACAGCGCAGCGTCGGCGTCAGCGGTGTGCATTGCACCGGTAGCCGCCTGAGCGCCGATAACTTTGCGGATCTGGGCAACGCGTTGCGACAGTAAGTTGGGCAAACCGCCAATGCGAACAAGCAGTTGATAGGTTGGCGCTTGACTCGCTACCGCCTCGACCACCAGATCGAGCGCATAGACATCAAAATGAGTATCGACCACCCGTTGCATTCCCGCCACGGCGGATTGTATGTCTGCGTAGCTGACTTGCAAGGTGGCGTAGGCTGCCGGCTGAGGAAAGACCTTGAAACTGACTTCAGTGATGACGCCAAACTGGCCTAGGCTGCCCACCATCAACTTGGGCAGGTCAAAGCCGGCGGCGTTCTTGACCACTTTGCCGCCGCCGCGCACCAGTCGCCCCTGCCCATCGACAAAGCGGACGCCGATCAAGAAATCGCGCACCCCACCATAGCGATAGCGCCCGGAGCCGCTAAGACCGGCAGCCACCGTGCCACCCAAGGTCGCACCGGCGTCCACCAGCGGCGGGTCAAAGGGTAGAAATTGGTGGTGTTGGGCCAGGGCGGCGGTCACATCGCGCAGGGGGGTGCCGGCCAGCGCCGTAAAGGTGTATTCGCCCGGCTCGTATTCGAGAATGCCGGCGAGGCCACGCATGTCGATCACCGGGGTGGCCTCCACCGGGGTGATTGTATGTTTGCTCTGTCCACCCCGCACCGATAAGCGCACATAGCTCTGGACAAGCGCTTGAATATCTTCAACGGATTGGGGCTGCACGAAAAGATTGCTCATTGATCTCAACCTGTTACAGCTTCAAGGATATGGTTGGCATGAAGCTTGCGTTGGGCATAGCTTTCCAGTAAGTTTTCCAAAACTGCTTGATGAGAAATTTTTTGCTTTTTTGCCATCTGTTTGAAAAAAGCCAATGTATCAACGTCTAATGCGATTCTTACAAATACCTGGCTGCGGGCGTTTGCTAATTCCGCCGGAGACGGCAAAAAATCGACAACTACTTCCCCAAACTCAAGTGGTTCATCGGTGTAGACCACCGTTTCATCCGCTAGCTCATTATTTTGCTTGTGCTTCATATTGACTCTTTCCTTCCCGCCAGAAACCAGCGCCAAAGATTCTAATTTTCCCGTTACGGTAGGTAAATCTGACAGTGAGAATCCCTTTACGCACCCGACCAATACAAAAATATCGCTTCTCATCCCGCTTGCTGTGGCGTTTATCCACAATAATAAGACGGTACGGATCGTCAAAAGCAAATGTAGCCTCAGCAAAGGTCACATTGTGCTTATCTTGGTTGGCAAGATCCTTTTCATCATCCCATTCAAAAAGACGATTAGGCACGCATAATTCCTACTTATTCGCGGGAGATAATCCCTTGCTTTTCCAAGGGATGCGGCCCATGATGGGCCAGCGCCGGCGCGGTGCCATCGGGTAACATCTTGCCGCGATTGGCGAGTTCCTGCGGATCGATGGCCTGGCGGATTTCGCGCATAACACTCAAGTCGGTCTCATTGAACATTACCGGCATAAAGTGGCGCTTTTCCATGCCGACACCATGTTCACCGGTAATCGAGCCGCCCAGGTCGATGCACATTTGCAGAATGTCACCGGCCAACGCTTCGGCTCGTTCCAGCGCGCCCTGCTCACGGCCATTATAGAGAATCAGCGGGTGCAGATTGCCATCGCCGGCGTGAAAGACATTGGCGACGCGCAAATTGTATTGGCGACTGAGCGCCTCAATCCGCGCCAGCGCCTGCCCCAAGTGGCTACGCGGCACCACGCCATCCTGCACAATATAATCGGGGCTGAGGCGACCCACGGCCGAAAAAGCGCCCTTGCGCCCCTTCCAAATGCGCATCCGGTCGGCGTCATCGGCAGCAACGCGCACTTCGGTGGCGTCCGATTCTTCGATCACCTGCAACAGGTGGGAAAATTCGGCTTCGACCTCAATGGACTCGCCCTCCAACTCGACAATCAGCAGCGCCGCCACATCGGGGTAGCCGGCGTTGACTGACGCTTCCGCTGCCTCAATCGCCAGCCGATCCATGATCTCCATCGCACCGGGCAACAAGCCGGAGGCGACTACGCGCGCCACCGCATCTCCCGCGGCCTGCAAACTGTCATAGGCGGCCAGCACGGTGCGATAGCGTTCTGGTTTGGGCAATAGCCGGAGAGTAATTTCCAACGCCACGCCAAAGAGACCTTCCGAGCCGACAAAAAAGCCGGTTAAATCCGGGCCGACGCCTTCCAGGCTATCACCACCCAGGTGGACCACCTCGCCGTCAGGCAGCACTGCTTTGATGCCCAGGACATGGTTGGCGGTCATGCCATACTTCAGGCAGTGCGCACCGCCGGAGTTAAAGGCGACATTGCCGCCAATGGTGCAAATTAACTGGCTGGAGGGGTCGGGCGCATAGTAGAGACCGTGCGCCGCCGCCGCTTTGGAAACATCCAGGTTGACAACGCCCGGTTCCACCACCGCGATGCGCGCCTGCGGATCAAGACGCAGAATGCGATTGAGGCGATTGAGCGCAATGACAATCCCGTTCTGAATCGGCAACGAACCGCCAGAGAGGCTGGTGCCACTGCCGCGTGCGACAAAAGGCACATTGTATTGATGACAGAGACGCACGATATCGATCACCTCCTCCTGACTTTCGGCCAGCACCACCGCGGCTGGTCGCGAGCGAAAGGCGGTCAACGCGTCGGATTCATAGGGGGTCAGTTGCGGCGCCTTTTGCAACAGCCGCTTTTCCGGGAAACGGGTGGCGAGCGCTTGGAGTAGTTTTTCAGTCGTCATAGGGAACCGTTCGTGAGCAGTTGTACAGACAATGATACTCCACCGATTGTAACGTAGAGTGGCAGCGTCCGTCAATTTAGCATCGATCACACCGTTGCAACAGCATTGAAAAACTACCCGTCACATGGTATACTATGGAGCAAGCGTTTTGTTCATCCGATCCCGTGTTGCTCAAGGATAGCGCTGTTGTGACGACCTTTGCACCTGAAAAACATCATCAGTTAGACCCGGTTTTCAAGCAACTGTTAGAAGACAAGCTGATCCCCCTCAAGGCAGGCGTACAGACCGAGGTGGAAGTCAGTCGGTTGCCACTGGCCATTGATGCGATTATTACGGTCGATAGCGAAGAAGCCCATCAACACTTGCAAACCGAGACGCCGTTTTTCTATTTTCTGCGCTGTAATCAAGTCGAGTTCAAGGGGCCGGAAGATCCGTTGACCATTCGCGATTATCACCGGATTCATGGCCGCACGCATTTGTATTTGAGTGAACATGACGTCGAGCCGAACACCATGACGGTGACGATCATTTGCGCCAACAAGCCACGCAATGTGCTAGCCTATAAACAGATCCGGGATCGTTTTAGACGTTTGCAACCAGGGTATTATCGCAGCGCCAACCGCCCCCAGATCTACCTGATCGTCATCCGTGAACTGCCGCCAACGCCGCAAAACTATCTGCTGCTCCTCTTCACGGGTGATGCTGGACAATTTCGTACGGCTTTGGAACAGATGTTAGCGGAGGGGAAGATTAACTATCTGCCTTACGCCTGGCGGGCGCGACCCGAAATCACACAGGAGGTACTCAATATGAAACGACGCGATGGTAAGATGACCTATCAGGAAAGCTTGCAACATTTGGTTGACGATTTTGGCGATGATATTCTCAAAATCATTCCGGCGGAAAAACGGCTCGCTGGGCTAGACCCGGCACAACGTCTAGCTGGGCTAGACCCTGCCCAACGGCTTGCTGGACTAACACCAGAACAAATTCTGGCAAGCCTTGCCCAAAAACAGCTATTGACTGACTTTACCACAGAGTATCTCACCAGCCATTTGAGCCTGGAAGAACGCAAAGTTGTTCTTGAACAATTGCTCCAGTCGTTAATGGCTGCCATCCCTGATCAAAAAGCGGAGCAAGCAACCCCGGCGTAGCCAGGATGACTTGACGCCTGCGAACGACCACAGCATGGTTCGTTCGCAGGCGCTATTGAGGTACCTTTCTGTACCAGAAGCTACTCAAAATACCCTAATCGTTTAACGCTTGTTAGGCTGTCGTCAACTGGGGGCGGGACAAATTTAACACTTTGTCCCGTTCAGCGCAACTCCTCCAAACTAACCAAAAAGTCAGAGCAATCGTTTAGCTACAACAATTGTCACATGGCCCATTGTAAATTTGACAATTTATGGTAGTTATGTGGTAAACTATTTTACCAACTTAATGCAAGCGGTTGCATTAAGAAATCACGCTTCTATCCTTTACATGATTGTTAGTTTTTAAAAATTTCATACCGGAGGACCCGATGCGAGACATGCCCAAACGCGCTCGTCTGTTGCATGGCATCGTCGCCATTGCACTGCTTTTTTCTCTGCTCGGTATGCCCCTAACATCGCAGCCCGCCTTAGCCGATCACACGCCTACCCCTACCAGCGTCGCCCTGGTAGGTAGTTTGCAAAGTGAAGTTGGTTGCCCCGGCGATTGGCAACCGGAATGCGTCACCAGTGAACTCACCTATGATGCCACCGATATGGTCTGGCAAGGCGCTTTTAGTGTGCCGGCCGGCAATTGGGAATACAAAGCGGCGCTCAATGACAGTTGGGACGAAAACTATGGCGCCAATGCTCAACCCGGCGGCAATAACATTGCCCTCACCCTTCCCAACACCACCACCGTCAAATTTTATTACGACCACAAATCGCACTGGATCACTAGCAACCAAAGCGCGGTGATTGCCGTGGCGCCCGGCAGCTTCCAGAGCGAACTGGGTTGCCCTGGCGACTGGCAACCGGACTGCTTGCGCTCCTGGCTGCAAGACACCGATGGCGATGGCATCTATACCTTTATCACCACCGCCATCGCCGCCGGCAGCTACGAAGGCAAAGTGGCGCTCAACGAAAGTTGGGATGTCAACTACGGCGCTGGCGGTGAACAAAACGGCCCCAACATTCCATTCACCGTTGCCAACAACGGCGACACTGTCACCTTTAGCTACAACGCGACCAGTCATGTCCCGACTATCACCGTCACTGGTCAGCCGACGGATGACTTGGCGGCGCTTGTCAAAGCGCCGGTGCGCCATCCGATCCAGGAAGCCGTCTTCTACTTTGTCATGCCCGACCGCTTCCAGAATGGCAGCACTGCCAACGACCAGGGCGGCCTTACCGGTGATCGCCTCGTCACCGGCTTCGACCCGACCGACAAGGGTTTCTACCACGGCGGCGACCTGGCCGGCTTGTTATCCAAAATGGACTATCTCGACCAGATGGGCGTCACCGCCATCTGGATGACGCCCATGTTCAAAAACCGCCCGGTGCAGGGCAGCGGCGCCGACATTTCCGCCGGCTACTACGGCTACTGGATCACCGACTTCACCCAAATGGACCCCCACTTTGGCACCAACACCGAGTTGCAACAGGTGATCACCGAAGTGCACAACCGGGGTATCAAGATCTTCTTTGACATCATCACCAACCATACCGCTGATGTCATCCAGTATCAGGAAAACCAATACAGCTACCGTAACAAGACCGACTTTCCCTACAAAGATGCCAGCGGCGCCACCTTTGACGACCGGGCTTATGCCGGTGGCGACACCTTCCCAACCCTGAACGCGGCAACCAGTTTCCCCTATACACCAGTTTTCCCCAACGCGGGTGATGCCACCGTCAAAGTCCCGGCCTGGCTCAATGACCCGACCTACTATCACAACCGCGGCAACTCGACCTTCACCGGCGAAAACTCGCTTTATGGCGATTTCTTTGGCCTGGATGACCTGTTTACCGAACAGCCGGCGGTCGTCAACGGCATGCTCGACATCTACAAGGGCTGGATCACCAACTTTGGCATTGACGGCTTCCGCATCGACACCATGAAGCATGTCAATGCCGAGTTCTGGCAAAAGTTTGCCCCCGCCATCCTTGATCATGCTAAGACGGCGGGCAAGCCGGACTTCTTTATCTTTGGCGAAGTCTTTAGCGGCAACGTCAACCTGTTGAGCTACTACACGACCGACGCCGATGTGCAGGCTGTGCTGGACTTCCAGTTCCAGGAAGGGGTGCAAGCCTATGTTTCCAAAGGCGGCGCTTCCGACGGCTTGAAAACGGTTTTTGAAAATGATGACTACTACATCGACGCCGACAGCAACGCCTACGCCCTGCCCACCTTTATCGGCAACCATGACCGGGGTCGTTTTGGCTGGTTCCTCAAGACCGACCAGCCCACCGCTGGCGACGCCGAACTGCTGGCGCGTAGCAAGTTGGCGCACGCGCTCATGTACTTTGCCCGTGGGATGCCCGTGGTCTACTACGGCGACGAACAGGGCTTCACCGGCGACGGCGGCGACAAAGATGCCCGCCAGGATATGATGCCCAGCCAGGTCGCTTCGTACAATGACGACGACCTGATCGGCACGACCGCCACCACCGCCGACGCCAACTTTGACCAGAGTCACCCGCTCTATCTGGCCTTCCAAAGCTATGCGAAGCTGCGCAAGGCCCATCCGGCCTTGGTCAACGGGGCGCAGATCCACCGCACCAGCAGCAACGCCGCCGGTATCTATGCCTTTAGCCGCATGGAACGCACCGAGCGGGTCGAATATGTGGTCGCCATCAACAACGCCAACAGCGCCCAAAGCGCCACCGTGCCGACCTTCTACGCCGCCGGGACGCAGTTTGATCTGCTGCTGGCCGAAGGCACAGTTGCGGCCAGCCTGACCACCGACGCTAATGGCGCGCTGGCGATCAACCTGCCGGCGCTCGGCTTTGCCATCTACAAAGCCGCCGGCCCCCTCCCGGCCAGCACCGCCGCGCCGACAATCAGCATCAGTAACCTGACCAACAATCAGGAAGTAACGTTGGGTACACAAAATCTGGACGGCAACACTGTTCCCGACCGGCTGGAGATTCGCGCCGCGGTCGCCGGCACGGGCTATGCCGAAGTGACCTTTGCCGTCCGCGCCACGGGGACGACCACATACACTGTCATCGGTGTGGATGACAACGCACCCTACCGTGTCTTTTATGATGCCAGCAAGTTGCCGGCCAACACGACGCTCGACATTCTGGCGATCGCCAACGATCTCAACGGCAATCTCAAGGGCGCAACGGTGACAGGCGTCAAACCGGTCAAGGCTATCCCGCCCACCACCGGTCAGTACAAATATGCCGTCATCCACTATCAGCGACCGACCAGCGACTATGGCGACCACACGACCGGCAATTCTAACGACTTCTGGGGTCTCCACCTTTGGGGTGAGGCGATTGATGCTAGTGAAGTGACCGAGTGGACGACGCCTAAGCCTTTCCTGGGCGAAGACAGCTATGGTCGCTTTGCTTGGATCAAGTTGCAGGATTCGAGCAAGGATGTTAACTTCATCGTCCACAAGGGCGATGTCAAAGATGGCACCGACGCCGACCGCAAATTCAACCCCAACAGCAACAGCCCGGAGATCTGGCTAAAGCAGGGTGATCCCACCTTCTACACCACGCAAGCGGCGGCGCAAGGCTTTGTGACCATTCACTACAAGCGTGCCGACAACAGCTACACCGGCTGGGGTTTACACCTCTGGGGTGACGGTCTGGGCGCCGGCGTGCCGACCGAATGGGCCACCCCGCGTCCCTACGACGGCGTCGATGACTTTGGCGCCTACTGGAATGTGCCGATTAGCGACGCCAGCAAGGTGGTCAACTTCATCATCCACAAAGGTGACGAAAAAGACCCCGGCCCCGACCAGAGCATGAACCCGATCGACGGCGCTGACGCCTGGGTGGTCTCCGGCGACGCAACCGTCTACAAGCAACGGGGCGCGACGGAAAAGTATGCCATCATCCACTACCACCGCCCCGCCGGCGACTATGGCGACGCCACCAGCAGTAACTATGCCGACTTCTGGGGGATGCACACCTGGACAGGCGCAGCCGCACCGAATCCGTCGTGGCAGGAACCGGTCAAACCGGCTGGGCAAGATGGCTTTGGCATTTGGTTTAAAGTGCCGCTGACCGCAGACGCCACCGAACTGGCCTACATCCTCCACAAAGGCGACGAAAAAGATCCCGGCCCCGACCAGTTCCTCAAGCTGGGCAAATTTGGCTATGAGGTCTGGCAGTTACAGGGCGCTGAAGCCGAAGATGACTACCTGCTGCCCATTCGCAAGGGGGCGGTGGCCGGCGGCGACCTAAGCAAAGCCCAGGCCCATTGGGTCAGCCAGGATACGATTGCCTGGGACATCCAAGCCAGCCCCAACGCCACCTACACGCTGGTCTACGCCGCCGACGGTGGTCTGGTCTTGACCGCCAACGGCATCACCGGCGGCAGTGCGCTCAACCTAACCTATGATCCGGCGGGGTTGAGCGACGCCATCAAGGCCAAGTTCCCGCATCTGGCGAACTATAAAGCCTTCAAACTCAGCGCCGGCGATCTGGCTGCCGTTCCCGCCATTCTCAAGGGACAGACAGCGATTGCGGCGATGAGTGGCGGGGTGGTGGTCGATGCAACCAGCTTGCAAATTCCCGGCGTGCTGGATGCGTTGTACACCTATGACGGCGCGCTGGGCGTCAACTATACCGGCGACGTGCCGACCCTCAGCCTCTGGGCGCCGACGGCAAAATCGGTGAAGTTGCACCTCTTTGACAGCGCGACGGCGGCGACCGCCACCCAGATCATCGACATGACCGCCGGCGACAAAGGCGTCTGGCACGCCACCGGCGACGCCAGTTGGACAGGCAAATATTATCTCTACGAAGTTGCCGTTTATGTACGCAAGACGGGCAAGGTCGAACAGAATATCGTCACCGATCCCTATTCGTTGGCGCTTTCGACCAACAGCAAGCGCAGCCTCCTTGTCAATCTCAACGACCCGGCGCTGAAACCAGCCGGCTGGGACAGCCACAATGTGCCGCCCTCGACCGCGCCGGAGAATGCCGTTCTCTATGAGCTGCATGTGCGCGACTTTAGCATCCAGGACAGCACGGTGCCGGAGGGGGATCGCGGCACCTTCAACGCCTTTACCCATACCGGTAGCAATGGCATGAAACATCTCAGCGCACTGGCTGCCGCCGGGTTGACCCATGTCCACCTGCTGCCGGCCTTTGACTGCGCCACTATCAACGAGAACAAGGCCGCACGGATCGAGCCGACTATCCCCAACGCTGCCCCGGATTCCGATCAACAGCAGGCGGCAGTCACCGCTGTGGCCGACCAGGATGGTTTCAACTGGTGCTATGACCCCTATCATTACACTGTGCCGGAGGGCAGTTACGCAACCAACCCCGCAGGCGTCACCCGTATCATCGAGTTCCGCAAGATGGTGCAGGCGCTTCACGCCGCCAATCTGCGGGTGGTGATGGATGTGGTCTATAACCATACCGCGGCCAGCGGTCAGGATGCCAAATCGGTTCTCGACAAGGTTGTCCCCGGCTACTACCATCGGCTCAACGCCGACGGCAATGTCGAGACCAGCACCTGTTGCCAGAACACGGCGACGGAACATGCGATGATGGAAAAGCTGATGATCGACTCGCTCGTCACCTGGACCAGCCTTTATGGCGTCGATGGCTTCCGCTTCGACCTGATGGGCCACCACATGAAGAGCAACATGGAGAAGGTGCGCGACACGCTGCGGGCCATCGATCCGAGCATTGTCATCTATGGCGAAGGCTGGAACTTTGGGGAAGTGGCGAACAACGCCCGCGGTGTCAACGCTACGCAACTAAATCTGGCCGGCACCGGCATCGGCACCTTTAGCGACCGTCTGCGCGACGCGGTGCGTGGCGGCGGGCCATTTGACAATGGCAATGATCTGATCAAGAACCAGGGCTTTATCAGCGGCCTCTACTACGATCCCAACAGTGCCAACAGCGGTTCGGCGGCGGAAAAGAATGAACTGCTGCTCTCCGCCGATCAGATCCGAGTTGGCCTGGCCGGCAACCTGGCGGACTTCGAGTTTATCGACCGCAACGGCAACCTGGTCAAGGGGTCGCAGGTCGATTACAACGGGGCGCCCGCCGGTTATACGCAAGACCCGCAAGAGCACATCATCTACGTCGAAGCGCATGACAACCAGACCTTGTGGGACATCAGCGCCTACAAACACGCCGCCGGGGTGAGTATGGCCGACCGGGTGCGGGCGCACAATCTGGGCATCGACTTCACCGTACTGGCGCAGGGCGTTCCCTTCCTCCATGCCGGTCAGGAGCTTCTGCGTTCCAAGTCACTGGATCGCAACAGCTATAACTCTGGCGACTGGTTCAACAAGCTGGACTTCACCTACCAGAGCAACAACTGGGGCGTTGGGCTGCCGCCGCAGGGGGACAATGGCAGCAACTGGCCGATCATGCAGCCGCTGCTGGCAAACCCGGCGCTCAAGCCAGGGTCGGCTGAGATTCAGTTGAGCCTGGCCCATCTCCAGACGATGTTGCAGGTGCGTCATAGCTCGCCGCTCTTCCGTTTGCAAACCGAAGCGGATGTGATGGCGCGGTTGGCTTTCCATAACATGGGGCCGGATCAGATCCCCGGCTTGATCGTGATGAGCCTCTCTGATATGGTCGATGGACTGGTCGATCTCGACCCGGCGCACGAGTTCATCGTCGTCCTCTTCAATGCCACCGATGAGGCGCAAAGCTTCACGGCGGCGGCGTTACAAGGAAAACCGTTGACGCTTCATCCGGCGTTGGCGCAATCGGCGGATAGCGTGGTAAAGGGCGCAACCTTTGACAGCAGCAACGGCGCCTTCACCATTCCGGCCCGCACAACCGCCATCTTCGTCGATGGTGTGGTGCTGCCGACAACGATCACGATTGCGCTGGAAGCCCAACCGCAGACGCGTCGCAACTTCCGTTTTGACGGTGATCTGGGGCAATTCAAGCTGGATAACCCGACAACGGATGATGGCGATCGCTACCAGCACAGCGCTACTTTTACCGTCGAGCCGGGCCGCTATACGGTTGCAGCAGAGCTACCCGCTTCTTGGAGCCTGACGGCGATCCGTTGCAACAACGGGAACAGTAGCGTTGATTTGGCCGAGGAAAAGGTCACGATTGCCGTTACCACCGGTGAGCAGGTCACTTGCACTTTCACCAATCAGCAACGTAGCGCGCTGCGGGTACGCAAGTATCATGACGAAAATGGGAATGGACAGCGTAACAGTGGCGAAGAGCGCTTAGAAGGCTGGGAATTTACCCTCTATGACGCGACCGGCGCAACGGTGGCAAATGACAAGAGCGATGAGGAGGGAACTGTCCGTTTTTATCGCTTGCCGCCGGGATCGTACACGGTTTGTGAACAGTTGCGCGCCGGGTGGTTCAACAGCCAGCCGGGGACGGTATTGCCGACCTTTGGCAATCAGCCCTGTTATCAATTGACCATTGCCCCGGCGCAGAAATGGACCGCCTGGTTTGGCAATCACCAAAATGCCGACCTGGCCCATTCCGCCACGGTGGATGCGTTGACCGTTGCCAATGGCGTTGATACCGCAACCATCGTCGACGACAGTGATGACGAAGGCTATACGGTCGATGTCGCGGCGGTTGATGAGGAGTTGCTCAAACAGTGGCTCTACTTGCCGGTGGTGGTTAAGTAGGCGCTACCGCATTACCTTTTTGAACAGCAAACAAGAATTTTAGTATACACAGATAGGGAGAAACACCGATTGGAGACAAACATCCGTGTTCTTCCCTATCTGTGTATACTTTTGGGGTTCTGGCTTGTCCAGGTTAGGGGAAAGTATATAGACTTAGTCCTGGGACAATCGCGAAATGGGCCTGGTTATAGGTGATGAGGGTTAGCCGATAGGTCAATGCGGTTGCCGCAATGATGGCATCCGGCACGCTAATGCCATGCCCTTTGCTTTGCAGGTTGCGGATCAAGTCTCCGGTTTGATCCGCAATGACGGGATCTAGATGGTAACAGATAAATCGTGAGAGTATTTTTTGTGTTCGATAACGTTCTTCTACATTCATGCCAGCGCGTACTTCTAGACGTGTAATCGTCGCTATCGACAGTCGTTCTGTCCGCCCTAATGTTCGCAGCAATCGTACAGTTGGTTGATGATTGCGTAGGTGGCGGATTAGTAATCCCGAATCAAGTAAAATCCTCGCCATTTTACCTATCCTGACTGCTCCAGCCTTTGCGGAATTCGATAAGCCAGTTGTCAATGTCCTCCTCACTCCGCATCTCAGGGTGATGCTCATCGGTCCAAGCGCCGGCCGCTTCTTCAATCGCAACATACTGTTCTTCCAACGCTAATCGTTCTTCAATCGCTTCTACAATGAACTCACTGCGTTGTCGTTTCGGTATGGACTCATTCAGTCGATTCAATAAAGCACTGGGGATTGTCACCGTAATTTTTTGTGCGTCTGTTTGCAAATTCTTAATAGCCATCTACTTATCCCTCCTTCTAGATGGCTACATGTTACAACACTTCTGCGCCGCTGTCAATACTTATGCCATCAGCGATAGTGGGAGGAACGCGCCCGCCACCCACGCCTTTTTTCGCGCATAGCGTCAAATTTCACCTCGTGCTATAATGGAACGCAATTCAACATAGACCTGTAAAGGCGTACCGTACCTATTAAGCCCGCTCATAGCCGGTCCGTGACCGGCGTCTGGGCGCTGCGGGCGACTAAAAATAGAACCAGGAGTGTTCACTATGCGCGAAGTTCGTTGGGAGCGGCTGTTTCCCGACCAGTTGGAGGCGGCCTTGGCGGCTTGCCCGGTCGTCTATTTGCCCTATGGCCTCTGTGAACCGCATGGCCCGCAAAACGCGGTCGGGCTGGATGCGTTGAAGGCGCACGCCATCTGCTGTCGCGCCGCAGAGACGCATGGCGGGATTGTCGCCCCGCCCGATTATTGGCATATTCACGAGATTGGCCTCTATGCGTCGTGGGCGGCGGAGTGGGCCGGCGAGGCGCGCCCGTGGTTGACGGCCATGCCGCCCTGGCAGCACTTCAAAAATGTTTGCTACCACCTGCGGGCAGTGGATGCGCTGGGCTTTCATGCCGCCATTCTCCTCACCGGTCACTACGGCCCTAACTGGGAAGATTTGAAGACGTTGCTGGCGCTGTTGCAACCACACTTTGCTACGCGCCTCTACGGTCTCCCCGATTTTGAAGCCAACCAGCCGGGCTTTGATAACGACGGCAAAAGCACCGGCGACCATGCCGGCAAAGTCGAGACTTCGCTGCTGTGGACGTTGGAACCGCAAAATGTTGACATCTCGCGCCTGCCAGCGCAAAGCGCGCCAGGGCCGCACTTTGCCATGGGGCCAAACGCCTATCAGTCAGACCGGCGGGTTGGTGAACGTATGGTGGACGATGAAGTACGCTGGCTGGGGGCTAAAGCAGCCGAATTGTTGACGGCCTACGCGGCGCACAAACCGGTGCAACGCCGCCCGCTCAGTTTTATGAATATTGAACAGATCTGGGCAACCGAAGTGCTGCCCAAGTTGCCGGAGTTCAAGACGATGCAATATCTAGGCCGCACCCCACCGCCGGCCGATTCACGCTGGCAGTTAAACTATCCAATTCCGGATAAGCTCTCCCCCATCTAACAACGGGTATGATACACACGGATAGGAAAAAGCACGGATACACTTCAATCGTCCCGGCGGGACACCTGAGTTTAGGCAAAAATAGGAACTAATTTAAGCCCCGTTCTGGGGACGCCCACAGGGGCTTGTCAACCATCTTCCGGGAAGGTTCGACAGGATTGTCCGGTCTACAGAACCGACCTTCCCGGAAGATGCCATTGTTGGTCTCTTGCATTTCTGTTGACCTGAAAACCCTAAACTCACCTGTCCCTCTGGAACAAAAGCACAGGAGGAATGATGGTTGCCATACAGATAGTACCGGCGGCGGCGCTACAGGAGTTGACGAGCCGGCTCTTTATGCAAGTTGGTGCGCCTGAGCATATTGCGGTTGACGTGGCGCGCATTTTGGTCGGGGCGAATCTGGCGGGACATGATTCACATGGTGTGTTGCGCATCCCCATCTATTTGCAACACATCCAGGAAGGCAAACTCGACCCCGCCGCCGAGCCGACCGTTGTCGAAGAAGATGCGACCACGATCAAGATCGACGGCCAAAACGGCTTTGGTCACTACACGGCGCGCCGGGCGATGGCGCTGGCGATCGAGAAGGCGCGGCAGAGTAAGATCAGTTGCGTCACCTTTACCCGCATCAACCACATTGGCCGGCTGGGCGAATATGCTGAAGATGCGGCCCGCGCCGGCTGTCTGGGCATCACCACGGTCGGCGGCGGCGCGCGGGATTCCGGGCGGACGGCGCCCTATGGCGGCGCGCAATATCGTCTCGGTACCAATCCGATTGCCGTTGGCGTCCCTACGGGCGATGAAGTTCCTTTTGTCCTCGACTTTGCCACCAGCATTGTCGCTGAGGGGAAGGTGCAGGTGGCGCGCAGCAAGGGGCTGGATATGCCCCCCGGTTATCTCTTTGACAAGCACGGCCAACCCACGGTCAAAACGGCCGATTTTTATGACGGCGGCTGTCTGACCACCTTTGGCCTACACAAGGGCTATGCGCTTTCGCTCTTTGTCTGTCTGCTGGGTGGGTTGGGCGCGCCCTTCAACCCCGAAAAGGCGGCGATGGGCGGCTGTTACATGCAAGTTCTCAACATCGCCGCCTTCACACCGCTGGCCGACTACCAACACAATGTGCGCCTGTTCCTCAACGCCATGAAAGAGACGCCCCTCGCCCCCGGTTTCGACGAAATCCTTGCTCCCGGCGACTTTGAGGTGCGCAATCGCCGCAAGCGGCTGGCAAATGGCGTCGAAGTGCCGGAGACCATCGTCAGCCAGTTACGCCAGTGGGCGCAGAAGTTGGCTGTGCCGATGGGGTGGTAGACAGGTAGACAGGTAAATAGGTAGACAGGTAAATAGGTAGACAGGTAGACAGGTAGACAGGTAAACAGGGGCTTCGACGAGCCTACGTATGTACCTGTCTACCTATTTACCTGTCTACCACAGTATGTTATTCATCAAGATACTAGATAAGGGTCGTTTATGAGCAATCCAATTGCCGATATTCAAGGGAAAATTATTCTGATCACGGGCGGTGCGCAAGGCATCGGCGAAGCAACGGCGCGGCTCTGCGCCGAACGGGGGGCGCGGGTCATCATTGCCGATGTGAAGGAGAAAGGGGCGGATACAGCGGCCTCGATCCAGGCGAGTGGCGGCGACGCAGCCTTTTATAGAGTCGATGTACGGTCACAAGAACAGGTCATCAATCTCTTTGACCAGGTGAAGCAGAGCCATCAGGGGTTGGATGTGTTGATCTGTGCGGCTGGTGTGTTGCAAGGGCAATATCTCCAGCCGGAAGAGTTCCCATTGGAAACGTTTGACTTTGTCATGGATGTCAATGTCAAAGGGACGTTCCTTTGCACAAAGTATGCCACGCCGATGTTAGCCGAGTCGCAAGGGGTGATGCTGCTGATCGCCTCCGGCGCCGGGGTCATCGGCGGCAGTTCGTCGATTGCCTATGGTACGAGCAAGGGCGCGGTCAACGGCATGGGCATGGTGTTGGCGGGGCATTTGGCGTCGCGCCACATTCGGGTCAATGTGATCTGCCCCGGCAGTCTCAACACCGAGTTGAAGCGCAACGTGATCCAGACGCAAGCCGAACGGGAAGGACGCGACGCCGACGCGTTAATTGCCAACTCAGAGCTGGGTGATCCGATTGGTGTAGCACGCTTGCTGGCCTATCTGGCGTCGGATGATGGCGATTATGTACGGCGGAATTTGTTTACGCGCTAAGGCATGATGCGTGGCTTCGACGTGAGCCGGTTGCCTATCAGGCGCGAACGTTGCGTAAATAGTGCGGCCGTATCATGTTTATGGTGCGATCTTGGGGTTAAGTCCTGCTGTCCCGCCCCTTTACGGTTCGGATAGCAGGACTTTCCGACGAGTTGAACTTGCTATTGATTTTAGAGTTGCACACATGACGTATATGCTTGTTGACAAACGATGCACTGTTTGCTATAGTTGTATTGCTCTGTACAGAGTTGTATCCAACAGTATATCTATATCCCAATCATATCCCTTTATATTGTAAACTAGCTGTGCAATTTTGGTTCTCACGTTCGCTCCCGGCTACCATCTCCTGGGTAACTGTGTCTCTGCCTACGATGGATGTCCGCTCGTTCCCCATCCGTCCACGCTCTGGCGGAACGAACGTTGCTTTTGAATATCCGCATCGGTATCCGCAGCAACAGAAAGGAGAATTGCCTACGCTCATTTATTTCTGCCAGCAGTTCAAGAGCTTCCGTACCCCAATTGGGACACGCGTTTTCAAAGCCCTACTGATGGTCCATAAAGCAAACCCAAATCGTTCGCATTTTGGAGGACAGATGAAACCCCATAGGATAATCTATAACATCCTGACCACTGTTATCATTCTGACGATGATTGCAGGATGCGGCGGCGGCGCCCAAGCGCCGGCCCCGACGGCCGAAGTCTTCAACCCCCCGGTTATCAAGGATACCGCGGCGAATAGCACAGAAGCTACGGCGACCACCGCCCCGGCAGAGGACACCGCCGCCGCGCCCGCGGAAGGCGAGTTCGTCCTCAACGGCGTGACCCTGCCTTTCCCGCGCTCCGAGGCATTAATCATGGATCAGGTCAATTTCGCCATGGTCGAAAGCTTTAACGACTGGATCCCCAATGGCGAAGATTGGGCGGCTGGGTACATTCAGATCGCCAATGAGGCCCTGTGGTATGTGAACTATGTCACAGGCGAAATCGTCCCCTGGCTGGCGGAAAGCATGGAGTACAGCGACGACTACAAGACATGGACGCTCCACATCAAGCCAGGCATCACCTGGAACGATGGTACACCGTTCACGGTGAATGACATCGTCTACACGCTTGAATTGCTCAAAAACGAACCTAAGCTCAGCACCAACCCCGATATCCTGGCGTTCGATTCGGTCAGCGCCGTGGATGATCTCACCATGGTTGTCAATTTGAGCGCGCCCACGCCGCGTTACCACCAGCTCTGGTGGGTCCGCATCTGTACGCCAGCCCTGACACAGATCGTTCCCAAGCACATCTGGGAAAAGGTGGATCCGCTGACCTACAAGAACAATCCGCCCGTCACCACCGGCCCGTACAAGCTCGCCAAATATTACATTGAACAGAAGATCTACGTCTGGGAGCGCCGCGACGACTACTGGAACGCCGACGTCAACCCCGGCCCCAAGTACGTGATCTACCGCACCGGCCCCGCCGCGGACCAGATAGTGGCCGAGGCTAAGGCCAATGCCACCGACATCTTCGGTATGGATTACAAGACCTACACGGAGCAGCACGATACCGAGATCCCGCATATCAACGTGGTGGCCTATCTCGATCCTTGCCCACGCGGCGCCTTCTTCAATAATGCCAAGCCGAACTTAAACAAGCCCGAGTTCCGCCGGGCGATGTCCATGCTGATGAACCGCCCGCGCTGGGCCGAGAATATCTGGATCCCGCCCACAAAGCCAGCCCAGGCGCTCTGGGCAGACTACCGCAACATGGACCAATTCATTAACCAGGATGCCAATGAAAAGTGGGGCACCCTGAACTACAACCCCGATCAAGCCATGCAACTCCTCACGGAGGCGGGTTACAAGAGCGAAGGCGGCAAGCTGCTCGATCCGGATGGTCAGCAAGTGGTCATCAAGGTTTCTTCGGTCGGTGGCCCTGGGGCGAATGAATACCTCTTTGCTCAGGACTTCACGGAAGAATTGAAGAAGATCGGCATTGACGCCACCCTGCAGGGGTTTGCCGATTCGCCGCCCTTCTTCGCCCAGGTCGACAACGGCGACTTTGATATCGGTTTCTGGTGGTTCTGCGGCGCCACGGTCGATCCGGTCGAGTTGTACGCCCAATTTCAATGCAAGGATGTGGTCCCGGTCGGCGAGCTGCCCAAGCGCGGCAACCCTCAGCGCGCCTGCGACCCCGAATTCGATGCCGTGGTGGACCAACTGAAAGCCATCACCCCGGATGATCCCGCTGCGCATGACCTCTATATGCAGGCCTATGATCTGTGGATGAAGAATGCTTTTGGGGTGCCGCTCGTCCAGACCATTTACACACAATACTATAACACCACCTATTGGGACAACATGCAGTCCAACGATAATCTGTATACCGTGCCTTTCAACTGGTGGATGCAGATCCAATTCGTGCTGCACAACATTACACCCAAAACCCAATAACCAACTACTCTGCTGTGTTTCATGGCCGGGTCCGTCTTCCTTTATAAAGGTTAGGAATATAAACCGGTAATCGTAGGTGCGGTTTGTAACCGCACTTGTTCCCTGAGAACCGTGCGGTTACAAACCGCACCTACGATTACCGAAACGAATTTTTAACTCCCATTCAGGAGAGCGGACCCGGCACACCTTTCCTTCTTTATGATGTGAGGCTGCTGATGTTCAAAAGACATCCTATTCTCAAATACGTCCTGCTCCGGATCTTTAACTATCTTTTCACGATCTGGGCGGCGGCCACGGTGGCTTTCTTTGCGTTTCGGATGGTGCCCACGAACCCGGTCGATGCCTGGGTTAAGTCACTGGAACGCCAGTATTCGGTGACAGTCCCCAATGGGTCTGAGATGGTAGCGTATTATAAGGAGCAGTTCGGCTTAAACGGCACGGTGTGGGAGCAGTACACCCATTATTTGAAACAGTTGCTGCGCGGCAGCCTGGGGCCTTCCTTTATCAACTTCCCCACGCCGGTGGAGGAATTGTTGATGCGCCGCCTCCCTTGGACGGTAGGACTCCTTAGCTTCTCGATTGTGATCGCCTGGGTCGTGGGCCTGCTGGTGGGAATGATCGCCGGCTGGTTCCGCGATTCGGCCGCTAGCGATTGGCTGACCAATCTTGCCATCGCGCTTTCACAAATCCCACCTTACCTCGTCGCCATCTTCCTGGTGCTAATCATTGGTTACCAGTTAAAGTTATTACCAACGCGCGGCGCCTTCGACGGCCAATATGCCATTGGCTTCAACTGGGACTTTATCAAGAGCGTCGTTGCCCACAGCATCTTACCCGCCCTGTCGATTATCGTTGTCTCGTTGGCGGGCTGGATCCTCTCCACGCGCTCATTGATCATCAACATCCTGGGTGAGGATTACCTGATGTACGCCGAGGCCAAGGGGCTTACACCGTGGGAGATTATGACACGCTACGCCCTGCGCAACGCCATGCTACCCCAGGCGATGGGGCTGGCGCTGACGATGGGCTTCTTAATGAGCGGTCAGTTGTTGATCGAGATCCTGTTTGTTTACCCAGGCATCGGCGAGCTGATGTCGCGCGCCATTGCGGTCTTTGACTACAACGCCATGATGGGTATCATTCTCCTCTCTGTCTTCAGCGTAATGACGGCCAGCCTGATCGTGGAGCTGGCCTTACCCTTTATCGACCCACGTATCCGTCGGGACATTATCGCCTAGTGCCGCGAATATTTAATTTTTAGAAATCACCACACTGGGTAAGGCATAAGGGATTTCTAAAAATTAAGCGGCCAGACTATGAGGAGCAGTGCTATGCTTAAATTCCTGACCAATTGCTGGCGTGGCAGCGGAAAGTTTAGATTTGGCGTGATCACCCTGGGCATTCTGGTCTTTATTGCCTTGATCGCGCCATTGATCTACGGCCCGATCCTGAAAGGCGCCAGCCCAGCGCTGCCTGGCCAGTTTCCCACCTGGCTGCCCCGTTCGGCGGCGCACCCCTTGGGGACCGATGGACATGGCAGGGATCTTTTGGCCAATTACCTGGCTGGCCTGGGCACCTCCCTTCAGATCGGCTTCATCTCTGGCCTGGTGGCGACCTTCCTGGGCATCATCGTTGGTTTCACTACCGGTTACAAAGGGGGCTGGATTGACGCCAGCCTGACCCTGATCACCAATACCTGGCTGGTCATCCCGGCTTACCCGGTGCTGGTCACCCTCGCCATGGTCATGCCAGGCATCAGCGTTATGGCGATGGCTGTGATCCTGGCCTTGTTTAGCTGGCCTTACGCGGCCCGCACGATCCATGCCCAGATCGTTGGCATGAAGCAGCGCGGCTACGTGGAAATGGCCCGGGTCTCTGGCCAGAGCGATCTGGCCATCATCTTTACCGAGTTGTTGCCCAACCTGATCCCTTACCTCTTCATGGGCTTCGCCTTCAGCACGGTGGGCGCTATGATCGGTGAGGTCGGCCTGGAAGTGATCGGTTTAGGCCCATCCAACATCATCACCCTGGGGTTGATGATCAACTATGCCAACGGGTGGGCTGCCTTTAGCCGCGGACGCTACGAGTTGCTGCTGATCCCGGTTGGGCTGCTGATGCTGATCTTCATGGCCATCACCATGATCAACCGTGGCATGGAAGAGCAAGTCAATCCACGCCTGCAACGCAGAACCGAGAAGTAGACCATGTATGCTCAAATAAAACCACAAACGCTCCTCGATATCGAGGGCTTGCACATCTGGTACGCGACCAGCCAGGGGGAGTCGAAAGCCGTCAACGGCCTGGATCTAAAGATCAACTGTGGCGAAATTTTTGGATTGGCCGGGGAGTCCGGCTGCGGCAAATCCACCTTGATCCAGGGCATATTACGCCTGACCAAGCTGCCCGGCCACATCCAGAGCGGGAAGATCACCTTGTATTTAGGCGCCAGAAGCGGGAATAGCGACATCGTTGATTTATTGCGTCTCAATCCTGCCGAAATGCGCCAATTACGGTGGAAACACATCTCCTATGTACCGCAAAGCGCCATGAACGTGCTGAACCCCGTCGCGCGCATTGAAACCCAAATGATGGATGCGATCAATGCGCATATCAAGTTATCCAAGAATGAAGCACGCGAGCTGATCGGTGAACGGCTGGAGATGGTCGGGTTAAGCAAAGGAGTCGCGCGGATGTACCCCCATGAACTGAGCGGGGGGATGAAGCAGCGCGTCACGATTGCCGCCGCGATCACCCTGAACCCTGACCTGCTGATTGCCGACGAGCCGACCACCGCCTTGGATGTCAATGTGCAGCGCGTGATCCTTCAGGAACTGGAAGATATCCGCAACGAGCTAGGCTTGACGATCCTGTATGTCACCCATGATATGGCCGTACACGCGCAGATTGCCGATCGGATCGGCATCATGTACGCCGGGCTGATCGTCGAGGTGGGTACGGCGACTGATGTGCTCAAAAATCCTCTCCATCCCTACAGCAATGCCCTGGCAAGCGCCACGCCAAAGGTGGGCGGAGAACGAAAACGCTTGCAGAGCTTGCAAGGTGTGGTTCCCAGCCCTCTGGCCTGGCCGACAGGTTGTGCGTTCCACCCGCGCTGCAGCCGGGTCATGGACATCTGTCGAGAACAAAGGCCCGAGCTGCGCGAATGCGCACCCGGACGAAGTGTAGCCTGCCATCTTTATACGTAATGGTGATCCCTATGACGAACAATGACATCATTCTTCAGGCCGATTGTGTGACCCGCGAATACGCCGTGCCGGGCAGCGGTTTTCGCCCCGAACATATTGCCGCCGTTGATCAAGTATCCCTGGAGCTGCGTGAGCAACCGACGATTATCTCCCTTGTGGGCGAAAGTGGGAGTGGCAAAACCACCTTATCGCGTATGTTGCTGGGTCTGACTAACCCCACTGCGGGCCGAGTTCTCTACCGCGCAAGGGATGTTTTTCGCCAGTCCGCCCGTGAGCGCAACGAATTCTATCGCGAGGTTCAACCCATTTTCCAGGACCCGTACAGCATCTATAACCCATTTTATAAAATCGAGCGCGCCCTCCAGTTGGTGGCCAGGAACTTCAAGCTCGCCGCCTCGAAAGAGGAGGAACAAAGCCTGATCGAAGAGTCGCTCCGGGCGGTTGACCTGCGCCCGCAAGATGTGATCGGGCGCTACCCGCACCAACTCAGCGGTGGGCAGTGCCAACGGGTGATGCTGGCGCGCATCTATCTCATGCGCCCGAAGATCATCATCGCTGATGAACCGATCTCCATGATCGATGTGGCCATCCGCACTATGTTCCTGAACATCCTGATGGATTTCCGGGACCAACACAATATTTCCTGCCTGTTCATCACCCACAACCTCTCCACCGCCTATTATGTGGGGGGTCAGATCATGGTGCTGTGCTTCGGACGGGTGGTTGAAGCGGGGGAGATCGACCAGGTCATCGCGAACCCGATGCACCCTTATACTCAGCAACTCTTACAATCGATCCCGTCGGCGGATCCAACCGAACGCTGGCAAGATCGGGTGAACCTGGAATACGTGGAGCGTCCCCTGCTGCGCGAGGGCAATAAGTGCGGTTATGCGGCCCGCTGTCCGAAAGTGATGGACATCTGCACCCAACAACGCCCACCGGACTATGTGGTCGGCGACAACCACTATACAGCTTGCTTCCTGTACCGCGATTTTCCGGTGCGCGAAGCAGCCCCTTCCCCAATCGAATTAGTGAAGAGTTCGTGAACTTTTTCTGGCATGGCTGGAATCAACCTGCGCTTATTTATAGAGTCAGGACCAGAATTGAACCGTTAGACCGGGGATTTGTGCATAATCCTAACGATAACCGGAACCGTCTGTTCGTACGCTGGAATCTTCGCTGCTCGTGCAATATAACCGGCATTGCCAAGCAGGACTTCGGTTAAAACGTCAGTATCGAAGGCAATCATTCGACTTGCTCCGCGTCACGAAGCGCATAAGCCTCAGCACAAATTTCGCGCAAGGTGGGATCGTTGGTATATTTTCCCTGCAAACTTGAAATGCCAACACTCTCGATGTCTAGAGATAACAACTCACCAAGCTCAATCTGTTGCTCAATTTTTTCTTTTAAGGCGTTAATTGCCTGTAACCGTGTGGGCCGCGCCACACGTACCTTAGGCACGCCTACCAGAGAGGCTGTTACCTGCCCTTCATGGGTTTCGATTAGAACTGGAAACGTCATTAGGATACCTCTTTTCCTGAACAGAACCGTGAGCGCCATTTTAATCTACTGTATCGTGACTGTCAAAGATACCTGGGGTATAATGACTATGCAGCTTGCTGGTGATGTTGCATGGCAACGTCGTCGCGTTAGCAGCCAGCCCCGACGGCGGCGAATGTGGCGTGTGGGTGGATCGCGATGGCCGTCAGTTGGTGGAAGTGAACCAGCTTTATACCGCTGCTGGTTCGTTGGCAACGATGCCGCTGTAGGTTCGTCACAAAGTCGATACCGATTACGAGTTCGTAGTTCGTAGGTGCGGTTTGCAACCGCACAGGTTAGCGACAAGGGAAATTATGCCGAATCACAAGACATTGCTTGTTGCGTTGGAACACTTTTTGATAGAATGGGAACGCGCAGAAATAGATCGCCAGTTTGCCGCTATGGCCGCCGATGATGAGTATCGAATCTTGAATGAACAATTGATGGAATCATTTGCTGCCGCTGATTGGGAAGCCTTGCAGCTTGCAGAACAAATGTTAGCCCTGTCAACGCATAACACGAAACTGGAATGACCATGAAGCATCTCCGTATCATCGCTGGCCCCTTTACCTTCCTGGCCCGGCTGGAAGAAAACGCAGCGCCCAAGACCTGCGCCGCCTTTACTCAAATTCTGCCCTTTCGCAACAAAATTATCCAGGCGCGCTGGAGTGGCGAGGCGGCGTGGATTCCGCTGGGCGATTTCAAACTGAATGTTGGCTTTGAAAATCACACCAGCCACCCGTCGCGCGGCGACATTCTCTTTTACCCCGGCGGCTACAGCGAAACCGAAATCCTCTTTCCCTATGGCAGCACCTGTTTTGCCAGCAAGATGGGGCAACTGGCCGGCAATCATTTCTTGACGATTGTTGAAGGGCAGGCGCAACTGCCGGAACTGGGTCGTCTGGTCTTGTGGCAAGGGGCGCAAGATATTGTTTTTGAATGGGCAGTATAATCACGATGACTTCTTCACTTGAGGTAAGCACACCGCGCCAACGGCTGGCAAAGTGGGCGGCGGCGGGTTGGTTTGGCTGGGCGATGGCGCTCTGTTCCACCTTTGCCAGCAGCATTGTCACCCCGCTCTCACGCGGGTTGATTGTGGCGGGCATGGACCCGATCAATTTATTGCTGGCCCGCCTTTCGATTGCGGTGGCCCTGATCATCGCCACCTCAACCATGCTGCAACCGGCCACCTTCAGAATCGACCGCCGCGGCTTCTGGCGGGTGCTGGTGATCGGGTTGTTGGCCGGGGTGGAAATTTGTTGTTTCTTCAGTTCGCTGGCCTATGTCGATGCCTCCATGTCGGCCATGATCAAATCGACCCAACCGCTGGTGGTCTTGTTGCTGCTGGCGATGGGCGGCGAGCGCTTAACCAGTCGGCATTGGGTGCGCTTGGGGCTGGCGGCGATTGGCATCTACTTGCTGGTGGGCGGCCCTGGCGGCTCCGTCGCGCCAATGGGGTTGTTGTTGCTAACCCTCTCGTTGTTGCTCTATGGCTCGCAACTGGTCTTTACCCAGTGGTGGCTCAATGGTTATAACACCCACACCGTCACTTTTTACCTGAGCGCGATCATGACCATTGTGATTGCCTTCTGGTGGTGGGTGCAAGGCGCAACCTGGCGTGATCCGGGGACGCAGGGTTGGGTGATCATTTTGGTGTTGGCGGTGGTCAGCACCTGGTTGGCCCGGTTGGCGCTCTATGCCGCCATCCCACGCATCGGCAGCGGACAGATCGCGCTGCTCTGGCCGTTGCAGACGTTGACGATCATTGTGCTGTCGGTGATTTTTCTGGATGAACGGATGACACCGGTGCAGTGGGTGGGTGGGGCGTTTGTGTTGAGTAGTGCGGCGTTGGCGATTGAGCGGGTTGGGTCACGGCAAGTACACAAATAACTCAAATTACAGTAAGAAATAATATGGGCAACGTGGAGGCATCAGATGCCATGCGCACAGCCAGGTCACAAACTTGGCTGTGCGCATGGAAGCGTTACAAGCCAACTGCGGCTAATTTCGCTTCAACACGAGCAATCAACGCTGCTGTCTCGGCGTCTTCCGGCTCTTCGACTTCCCGGTTATCCAGAAAGGTACGCATCTCATTGCGCTTGAGCGTTCCCAACCGGTTTAGTAACGCGTTGAAGCGTTTCCCTTGTTGTTGAATGTCGGCTTCAGACACTACTTGGATCGTATAAACGGGTGTCACTTTTTGTGTCAAGGTATAAAGAAGATACTGATCCAGCGACACCCCTTCTTGTTGTGCGCGTGATTCAAGTTCATGTTGTAATGTATCTGGCAATTGTACTGTAAAGCATCCCATCGGTGATGACTCCATCCTACTGCGCTAACAATACCAATAACTGCTTTGGCGTTAATACTTGCAACCCGAGTGTTTGCTGCGCAAGACGAAAATCTTTCAGATTCGAGGTGATAAGCGCCGCATTTGCGTTCATCGCACAATCAATCACAAACTCGTCTCCTGGATCAGGCGAACTTGGTCGCCAACGATAGTAAACAGTGACTAATTCTGCCGATGTAAGCAGTGTGGCTAGTGCTGAGGCTACAGTTGGTAGACGGGCTGGTGACAATTTTCGGGTCAAAACGTCAATGTATTCGTATACCATTGCGTCTGTAACACAGACTGTAAGGAGTTCCCCTGACCATGCGTTAATAATTGTACCAGCAACACCTGCTTGTTTGGTTAGACCTTCAAGAATGACGTTGGTGTCGAGCACGACGCGTAGCCCTTGCTTTGCCTTCATGACACCAATATAGCACCGAATACGATGTTTGTAAAGAGCAAGAACGAATTCGTTCAAGGCTTATTCGACAAAACCGTAATGCGTTGCCAGATAAGTCTGCCAACCGGTCTCAAATTCCGCCGCCGACACGCCATAGACCGCCGGCAGTAGGGTTTCCCAGCTTTCAAATTGCCCCAAACCCGCTACTAACGCCGGCAACCGGTCGCGACCATAGGTGGCGACAGCATACTCGACAAGCGTTGCCCATGCGATCGCATCGTCACAATGATCGATCACACTTGTGCGACTCGACATCTCGACGTAGCTTGGGGTGGATATTGGCGCAGCAAGGTCAGCCAGACGAAGCGGTAGGGAATGGGAACATGACTTTCCTTTGAGATCTTTATCTAATTCATTACAGAATAAAGGGATATGGATCTGTAGGGGTGACGACAGCCAGCGTAAATGGGCAGCACATAGCTCGCTATAATGAACAGGCAATCTCATAGCGTGGGCAGGCTCCGGTTGAAACAGATTGCCATAATACCAGGTCACGATCTCCTTGCGCCAGTGTGTCAGCGGTAAATTCAGATCCCACAGTTGCCACAACCGCAGACCATTCAGCCAGGGTTGCCAGGGTGCAGCCTGTGGATCACGTTCATTTATCTGGGCAAGCGCCTCATCAAGCAGGGGCAATGCAAGCGCTTGCAACAGCCAATCCTCAGTCGACAGGGTGACAGACGGCTGGTAGCGCGTCGCTGGCGCCAGCGCTTTGTCCGCGGGCGACTGGCTTACACTCACTTCGATGAGCCGCTTTTCCGTTAAAGGCGCCGGCGTCAAGCCAAAGTTGCGACGAACGGTGGCATAGAGGGTATCGAGGCGCGGGGCAACAGTCGCGACGACTGCGGCATCTTGTTGGCGATAGTGAAAGCGGAAGTAGGTTGATTCCAGCTTCTGCTCCCAGGCGATCGCTTCCTGTGGCACAGCCGCCACCCCCGGTTTCACCTGTTCAGCTTCAGCTGTTGTCAAGTACCACCAGCCAACAGCGCCTAACAAACAGAGAAAGAGCGCCACTTCACCAAACAAACGCCGCGACCAACAACGAGCTTGGGCAAGCACAGGCGTTGGTTGAACCAATGTCTGCCATTCTACCTCATCATTCGCCACGCACCATTCAATGGTGACAGCTCGTTTGCGCATAAACCCTCTTTGCTGATTGTTAGTCGTGTGTGGTTAAATACAGGAATGGTTCATTGCTCAGCAGCAACCTGATGGATCTGGCAGTAAGGGACGACGATGCAAATCGTGTTTTGCTAACAGCGGCCACGCATTGTAGATCCACCAGGTGGGTGAACCATTCCATGCTTACCATCGCGCATTGCGGTTGTTCAAAGCAAGCCCTTTTTTTGTTCAAACCATGAACAATTTTGCTGTTTGCAGAGAAACTCTTTGCTCTGCGCAGCGAGAGGAGAGCAGCATGGGTCATCCTTTTGGCGATCTGATTCGCCAACATCTACACCGTAAACATGGATTGAGCCAGTCCAAACTGGCCGCCGGCATCTTACAAGCGCCCACCGTGATTAGTGGGATGTGTAAAGGTCAGCGCTTGACCGGCCCACAGGCGCGCGAGCGGGTGCTTGCCATCATTCGCTGGTTACACCAACATGAGGCGCTAACCACTACCCTGGAAGCCAACAACCTGCTCTATGCAGCGGGCATGTCATCCCTTGATGACAAGGTGTCGGCGGAAGCGACGTTGCGCCAGCAATTGCAGGGGCAACGCCGTACACCAGTAGCGCAGCAACGTCCGGTCGCTGCTGCGCTACTGGAGCAGGTCACAACCTTTGTTGGCCGTGAAAAGGAACAAGCCCAGATTACACACTTGCTCACCACCGGTCATTGTCGGCTATTGACCCTGGTCGGGCCAGGCGGGGTGGGGAAGACGCGGTTGGCGCTGCATGTTGCAACGGCATTACAAGCACACTTTACTGACGGTGTTTATTTTGCCGCATTGGCCGCGCTACATGACCCAACGTTGGTTATCAACACAGTCACGCAATTACTACGAGTGCGGGAGAAACCAGGCGATCAACCCCTCCTCGAACAACTTGTTGAGCATCTACACAGTCGCCATACACTTCTGGTATTGGATAACTTTGAGCATTTGCTGCCGGCGGCGCCATTGCTCGCCACATTGCTGGCGTTTTGTCCCCGCCTTCAGATCGTCGCCACCAGCCGTGAAGCGCTCCATCTACAGGGCGAACAGGAATATCCTGTGCCGGCGTTGACACTTCCTACGGTTGAAACCGGATTAGTAAAGGCGACAGCTTTGCAATATGAAGCGATCCAACTCTTTGTGCAACGGGCGCAAGCGGTGCAACCCACCTTTGTCTGCACGCCTGAGAATACCGCCACCATTGTTAAGATCTGTGCACATTTAGACGGGCTTCCCCTGGCCCTTGAACTGGCGGCGGCGCGTGTCAAACTGCTCCCCCCGGCTATGCTTCTTCAGCAGATTACCAGCACTATGGGCGCGCGCTTTGCCTTGTTGAAAAATGGCGTGCGTGATGCACCGGCGCGCCATCAGACGCTCCATCAGGCCATCGACTGGAGTTATGCACTTCTCACCCCGGCAGAACAGGCGCTCCTACGCCGGCTCGCGATCTTTGTCGGTGGCTGGACGTTGACAGCCGCGGAAGCAATTTGCCGTGATGCAACGTCGGGCAGCGACCAATCCACATTGCTTGACCTTCTGGCGTCCTTAGTGGACAAAAGTTTGGTCTACCAAAACGAAAATGCGCAGGGTGAGGCGCGCTTTGGCTTATTGGAAACCATTCGTGAGTACGGGGTATTACGGCTACAGGAACAGGACGAATTATCTGTACTTCAACGAGTCCATGCCTGCTATTTTGTCACTTATGCGGAGCGAACGGCGGAAACTTATTGCGGACCAAACGAGTCATTCGGCCTTACCTGTCTAGCCAATGAGGCCGGCAATCTGGACGCCGCTTATGCGTGGATCATTACCAACCAAGCGACAACGCTGGGGCTACGCTTTGGCGCTGCCATGTGGCATTTCTGGGATCGGCGCGGCCAGATGAGTGAGGGGCGGCGCAAACTGGCGGCACTGATGGCCCTGCCTGGTGCAGCGGATGACAACCAGCGGCTGGCCGCCGTGCTGATCGGCGCCGGTCTCCTTGCCGAAGGAAAGTGCGACTATCCGGCGGCGTTTGCCGCCCTCGAAACCTGTCTGACCCTGGCGAGCGCTGTTGAGGACCGGCGTTTGATGATCTACGCGCTCAATGCGCTCGGGCAGGCCAAACGCGCTCAGGGTGAATATGCACAGGCGCAACGCTATTATGAGCAGAGTGTAGCCATTGCCCGTCGCCTTGATGATCAGTCATTGCTTGCCGACTGTTTGGAAGTTCTCGCGATCATTGTCCATTTACAACATCACGATGACATGGCGCAAACCTTATGCGCGGAGGGGTTGGCGCTTGCTAAGGCCGTAAACAATACAGCAACGGTCACTGATATTCTTTTTGTGCTTGCTTGGATAGCGCGCAATCGTGGCAATTATGCCAGTGCGGACGTTTATCTGAATGAATCAATCAATCGGACAAAGGAGATAACGATTGATTATCAGCCTCACCACTGCGAGTGTATCGAGTATGGGATGATTGCGTTGAGTGAACAAGCGTTTGTTACTGCGCGCCGTTGGCTTCAACAGGGTCTGCGTTCGGCTGTCGTGGATTATCACTATTGGGGCATTGCGTATGTGTTCGAATCAATGGCGATTGTAGCGGCGACGGCAAAACAAGGCCGCCAAGCCTTTCTACTCGCCGGCGCCGCCCATGCGCTGCGCCGGCTAACACACACCGCGCCTTACTCACATACCGCTGATCACCTCAAGGCTGCGTTGGCGTCACTTAGCCCTGACTATTCGCACGCCGATGCCGCCGCCGCCCAGTTAGCCGGCGAACAGATGACGCTCGATGAAGCCATTGCGTTCGCCTTAGTCGCATAAGTTCAGAAACTAGGGCGGCCGATGGTATAATCGAGTCATGATCTGTCCGTGGTAAAGGAACAAAAGTCATGACAAACGCCGCACCGCCCTGGATTGTGAAACCGCTGGTGGCCGAAGAGGTCTACACCGATCGCGCCGAGTTCCTGGAATACTTCTACGGGGACGCGTTGCGCGCGGCCACGCGCCGGAGCATGTCCACGGTGTTGCTCGGTCGGCGGCGCATGGGGAAAACCGAAATCTTCGAACGGGTGGTCAACCGGCTCTTTTTTGAGCAAGACCCGACGAGTCCACAGGCGGTCGTTCCGGTTTATTACTCGTTTGGGGATAAGAAACAAGATCGCTGGGACTTTGCCAAGGAGTATCTCGAAAACTTTATTCGTCACTATCTGGCCTTTTACGCCCGGCAACCGGAAATCATTATCCAAAGCTGGCCCACCGAGTCGTTGCTCCCTCTGTTGCAGAGCGCCAAGGCCACCCATCCTTACCCTGACAGCCTTGATACGATCTTGCGCTGGTATGATGCTATGTTACGCCAACGCATCACCTTGCCCGAAAAAGAAGCAATCGAAATCCCGCGGCGCATTTCGGATATATATGACTCCACGATTGTCGTCTTTCTGGATGAATTTCAGAACACGCGCTTGCCTCATTATGACTTTGATGTGGTGGGGTTGATGAAAGAGGCAGTCGAGTCGCCGACCTGCCCCCACTTCGTCACCGGCTCGGCCATGAGCATTCTGGCACGCGAGATCATCGGGCGCGGCTCGCTTTTTGGGCGCTTTGAAAGCCATCCGATTGGCCCGCTTTCGCACTACTGGGGGGCCGAACAGGCGTTACGCAGCGCCCGGTACTTTGGCGCGACGCTGCCGGAGTTGATGGCCCCCGTGGTGGCAGAGCGCTGTGGCGGCAACCCCTTTTATATCAACGCCGTGATTCGCCAGGCGGCCAAGCTGCCCCAGCCGTTGGCCGATGAAGAGGCGATTAACACGGTGCTAGCCGTCGATCTCTCCTCCGGCTTTATCTGGGCAGAACTCTATGAGCAGGTCAGCGGCTGGATTGAACGGATCAGTGAGTATGGCATCACCAAATGGATTCTCTACCTCTCTGCGCTGGAGGAAGAGGAGCGGATCAACATCGGGCGCATTCAACAAGCACTGGCCGAGCGGGAAGGGAAGAACGTACCACTTGATAAAATTCGCGATGTCCTGGTCAGGCTATCGCGCGGTGACTTGTTGGAATATCTGGAACTAGGCCGCTGGTTTCGCAAAACGGATGACCCGATCCTCCTCGAATTTCTTAAAGTCTGGGGTAGAATTGAGGTCGAAGGGCAGGAGGCGACCGAGGTGCGACGGGAAATCGTCACCCGTTATCAAAATCTCACCAAACAGATCGATGAATACAAGGGCTATCTGGCGGAAGTCTTTATGAGCCAGGTCTTGCTCAACAGCCAACAGCAACGGCAACAACCCTATCCGGGCCATTTTTTCAACAGCCCCACCGACATTGCCATACCCTGGCCATTGAATTATGTGCGCCATCGAGTGCGGCTGGCATCGGGGCAAAAGCAGGAGATCGATCTGTTGGGTGCGTTTGGCGGCGAGATGTGGGTCTGCCAAAGCAAATGGGAGACAACCCGCAAGATGGGGGTCGCTGTCTTACAGGAATTGTTGGCCCAGGCAGCCACTGTCCAAGCTGAGTATAAACCCAATGCCGTGCGCATGTGGCTTTTTGCCCATGAAGGGTTAACCAAAGAGGCGGAGAAGCTGGCGCGGGAACAGGGCATTCTCTGGTCAACGCGTACCCAACTTGATGAGTTGCTGACCTATCTTGGTTTGCGTAAATTGCCGGCGCTGCGGACATCCGAACTGGTGGCATGAGCAGAACAATGACTGATCAGCGACCCTTGCTCATCCCGACTGTACAGTAAAAGAGGCAGCGATTACGGGCATCCCGGTGTTGGGTGGTATGATTGGGTGATCTATATTCTGAGCAGTCGTAATTGATGAAAAGTTAGTACCATCCATGCACCCATATTTTCGTTTTGAACTTCACCAAACCGACGGCGCAGCGCGCCTGAGTACCTTTCACACGCCGCATGGCCCGATTGAAATGCCGGCCTTTGCCCCGGTCGGCACTTTGGCCAATGTGAAGACGCTTGAACCGCGCGATCTCACCGAGGCCGGCGCCCAATTGATCCTGTCCAACACCTATCACCTCTATCTGCGGCCCGGCCACGAATTAGTACAGAAGTTTGGCGGCCTCCACGGCTTTATGGGCTGGCATGGCCCGATCTTGACCGATTCGGGCGGCTTTCAGGTCTTCAGCCTGGCTCATCAACGCAAACTCGACGAGAACGGCGTTACCTTCCGCAGCCACATTGACGGCAGCCAGCACTATTTCACCCCGGAACGGGTCATGGCAATTGAGCAAGCGCTGGGGCCGGACATTGCGATGGTCTTGGACGAATGCGCCCCACCACTTGACTATGCGTATAATCAACAAGCCCTAGCGCGCACCCACCGCTGGGCGGAACGGTGCAAAGTGGCCCACACGCGGCCCGACCAGGCGCTCTTTGGCATTGTGCAAGGTGGCGTCTTCCCCGACTTGCGCCAGGAGAGCGCTGAATTTTTGCAAGCGCTCGACTTCACCGGTTATGCCATCGGCGGGCTGGCCGTGGGTGAAACCAAACCGGAAATGTACGCCACCCTGGATGTCACCTGTCCACTCTTGCCGTACAATAAGCCGCGCTATCTCATGGGCGTCGGCGCGGCGGAGGATATTGTCGAGGCGGTCTACCGGGGGGTGGATATGTTTGATTGTGTCCTGCCCACGCGCATTGCCCGCAACGGCGCGCTGTTGACGCCAACGGGGCGGCTCAATATTCGTAACGCCCAGTACGCCGAAGATCCACTGCCGGTGCAGGAAGATTGCACTTGCTACACCTGTCGCACCTTTAGCCGCGCCTATCTGCGCCATCTCTATAAGGCCGGCGAGATCAGCGCGCTGCGTTTTGGCACCATTCACAATGTCCACTTTATGCTCGACCTCATGCGCCAGATTCGCGCCGCGATTCAGGCTGGGAGCTTTGCGGCGTTTCGCGCCGATTTCCTCGCCCGCTACCAGATGACCAACCAAACGGTACGCCACGAACAGCGGGAACGCTTCCTCGCGCGTACACGGACGCAAAGCTGATCAGTAAACGGATCGAGCAAGTTTATGGTGCGTAGAGACGAAACCGCTGAAAGTGACCGATGATCTGCTGCCCAACGCCGGCTACCATCCCCACATCCAATCTTGCCCACGGCTGGCGCGCGATGACGGCATGACCGATAAAGGCATCGTTGAGATAAAACCAGTGATCCTGGTTGACAGCGACAATTGCCACTTTGTTGACCTGCCCCGGTCGTAGCGAAGGCGCCGCCACCTTGTTGAGATAGACCTGAAATTCCGGTCGCCCCGGCACCGCCTGCACCACCGATACTTTGCGCAGCCGCTCGCGCACCCGCAACATGGCTTGGCACTCATCGCTGATCTCTTCAAAGAACAGGCTATAGCCATCAGCGTCGGTTGCACCCTGCACCAACTGCGCGTAGACGCTGGCATAGTAGACCGGCGGCGCAAAGATGGCCGAGTCGCCGCCCAGAAAAACATCCTCATGAAAACGGTTGGTGAGGGTCAATTGGTAGCGCCCGGCGTCCAACTTGCGTTCAATGGTGGCGATGCCGTCATCTTTCACACCGGTTCCCCAGCGCCGGCTGTTGCCGGTAAAATTTTCCTCTACGATCAGTTGCCATTCTTGTTCAATTTGTGCAATCGCCGGCGGACGTTTGGGTTGTACCGCGACCGGGCGCACGGGAACATCAGTTTCCTGATAGCGCAGCAGGTCGGTTTTCGCCAAGACCGATGGCGGTGTGCCGTATTTCACCCAAGTTGGATCAACCACAAAGAGTAACAGATCCGCTTGCAAACTGGTCAGGCAGAGCAAATGGGCGATCTGCTCAATGAGCGCGGCTGTGCGCGGGGTATAGTCGCCGGCAAACCAACCGGAGACGGTGCGCCGGCTGACGTTGAGCGCCGTCGCCAACTCGCCCTGTGTTTTGCATTGAGCAACCCCTTGGTGGAGGTAGAAGAAAACATTCAGCAGTTCGGCAAAGGTATAGCGCGGCATAAAACTTTCTTTCGACTGTGTTGCGCAAAAGTGCAAGTCAGGCTGATCCATTGTGCTATGCTGGCGCGCAAGAGATCGTTCATTGATTCAGGCCCGTATACTGTGGTTAGTCTATGCCAGCGCAAACAGAAGTGTCAAACCGTCAAGCTGAAGACGGTGCTGAGAGGATACCAGTCATGAATAAGCGTATTTTCCATATCGGTGTGCTAGCAGTTCTCATCTTCCTTGCTTCGCTACTCTTTACCGATCTTCGCTCTATGTGGAGCAACTCATCAAGTGCGCCCGTGATCACCATCGCCAATGCGGCGCCGGCAACGCCAGTGTACCGGGTTTTGCAACTTGTATCACCCATGGCTACGCCTGTTGCCAGTGCCAAGCCGTCAACAATCGCACAATTACCTCGTTTGTCCACCAGCCATGATCTACTCTTTATCAACGAGCGTGGGTTAATGCGTTGGCGTCATCAAACCAGTGCCGTAGAGACAGTGCTGTCCGCACCGGTATCGGTTATGGTTCAAACGAACATGGCGTGGCGCAACCTTGATTATACGGTGAGTCATGACCAGCAAAAGCTTCTGATTCGCTATGGTCATGGTCTTGTGGACAATGCCGACAAGGGGTACGGATACGATCTGCTACTCTATGACCTGTCGCAAGCAACGCTGACCACCGTGTTGACGACCACCGACTACATCTTCAGCTTTGCCATTTCACCAGATCATCAATGGGCCGCCTATATTGTTCGTGATGTCAAGCCACCGTCGCGTTATCGGTGGTGGCAACGGTGGTTGAAAACCCACCCTTGCGCTTGTGGCGAGCCGCCGATGGCCGGCACGGTCTATCTTGTCCATTTGCAACCGCCCTACCAAGCACAACCAGTGGATGTATGTGGGCCATCGGCAACAGGCGCAGGCGAATGTAGTGGGTTGTTGGGGTGGAGCGCCGATGAGCAAAGATTGCTTTGGCTGGATGGTACAGGAATCTGGGCCGTTGAGCCACACCGGGTGGAAAAGCGTCTGCTTGTGAAGGATGTGCAGGCCGCGGGAGTAGCTGTCACCAGTGAGAGTACGCCGCTCTCTCGCTATCTATTAGGGCGCAGCTACTTGCATCCAATCGTTCATTACGGGGTGCTCGATCGGCAAAGCTGGTGGTTTCTTGAATTGCCTGAAAGCGCAGAACACACCTTCTCTGCTGAATCGCTTTTCTGGCTGCAAGATAACCGTCTGTTTTGGGCGAAAGCAGCCTTAGGTGACGCTACGCAAAGTCCTAGGGTGGAACTCTGGCGCTTGCAGCCAGGAGAGAAGACTTTTCTAACGCAACAACAGGTTTTACAAATTCCCACCAATGGCAACATCTATCCGGCAGCGGCAACGCGCTTGGCTGATGGACGGCTCATGTTGGCGCTTGTCAATGCCGATCACAGGCATGGCGGCCAAAGTGGGCTTTATGAGTTGGATCTAGTCAATGGGGTGCTGTACAAACGCAACGATTTTCCCGTTCTTCTCCCCGCTGATCTGGTCGAGAACGTGGACTATTTCGGCCCGCTCATTTGGTCGCCGGATGGAACAGGAGCGATCTACCTGCGCCCCATACCCCGTTCCCTTTATTTACGCGCCTTCCATATTCCTACCAATGGTGTGCCGGCACAAGAAATCAACGCCTTACTGGGTAACCGACCGGAGCAATTCCAGTGGTTGCGCGTGGATTGACCCCGCAACACAACAGCGGATTTGGGTAGCGACGGATTTGTTTCCATCCTGGGAAAATCCGTCGCTACCCAAATCCGCTGTTGTGTTCCTGCTCACTCACGATTTGTCATAGTTCACCAGCACCGGCTCAATGCCCTGCGGGTTCCCGGCTTGATCAATGAAGGACAGCGGCTCCAACGTTTCAGCATCGTAGACCAGCAACCGCACCTGATACGCGCCCGCCGGCAGCGGCTCGGCGGTCTCCAACAAGTAGACATTGAGCGGTTGATCATGCTCTTGCCACTGCGACGGCATCAAGTGGCGGTCGTTCAGTAACCGTTCATCACTCTGCGCGAGCCGGTTATCCTGCGCATCATAGAGCGCGACGCGGGCTTTGAGGGGGCGATCCGCCTGTCCGCCGGGGACCCGCTGCCAGCGAACGACCACCGGCACTTTCATCTCCGCCAGTTCTGTTGGCAGTGATACTGCCACCGTCTCCACTGCTGTCCCAAAGCGCAACGACAACGGCGTCAAGGTAGGCGCCAGCTCAAAGTGGGTGGGCGGCGTCAACTGCCACTGTTCCACCGAATAGCCACGGAACGCTTTACTTTCGCCGTAGTTCCCATATTTGTTCAGCAAAAAGCGCACGGCATGGCGCGGATCAGTGTCGCTCTCAAACCATTGCACCCAGAAGACCTTTTCCGCCTGGCCGGCCCAATCGGTCAGCCGTTGATCCAGCGTGTTGATGTCCACAAAGAGATAGCGCGCCGGCGCCGCTTCCGGCCCGGCTGGCGTAGCGTTGGCGTCGATGACATAGCGTTGGTAGTAAAAGCCAAAGGGGTATTTCTGGTCAACAAAAATGAGGTCATTGGGACCGGCTGTTGTCTTTAGCCATTCGGTGACGCCAGCCACATCTTCGCGACCAAAACGGGCATCATAGAGATCCGCCCGCAGCATGGGCACAAAGCCAACCGCCAGCCCGGCCAATCCCGCCACGGTGATCAACCGCAGCCATTGGGTCTGCGCTGCCAATGTCAGCCCCATCAACAAGTAAAGCGCCGGGGTGATAAAACTGCTGTAACGCACATTGAACGCCCCCCGGTCCAACACGGCGATGTAGTAGAGGGCGAGACCACCAAAGAGCCAGATGAGGAGAAAGAGCGTATTGCGTGTTACGTGTTGCGTGTTGCGTGTTGCGTGTTGCGTGTTGCGTGTTGCGTAATTCGTAATTCGCTTTTGAAAGGGTAAGATGAGCAGGCTGAGAAGAGAGAGCGCCAGCATTGCCCATACCCAAGTGGCGCCCTGACCGTTAAGCAGGGCGGGGTCAAAGGCGTAGCCGGCGAGATAAGCTTGCCAGTTTTGCCAGAGGTAGTCGCCCAACGAGGGGATACCCAAATTCGGGTTGGCGTATTTAGGAATCTGGCGGAGGGCGATTGGCAGCACCGGCGCGACGAGCAACGCCATAGCGACGCCACACAGCAACACCGTGCGCACCGCTTGCCATCGCTTCGGTTGCATCAGGGCTAGTATTCCCCACCAACCATACCACGCTACTAGGATAAAGACCGCGTTGTAATGAGTCAGGAGAGCAGCGGCGGTGAGGAAGATGAAAGCTATATAATTTTGGATTTTGGCGCCTGTCCGGACAAGCTTTGGATTTTGGCTTACGTTATCGGATTTGTCGAAGTCGGTCTCGTGTCTCGTGTCTCGTGTCTCTAGTCGCCAATCGTCAGTAATTTTCAACAAAAAGTAGGCGGCGACGGCGAGCAGGGCGAAGCCGACCGTGTACATGCGCGCTTCCTGGCTTTCGGCCAGCCAGAAGGGGGCAAAACCGGCAATGGCGACCGTATACAGACCAGCCAGAGAGGAGCCAAAACGGCGACCCAGGGGGTAGAGCAGCACAGTCGCCAGCATGGCAGCCACGACACTGAGCAAGCGCGCGCCAAAGGCCAATATAGTCGGCTCAACTTGTGTGTGAAAGCCCAAACCGCGCAACCAGAAATGCAAGAGCCAGAAGTAGACCGGCGGATGAATATCCAGTTCCGGCGCCGTCGCCACTTGGGTGAAGGGACGCAGCGCCACATCAATATTGCGGGCTTCGTCCCACCAGATATTTTGCAGCGGCAACGCTTGAAGGCGAAGGGCGAAACAGCCAAGGAGGATGAGCAACAACAAGAGACGTTGCCACCCATTCCTCAGGGCGACAGCGGGTACAGTAGCGGTCGATGGCGCCACTATTTTTGCGTTCAATGAATAGGACATAACTTAGGCTTCAGTGGGTTGATAATCGGGGTTCACCCACTCGATCAAGGTAGACCAGTTGTCGGAGGCCGAATCTTCAATGTAATTTTCAATCAAGCCGCGCACACGGAAGCCGTTGCGCAGTTGAAAGGAGAGGGTTGAATCTTGCAATGCTCCCGCCACCACTTGATCGACATATGCCTGCACTGACAGCTTGCCTTTATAAGCCGCATAGCCCGGAATCAAGCCGCCGGCGACAATGCCCCGTTTGTTATAGCGGCGGACAATGGCTTGCCGCGCGGCGTAGATCTGTTTGCCGATGCCCTGCCCACGGTAGGTAGGGTGGACGCTGATGTCGGCGCCATAGTAGTAGGCGCCGTTGGGGTTGTGACGGGTGAAGTAAAAGTTATCGCAGATTTCTTTGAAGCGATGGCCCGGATTAGCAAAATCGAAATCGATAAAAAAACCGGACCCTTGCCCCACGACCTGCCCGTCAGCCAGCGCCACGATCTGACCTTCGGAAAAGATCTGGTATTGGCTGGCAAAGTGTTCGACGCGCATCAACTCATGGTCGCCCAGCGTCGGGTAACAGGTACGTTGCAATTGCTCTAATTGGGCAAAAAATTCGGGGCGAATGGTTGTAATGGTGATCGTAGACATAGTTCCATTGTGTTGCGTGATTCGTGATAATGTAATTCGTGATTCGTGCTGCGTGATAAGGTTCACACACTGATTATTGCCGCAGGCGATTATATACCAAGGTCTTTTCTCTTCACGAATCACGCAACACGAATCACGCAACACGAATCACGCAACACGAATCACGCAACACGTTTCATCGCATACTCTTGCCGACATTGGCGCCGCTGGCAATGTTCTTGCGCCGGCCAAAGGCTTTTTCATCGGTGTAGGGGTGAATGACCACATTGCGGCCCACGGTCAGATTCGCCGGCAGCGTGGCGCCTTTGCCAACCAGCGTCAGACCGGTGTTGATCTGTTCCGGCCACTCTTTGTTCGGCGTATTGTCATCGCCGGCGCCGATCTGGGCGCCCTGGCTGACCCGCACGCCTTTGTCGATGATCGCCCGATCGACCACGGCGCCGCTTTCGATCACCGTTTCGCTCAGAATGATGCTATTGCGCACGACCGCGCCTTCGGCCACATAGACGCCCGGCGACAGAACGCTGCGTTCGACAAAGCCATGCACCTGACAGCCGTTGGAGAGCAGATTACCACCGACTTGGGCATTGGGGCCAATCTTGGCTGGGGCGCGTTCTTCGCTGCGGGTATGCACCACCCAGTCCGGGTTGTAGAGATCGAGCGCCGGCTCTTCGGCCAGCAGACTCATGTTGGCTTCCCAGTAGGCTTGAATCGTACCGACATCGGCCCAGTAGCCGGGGAAGGTATAGCCATAGAGCGCCAACTTGTTTTCCACCATCGCCGGCAACACATGGCGGCCAAAGTCCACATGGGCAGGATCCTGCAACAGATCAGCCAGCACGGTTTTGCGGAAAATGTAGATGCCCATTGAGGCCAACGTCTCGCGCGCCCGTCGTGGTTTTTCCTGAAAATCGAGAATGCGGTCGTCATTGCCGAGGGCAACAATGCCATAGCGGTGGGTCTCGAAGACATTCACGCGCCGCACGGCAACCGTCGCATCTGCCCCGCTCTGGATATGCTGGCGCAACATCGGTCGATAATCCATCAAATAGATATGATCGCCGGCCAGGATCAAGACATGTTCTTCCGGCTGGCGCATGACAAAGTCCAGATTACGCCGCACCGCATCCGCTGTCCCTTGTTGCCAGTCGCCCAGCGGCCCGCCGCGATAGGGTTGCAACAAACGCACGCCGCCGCTGGCCCGATCCAGATCCCACGGCTTGCCGATGCCAATGTGATTGTTCAAACTCTGTGGCCGATATTGGGTCAAGATCGAAACGTTATAAATTTCGCTGTTGACACAATTGCTCAGGGGAAAATCAATCAAGCGGAATTTCCCGCCAAAAGGCACCGCCGGCTCCGAGCGCACCTCGGTCAACACACTCAAACTCTCGCTGGCGCCGCCGCCCATAATGATGGCCATTGCTTGGGTCATGGTTTACCTCTATGTCAGTTAGTCGGTTGGTCAGTGGGTCAGTAAGACAGTAGCTCAGTGAGACAGTAAGTCAGTGGGGCAGTGACACTGTCTTACTGACTTACTGTCTCACTGTCAGACTGTCTTGCCGTCGGCGACAACTTTATCAGCCGGGTAATGGTGTTCTTCGCGACTGCTGTTGATCAGGACATTGCGCCCGATTTGGGCGCGGTCGGGGATGAAGGCGTTTTTGCCGACGACAGTGATGCCGGCAAAGAGTTTGTCGGGCATCTGTTCGTTGGCGACGCTTTCGTTACCCGTGCCCACCAAGGCACCGGCGCCGACAACCACCTGTTTGTCCAACACCACCTTGTCGAGATGGGCGCCGGGGCCAACCCAGGTGTCATTCATGACGACGCTATCTTTGACCACCGCGCCGGGACTGACATAGACGCCGGGGCTGAGGATGCTGTTGATCACCAGACCGCGCACAATGCAGCCGTTTGAGATCATACTGCTGACCACTTTGGCCTGGGGGCCGATCTTGGCGGCAGGTCGTTCTTCGGATTTGGTGTGAATCGGCCAGTCAGCGGCATAAAGGTCGAGCGCCGTATTGGGTTGTAAGAGGGCGAGATTGGTCGACCAGTAGGAGTCAATTGTTCCGACGTCAACCCAATAGCCTTCGTATTTGTAGGCGAAGACATTGTCGCCGGCGTTGATCATGGCGGGGATGACATGTTGCCCAAAGTCAACGCGCGGGTTGTCCGGGCCATTTTCGTTGAGCCGTTGCATCAGACTGCGGGTGTTGAAGATGTAAATGCCCATCGACGCCAGGTTGCCCTTATCGCGCTCTTTGGGCTTTTCATAAAACTGGACAATGCGCTGATTCTCATCGACCTGCATAATGCCAAAGCGATGGGTTTCTTCCAACGGCACCGGCATGACGGCAATGGTCAAATCCGCCCCTTTGGCGCGGTGGTAGTCGATCATGGGTCGGTAATCCATCTTGTAGATGTGGTCGCCGGAGAGGATCAACACCGTGTCGGCGCGGCTTTCCTCAATAAAATTCAGATTCTGCGCAATGGCGTCGGCCGTGCCGCCATACCACTGCTGCCCCTTGCGCCCCTGGTAGGGGTGTAGCAGCCGCACACCGCCCCGGCTGCGGTCGAGATCCCACGGCTTGCCGATGCCGATGTGATCATTCAAGCTGTGGGGCAGATACTGGGTCAGCACACCCACGGTATAGATGCCGCTATTGACACAATTACTCAACGTAAAATCAATAATGCGAAATTTGCCGGCAAAGGGCACTGCCGGTTTCGCCCGTTCTTCCGAGAGCACAGTCAGCCGGGTGCCGGCGCCGCCGGCCAACAACATGGCAATGGTCTTTTGTGAGGACATAGGCACTCTTTGTTTCGGTAGGCTGGATTGGCCGAGGAATCGCTCATGGCCGCTGGGCAATGATGACTCACCCGTTGCGTTGCTTTGGTATACGCCCTATCGTAACGCAACTTGGGAAAATCTTCAACTTTTCATAGCGCAACGCCTGCTATAGGAAATATTGGCAGAACAAATAAAAATCGACTGGTTAGATAGTTTTGCGAAATACCCGGCTCTTGTTATAATCTCTGTTTGCGTATACGAATAGGCAATAACTATTTTGCTTCTAGCCAGTCCTTGACCGGCGGATAAGGCGCCAATCCTTGACTGGCTAGGAGCGATTCGCTAAAAGTAGTGAAAAAGAAATCACCGTTGGTTCAATATTGAGGAGGGAAGCGTGCTACAACGCCAAACCCAAACTGCAACATTCTGGCGTGACCAGTTTGAGGTGACACCGGAAGATACTGATTTTTTGTATAATCTCTTATTAGACACCCAAGCCCCGCAAACCCTCACCCAATTAGCCACTGCGCTGATTGAAGAGTATCTGCGGCGGGAAGAATCCAAAATTCGTTCGGAGCTGGCCAAAGGCGTCGTTTACCTGCCCAAAGATCGTTTTGCCGTGGGGCAGAAGGTCGTCTTCCCCGCTATGGATTTTACCGTGGGGGAAGTGGTCGGTTTACGCGAAGGGCAAAACCCTGAGTTTGGTAATTTCGAGGTCATCAAAGTTCAATTTGCCGACAGCACCCGTGAATTTGCCGCCAATTTGCCCCGCCATCGCCTCAACCAGGGTAATGGCGCCAATGCCCTCGATCAAGAGTCGCTCCTCTCCGCCGTCGAAATCTATTCACTCTATCAAGAAGAGATCAACGACAGCATCCTCTATGCCCTGGAAGAAGGGGAACGCAGCAAATCCTTTGTCGAAGTGGATAACAGTTGGTTGCTGGCCGATATGTTGGCCGAGATCCATATCGGCTATCTCAACATTGCCGAAGCCATGATCGAAGTGCAGGCCAAGCCGATGAAGACCAGCCAACTCCTCACGGAGATCGACCTGGGCAGCACTATGAGTCCGGCCATGCGCGGCATTAGCCTTGATTATGCCTTGAGCCAGGATCCCCGCTTTGATCGCGTGACCAGCAACGGCGATAGCCTCTGGTATCTGCGGCGGTTGGAACCGGAACCGGTGCTCAATATCCCGGCGCTGCTGCGCTACGCGCCGCTACCCTACAACCGCGCCTTACTCAGCGTCGAGTTGCTGCAAATCGAGTGGGAACTGGATGACGAATGGGGTGAAAGCGGTCTCAGCAGCGAAATCCCACGCATTGTGCCCACCATCACCATTACCTTGACCTACCCCCACTGGCGCTATGGCACCTTGCCGCTCAATGGGCGCACCGTCAATTTCTTCCCGGTGGCGCAACGGGGCAAGTCGATGGTGACGCTGGTCGATGGCCGTTGGGGTACACGCTACACTGGCTGGGTGATGCACGAGGGGCGCTATGTCTACGGTTTGAGCAAGTGGATCGAAGACCATGCACTGCCGGTCGGCGCCTATATCACCCTGGAACGCACCAACAACGCCAACGAGGTGATTGTCGATTACCGCACCCGCCGCGCCAAGCGCGAATGGGCGCGCATTGCCAGCGCTGATTTTGAACATCAGGCGCTCCGCTTTGAGATGAATAAGATCCAGGTGGCCTGTGAGTATGACGAGTATATGATTGTGGCTGAACAGGAGCGACCACCGCTTGATCGACTGCGCAACCAAATCCAAAATAGCGAACTGAGCCTGGCCTTGCTTGTCGAACAGGTGGTGTTGGAATTGATCAAACTGAATCCGCAGGGGACAGTTCACGCCAAGAGCATCTATAGCGCGGTCAATATGTTGCGGCGCTGCCCGCCAGGGCCGGTCTTCTACGCCCTGATCAGTAATCGGAAATTCCGCGATGTCGGCAATGGCTTCTTTGCCTTAGCGTAACGAGTTTCGGGGGCGGTATGCCTACGGTTGTGCGATACCGCTATTGAGAGAGAGTTAAGTACCCATGACACAAACTTTATTGCGCCATAAATTGGCCCGGTTCCGTCCCACAGTCGATACCAAGTTTCGCATTGACTATGATTGGTGGGAGACCAACAATCGCAACTTCCGTCTCTACCTGCGCGACCAGCTCTGCGATGAATGTCGCAAACGCTTTAGCAACCATGCCAACACCGAGAATGTGGATTGGGTCGATCCCGACACCGGCGAAGTACGCCAGACCGATGCGCTGCGTGAATGTCTGCGCACCCGTTGTGCCAATGATCCCGAATATATCAACGAGCGGCTGCCGCTGGTCGCCGCCTGTTTTCGCATCTTCCTGGCAAACAATAACACGCCGCTCTCTTCCAACGAACTAAACCAGTTGCTGCCCTGGAAATCCCCCGACACCATTCTCAAAGTTCTCAGCAGCAACCAGAATTACCTGGGCATTCGACCGGCGTAGTTACCCATACCGCCGCGATTTGTTCTCAACGCATCGCTCGTCCCGTAGGGACGCTTGAGTTTACGGTAGGGAGTTCCTCTCTAAACTCAAGCGTCCCTACGGGACGGAAGACGGTTGGGCCGCACAAGTCGCTGGAATCAGCGCACAAGCTTGGTCCGGCAGGGGCGGCGCTACCACCGTAATTGGCCCCACAATCATTTCATTCGCGTTTCCCACTTGTAGACTTACCCGTTCACCCGTTACCGGATCATATAAACCAATCGCCACCGTTACTTGCGCTCCGGGCAAAAGCGTCGCCGGCAGCGCAAGCTGTCGCCATTCGGCCAGCCCTGCCACCGGCGAGTTGATGGTAAAAAAGCGCGGCGGGCCGTCCGCTTGGGCAAGGGTTGTCTCGCCCTGGCGCAGATGGACAAACGCCACCAGATGTGCCGGCCAATCGGCAAAGGTTTCATCACCCCAAAGTAAATGTAAATCGAGCTTGCCACCAGTAGCGACCTCCTGGGGCGACCAGAGCGTCAGCGGCATTGGCTGCCCATCAACGCGAAATACGCCAGTCACGCTGGTGAATTTTGTGCGATCTGTTTTCTGGGCGACCATTACAGGCAACAATGGCGCGACCTGACCACTTGCCGTTCGTTCAAACAGTTGAACCAGCATCGTGCCTTCTGGGCTATGTAAAAGGCTCTGTGTGGTGCTCCCCAAAGTATCACGATGCTGTGCAGGGGCGACTCGCACCCCCCACAACCTGGGCAAATACAAGGGCAGCGTCTTTACACAAACCGTTTCGCCCGCCTGCCACTGTTCGGGCGGATACCAGAGGAAGGCAGGCGGCGCGGCAGCGGAAAACGAATAGAGCAGATCACCCGTTGGGGCCATTAGCTCCAGTTGTGGTACAACCGGAGCTGCGGCAAATTTGTTACCGACTTGCCAACAGGCGTTGACCCGCGTCTCTCGCCAGCGCGGTCGATCTTCGACCTGTACACTGACAAAGGTAAGTGCAGCGTCCGCTGTGGGCTGGCTGGGATCGCCAGCCTGACCACGGGCAAAATCATAAAACGCGTCGGGAATAGTCTTGTTAGGGTTGCCCCGTTGCAACAGCAAAAAGCCATCCGCACCATCGACCACGCCCCAATCGCCGGTAAGCAACGTATCAACGCCGCTTTTGAGATCGCCGGGGGCCATGTCCGTGTTGGTCGTTACATCGATCAGCGCCCACTCCGCCTGACCGGCGGTGTTCAATTCTGCCAAGCCGATAGGGAATTGATAGAGGTAGCGGCGCAGGCTCAAATGGGGATGAACCGCCGCCGTCGCCGTCACCGCCGCATCGGCGGGAATTTGGGCCGTAAAGCGGGGCAGCAAACGCGCATGATCGGTAATCGGCGTAGGATCATAGCGGGCAGCGAATGGCCCACGACCAGCCTCGCGATAAGTTGCCCCACCCCAGCCCAACAACCAGAGAACACAAGCGAGTGCGATCAGTGGCCGCAATGCCGTGCGCGCATTGGTAAAAACTGACGCCAACGCCATTGTCCCGGTACTCGCCGCCGCTAAATGTTGATAGCTGGCCGATGTGCCGCTGGTCAGGCGGCTCAACCAGCGCCAGAGCCGCGCCAATCCATAGGCGGCGCTCACGGCGAAATAGGGAACCAGCGGCGCGCTATAATGAAAATCGCCATAGTATTGGGCCGGGTAGGCGCTCAACAGGTTTGCCAGCAAGAGTGGCAATGACAACAGAACGATCTCCGGCGCGAGGAGACTGAGCCAGCCAAAGGGCGCAATCAACCCCCACAGGTAATGCAATCGCACCGGTTCAGTCGCGATCTGCCAAACCATGCCCGGTTGGGTGAAAAAGCTCTTCAAAATATCCGCCGGCGAATCGCCCAACGCTCCATAGCGGCCAAAATAAACGCTCTCCGCCGTGTCATAAATTTGCGGCGCATGGGCGGGGACGATAACGAAGGTGGCGAGGTAGAACCAGAGTAAGGCAGCAAGGGTGACTGACAAGGTGACAAGGTGACAAGGTGACAAGGTGATTGGTCGTGTTCGCCAGAGGTGACGCCAGGTTGCCCACACACCAAGGCCGGCGGCCAGGAGCGCCATCTCTTCTTTGACGGTAGCGACGAGGAGGGTGGCGATGACAAAAGACCAGAGCTGTTCTCGTTCAACGGCCCAGAAGGCCCAGAGCAGAAAAGGCACAACCAAGGGGGCGGCATGAAATTCAGTAAGGATCGCGGATTGGGTTTGTGGCGCGAGTAGATAAGCCAATGCCAATGCCAGCGCCATTGGGCGCGTCATCTGACGCAACGGTTCGATCTGCCAGATTTGGCTGCGTTCACGGGGGGGGAGGGTTTTGTCCAGCAGCAGCAAGGCCAATTCATAGAGCGGCCACGCGCCAATCGCCACAAAAATGACTTGGAGCAATAGAAGCATCCGCACATCTTCCCACAGCCACAGCACCGGGCTAATAAAGGCCAACATCGGCTCGACATGGTCGGTCAGCCGGCTGGCGATGATGCCGGTGTCGGTTGATTCGACAAAGCGCCCCCGGCTACTGTTCCAGATAGCTTGGGCGATTTGCCCCAAATCCGCCTTATGGGTGCGCATCCCCAGATGCAGGTCGAAGGCGAGACGGCTAAAGAGAACAATGTAACCGAGAATCGCCAGCCAGAGTAGGGCGCGATAGCCGTCAAGGGGCGTGTTGCGTGTTGCGTGTTGCGTGGGCATTGCGTTTCGTCGTGAGTTAGGCGGCAAGCGCCTGCGTAGCGACCCGGCAGATGGTCAGCGCCTGGTCATCGGTGAGTTGAGGGTACATGGGCAGGGTGACAATCTGGGGTAGCAGTTGCTCAGTGACGGTCATTGCGTGGCAGACGATGTTATCTTGCTGGTAAGCCGGTTGTTGGTGGACAGCCGCTGGGTAATGAATGGCGGTCGCGACGCCATTGGCCTGCATCTGTTGACGGAAGTGGTCGCGGTTTGCTACCCGCACGACATAGAGGTGGTAGACATGCTGGCTGCCGGGTTGCTCGACTGGCTTGCTGATGCTTGCCGGCAAATGTGCGGCGTAAAGGTCAGCGATGTGGCGTCTGGCATCATTCCACGCATCCAGGCAGCGCAGCTTGACACGCAGCAAGGCGGCTTGCATTTCATCCAGACGGCTATTCAACCCTTCTCGCTGTGAGATGTAACGCGCTTGCGGCGTCCAGCCATACTCGCGCAAGCTGCGCACCTTGTCCATCAAGGCCGCATTGCGCCCAACCACCGCGCCGCCATCCCCCAACGCGCCCAAATTTTTCGTCGGGTAGAAGGAGAAACAGGCCAAATCACCCAACGTGCCAACCATCTGTCCCTGGTAGCGCGCCCCATGCGCCTGTGCACAATCCTCGATCAACGGGATGCCGGCCTGCGCGGCAATGGTCAGCAACTCGCCCAGCGCCGCTGGGTGGCCATAGAGATGCACCGGAATGATGGCTTTGGTGCGTGGCGTCAACGCTGCCTGCACTGCCGCCGGGGCCATCGTATACGTTTCCGGCTCAATATCGACCAACACCGGCGTCGCCCCTGTCAGCCGGATCGCGGCCACCGTCGCCACCGCCGTATGTGACACCGTGATCACCTCATCCCCCGGCCCCACATCGCACGCCCGCAACGCCAACTGCAACGCATCCGTCCCCGAATTGACGCCGACACAGTCGATTTTTGATCGCTCGCTGCTTCCTGTCTTCTTGTCTTCTTGTCTTCCCAGGTAGGCGGCAAACTCTACCTCAAAGGCTGTAACCTCCTTGCCGAGGATATACCAGCCGCTATCGAGGACACGGGCGACGGCGGCGGCGAGTTCGGGTTGGAGGGCAGCGTATTGGGCGTGTAGATCGATGACAGGAATGGGCTTGGTCACAATAGTTGACTTTCTCGTAAAACATCGGTATGATAGCGACAGCTTGCGTGGTATAGTGTACGCAGGAGGAACAGAATGGCAAATTTAGCAACGCCGGTAGTGAAGATTCTTGAAACCAATCACACAGCGCCGTCTGCCTATCGCAACGGGCATGTTGTGGATGAACTGCGCTCGGAGCATGGCAAAGCTGTCTCTGAGGAGGTCTACTGGGCCCAATATTATAGTCACCCATCCTTTAGCTATGAATGGAACAACGGCATCCTGGAGGAGCGTCCCATGCCCAATGTGGTGGAATGGAGCATGTATAAATGGTTTCTCTTGCTGCTCAATGAATTTCTGCGCAACGAGCCAATTGCGGTCACCATGGCGTTGGAAACAGCGTTTCGGCTGACCATGCCTCACAGCACAGCGATCCGCAAACCCGATCTAGGTGTGATCCTGAACAGCAATCAAATTCCACTAGCGATTGACGACCGCAGCTATCATGGCACCTTTGATCTATGCATCGAATCGCTCTCCGACGGCAGCCAGGAAGATATTGATCGGGATGTGGTTGTCAAACGCGGTCAGTATGAGCTGGCTGGCGTGCGTGAATACTTTATCCTGGATGACGGCGACACCTACATGGCCTTCTATTACCGCACCCCCCAAGGCATCTTCGCACCCATTCCACCCTTGCCCGGCGGCATCATTCGCTCCACTGTCTTGCCCGGCTTTCAATTTCGGATCGCCGATCTGCATCGTCAACCTTCGCTAGTCGAATTAGTTGATGATCCGGTCTATCAACCATTTATCATGCCTGAGTATCAAGCGGCACAACAACGTGCGGAGCAAGAACGACAACGTGCGGAGCAAGCAGAATCTGCGTTTTTGGCCGAACAGCAACGCTCTGCACAATTAATCGCCCGACTACGCTCCTTGGGCGTCACACTGGATGAATAGTGTAGGCTACCAATAGTGCCGCCAATGTTCGTGATAATAAGTCAGCGTCTGCGCCAGCCCTGTCCGCAGGTCGGTTTGGGGTCGCCAGCCGAGGATCGACTCTATTTTAGTATAACTGGAATAGACATCCCCGATGTCGATCTTCTTGCGATCCGCCGGCCAAGGTACAGTAGTCACGTTGCCATGTCCGGCCAATTCCACAATCAAATGGGCTAAATCATAGAGCGTGACCGGATGGAGACCGCCCAGGTTATAAACTTGCCCATTGGTTTCATCGGTCGCGCCGACCCGTAAGAACGCATCCACCACATCGTCAACAAAGGTGAGATCGCGCTGCTGTTGGCCGTCGCCATAGAGTTGAATCGTCTTGCCCTCCACCGCCAGCCGGACAAACCAGCCGATAAAACCCTGGCGATTGTGTTTCATCAACTGGCGTGGGCCGTAGGTGTTGGTCAGTCGCAACGAAGTGGTGCGCAAGCCATAGGCCGTGTGGTAGACAATGTGATACCACTCGCCCGCCAGCTTGTTGACGCCGTTGACATCGGTCGGGTGTTGCAGATGATTTTCGTCGAGCGGCAGATAGTGCGGCTTGCCATATTGTTGACGGGTGCCGGCATAAACCACCTTGATGGTCGGGTTTTCATGGCGACATGCCTCCAAGATGGAAAGTTGCGCCCGTGCATTGATCTCCAAATCGGCCAGCGGGTCGGTCATCGAATCGATGTGGCTGACCTGACCGGCCAGGTTGAAGAGCACCTCTTTGCCCTGCACCAAGGCGCGCATGGAATAGGGGTCGCGCACGTCGGCGATGTTGAGGTGTAGCCGGTTTTCATAGCCAGCCAGGTTAAAGCGATTGCCGCCATAGTCAGGAATGAGCGAATCGACCAGGGTGACCTGCGCCCCCAGGTCAACAAGCCGGCGCGCCAGGTTCGAGCCGATAAAGCCCAGGCCACCAGTGATCAAGATGGTACGGTTACGGTAAAAGTCCAGATAAGTCATAGCGTGAGTATACCGCATCTTGGCGTTATGGGCGACTTATGGTGAGCCACGTTCCCGCTTTGATTCCCGCCACCACACTCGCCGCCCCATCCGGCCACTGTACGATCACCTGTTCCAGGGTGGCAGCCACCGGCAAGCCAAAGTGCAGTCGGGTCGGGTCGCCGGAGAGATAACCGCTCAGGACGCGCACGTCACGAGAAAAATTACCCTGGCTGGTCACCAGTGTCACCCTAGCCCCGATAGCATCACGATTCTGCGCACCGAGCCATTGTAGATCCACCTGTACGCTAGCGCCGCCACAAAGTTGATTCTCAAACAACTGGGCCGGACTGCGCAGCGGGTTGACGACAATATCCAGGTCGCCATCTTGATCTAGGTCAGCCATCACCATGCTGCGCCCGCTGGCCCTGGAATTGAGACCCCAGGCCGGCATTGCTTGGAACCGCCGCCCCTGCTCATTGCGAAAAACCTGATTCTCTTCCACCAGTTCATGGTTGGGTAGATGACCAAAGGTGCCTGCCTCAATCATGCCATTGACGACATAGAGATCGAGATAGCCGTCATTGTCCAGGTCGCCAAATTTGCTCGACCAACTCCACCCCGTCGCCGCCACGCCCCAACCTTGCGCTGCTTCCCGCCAGCCGCCGGCGTTGTTTGGGGTCTGAAGCACATTTGCCATCTCTTGCGGATCATCACGCTTGTGAACGATCCCACGCTCCATGTTGGCGATCACCGGCAGCCAAGCCGCCATTGTCGCCGGGGCAATGTCATAGGGATTCATGTCGGCGGCAAAGAGTTCAGGGCGACCATCGTTGTCCAGATCGCCCTGGTCGAGGCTCATAGTGCTATAGGCGGTGACGGCAAAGGGTTCCACCGCTTCCCACCCGGTTGCGCGGTTGAGCCAGGCTTGATCACGCACCGCAAAATCGTTGCCGACCAGAATGTCGAGCCGCTGATCCTGGTTGAGATCAAAGAGACCGAGCGCCAATGCCTGCGCGGCTTGCGCAAGTTGCGTAGGGCGAAAACGCCCGTTGTCATTAGTATAGACAAAGACGCCTCCCTGCTGTTCCGTCAAATAGGTGTTGCCCCGGTCGGTCAGGAAACCGGCGTCATAGGAGGCTGTCACCAGATCCAGATCACCATCATTGTCCAGATCCCCCCAGTTGATGACATAGGCCGGGTTGGCGACACCGGGCAACACTTCTTTGCTAAAGGTTTGTCTCCCCCGGTTGCGCCAATAGTTGAGGGCGCCAGTGTTGGTGGTCAGCACAAGATCGCGCCAGCCATTGCCGTCAACATCCAAAATCGTAATTGCGCGCGTCGGACCGCTACTCAATTCCGTCTTAGAGAAGGTAAGCGCGCCTTCGTTCCAAAAGATCGAGTTGGAGCCGGTTTCACTGCCCAGCACCAGATCGAGATCGCCGTCATTGTCCAGATCATTGACCGCTACACCGGCCCCATTCGCCGCAAACATGCGCACAACGCCATCGGCAGTGGTAGTGAGATGGTCAAGCGGGTGATAGACAAAGCGATCAGTACAGGCGGTAGGTTGATTGAGTGGCGTCACCAGCACACTGCCCGGTATCGATGGCGTAGACAACACTTGTTTAGCAGGGAAGGCCGGCAGGCTGGCTTGACACCCAACCAGGGTGTTGGCCACCAGCGACAACCCAGTGACCAGGACGATGATCAGACGACGATTGGTATTCATTGACTTACGGCAAATTTGGCAAAATAGTCTTCATCCGTTACAGTTGTTACTTGGCTTTGGGCCAGGCGCACTTTCCCGCTTCAGGCTGGTGGAGACGGGGTCAAGGCATGAGCGCTAAAGGAGAGTATACAATACTTCTTTGCCAGGGGAAAAAGCCTGCTATATCAAGTTAGGCGACCCTGCCCTGAAAACAACAGGGATTTCGCAGATTATACAGATTAATTTGCAATATAAATCTTTGAAATCTGCGAAATCCCTGTTGTTTTCATTGGCTATGGCGCACAATGGTGCATGGGTACTTCCGGGCAGAGGCAACTGCTGTCTGCTCATACAAAACGGTTCCTGCCGCTTCCAGGAAGGGTGGCCCGTCACGAATGGTCAAACGGTTCAAAAAGCCCGGCGAAAAGGAGTTACGCTCACTGTGTTTCTGGCGATTTTACTCTAAACCAAGTAGCGGTAGACGATGCACTTACAGCGTAGGTTACGAAAATCGATGCTACTGAACTTAATAGATCCAAAAACTTATGACAAAATTAGTAATTGTGGAATCGCCGACCAAGGCGCGGACGATTCGGAATTATTTGCCGAAAGACTATCATGTCGAAGCGAGTATGGGCCATGTCCGTGACCTGCCCGCTTCGGCAGCGGAAGTGCCGGCGGCGCAGAAGGGCGAACCGTGGTCGCGCCTGGGGGTGAATGTCCAACAAGATTTTGACCCACTCTATGTGGTGCCGGCCAATAAGAAAAAGGTGGTGGCCGATTTACGCAACCATCTGAAAGAGGCTGATGAGCTGATCCTCGCCACCGACGAAGATCGCGAAGGCGAAAGCATCGGCTGGCACTTGTACGAAGTGTTGCGACCCAAAGTACCGGTGCGCCGTATGGTCTTCCATGAGATCACCCGTGAAGCCATTCAACAGGCGCTGCGCGAGACCCGCACTATCGACCAGGATTTGGTGCGCGCCCAAGAGACGCGCCGCATTCTGGATCGGCTGGTCGGTTATACCGTTTCACCGCTACTCTGGAAAAAAATTGCGCCCAAACTGTCAGCCGGTCGTGTCCAGAGTGTCGCTGTGCGGCTGCTCGTTATTCGTGAACGGGAGCGGCGCGCCTTCCGCTCTGGTCAATATTGGGACTTGAAAGCGCTGCTCAACAAACGACCGGATCGACCGGATCACCGCTTTGAAGCCGAGTTGATCTCCGTCGGTGGCGTGCGTGTGGCCAGCGGTCGCGACTTTGACGAAAGCACCGGGCAAGTTGCTGACAAGAAGAATGTTCTCCTGCTCAATCAACAGGAAGCGGAAGCCTTAAAGGCACGGCTGCTCAATGGTCTCTGGCGCGTGACTGAACTGGATGAACGCGAGAGCAATCGGTCGCCCGCGCCGCCGTTCACAACCAGCACCTTGCAACAAGAGGCCAACCGCAAGCTGGGCATGGGCGCCAAAGAGACGATGCGGGTGGCGCAGTCACTCTATGAAAACGGCTACATCACCTACATGCGCACCGACTCGGTGAACCTGAGCGACCAGGCGATCAACGCCGCCCGCCGCCGGGTGACTGAACTTTATGGCGAGCAATATCTCAGTGACCGCCCGCGCCGCTACTCGAGCAAGACCAAGAACGCCCAGGAAGCCCACGAAGCCATTCGCCCGGCCGGGGAGCGCATGTTGCCGGTCGATGAATTGCCGCTGGGTGGTGATGAGCGTCGGCTCTATGACCTGATCTGGAAGCGCACCGTGGCGACGCAAATGGCGAATGCCCGGCTGCGTCTAACCACGGCAACGATTGCGGTGGAAGATTGTTTGTTCCGCGCCAGTGGCCGCACAGTGTTGTTCCCTGGTTTCTTCCGCGCCTATGTCGAAGGCTCCGACGATCCCGAAGCGGCGCTCGAAAGCCAGGAATCGCCGCTGCCGCCGCTGACGATTGACGAGGAGGTTGATTGTCGCGACCTGCAAGCCCAGGGCCACGAAACCAAACCGCCAGCTCGCTACACCGAAGCGACGCTGGTCAAGGCGTTGGAAGCCGAAGGCATTGGTCGCCCCAGCACCTACGCGTCGATCATCGACACGATTTTGCAGCGCGGCTATGCTTTCAAACTGCGCCGCGAATTGGTGCCGACCTTCACCGCCTTTGCCGTCACCAAGTTACTGGAAGATCACTTCTTTGATCTGGTCGATCTCAACTTCACGGCGACGATGGAGCAGCGGCTGGATGATATTGCCAATGGCGAAACCGACTGGCTCACCTATCTGCGGCAGTTCTACCTGGGGCAGGCCGGCTTGGAAAGCCAGGTCAAGGCCAAAGATGCCGGCATTGACCCGCGCTTGGCCAGTGGTGTAGAATTGGAAGATTTGCCGGTGGAAGTGCGCATTGGTCAATTTGGCCCCTTTCTCGCCAAAGAACTCAACGGCGAACGGGTGACAGCGGGCATCCCTTCCGATCTACCGCCGGCAGATCTCACGGCGGAGCTGGCCGAACAACTCTTTAGCCAAAAGACTGATGGGCCAACCACGCTCGGCGTTGACCCGGAGACCGAACGCCCGGTGTTGCTCAAAATCGGCCCCTACGGCCCCTATGTGCAACTTGGCGAAGAAGACCAGAATGGCAACAAAAAGCCGAAACGGGTCAGCTTGCTCAAGAACATGGACGCCGCCGAGATCAATCTCGATGTGGCGCTGCAACTGTTGAGCCTACCTCGGCTCCTGGGCGAACACCCGGAAACGGGCAAACCAGTGCAAGCCGGCGTCGGGCGCTTTGGCCCCTATGTGGTGCATGATGGCGGCTTCACCAGTCTTAAGAAGCATGACAATGTGCTGGAGATTGACCTGGATCGGGCGCTAGAGTTGATTGCCTCGGCGGGGGATCGCAAGGGGCGCAAAGGGGGCGAGCGCACTGCCAGCAAGAAGAATGTCCTCAAGGCGCTGGGTGAACACCCGGACGGCGGCCCCATTGCCGTGTTGGATGGTCGCTATGGGCCGTATGTCAACTATCAAAAGGTCAATGTCACCTTGCCCGAAGGCGTAACGCCCGAAAGCGTGACCCTGGAACAAGCCTTGGCCTGGGTCAATGCCAAGGCCGGCAAAAAGGGGGGTGCAAAGCGCAAAAGTAGTGCGAAGGCCGCAAGCGCCCCGGCCAAGACTGGCAGCGCCGCTGCGAAAAGCAGCAGTGCCAAAAGCAGCGCAGCCAAGGCCAGTGCCGCCGTCAAAACGGGTAGTGTCACAAAGAAGAGTAGCGCGACCAAAGCGAGTACAACCGCCAAAAAGAGCAACGCCAAGAAGGCATAAGAGCGATGTCAACCACCATCAAGCAACGGCTGGCCACGTTGATCACGACGGTGATCTTTGCCTATATTCTCTTTCGGGTGCTGGATCGGCTCTTTATCGTGATCTGGGTGCAGGTGCCGTGGTGGGGGTTGATTATCGCGGCGGTGGTACTCTATTTGGTGATTGACCATCTGGTGCATCGCTTGTTGAAGTAAGCAATTACATAACTACAACGAATTGGGGGTAAACGAATTGGTGAGCTTCGACGCCCAATTCGTTTACCCCCCAATTCGTTGTAGTTTTATTGCATGAGTGGAATCTCCATGTAGTTCTCCGCAACAAACAGGCTGCCTTCGGTCGTTCCCTGTGGCGTAACCGCTTGTAACCGCTGCGTCAATTCGCGTAGCGTTCCCTTGCCAACCAAGTGATTGGCAAACGCTTCTGTCACCGCAGCTACTTGCGTCCCTGTTTCATGCACAAATTCCAGACGGAAGTGGTGAATGCCGGCGGCGCGCCACAATGCCAGGTGGCGACTCGCCTCTTGCGCCTCCGCCCCAAAAACAGTATTGCGACAACCCACATCCGCCATCACTGGGTGAGCGCGACCATTGTGGTCACGGAGGGCGACACGATGCTTTTCACAAGGATGACCGCAATCTTTGTAGCTGGTTCCCGTTGACAAGAAGCGGCAGAAGACGCAGTGTTCCGTGTGGAAGACCGGCAAGTGCTGATAAACTATCGCCTCGATCTGCGCCGGTCCAATCGCCCGTGCGAGATCGGCTACTTGGGCCGCATTGAGATCATGGGTCGGGGTTAGCCGCTTTAGCCCTAATTGCAAAAAGGTTTCCGCTGTCAACACATTCGCCGCGTTCAGGCTGAAATCGCCAATCAAGGGCGGGTGATCTTCCTGGCGCAAGGCGTACAACAGACCATTCGACCGCACGAGAATCTCACACTCCAACCGCAGGAGAAAGTTGACAATGCGTTGCTCATTCGGCTTTAGCACCCGTGGGCTGGCCACCCGCGCCGGTATGCCTTTGGCCTGCACCCGTTCCACCGCTGGTCGCAAACCGTACAATTCCAGGTAGTCCAAGGTGATGCTTGCGGGATTCAGGTCGAGGGCGGCGTCGAGTTGTTCCGGTGTTCGCACAAGAAGGTGGAGATTGGGTGATTGGGTGACTTCGTCGTGAGCGCTCAGTCGAACGATTGGGTGATTGAGCGATTGTGGTGCGCGTTGCCGGACAGGTGGCACGGTATGAATGGCAATTTGACGTGGGCGCGACTGGATGTCCACTAATTGCTCAATTGCTTGGCGGCGTAAATGATTAAGCAGCGAGCTAGGGGCAAAAGGGTTGCCTTGTAATTCGAGGTGTAACTCAGTTAACGTGTAGGCCGTGTTGCCGAGACGGCCCAGTTGTTCACGCAGGTAGTCGGCGGTCATCGGGCGATTGGCGGCGGGGGGGAGCAGTTCGTCGGATTGGACGGTCACGCTGATCTGGGGGTGATCGGCCAGGGTCCAACGCAAGAGCAAGGGCGCGCCTTCGTGGGCGGTGACATGCAGTTGCACTGGTTGTTTGTGGACAGGGCTGTTGGCTGCCGTAAAGGGGCGGGCAGCTTTGTCCGTTTCCGGGTCGTGGCTGCGCCAGATGAGATCGCCGGGGCGGATGCGATGGAAGTTGATCGCGCCGTTGCCAAAGGCCACCGCCAGGCGTCCGCCCCGCTGCGGCTTGACCTGATAGATGCGCCCGCCTTCCTCGCGCTCTTCGGGACTACGCCAATCGGCGGCGTCAAAGACCACCCCGTCGCCCGGTTTGAGCGGAGCAATTTTATCCGTCGCGTTGGGGGTAATAATCACCTGATCACCCAATACTTGCACCACCTTGCCCATGAGAACACCCCGATGGCGCGGGGAACGACCGCTGACCACCGTCTGGTGATTGGTGCCGCTGACAAAGTGTGCGCCCAACCCACGCGAATAAACCTGTTCCAGTTGCAACTCTTCCGCTGCCGTAATACTCAGCGGCAAACCGGCCCACGCTTCATCCACGGCTTTGCGATAAGCAGCCGTGGTCAACGCCACATAGTCGGCGTCTTTGTAGCGGCCTTCAATCTTGAGCGCGGAAATGCCAATCGTGACAATCTCCGGCATCTGGTGCAAGGCATAGAGATCCCCCGGCGACAGCAAATAGCGGGCATCCCCCAGCGGCTTGACCACCTCATCGACCACTAGTTCATAGGGCAAGCGACACGCCTGGGCGCACTGGCCGCGATTGGCGCTCCGTCCGCCCCACGCCTCCGACGAAAAACATTGACCGGAGTAGGAAACACAGAGCGCGCCATGGACAAACATCTCTAGTTCACAAGCAGTCTGCTGGCGGATGGCGCGAATCTCATCCAGCGCCAGTTCGCGCGCCAGCACTACTCGGCTGACGCCAAATTGTTGGGCCAACGCCACCCCCTCGGCGCTGGTGATGCTCATTTGCGTGCTGCCGTGGATCGCCAGGTCGGGTGCGATCTGGTGGGCGAGTTGGGCAATGCCGACATCTTGCACAATGATCGAATCAGCGCCGGCGGCAGCAATGGCGGCGAGACTCTTGGCGGCTTCTTCAATCTCATGGTCAAAGATGAGGGTGTTAAAGGTGACATAGCCCTTGACGCCCCGCTGGTGGAGGGTGCGCATGACTTCTGGCAGTTCAGTCAGGGTAAAGCCGACTTTGGTGCGCGCCGTGAAATGGGTCAAGCCAAAATAGACGGCATCAGCACCGGCTTCAATGGCGGCGTTCAGTTGCGGCCAGTAGCCCGCCGGACTCATAATTTCAGGTTTCAAGAGATGTATCATGACCCACTAAAATCAATCACCCACGAACACGAATCTTTTGTTCATCAACAATCCATAGCTTGCCTGCCAGCGATTCTGCGGCTAATTGTGGGAGAATCGGAATGACTCGTTCGCGCGTCAACTCAGCAGCATAGGCGACAGCGGCTTGGATGGCTTCAAGCGTGACCGTGGGATAGCTCTGTAGGATTTCGTCTGGTGAGAGATTCATTGCCAAATTATCTAAAATCACAGAAACCAGTACGCGTGTCCCTTTGATGCACGCTTTCCCATGACAGATCGTTGGGTCGGTTACAATATAATCACGCCAGTTCATCCAGTGCTTCTCCCTTTGTTACACTTAGCAACCCGATTACTATAGTGATTTTACCACAAAACGGGCAATCCCTTTAACCCGCGAATCACAAAACCATCATTATATTGTACTTCCTGAGATGAAATCGCTAGTTGAAGGGTTGGCAGACGGCGCAATAGAGTTTCGAGCGCCACTTGCAATTCCAGTCGCGCCAGTGGTGCGCCCAGGCAGTAGTGCGTGCCTAAGCCAAAGGTCAGGTGAGGATTGTCGCTCCGGGTGACATCCAGTTGATCAGCCAGCGCAAAGCGACGGGGATCACGATTCCCGGCGGCGTACAACAGCGCAACCTCAGTTCCCCGTTTTAGTTCAACGCCGTTGTAGGTGAAATCTTGCAATACCCACCGCTCGAACAACGGCAACGGGGTGTCGTAGCGCAGCAACTCTTCAACAGCAGTTTTGAACAACGGTGTGTTGCCCTGTTGTGCAGCGGCCTTGAGTAAAGCAAGTTGGTCGAGGTTGCGGAAGAGCGCCAATAGGCCGCCGGTCAAGCCGTTGACGCTCGCTTCGTGGCCGGCATTGAGGAGGAAGATGCAGTTGGCAATCAGTTCCGCTTCGGTGAGCCGGTCGTCTTGCTCTTCGGCTTGCACCAGGGCCGTGATCAGATCATCCTGCGGTTGGTGACGGCGTTCATCGGCAAGGGCGCGCAGGAGATTGGAAAAATCAGTGACCGCTTGCTCGGCGGCTTGTACCTGGGCATCACTGGTGTTCACCTCATACATCTTGACAATCGCCGCCGACCAGGGGCGCAATTGGTGACGATACGCTTCTGGTATGCCCAACAACTCGGCAATGACCGTCACCGGCAGCGGTTCGGCAAAATCCTGTAACAGATCCATCTGGCCGTTAGCCTGCACCTGGTCGAGCAAACGGTTGACAATGGCGGAAATCTTGGCGCGCATCCCCTCGACCCGCTGCGGCGTAAAGGCTTTGCTGACCAGCCCGCGCAACCGGGTGTGCTCGGGCGGCTCCTGTTCCATGATAATACGGTTTTGGAACTGATTGAAGGCAGTCAAGCGCGGATCAGGCGGCGGCCAGCCCAACTCTTCCCGTGTTAGGATGTGTAGAATCGAACGGCCCAGCCGCTTGTCACGCAGCAGGAAGGCAATGTCCTCATAGCGCGTAAAAAAGAGCTTGCGCCAGCGTGGCTCCCAGAAGATGGGCGTCTGCTCCCGTAGGTCGGCCAGCAAGGGATAGGGGTCAAAGATAAAGTCTGGGCGGTTGAGATCGAGTTCACGGGTAAGCATATTGATTTTGCCCTTCGCTATGGTATCATGGCGCTATATCTGAGAGAATATATGGGGTGAACCAATGAGCGATTTTGTGCGCGACCGAAAAGATGACATACCAGCCCTGACCGCTGGCGATACGATGACTCGCCCAGAGTTTGAGCGCCGCTACCAGGCGCGCCCAGAGATCAAAAAAGCCGAACTCATTGAAGGCATTGTGTATATACCTTCCCCTGTCCACACTCACAAGCATGGCGATCTCCATTTTAATGTAATTGGCTGATTGGGCTTTTACCGCATGACAACGCCTGGTGTACGGGGGAGTGATAACGCAACCGTGCGCTTTGACTTCATCAACGAACCCCAACCCGACGTTCTACTCCGGCTCGATCCATCCGTTGGCGGCAATTCTTGGATTGATGGCGATGGGTACTTGCAAGGCGCGCCCGAACTGGTTGTCGAAATTGCTGCCAGCAGCACCAGCTATGATCTGCATCAGAAGAAAGCCACCTATGCCCGGCATGGCGTCCAGGAATATCTGGTGTTGCAAGCGAATGAGCAACAAGTAAGTTGGTTCACGCTACGTAATGGCGTGTATGAACTGATTCCTATCGATGCCGATGGCATTCTGCGCAGTCGAGTTTTTCCAGGACTTTGGTTTCATCCCGCTGCCTTCTGGACTGATAATATGGCAGCTTTATTAGCCGTGTTGCAACAAGGATTAGCCTCGTCGGCATATCAAGCGTTTCGTGAACAACTGGCTAACCGGTAGCTGGATTTCTCCACCCCGTATAGCCACACAGTACGACGGCAGCAGAGTCAACAAAGTATAGGTCGCTTTGATCTCCTTGGGAATGAGGCGGCTTTGGGTAGTAAGATAAATTCCTGGTAACTACTCAGTTCTTAGCCAGTCCGTGACTGGCTAAGAACTGAGTAGTTACAATTCCTGATAATTTTCCGACGTAATTACCCGAAACTCAGCCTCAGGATAGGTATTGCGCCAACTGGTGGGCGCTGTTACGCTCTCTTGCGGCGACCACTCCACAAATTCGGCTAAATTTATGGACTTCAACTCCATAAATTTAGCTGAATTCATGGAGTTCAACTGTTTACCCCTTCAACCCACTCAGCACAATCCCTTCCACAAAATAGCGCTGGGCAAAGAAGAAGAGCAGGATAATTGGTAAAATCATCGCTGTTGACGCTGCCATGTCAAGAAAGTAAAAACCGCCACCGTCGCCAGCGCCGGTTTGCAGAGCGGCAACATAATCCGCCAGTAGACGCCAAATTCGCTGTTGCCGTCAATGCGTCCGGCATCGGCCAGCTCTTCGGGCAGCGAACGGAAGAATTGGCGGAAGAGGAAGATGTTAAAGGCGCCGCCGCCAAAGAAGAACGGCACCGTCAGCGGCAGATAGGTGTCGATCCACCCCAGGCGCGTAAAGATGATAAATTGTGGCACCATCAACACAATGTACGGCACCATCAGGGTCGCCATCACAATGCCAAACCAGAAATCGCGACCGCCTCGACATAATTCTCCAGACGGACTGATTGTCGAGAAAATGTATAGAACCGATCCGATGCAAAACCGGTCAGGTTGCGCCGGCGGCACGTTAGCGTTTGAGATCGGTAATGGTAATCCCTTTCAGAAACGCGTTTTGCGAAAAGAAAAAGAGCGCCAGGCAGGGCAGAATGATGATCAGAGCCGCCGCCATATAGAGGTTCCAGGGGGTGGAACGGGCATAGGCGACGGAGAAATTCGCCAGAAAGATGGTCAAGGTAAAATTTTTGGGGGTGGAGAGAATAATCAACGGCCCCAGAAAATCATTCCAGAAAAAGACAAAGGCAAAGACCCCCACCGCCGCCAGTGCCGGTGTAGAGAGGGGCAGGATCACGCGCCAATAAATATCCCAACGCGAGGCGCCATCCATCAGCGCTGCTTCATCATAGTCAAAGGGGATGCTCATAAAGAACTGACGCAAGAGAAAAATGTTCCAGGCCGAGGCGAACCAGTGAGGAACCATGAGCGGCCAGAGCGTGTCGAGCCAGCCCAGATTCTTCCAGATAATAAACTGCGGCACCATCACCACCGCAAAGGGGATCATGAGCGTACTCAAAATGCCCAGAAAGAGCGCCTGCTTGCCGGGAAACTCCATACGGGCAAAGGCATAGGCCACCAGCGAACTGGAGAAGATGGTGGCAATCACGCCGTTGACGGTAATGAGCGCTGTATTAAGCGCGTAGCGGTAGACCGGCGGGCTTGATTCATAGGTCGTCGTCATTGCCTCGGCAAAGTTGGACCACTGGGCCGGGTGGGGCAACCAGGTCGGCGGCAAGCTAAAGACCTGGCTATGGGGTTTGAGCGCCGTGTTGACCATCCAATAGAAGGGCAATAGAAAGAGCGCAGCCAGGATAAACAAGGCGCTGTAGACAAAAAGCTGGCGCAAAAAGCCAGGCTGAAAGCGGTTGCCCAACAAAAAGAGCCGGAGCCGACCGGCGCCAGGCATGGCAAGCGCCCGCGCTGGTGTGGTTTGCGTCAATTGTTCATTACGCGTGGTCATTGCAGCCCTTCCTTTGTCGCCGCCCCTGCTTCATCAACGGGCCTCTCCTTCGTAATAGACCCACCGGCTGGACAACTGGAATTGCAGCACGGTGAGCGCCAGCACCAACAGAAACATAATCCAGGCCATGGCCGATGCATAGCCCATGTTGAGAAAGTGAAAGGCGTTCTGGTAGAGATGCAGCCCCAGAAAGAGCGTGGCGTTGTCCGGGCCGCCCTGGGTCATCACATACGGCTCGGCAAAGGTCTGGATGCCGTTGATGATGCCAATCACCGCGTTGAAGAAGATGGCCGGTGAGAGCATAGGCAAGGTGATGTGGCGGAATTTGGCCCACTCGCCGGCGCCATCGATCTCGGTCGCCTCGTAGAGCATCTGGGGCATAGCCTGCAACGCGGCCAGGTAGATCACCATCGGCACGCCCACATTCCAGAGACTTTTGACCACCAGCGCGCCCAACACTGTCTGTTTGTTAAAGAGCCAATTCTGCCCTTCCAGCCCCACCAGGCCCAGCAGGTGATTGACAATGCCCAGTTCCGGCTGATACATCCAGGCCCAGAGGACAGAGCCGGCAACACCGCTCACCACGGCCGGCAGGTAGAAAAAGGTGCGCCAGAGACCCAGCCACCGCACCTTCTGGTTTAACAACAGCGCCAACACCAACGCCAGGAGCTGGGAAAGAGGGATGTAGAGCAGCACATAGGTAAAGGTCACGCGCAGCGAAGTCCGAAACAACTCATCGTTGGTAAACATCTTGACATAGTTATCCCAACCGATAAATTGTGGCGGTGCGATCATCTTCCACTTATAGAAGCTCAAGACCAGCGAGGCGATAATCGGCCCGCCAGTAAAAACCACAAACCCTAGCACCCAGGGCGCAATAAACAGATAAGCTGTTAGTGCCTCTTGGCGCTTTCTCCCCCTGGTCGGCTGCTGTGGCATGAGTACATCCTCAGAAGTTCAAGCTAACACGGCTTGTTAGTTCATCGTCGGGGCACGATCGCTCGTGCCCCGACGATGAACTAACAAGCTTG
>QWII01000026.1 GCA_021405325.1 Caldilinea sp. CFX5 | reverse complement strand
ATTCATCATTCCCTCCTGATTATGATCTTTTTCGCACTCTGACCATATCAGAAGAGTGGGGATATTGTCCACTTCTTTCAAACCCTACGGTAACTAGATTATGGTATACTAACCTCAAAATTCATCTTTTTGAAAATGGTGGAATCAATGGCGGCAAAGGATCTGATTTACGAGCCGGTGTGCAAAGCGCTAGTAAATGACGGGTGGACAATTACAGATGATCCGTTGACGCTCTCTTATGAAGACAAAAGCGTCTTTCCTGATTTGGGCGCTCAACGCAGCTTACTGGGCGCAGAACGGGGGTTGGAAAAAATTGCCGTTGAAATCAAAAGTTTTATCCGCCGTTCTGTACTGGAAGATTTGGAAGAAGCGCTCGGTTAATATTTAGTCTACCTTAGTTTTCTGCGGCGGCTTGAGCCGGAACACAAACTATATTTGGCAACCAGCGATATTGCCTATAACACGTTCATGGGAAGTAAAGCGATTCAAATGTTGCTCCAAGACTACAAAGTTCGCCTACTGGTTGTGAATCCCGAAACAAAGGAGATCACAGAATGGATCGAAAATTAGACGAATATCGTGCGCTGATTAAACGGGTATTGCAAAGCTACGCCGAGTTACTAAAGCGGCATCAGAAGGAGGGCGTTGAAACCTTTCTTGTTTTTGACGATGAACGGGAACACTATCTCCTCCACACCATCGGTTGGGCCGATCGGAAGCATGTGTGGAACACAGCCCTTTACGTGCGTCTCCATAACAATAAGTTCTATATTGAAGTTGACGGCACCGAGCATGGTATTGCCACTGACCTACTAGAGGCAGGGGTGCCACCCGAAGACATTGTATTGGCTTTTCACCATCCATCGGTCCGCCCCTATACGGAATTTGCGGTGACGTGAGCAGTAGGAAAGGATGACACCAATGCCAAAGCTTGTCTGGTTTAACCAACCAACCAATCACTCCGGTACGGTCAATTTTCTCTATCTCGACCCCGATGGGGACGTGGGCCATTTTTCGCTCTATGTGGCTGATGGTGGCGGCCCTTATATTTTGGGTGGGCCGGCGCTTGCGCATGATTATGGCGAGTTCACTGACGCGGCGTTAACGCTCATCTCCCTGCTGCCTGCTGGTTTTCATTTCTACCCAGCATCCAGCGAGGAACACATTCGGGAAGTGGTTCAGGTGCAGCGTGACGAGATCACAGACGATTCCTCCCGGCTGGACGAAGATGATTGGAGTCTGTCCGTCGATTCCAACACCTATTCGACCACCGAATGTTGCGATCTGTTGCTCAAGGGCGGTACGCCGGAGGCGGCCATTGTCTTTGTCGATCGCGATGAAGAGGGGGATGTGTTGCTGGCGGCTGAACTGGCGCGCCTCTATTATGGTCTTTCCAAAGAACGGCGAGAAGAATTAGAGCTAGGGCCAGATTGGCGTCATCATTGGGAAGGGTAACTATGCAGCAGTTGCGTCAAATGGCGCCAATGGGTCATGGCAAATCCGCCCCAACACCCCTGGGGCTATGGCAATATTTCCCGGCGACGGGACTCAATGTGCTGGACACCGATGTCAAAGCGGAGCGCTGGCAGCCTTTGAACGTCTCGATTGCCATTACCGGGCGCTGTTACAAGGGCTGTCCGTTTTGCTATGCTTCTTCGACCAAAGTGGGGACGACTCACTGGCGCTACGACGAATTGCTCGCTTTTATCACCGACCTGGACCAGAACAATGTCTTTAGCGTCATGCTGGGCGGTGGCGAGCCAACGTTGTGGGCAGATCCACAGGCGGGCAAGGATTTTTATGACCTCGTGAACGCGCTCTATGGCCGCGTTGCCCTGGCGTTGACCTTTACGACGAGCGGGATTCCGGCCCTCCAGGTTGAACGGTTGCCGGATCTGCCGCTGCGTCTCTCCTGTCACACGCCCGACGAGGCGGCGACCATCATCGCCAGAGCCGACCGCTGTCGCCAAAGCGTCAGTCAGGTGGGGATCAATTTGTTGCTGTGGCGCAGCCAATTGGACGCTTGTCGCCAGGCGGTTGCGCAGTTTGTCGTAGCCGGCTACCACGACATTTTGTTGCTGACCATGTTGCCCGCCGGTTTTGGCCTGCAATTCGCTGCGGAGTCGTTGTCGGCAACTGAGGTCGCCGCCTTTATCAAGAGCCTGGGCGTCGAGAACGCGCTGAACGCCATTCGGTTGACCGCTTGTCAGCCACCGCCCCCTAGAATGCGCAGCAGCGATATGGGTTGTGGGGCGAATGATTGGTTTGTGTCGATCAGCGAGGAGAAGGTGGTCAAAGCCTGTTCGTTTATTGACAGCGGTCAACTGCTCCCGGCATTGACTTATCAGGGCTTGCTGGCGGCGACACAGCATTTGCCCCGGCTGCCCTGTTATCGCCCCTATCAAACTTCACAAATTGGGCAGATTGCTCTGCACGAGTAGCGGCGCACATTAGCGCGCAAAGTGTTTTGCTAACTCCGGCAACGCCCGCACCGGCACGGCCAGTTGCACGCTGCCTTCTTCTTCGCTCAACGGTGTACCCCAGTCCACCAGATTTCTGACCAGTTGCCAGATCGAGGGGCCGTAGGCGGTTTCGATGGCGGCGGCCTGTTCTAAAAGCGCATGATCCAGGCGGGTTAACTCCTGAACTTGGGTCGGCGTCAACTGGTTTGTCCGGTAGAGTTCGCCGAGCGTATGGCGCATGCCCCAAATTTGCATGGCCAGCGAACGGTGATGAATCTGCTCCTGTTCAGCCATCGTTGCCCACTCTTCGGCCAATTCCGTGGCATCACCGATCAAGACGGCGTAATTTCGCAGATACATAGCGATCTGGCTGGCATCGTGCAGCGCTGGCTTGTGCCGTGTCCCTGCTGGTTTGAAAACGGTCGTCATTAGAAATGCCTTTCCCCTCGTTACCGCTGCCGCTTTACATGCGTGTAGTCGTTGTTCAAGATTTCCTCTATACCGCTTGCCTGGTAGCCAGTGGTAATCGTACCAGAAAGCGGACTATACGCCACAAAGATAAACGCTCTTGCGCCATTGACTCCCTGAACATGAGAAGGTGATAATCGCTTCCGTCGTCGCTTGATTGCCGACGACCTCAATGCGCTGGCGGTTGTAATGAGCGAACTGTAGGGAGACGGTATACAAATGAGCGCCCACCCGTTTGCCGGCAACCGTCCGAATAAAGACAAGCTGCCGTTTGATCGCCCCTATCTGTTGGAGATAACGAATCGGGATCATGGTTGCATCAGCGCCGGAGTCGACAAGCGCAGAGAGGGTGAAGGTCGCTGCGGCATCAGGTTTGCCGATAGCCAGCGTTACCATCGGCATGGCCGGTACATAGGTCAGGTCATAATCGTAGGTGTAAACCATACGCTAGCCAACCGTTTCTAGACGCGGTGAGCGAAAGACAAAGGTTTTGATTGGCTCTTCCTCAACTGTCGCGATCCACACAAAGCGGTCGGGGTATTGTGCATCAATCCGTCTGGTCAACGCATCGTAGTCTTCATCTGTATCGACGAGTTTACCCCCATAAATCGCGACATGTTTGCCCAAATGTGTTTTCTTCAGACGCGGGTGCATAGCAATGTATGCTTGCATCTCGTCAGCAACTTCAGGATCTACCAGGATCTCATCCTCTTCTTCTGGACCAACTTCGTGCTGGTCGGCAGAGGCTAGAATTTGATCCAGTAAATCGACCAATTCATCAACAGCTTGCGTGCGGCGCCGTTGAGTCAGTTGCTTGGCCCGGTTGAATAAATGGTTCGGTATCGTTAACGTGACATCCGCTGCCATCGATGATTTCCCTTCCCGTACCCGTGAATCGCTTTCTTCTATTATAACACAAAGGTGCTTGTGGCAGAAAAAAGCGGTTTGACAGGCCCAATCCCCTGTGCTATACTCGCTCCCGCCACGACGTAACGGGCCAACTGAATAACCATTGGAGGGAGCCATGACTGACAACACGCAATCGCCAGGAAAACTCTCGCGTCGCGCATTTTTGCGCGGTGGTCTAGCTACTGTGACAACTATATCGTTCATACCCTTGATCGCAGCCTGCCAGCCCGTCAACCCGGCTGCGCCGGCAGCTTCCGACGCAGCCGGAACCGAGAACATTGAAATGCTCGCGTTCTGGTGGTCGGACTCGCCCCGTGACGCCAAGGTGTTAACCGACACCTTCACCGCCTTTGAGGAACGCCATCCCGGTGTCAAAATCACCTTCGATGACACGGGCGCCCAACATCTGGAAAAGTTGATGACGAATATGGCCGCCGGTACGCCGCCGGACATCTTCGCCGTTCACACCGCCTGGATGGTGCAGGTCGCCGCCGCCGGCCAACTGGTCGACTGGACGCCTTTTGCCGAGGCCGACGCTAGCGCCAATATTGAAGACTACTTCCCGGCGCAACGGGGCTTCTACACCTATGATGGCGGCTTCTATGCCCTGCCCTACTACTCCGGGCCAAGCTGTATCTGGTACAACGAAGACATCTTCCGGGCGAAGGGGGTAAAGACCCCGTGGGAACATGAGCAGGAAGGCACCTGGACCTGGGAGACGCTGCGTGAACTCGCCTTGCAGACCACCGGCGGCGAAGGCATGGAGAAGACGTTGGGTTGGGACGCCGCGCAAAACCCCTCGGCTATTCACTACTACCTCTGCGTACCCTGGTGGACCAGCGGCGTCGAATTTATCAACGAAGACGAGACCGAATGGCTCTTCGACCAGCAAGAGATCATCGATGTCGTCCAATGGCATCAGGATATGGCGCTCAAGGACAAGTCGATGGTCATGCCGGCTGACCTCCAGGGCATTACCCGCATGTTTGACACTGGACGGCTGGCCATGGCCTGGGGCATCAAGGCGCACGCCGTCTCGATCCCCGGCGATAACTTCACCGTCGGCCATGCGCCGACGCCCAAGGGGAAGGCCGGGCGCATCAACCGTGACGGCCCCAATGGCGTTGGCTCGGCCACGGCCAGCAAACACCAGGATCTGGCCTTCAAATTTGGCATCTTTATGGGTGGCGAAGAAGGCGCGCCCTACTATTTGGCCTCCGGACGCTCGTTCCCGGTGCGCCAGTCATTGCAAGAGTCCCAGATCTTTTATGATGCGTTGCGCCCCTTCGAGCGCGCCGAAGTCCATCTGGAAGCCGCGCAGACCGTGCGCAACTGGCGCAACCCCGGTCAGGCAGCGGAGTGGGGGCGCGTCTTCAAGGCGGCCATCGACGAAGTGATGCTTGGCCAAACCACGCCGCAAGAGGCATTGGCTCGCGTCACCCCGGAGATGAACGAACTGCTGAAACTGCCGACCAGCTAAAGGTTGTAAAAATATAAGGTACTGCTCTTCGCGAGTCCGTGACTCGCCCCAGCCGGTTGCGAGTCACGGACTCGCGAAGAGCGCGGTCAAGTTATATTTACGAACCCTAGCCAGGTCAGATATCGGGTAGCAGGGATGAGCATTGTCAGTAGACCGCAACCTCCGGCGCCGGTCGCGGACCGGCTGAGAGCGGGCCATTGCGGCCTACTGATTGTCTGTAATACCCAATCCCACAGAAGGACACAAGAAGGCGCCAATGTCTATCACAAACGTTGCCAAGCTTGGGGGCCAGGTCGGCGTGGTGCGGCACAAACGCAGTCGCTTCCGCCGCCGCCAGGAGATCGAGGGGCTGCTCTGCATTCTGCCCTGGTTGATCGGCTTTCTCTGCTTCAAGTTTGGGCCAATGGTGGCCTCGTTGGTCATCGGCATGATGCAGTGGGATGCGTTGCAGCCGCCGCGCTGGATTGGTCTGGATAACTTCCAGACGATGCTCAACGACCCGCGCTGGTACAATGCGCTTTATAATACGGCCTATCTCAGCTTTCTCTCGGTCCCGGCGCAACTGGCGGTCGCGTTTCTCTTTGCGCTCATGCTCAATGAGAAGCTGCGCGCCATGCCGACCTTTCGCACCATCTTCTACCTGCCGTCGCAGACGCCGCTGGTGGCAACGGCCTTTCTCTGGAACTGGATCTACCACCCGGACTTTGGGTTGGCTAACGCCCTCCTAAGCGCCATCGGCCTGCCGACGCAGAACTGGCTCTTCGACCTGCAATTAGCCAAGCCTGCGCTGATCCTGATCACCCTCTGGTCGGGCATCGGGGTGCCGATGATCATCTTTCTGGCCGGGTTGCAAGGGGTGCCGGAAACGCTCTACGAGGCGGCCTCGCTCGACGGCGCCGGCGCCTTTGCCCGCTTCCGCTATGTGACCATCCCCATGCTCAGCCCGGTGATCTTCTTTAACCTGATTATCGGGATCATCGCCTCCTTCCAGGGCTTCTTTACGATTGTCTTCCTGACTACGGGCGGCGGGCCGGTCTATGCGACGCTGATCTATGTTGTTTACATCTACTACCGCGCCTTCCAGGACTTTAAGATGGGGTACGCTGCCGCGCTGGCCTGGGTGCTCTTCATGATCATTATGGTGATGACGGCGATTCAATTTCTCCTGGCGCGTCATTGGGTCTACTATGAGGGAGGAGAACGCAAATGAGCCAAAATCTGCTGACCCAAGAGCGCGCTGAGACCTTCGGGCAGACGGTCACACAGCGCCGCAGCCGATCCAAGACGCGGGTGAAGGACGTGATCCTCTATCTACTCCTCATTACGCTGTCGATTCTCTACCTGCTACCCTTGTACTGGATGATCTCGACCAGCCTGAAGCAGACGGGGAGCGAAATGGTGATTCCGCCCCAGTGGGCGCCGAATCCCATTGTGTGGCAAAACTATGTGGATGTTTTTGTGCAGGTGCCGTTGACGCTCTACATCCGCAATTCTCTGGTCATCACGCTGACAGCGACGCTCTTTGGGGTGCTGACGGCCAGCCTGGCTGGCTATGGCTTTGCGCGCGTGCAGTTTCCTGGACGTAACTTTCTTTTCACTCTCTGCATTGCCTCGCTGATGCTGCCGGAAACGGTCACGCTGATTCCTGAATTTATCCTCTTTCGGCGGATCGGCTGGGTCAACACCTTCCTCCCGCTGATTATCCCGTGGAGTCTGGCCGGCAGCGCCTTTGCCGTCTTCCTCTTCCGCCAATATTGCCTGACCATCCCGCTGGAACTGGACGAAGCGGCGCGCGTAGACGGCGCCGGCACGCTGCGCATCTGGTGGATGATCATCGTCCCCCTCTCCAAAGCAGTGCTGGCGACGCTGGCGATCCTCAGTTTTATCCATCACTGGAATGAATTTCTGCGCCCGTTGATCTACCTCGGTCGCCCGGAACTGCGCACGCTGGCGCTGGGCCTGCGCGCCTTCCGCGGCGAATACCAACTGGCCTGGAACTATATGATGGCGGTCGCGCTGATTATGTTGGTCCCGATTCTTATCCTCTTCTTTGTGGCGCAGCGTCAGTTTGTGCAGGGTATTGTCATGACCGGGATCAAGGGGTAGGCAAGGGTCTATCCGCAACTCTTCCTCAATAGTGCAAGGAACGGGCCGCCCGCGCCGATATGGCCCTGTTCTGGGTGATCCTGGAACAGGCCGACCCGAAGCCCCCAGAGAAGGGAATGAATGACTACAAGATGCTGCCATTACGCTGAACAACTCGCCCTTAGGATAGTTGATCAGCCTGCATTCAACAGGGTACGGGCTTCTAGCAAATCAGGTGTTGCAAACCCTTCCGTAAACCAGCCGTAGATGGTAGCCAACTGTTGGCGCGCCTCTTCACCTCTGCCCTGCGTCTGCCACAAGCGACAGAGGCTCATCGTGGCCCGCAGTTCAAAAGATTTGGCCGCTTGGCGACGAGCCAGGTCAATCGCCTGTGTAAACAACGCTTCGGCCTCGACATCAGCCGGGGCTGAAGCTGTCTGTTCAGTCTGTTGCAAGCGCAGCTCGCCCTGCAACCGGTAAATTTCCGCCAGCCAGCACGCTTCCTCGCCCAGGGTTGCCAGCGCCTCCGTCAGCACCTGCAACCCTTGCGTAGCTTGCCCCAATTGGCTATATCCTACGGCCAGCGCCATCAGCGAAAAAGCCAGACCGGCGGTTGCGCCACAGTTGCGATAACTTTGGAAACCCTGCTGAAGCTGGTCGATCCCTGCGTCAACCTGCCCTTGACTGATCAGAGCCATACCACGCACACAAGCCGCGACGGCCCACCACAGCGGTGAGGTATACGACATGGTCATCTGCATGGTTGTCTCGGCCAGCCGTTGTGCATGCTGCGGCTCGCGGCGCAACCAATGCAGTTGCGCTTTCCAGACGTAGGCATAGGTTAAACTCAGCGGGTGGTCCAGGGTTTCCGCTAGGGTGAGTACTTCGTTACTGCGCGCCAGCGCCTGGTCAGGATAGCCAAGTAGCCAAAGCGTATTCAACAAGTTGGTCAAGCAAGCCACGCCCAGATCCTGCCCATACCATTGTACATATTGGGTATGTTGGCGACGATCATAGCGGGCAACCCCCTGTTCTAAATGTTGGCGGGCGTCGGCAAAGGCGCCGAGCCAGACCAGCGTATTGCCCAGCGACCGGTGTGCAGCCACCTGATGGATCGGATCGGTCTGCTGGTAGGCCAGTTGTAACATCTCCTTGCACACCGCCCGTGTCTCCGCCCATTCGCCCCGAATCGAATGGTAATTGCGCAAACCGTTGAGTACCCCCACCCAAGCGGCTGTCTCCCCAACTTGATGACAGAGTTGGTGGGCGCGGCGATAGGCATCGCCCACCGCCGCAGCACCAGAGCCTTTGGCTGAACTGAGTGTATTCGCCAGACTAAGTTGCAGGGCCAGATCCTGATGGATCTGTTGATCGGCGTCTGGTACGGTAGCGAGGAGGGTCAACCCCGCTTGCAAGTATTGGATCGCTGCGGTGTGCGCGCCCAATCGCTGCGCGTTGTTCCCCGCCTGACTGAGGTACGTTACGGCCTTTGCCGGCAAGCCGGCTTGGGTAAAGTGGTGCGCCAATGGCACGGCGAACGGTTCGGTCTGGGGCTGCACGAAGGCTTCCAGGGCATAGCCAATCGCCTCATGCAGATAGGTGCGTTCTGGGTTGTCCAGCCGTTGATACAAATAGTGTTGGAAGAGCTGATGCCGAAAGCAATAACGGGTGAGGCGCTGTTGCCCGACCTCTTCCTGTGACACCGGCATGATCAGACGATGACGGCGATCCAGCTCTTCACCCAACTGCTGGACCAGTTCGTGTACCGCCCAGCCTAGCACGCGTGCCACCAACTCGACCGTAAAGGTTTCGCCTTCGATACTGGCTACAGTTAGGACACGCTGCAATGACGACGGCAGCCGTTCAAGCCGTTGCCCAATGACGCCTTCGATCCTGACGGGTAAATTCTGCCACGCCACTGCTGCACCGGCCAGCCAAATACCGGCATCATCCTGGCGCAATTCACCCTGTTCCTGCATGGCGCGCAACAACTCGACCGTGAAAAGCGCGTGGCCGCCCGTTCGCTGAAATAAGGCCGCCCGAAAGCGCTGATCCAGATGGTTTGGCTGGGTATCCAGATAGGCATCGATAAAGGCGCGCCCTTCCGGCGGCGTAACCTGATCCAGATCGAGCCAAATGTTGCCCTGCTGGCGTTTGAACTCACCAACAAGCATGGCCAGCGGATGCGTTTCACCGCGCATCGTGATGCTTAGTTCTTCGGGCCGATAGGCGCCAACGATCAAGACCCGACTGTCACGCAGTGTGCGGCTTAGATGGAAGAGTAAGCCGCAGGAGGCATGATCCACCCAATGCAGGTCTTCCAGCAGCAGCACCAAGGGCCGCTCGGCAGCAATGGTCTTGAGCAACGTCGTGGACTGGGCAAAGATCTGCTTCTCTGTCAGCCGTGCGGTCGGCTCGGCCTGACGCCGCTTGGCCAGGGAGTGCAACCAGGGTGCGTAGGGTGGGGCAAAGGTGGTTGCTCGCGCATACAATGGCTCCACCGGCACAAACGACCCAATCAAGTCAGGGGCATGGTTGACCAACACCGGGATGGTCAATGGCATGGCTGCCCACAACTGGTGCGCATGTTCCGCCGTCATTGGCCCGCCGGCCCAGCGACTCTCCACGGCCCCCGTCAACATGGTCAATGCCTCGCGCAAGGGTAAGTAGGGATCGCTAATCCCGGTATATGCGCTACAGGAACCGCCGCAGACCAGCAACGTGGCATCTTGTTGTTGGGCTGTACGGACGAATGCTTGCAACAGCGTACTCTTGCCGCGCCCAGCTTCGCCAATGACAAAGCGGAGTTGGCCCTGCCCACTGCGCGCCAGATCCAGCGCCGCCGCCAATGCTGTCAATTCGCGAGTGCGTCCGACAAAAGTGTTGATTCCCGGCTGGTCAGCGCTATCCGGCGGCAGAAAAGGCGGTGTTGATAAGGGGTGGTAGGCCGCGGTGGCCTCCTGTAGCGACCGGTCAGGCAGCCCACGGGCCAGGCGGAGAAAGGCCGTCCGCTCATTGGGTGGAATCGCCAGATGGGTGGCAAAGAGTTCGGCTAATTGCTGCGAAGGTTTGAGTTCATCGGCCTCGATGCGCCGAATGGTGATGCGCGCACAACCGATCTTTTGGGCCAGTGCTTCCTGGGTCAAATCCAAGGCGCGGCGCCGTTGGCGGAGCCAGACGCCAAAGGAAGGCGTCTCTTCCGGCGGCGCTGAAGAGCGTTGCCGACCGGATTGTCGCGCAGATTGTCGATGGTGGGGAGGGGTCATGGTTGTATCACTTTTTGTATCCAAAATGGCCTTACGCCAACGCCCCGGATGTGATGCAATAGAGTCTCTCTATTATACACCATTGACCAGAAAGGAAAAGCTATGTCAACCGAACAAAACAAAGCGCTTGTCCGCCGGTTTTTAGAGGAAGTCTTCAACCAGGGCAAGCTGGAAACCGCCGATGAACTTGTTGCCCCCACCTATCTTCGCCACGGGATGCCAACCCCGGTTCCGCCTGGCCCGGAGAGCCTGAAGCAGAGTGCTGCGGCCTGGCGACGCGCCTTTCCTGATGTTCATGGTGAGGTCGATGACATTCTGGCCGAAGGGGATCGGGTCGCCTACCGCTGGACGATACGGGGTACGCACCAGGGCGGCTTTATGGGGGCAACCAGCGCAGGCCAACAGGTGACAGTCTCCGGGATGACCTTCTTTCGATTCGCCGACGGCCAGATCGTCGAAACGTGGGACATGGGCGATATGCTAACCTTGCGGCAACAACTCGGCCTCATCCCCAGTGACAAAGCAAGGGAAGGATAAGGAACAGGTACTATGTCAACCGAACAAAATAAAGCAGTGATCAGACGGCTCTTTGCTGAACTTTGGCGTCAACATAATGTCGCCGTGATCGACGAACTCTTTGCCACTGACTTTGTCGCTCATCGTGCTGGTCGGCCCGTCATGCAGGGTAGTGCCGGCCTGAAATCAATGGTCGAAGGAATGACGCGCACCTTTGGCAATGACTGTCACTCGGCCATTGACGCCCTCATTGCCGAAGACGATCAAGTTGTTGCCCGTTGGACACTGCAGGGCGTTCATACCGGTGCGTGGCGTGGGATTGCAGCGACAGGAAGACCAATCACGATTACGGGCATCACCATCCATCGCCTGGCCGACGGCAAGATTGCCGAACTGTGGGCTGAGGAAGATTGGTTGGGACTGATGCAACAGATTGGGGGCTTGCCCAGTCAAGGCTAGAACGCCAACGTAGAGCAACCTATGTGGTTGCTCTACGTTGCCTTACTGCGCAAAGTGTTTTGCCAACTCTGGCAACGCCCGTACCGGCACGGCCATTTGCACGCTGCCCTCTTCCTCACTCAACGGCGTACCCCAGTCCACCAGATTTCTGACCAACTGCCAGATGGAAGGCCCGTAGGCGGTTTCAATGGCGGCGGCCTGTTCTAAAAGCGCATGATCCAGGCGCGCCAGTTCGTTGACTTGGGCTGGCGATAACGCATCGGCACGATACCAGTCGCCCAGTTCGTTCCGTTTACTCCAATCGGACATCACATAGGCGCGTTCTAATCCTTGTTCTTCTTCTTCCATCGCGTCCCATGCTTCCGCTAATTCCTGTGCACCCCCAATCAGCGACGCATAGCCGCGTAAAGCAATCTCAATGCGTGTTTCATTGATAGATTGGGCCAGATTGAGTACATGTTTCTGCATAAGTTACCTGTGCTGAACTATTTATAGCGGAGCAATACCGCCTTGCTCAAGAGTAAAGCCATTTTTCGCGGCCCAGGCTAGTAAACCGTCCCAAAACATTTCGAGGGTGGCTACAATGGCGTCGGCATTGCTTAAATTGCCTGCCATCACGAGTTGGCATAGTGCTTCATAGCCATCCGGTCGATTGGCAAATGCCAGTGATTCCGCCCATAGTAACGCGTGGGTTGAGTAACATTTTTTGTGGGCTAACCCGATGGCTAAGGCGCCTTGTTCCGCAATGGTACAGGCTAAGAGCGGCAAATAGCCGCGATTGCCTGCCAGACGGCTGTTGCGTAACTTACCCATGTTTTCGTAGATACTACCGATGATCAGTTCACGGAGCGCGGCGGCAAACATTGCTGGGGACGGGGAGTGCAGCGCATTGCTGACTTGGGTGAAGAAAGCAGGGCTGCCATACAGTGGTTTCAGATCAAAGTAGACGCCATGGGTGATGGCCCATTCCGCATCCACGGTGGCGGCATCTTGTAAAATCTCATCCGCACTGGCAAAGTTTACCTCAACCTTGCACCCAGTTTCAATCCACTCGTGTGCGTAATCCTCGCCGGTTGTGTTGAAGGCGCACATCATTTCAATATCGGAATAGGGTTGATCCGTGCCACGGGCCAAAGAACCGTATAAACCAATGGCAAGCACTTTTTCCCCGTGTACAGCAAGAATTCTTTGCACAAGTCGTTCGGCCAGGGCAACGCGTTCCCAATGTTCTGTTGGTTTTGGTTCTAAACGCATGGGGCTACCGATCCTTTGGAAAAACTTCTTCTACCGCACCTGGCGCCTTGCGTGTGGCGATCTGTGCAGGTCGTAATGGCTGTCATGAAGCATAGTATAATACAAGGTGTCTGGAAAGATAGACTGATCATATATATATTCTTTCTGCTTTGCCTTCCCGTCATCACCTTGATATAATAGCCAAACATTTGACCACGCGCAACCAGTAGCAACCGGCCACACGTAGCCGTTGCTGATGGGTGCGTCCCTGTTCTTGCCCCCGCTACACCGAGGAGCAGGCGCCATGACACCACTGTTTGACAAAACCATTGTTTCGGCCACCTTTATTGGGCGCGTCGCGCAAGTCGCCGCGATTGATCATTGGCTGGCGCAAGTCAGCGCGGGGCAGCGCCAGGTTGTCTGTCTGGCCGGGGAGGCGGGCATCGGCAAGTCGCGCCTGGCGGCGGAAGTGCGCACACGAGCTGAGGCGCGGGGCTGGCAAACCGTGCAGGGCGCCTGTTTTGAACCGGATCTTCTCCTGCCCTATGCGCCCCTCATCGACCTGCTGCGCACGCACCTGGCTCACCGTTCACGCCAGGAAGTGCAAACCGGCCTTGACCTCTGGGCGTCTGAGTTTGTCAAGCTGCTGCCGGAATTGGCGCTGTTGCGGCCAGGCTTGCAACCGACAGCCCGCCTTGACCCCGAAGCGGAGAAGCGGCGGCTCTTTGATGCCTTTGTCCACTTTTTGAGTGACTTCAGCCAGGGCCAGCCCCAATCGCCACTCCCCCAACCGCGCCCTTTGCTGGTCATTATCGAAGATCTACACTGGTGTGATGACACCAGCCTGGAGTTTCTACGCTATCTGGCCCGCCGGATGGCAAAGCGCCCCCTGTTCCTGCTCCTCACGTACCGCAGTGACGAAATCCAGCCGACGCTCCACCACTTTCTCGCTGCCCTCGACCGCGAACAGCGCCCAGTTGAACTGACCTTGCCCCGTTTCACTGCGGCAGAAGTGGACGCTCTCCTACGCGCCATTTTTGATTTACAACGCCCCGTGCGTACAGCCTTTCTGGATGCCCTCCATACGTTGACCGAAGGCAACCCTTTCTTCATTGAGGAAGTGCTGAAAGCGTTAGTGGCGGCGGGTGACATTTTCTATCAGGAAGGAGAGTGGGATCGCAAACCGTTGAGCGAGCTACAAATCCCGCGCACCGTGCAAGCTGCCGTGCAGCGCCGGACAGATCGGCTCACTCTGGCGGCCCGCCGGCTATTGAATCTGGCCGCCGTGGCAGGACGACGGTTTGATTTTGCTCTACTCCAAGCCTTGACCGGACTTGATGAAATAGCCTTGCTGGCGCTCATGAAGGAAGTAGTCGCCGCGCAGTTGGTGGTGGAAGCCACGCCGGATCACTTTGCGTTTCGCCATGCCTTGACGCAACAGGCGATCTATGCCGATCTGTTGACGCGTGAGCGGAAGACGCTCCACCGTACCATTGGCGAAACCATCGAGCGGCTTCATGGGCCAACAGCGCAACCAGCAGCAAACGCAGGACAGACGGCGCCTTGGGCGGCGTTAGCCTATCATTTCTACGTTGGTGAAGTGTGGGATAAAGCGCTGCTTTACGCCCAGCGCGCCGGCGAACAGGCGCAGATCCTCCATGCCCCCCATGCCGCCGTTGAACACTTTACCCATGCCTTGACAGCAGTGCAGCACCTGGCCGCAAGCACCGCTGCCCAACCCGACACTGCGGTGGTGATGCGTTTGCATAGCGCGCGCGGGCTTGCCTATGAAACCCTGGGTGACTTTGAGGCAGCCCGCACAGATCTAGGGACCGCACTGCACCTGGCCCAGCGCGCGGCCGATCCCACAGCCGAATGGTACGCATTACTCGCCCTGGGGGAGCTGTGGGCCTCGCGCAATTATCGACAAACCGGGGAGTATCTGCGCCAGGCGCTTGACCTGGCGCGTGCTGCGATCGATCCCACCTCCTTGGCTCAAAGCCTAAACCGGGTTGGCAATTGGTATGTGAACATTGAAGAACCCAATGTAGGCTTGCGCTACCATCAGGAGGCGCTGACAATTTTTCGAGCGCTAGACGATCAAGCGGGCCTGGCTGCAACTTTTGATCTCATTGCCCTTGCGCACTTCGTCCTTGACAACAAACTACAAAGTGCAGCCCACCTAGAACGTGCGATTGCCCTATTTCGCCAGTTGGACGAGCCTCGTGGTCTGTCCTCCTGTCTGGCATTACTAGCTGCCCAGAGTGTACTCTATGTGAGCGATGTTGCCGTCTTGCCATCATTGAGCATCGCTGAATCCTTACAGCGATGTGAACTGGCGTTGCAGACCGCCCGTGAGATCGGCTGGCGTGCCGGAGAAGCGCACGCCCTCTTTATTCTGGGTCGACTCTTCGCTACGACGGGAGAGTATACGCGTGCTCTAACCATTGCACAGCAAGGTCTTGGCCTCGCCATTGAGATCGGTCATAGCCAATGGCTGTGTCAGCTGCATATAACCTTTGGCCTTCTCTACCTGGATGTGCTTGCCTTGCCTGCAGCACGCCAGCATTTTGAGCAGGCGCTGGTGTCAGCGCAAGAGACTGGCTCCTTGTTCCTGCTCCGCGGCGTAACCGGGTTCCTGGCGCTGACCTGTATTCTGCAACACGATCTCGGACGGGCGGAAGCTGTCATTAATATGGCGTCCGACACCGAACTGCCACCGCAAACGGCGGCGCAGAAGTGGGTCTGGATTGGGCGAGCGGAATTGGCGCTTGCCTCTGGCGATGCGCAACTGGCCTTTCGACTTGCTGAGCAACTAATCACAACTACCCCCAACATTGAGCAGACTGACACGTACGGCGTGCCCCGTCTGGCCCTCCTAGAGGGCCGGGTCTTGGCTGCATTGGTCCGCCCAGGAGAAGCCGAAATTGCGCTACAACATGCGTGTGCAGGTGCGGCCACAAAGGGCTTGCCGTCATTGCTCTGGCGTGCACAGGTGGCGCTTGGCAACTTGTATCTGACCCAGGGACGACAAGAAGAGGCGGACCACGCCTATACATCAGCGCGCACCATCCTCGAAGAACTGGCAGCCAAAATCCCCGACGAGCCATTTGACCTGGAGAGCGTTTCTCTGCGCGAGAATTTTCTGCACCAGACCAGCGCCCTCTTCTCGCTGCAACCGCGCCGCACCCCACGCCAGGCGGCAAAGCAGGCGTTCGGCGGATTGACAGCGCGTGAAGTTGATGTCGCCATCCAGCTTGCTCAGGGCAAAACCAATCGCGAAGTGAGCGCGGCACTGGTCATCAGCGAACGGACGGTCGAAACCCACGTTGGCAACATCCTCGCCAAACTTGGCTTTTCTTCCCGTCACCAGATTGTTGCTTGGGCTATGGAAAAAGGTTTGGTGAACGCCAACGGCGCCAAGCCCTAAACGCAGGCGTCCCTCCGGGACGGGCTACCAAAATCTCCGTACTGTTTTCCAAAAATCTACGTACTCGCCCCTGATGACAAAGCGCCGCCTTGTTGCTACACTAGGGCGACGGTTGCCATACAGACACCCGTTAACACCCGGAAGCCCATTCTGAAAAATAATCACTACCCATAGCGAGCCGTGAAACGTGATTCGTGTTGCGTGTGAATCATGAATCACGGCTCACGAATCACGTTTCACGAATCACGTTTCACGAATCACGTTTCACGATAACAAAGGAGGAAAACGATGACCGATATGCTACACAGCGCCCCCACCACCGTTGGCGTTACCCTCGCCGAGGGCGCGATCCAAGGCTTCAAAGCCAATTTCCGCGGCTCTTTGCTCCAGCCCAGCGACGCTGAGTACGAGCAGGTTCGACGGGTCTGGAACGGCATGATCGACCGGCGACCGGCGCTCATTGCCCGCTGCATTGGCGCCGCCGATGTCATCGCCGCCGTCAACTTTGCCCGTGAACACGAATTGATCGTTGCTGTGCGCGGCGGTGGTCACAACGTGGCCGGCAGCGCGGTCTGTGACGGCGGGTTGATGATCGACCTTTCCCTCATGCGTGGGGTGCATGTCGATGCCAAGGCGCGCACGGCGACGGTGCAAGGGGGCGCCACCTGGGGCGATGTGGATCGCGAGACCCAGATCTACGGGCTGGCCACGCCTGGCGGCGCCCACTCATTGACCGGCGTCGCTGGTCTCACTTTGGGCGGTGGCTATGGTTGGCTACGCAGCAAGTACGGCCTGAGTTGCGACAATGTGTTGTCAGTCGATGTTGTCACCGCCAATGGTCAGTTGGTAACGGCGAACGCAACCGACCATGCGGACCTCTTTTGGGCGATCCGGGGCGGCGGCGGTAACTTTGGGATAGTCACGTCGTTTGTCTTCCAACTCCATCCTGTGGGTCCGCTGCTCTATCTTTGTGGGCCGGCTTATCCCCTGGAGCAGGCCGGTGTGGTCGGGCGGCGCTGGCTTGAATTTATGCAATCAGCACCGGCTGAAATTAGTGGCAACCTCAGCTTCTTGAATTTTCCGGATCTGCCGGATTTTCCACCAGCGGCACGGGGCAAAACCGCCGTCATTCCGGTTGCTGTCTATGCCGGTGCGTCGGCAGCCGGCGAGGAGCTGACCCGCCCATTGCGTCAGCTTGGCGATCCCTTGCTCGATCTGAGCCAAACCCTGCCCTATACAGTCCTACAAACCTTTAACGACGCAGCCTTACCGGCCTACGTCTTCCAATACTACTGGAAATCGGTCTATGTGGACACCCTAAACGGCGAAGTGATCGACAGCATTACAACCCTTGTTGCCAACCGACCATCGCCCCCGTCGATAGTCTCCATCTGGCATTTTGGGGATGGTATTCGGCGCGTTCCGCCAACCGCAACCGCCTTTTGGCACCGACAAGCGCCCTTCATGGTAAGTTTTGACGCTGTTTGGCAAAACCCCGAAGAGGCCGAACAGAACATGGCCTGGTCACGCAACGCTTGTGCCGCACTACGACCCTACTCAAGCGGCGGTGTCTATGTGAATTTTCCTGGCGTAGGCGAAGAGGGTGAGGCCCAGGCGCGGGCGGCCTATGGCGGCAACTATGAGCGGTTGATTGACGTGAAGAACAAATACGATCCCGCCAACCTCTTCCGGCTGAATCAGAATATCAAGCCAACGGTGCGAACGGGGCAAGGGCTGTAAGGTGAACAGGCCAGATTAACACACTCATTGACCCTCACCACCCAAACAACAGAGCGTTTTGTATCCCTTTTTGTAGCCAAAAGGGCATTACGCCAGTGGGCCGAATGTGATGGAATGTTGTTCGAAGTCAAAGCCACCGCCGTCATCGGCAGCGGCACATGTTAAGGAGCAAAGATGGAAATCTCGCTATCGGTTTCGGGAACCATGGGGTTGACCTGGCCCATCTGGAACCGTCTGACCAAGGCAGCAGACGAGCTTGGCTTTGCCGCGATCTACTGTTCGGATCATCTCATCCCCGCTAACATGGATGGACTAGACGCCATCCTGGCACTGGTCCATGCGGCTGATCATACGCAGCGCATCCGCTTTGGCCCCCTGGTCGCACCCGTCTCTTATCGAGATCCTGTCCTCCTGGCGCGGCAGGCGGTTCTGCTGGATCACTTGAGCGGCGGGCGCATGATCTTGGGAATCGGCGCCGGGTGGCACGAACCTGAGCATACCATGTTCGGCTATGATCTGGGCAGTGTCGCCATGCGAATGGATCGGCTGGAAGAGGCCCTGCACGTCATCACGTTGCTGTTGCGTAGCGAGGCACCCGTTACCCACCAGGGACGTTTTTACCGACTACAGGAGGCGATGCTGGGCACACGCCCCTTGCAACCACACAGCCCGCGGCTTCTGATTGGCGCCAAGGGGAAGCGCCGGATGCTGCCGTTGGTGGCACGCTATGCCGACATCTGGAACGGTGACGGGCTGTCTGTGGAGGAGTTCAGGGCGATCTCGGCATTGCTTGACGAACTGTTGACGGCAGTCGACCGGCCGCCCGCAGCCGTCAAGCGTACGGTGCTTGTTCCTGTACTCTGCGGGCGAAGCCCAGCAGAGATGGAGATGCAACTGCGTGCCGCCCGCCCGTTCCTTCTCGATCTGCCCACCCATTCTTGGGATGCCATGCTGGCGGCGTTGCGCATGCGCATGCCGACCCTTATCGCCGGTCCCCCGGATGCGGTCATCGCCGGTTTGCAGGCCTACGCCGAGGCCGGCGCTGAAGAGCTGATCATCCACTGGCGCGGCCTGGACGATACTGAGGGGCTTAGGCGATTGGCAGAGGAGGTAGTGCCGCATGTCGCCGTGACCGCGGCTTAGGGTCATGTCAGCCATGAGATGATGGAATGTACTTTGCCGGACGCCACCAGCAGATCCACATGGTCACGCGCTGTGACTCACTGGCCGCGCTGGAAAGCTATGAAACGCAACGCAAGACGGATGCCGGCTGGCTGGCGTTAACCGAAGAGGCGAACGCATTGCAAGCTACTGTAGAGACGGTCGATCAGATCTATCGAGTGATTGTGTAGGGCCAATCCTATCGCTGGGGTAAACGTGCCATCAGTACCTTAACAACTGAATAGAATTTACAGCAGTTAATGCCATTGTCGGACGAATGAACACCATTCATCCAACAGTTCGGTTGCCTTGCCGATTGCGGTCAGCGCCTGATCTGTGGTATAGTGCCGGGATGAGTTTACCAGTGGCAAGCATTCACCCGAAGGAGCATTCCACCGAATGGCGTATGATATTCTCGTCACAAAGCATCTGAACAATGGGTACTCGGCGCGACCGTTGTTGTGGCCGGAACTGGTCTTATCTGGCGCAAACGAAGTTGAGGTGATAGCGCGCGTCCGTGTTGCCCTAGCAGATTTTCTCGCCCACAGCCACATTGTGCGCGTTGAGGTTGAACCGGTTGGGGACGAAAATGATCCCTGGCTACGGTACGCCGGTATCTGGCAAGATCTGCCTGATGACGAGTGGAACGAATATCTGACCGCCATCAACGATTTCCGCGCCGAGATGGATAAACAAACCCAAGACGCAACCCTGCCCCAAGCGTAACAGCGATGGTATACATCCTCGACACCGATCACATGACGTTGTGGCAACACAACAACCCATAAAAACGCTACTGTTGTCACCCGCAATTTACGTGATTTTCAACAAGTGCCGGGGCTGCCAATTGTCGATTGGTCGCTTTCATAGCAATCGGACGTTACCCTGGAAGACACGGTTAGGGCATAGCTGATGGCATCCTCTAATGTCATGGCCTGGCCTTCGGCCCAAGCCTGGGCAAAGGTTGCCTCATCCAGGGCGAGGTGCACCGCCGCGAGGGCGCGCTGAGACCATGGCTCCTGTACGGGTTCTTGTAGGTTGAGCTTTGTTTTACGCAAAGCATCCCCTGCGCTTAACAACCGCACGGCCCGCTGTTTGGCTTCCGCTTCTTCGCTATATAAGACACTGATTATCGCCATGTTAATCAAACAAAAAGCGATCATCCCTCGATTACCAAAGCGTAACGCCCTTTGGAGGCTTTCACGAAAATGTGAAAGTGCAACATGCGGCGCGTGTTGATTGAGTTCGAAATAGCCAGAGCGGGCATGGAGGATGGCAACCCGATTCTCATTGTTGGCAGCACGCGCAATTGTTAGGCCTTCTTGCAATAGCGCCCTGCCTTCATCCACCTCACCCTGTACCATCGCGATCATTCCTAGGTCACAAAGCGTCCCCGAAGTGCCATGACTGTCGCCAATGGCGCGCTGCAGCGCCAGGCTTTGCTCTAGGTATGATTTTGCCCGGAGTAAGTTGTCAGGTTGGCCGCGGGCCGTGCTGCCCAGAAAATAGAGCGAATTCGCCATCCCTGCCTGGTCAGCCAACTTGGAATAGAGCTGCAATGCCTCTTCAAAGTGGGCGATGGCTTGTTCAGCGTCAAGTTGAAGCGAGGCGATCTTGCCGGCAGCCAGCAACGCTCTGCCTCTGGCCGACGAGGGTGACGCCGGATTTTGCTGCAATACCTCTGTCACACACTGGCGACCTTCTGTGTAGTAGCCACGGATGCACCAAAACTCACGTAGGGCGCCGGCCATCTGCAAAGCAACGGGTGGATTCGCTGTCAGCGCCCACCCCAACGCCGCCCGTAGGTTGTCATGCTCCCGCTCAAGTTGATCATAGCAAGCTGTCTCTGGCGCATGGCCTAACTGGCGATACGCATGCTCGGCCATTGCCAGGAAATAGTGGGCATGACGCTCCCGCACCATCTGCTCTTCCTGCTGGTTGCTCAGGCGCTCATGCGCATAGGCGCGTAGCGTTTCCAGCAACCTAAACCGGCGTTCCTCAGCCGGTTGCGTCATCGTCTGCACGAGACCCTTGTGGAACAGGCCATACAACAACTCTTCCGCAAAACCGAAATGCGCCACCGCCACACGATCAAAGCCGCCAACAAAGACGCCCAACGTGCGAAAGAGCGCCTGCTCCCGTTCCGTCAACAAGTCGTAGCTATGCTGAATGGTGTGGCGCAAGGTGCGTTGACGGGCGGGTAAATTGCGCAGATCCGCACTGAGCAGATCAAGGGAACGCGCTTGCAGCCGTTCCAGCATCATCTGTGGGGAGAAGAGATCGCTACGGGCGGCCAACAACTCAATCGCTAGCGGCAGATAATCCACCTGTTGGCAGAGTTGATCAATCGCCGCACCATTAGTGGCTGTGCGAGTGAAGGTCGGGTCCACCAAGCGCGCCCGTTGGACAAAGAGTTCGCTGGCTGGCGCCGCGGCCAATGGTGCGACCGGAAAGCGTTGCTCTCCCAGCAAGTGTAGTGGTTCGCGACTTGTGGTCAGGATGTGCAAGTGCGGCGCGTCGTGCAGCCATTGTTGCACCCACTGCGCGCACGCCGCCACCAGATGTTCACAGTTATCCAGCAGCAAGAGGATCTGCTTAGTTTTCAGCGTTCCCGCCAGCAGCCGTTCGATGGATTGTCCCGGTTGTTCCCGTAAGCCCAATACCTTCGCCACCGCTTCGGGAATGAGCGCAGCGTCGGTCAATGGCGCCAGTTCCACCCACCAGATGCCGTCAGGGAATTTTAGATCCTTCCAGGACAAGCTTTGGATTTTAGATTTTGGATTGTCTGTCCCGCTCGAATCCAAAATTGATCGAGCCATTTCCAGCGCCAGTCGCGTTTTGCCGGCGCCGCCGACACCGGTCAAAGTCAGCAAACGGCTTGCGGCGACCAGGCGACAGCCGTCAATAAGCTCTTGGTCACGGCCTAGAAAGGTGGTGAGGGGAGCCGGTAAATTGGTCAGCGGCCTTGTTGGCATAGCTGGCGTTGGCGCAGGCAAATCGGTGACTTGCGGCGGAGGCATTGAAGCAAGACCGCGGGCAAATTGTAGCCACTGCTTGTGCTGCTCTGGTGGCACGCCTAAGTGTTCGACAAAGAGTTCGGCCAACTGGTGGGAAGGCTTGAGTTCGTCCGCCTCAATGCGCCGAATGGTGATGCGCGCACAGCCGACGCGTTGGGCCAGTGCGGCTTGGGTCAAATCCAGGGCGCGCCGCTGTTGACGCAGCCAGGCGCCAAAGGAAGGTGGGTCTTCAGCCTGCACCGGATGAGATTGTCGGATGGGTCGTCGATGATGTGGAGGAGCCATACTTGTATCCCTTTTTGTAGCCAAAAAGGCATTACGCCAACGGGCCGAATGTGCTGAAATAGTGGCGTCTATTATACATCATTTCGGCGGAACGGCAAGAGCAACCAACAACCCAACCATGCTTCTGCCATACGGAAGCGGTAATGGATCGATTTCGTCCGGTCTGTGAAGAGTATCGCTGTGTGAGGAAGGAGACCCCGATGCACACCAATCAATCGCTGCTTTACACCCTGCTCATTTTGTTCGTCATCCTGGTCGGTTGCCGGCCCATTCAACCCGTGGCTGCGCCCGCGGCGACCACGCTCGAACTGATCGACCGTATCGGCGGCCCATCGCTCGCTGTGGCCGTCCAGGATCACTACGCCTATGTCGCCTTTTCGCGAGAGTTCGCCGTGCTGGACATCCGCGACCCCCATCGCCCGCAACGCGTGGCCTATGTGCCGCTCCCGACCCATGACCTTGCCCTGGACGGCGATATCGCCTATGTGGTCGGGAAGAGTGGCCTGACTTGGTTTGATATTCGCCAGCCGACGCAGCCAAGCCGACTCGGCTTTCTCGCCACACGGGCGGGATTGAGCAGTGTGGCCGTCGACGGGGGGTTGGTTTATGCCGTCAGCCCACGCGGCGGACTGTACATCATCGATGTCACCGACCCCAACGCGCCCGTTTCGCTCAGTTTCACTGACCTGCCTGGTCACACCCAGGATATTGCCATCGCCGGCGACTATGCCTATCTGGCGACAAGCGCCGGCCTCACCGTCTGGGCGATTCGTGACCGGCGGCAACCGCGGCTGGTGGGCAGTAACCCAGCGCCTGGCTGGGCGCAAGCCATTGCCATCCAAGATGACATTGCCTATCTTGCCAGCGACGCCGCGGTTGTGACTGCCATTGATATCAGCGACCCGACCCAGCCCCAAACGCTTGACCAACTTGCGCTGTCGGGCTATGCCGATGACGTGCAGGTGGTTGGTGACATCGCTTATATCGCCAATGGCCTTGATGGTTTGCGGCTGATCGATGTGGCGGATCCGCAGCAGTTGCGACTGGTGGGCGCTTTGCCAGATGTAGGGATGCTCAACCATTTAGCCATTGTCGGTGACATTGCCTATGCCACCGACCTGTTCGGCGGCGGTCTGCATCTGCTCGACATCGCTGATCACAACCAGCTTGGCGAACGGCACTATCACCGGGCGCCTGGCCTGGCCTCTAGTGTACATACCTACCGCGACCGGGTCTATGTCGCCGCGGGGATGCCCTCCAGCCTCTATGTCTTAGCGCACGCAGCCGACGACGTGATCCACCCCGGTCGCTTTTCTGCTACAGCGCTGGCCTCCTCTCTCATGGCGCCCCCAGCTCTGACGCCTCCCGTCATGGCCTATGCCAGGCAAGATGAACTGCGGGTGGTGGGCGCTTATGCCATGCCCGGCGAACTAACGTACGACGTGAGCGCTGACGCCCATTGCACCTGCCTCTTGGCGGCCTCCGGCGAGGATGGGGCGACGCTGATCGACGCCACCGACCCCAGTCAACTCAGCCAACTGGCGCACCTGTCGTTTCGGGGCGATATTCGACGGGCGATCCTTGACCAGGAGCGCGCCTATCTTATTGATGGCTGGGGGGCGCTGCGCATCTTGGATCTTTCGACACGGCGCGCGCCAGCGCAGATTGGCGTCTATGCGGGTCGCACCCCAGGCGCACTTGAGGTGGTCGATGTGGTCGTGCAGAACGGCTATGCCTATCTGGCGAGTGGCAAAGTCGGGCTGCAAGTGTTGGATGTGCGGAACCCGGCCCAAATTGAACGGATCGGCGCCCTGACGACGCCCCACTTTGCGCGACGCCTGGCCCTGGTCGGTCACTTTCTCTATCTTGCCATTGGGGAGGACGCTCTGGCCCTGGTGGACATCAGCAACCCCCGCTCGCCCCGTCAAGTGGGGCAGATAACGCTGGGCGGCGCAGTCACGGATCTGGCGCGGCAAGACGACTATCTCTATCTTGCGATTGAGGGCCAAGGGGTAAGCATCGTCGATGTGCAGGATGGGTCGCGGCCTGTGCTTGTGGCGCAGATCGAGAACGTGGACGACCCGCGCAGTGTCGCGGTTGCCGGCGATACGATCTATCTCGCCGCCGGTTTTGATGGAATATTGGTCTATCGCTTCGTACCACCTGCATCCACCGCGACGTCGCAAGGTGAGAAAGAGTAGCGTAGGCAACCGTGTGGCTTTTCAATGGCATTGCTGGGAAAGGAAACAACTATGACGGAGCGTCAGGAGAGTGCAGGAGCCTCACAAGGAGAACATGGTTTGGCCGTTGGCTGGCTGGATGTAAAGTTCCAGATGGCGGAGCCTGAGTACCTGGCCGTTGCCCGCACGGCCGGCTTTCAGCGGGGCTGGCACGTACTCGATGCCGGCTGTGGCAGTGGCAGCTTTCTGCCGGTGTTGGCCGATCAGGTGGGGAGTACGGGGCGATTGACAGCACTGGATCTCGTGCCTGATAATATCTCCACGGTGTGTGCGCGCGTCGAGCAGTGGGGCTTTCCGGCGCCGCTTGAGACGCGCACAGGCTCGGTCACGGCGCTGCCTTTCGACGATCATGCCTTCGATGCCCTCTGGTGTGCCAACGTGACACTCTATCTTTCTGATGCCGAGTTGGAGAAAGCACTGGCAGAGTTTCGCCGCGTGGTCAAGCCGGGCGGGCTGGTTGCTATCAAGGATGTGGACTTGGGCGTTACCCGTCTGCATCCCGCGCCCTACGGTTTTTTCTGGCACTTTTTGGAAGCCACCCAGGATATATCCGTGCAAATTCATGGGGCGCTGCGGTCGCAGAAGCTCAAGCGCTGGCTAGAACGGGCGGGGTTTGGCGCTGTTCGGCAGCAGACGACCCTGATCGAACGCTGGGCGCCGTTGCGGTCGGTGGAACACCTATATATCAGCAACATCCTGGCCTGGTCGGCAAAGTATGCTCTACAAACCGAGCTTGCCAGTGAAGAGAGCGCAATCTGGAAAAAACTCTCATCGCGCGATGCTGTTGACTCCCTGGTGAACCATCCTGACTTCTACTTTTGCGAAGGAATTATACTTGTTGCCGGCTACGTCCAGTCGTGAGTTCAATGCTTGCGCAGTGTCGAATCAGGGTATAATCGAAGCGAAAAATCTATAAAGAATCCAGCCTATCACCGCGAATCAGCCGAATTTGCGAATTCGCCAGTATACTCATCACGCAAAGGCGAGCGTCCGTAAAGGCAAAGAGTCCATTTCCACTTTGGCGAGATTGATAAAGCGGCTGGCATGATCGAGATCAAGACCGACCAGGTGGCCTTCCTCGCTAAAATCAAGGATGACGCCGGGCTTGATTTCGCGTGACTCAACACTGGGTTGCTCGGACAATTCAATGTAAAGCGAATCGGTTTCTGGGTAATAATGAAATTTCATAAGTAACAAGAGGAGTATAGTCATAAAGCTAGATTTGTCAATGGCGGGCAAACGTAAAAACGTAGGCCAGAGAACGAAATTACCCTATCGAAAAGAGGAAAGATGCAGCAACCAAACTCATATTCCATCGAACAGCGCCTTCTCCAAGTATTACAACACTTGGGCCTAGACCAAGCCCACTTTGCCGGGCGCGTCCCCGATGATTGGCTGGGGTTGGTGAGCAAGCACTCGGCTGTCATTGCGTCGTTGACCCTGGTTTGCACACGCATGGCGCCGCCGGAACTGGCTACCCTGGGCGACCGGTTGCTGATCTTCACAGGCGATCAAGCCCTCTTTGGCGAAATTATGCTGCGCGCTCGCCCCCAGTTGCCTGCCGCCCACTATGTGGTTCTCCCCGGCTATGCACCAGCCGCCTGGACTGATATTGCCAAGGAGCGTGCAAGTGAATTGACAACCGCCCTCACGGCATTGCTGGGCCGGGTACAAACTGGCAAGCGGATCAACCCCTTATCAGCCGCCGAAAGGCAAGGCGAGGTAGCCAGCATCACCTATGAAATTCGGGGGGAGGGCGAACCGCTGGTGCTGTTGCCGCTGGGGTTTGCGCCTTCGGGCTGGGCGCCGGTGATCGACGCGTTAAGCGTCCACTTTTGCACCATTCGTTTAGGGGGCGCCGAACTGGGGATCCTGCCTTTTCTGGAACAGCGGGTTCAAGCGCCAGGCTATGTACGGTTATTGCGCAATTTATTGGAAGAAATCGCCCTACAACCGGGCGAACAAGTGCTGGATGTCGGCTGCGGCAGCGGGGCGGTAAGCCGTTGGGTAGCACATCAGACCAACGGGCAGAATCCGATTCTCGGCGTCGATATCAATGATTACCTATTGCAGGAGGCGCAGACATTAGCCAAAAGCGTCGGCGTTGATCACGTTGTTCACTTTGCGCCGGGCAATGCGGAAGCGCTCCCCTTTCCGGCGAACCACTTTGATGTGGTCATCTCGACGACCGTGCTGGAAGAGGTGGATGCGGATCAAGCGCTGGCCGAATTGGTGCGTGTTACCAAGCCAGGCGGGCGGATCGGTGTGATGGTGCGCGCCCTTGATCTGCCACGCACCATTAATGCACCCCTGCGCCAGGAATTGAAGACCAAAGTGGAAGCCATCGCCGAGACAGAGCGGGACGAAGGCAACGCCTGTGCGTCCGCCACCCTCTACCGGCGCTTTCGCCATCCGCACCTGACCGACATTCGCGGCTGGCCGCAACCTGCCGTTTTCGCCAACCCGCAGGGGTATGTAGAGAAAGTCTTGCAGAACATGGTGCTGGCGCAAATTAGCCCTGAGGAAGCAGAAGAATATCGCCGCGGTGTAGAGCAGGCCATTGCCGAGGAGACTTTCTTTATCACCTGGCCCCACCATTGTGTGGTGGGCGTGAAGGCAGGGGAATGTGACGCAGAAACCATCAGTTGCGCCCTTATCACCGCGAATCTTTTCGAGGTGATTCGCTAATCCTTTGATTCGCGGTGATAGTTTGTATAATTTACTCATTGCGCCACCTAACCGAACCCGGAGCAACACCATGACCAACTTACAGATCATCCAATTAACACCTGCCATGACCACAGCGGCGCAACAAGCCGCCCAGATTCTCCATGCTGTTTTTGCCCCACAAGGCTCCTGGGAGACGCTGGAGGAAGCAAGCGAAGAAGTGCAAGAAATGCTCACGCCGGAGCGCATGGTCTGGGTGGCCATGGTGGGCGAAGAAGTCGTCGGCTGGATCGGCGGGACGCCGCGCTATGATGGTAATGTGTGGGAACTGCACCCGTTGGTGGTCAGCCCAGCGTGGCAAGGCCAGGGCATCGGCAGCCGATTGGTGGGCGTTTTGGAGCAGTGGGTAAAAGCCGAGGGCGGTCTCACCATCTGGTTGAGTTCCGACGATAAGCATAACCAAACGTCGCTGGCCGGCGGTGACCTCTATGACAATCTGTGGGAGCAGATCCGCACCATGCGCAACCTCAATCGCCATCCTTATGAATTTTACCAGAAGCTCGGCTATACGGTCATTGGTGTCGTCCCCGATGCCAGTGGGCGCGGCAAGCCGGATATTTACATGGGGAAACGAATCGTATGCTCATCCGACCAGCCCAAGTAAAAGATGCCCCGGCTATGGGCCGGGTGATGGTGGATACGTTTCTAGCAGCGCATCGCGAGCAGATGCCGGAAGAGGCGTGGCAAAAGCGCAAAGCAGAATGGACCTACGACGTGTCTGCTGCCGGTTGGGCGCGCACCATCACTGCGATCAACAAGGGCGATCAGACGATGTGCATCTATATCGTTGTGACGGCAGTGGATGAGGTTGTCGGACTGGCGATGGGACAGCCAGCAGAAGGCAACGCGCAGACCGGAGAGGTCGTCGCGCTCTATGTGCGGCAACAGGATCAGGGTCAAGGTATTGGCCGACAGTTGGTGCAAGCCGTTGCTGCGTACCTGGCAACGACCGGTATTAAGTCACTTCACATTGCCGTTTTAGCCGCCAACACACCCGCCCGCCGTTTCTATGAGGCCATCGGCGGGCGGGTGGTGGGTGAACGTATGTTTGACGAGGAAGGCTTTCTGTTGCCCGAAATTGTCTATGGCTGGCCGGATTTAAGCGTGTTGGTCCCACAAATTGATTCGCATCAATAGACTGTCGCTTGCCATTAATCGAGGAGCGCTACCCTTTGTCAACCATTCAGGTCAACCAGCAGAGCTATAGCCTGGTTTGTGGCGATCGTCTCCGTGGTCGCGCCGTCTATCGCGGCCCTGATCGTTACTTGCGCATCGGCCTGCCTGCGGTGATCGAACACGAAATCACCATTCATCGCCATCTGTTGGCGCAGGGGTTTCCTGTAGCGCCATTGCTACAAACCGGCGTCCAGGATGGACAGCCCTTCTTCATCGAAGCCGCGCTTGGTGATGTGGTTTGGGGCGACCTTTTGGAAATGGAGACCCGCGAACATGGCACTGCTTGTGAGTCTTCCTTTGCCGACCTGCTTGCCCTGATTCTCCACTGGACAGAAGCGCAGCTACAAAACCCGGCGTCTACCGCAATCCAGGCCGACTTGGCAACCACAGTGCGCCTGGCGGATGTAGAGAGATTACTACCAGGGCACAACTTGTTGACCCGTCAAGCCTTTGCACGCGCCCAACAACGCCTGGCCGTTTTTCCTGTCGTCCGCACCCACGGCGACTTTCACCCACACAACCTCTGCCCCGGCGGTGTGATCGACCTGGAGTTTGTCCACTGGAGTGTGGCCGGCTATGACGCCATCACCGGCCTCTTCGCTGATGATCTCCTGCCGCCCGATCCGGCGGACTATCGCTATACCGCAAACCAACTAACCGATGCCTGCACAGCCATTGACGCACTCTTTCAACGGAATCACCTGCCACCGCCTTCGCCCTATCTGGCTGATTTTCGGTTGTGCCGGATGATGCGGATTGTGCAACTAGCGGAACGCCGTCCACTGGAAGTGCAGCAATGGATCTATCAACGTTATATCGCAATGGCAACCGCCTATATTGCCTGAATGGAAAAAAGGGAAGATTCAATTCATCATCGGTAGCAGGTGATGAGTATATACCCCTTATGACATAGCCGCCAATCGAGCGCGCAAAAACGCAACACACTCAGGCGTCTGCGCTTCACTCAAACCATGCAAGACCAACGCGCCGGTGTAACCACTGTCCTGTAGCAAGCGGACATAGAGATCATAATCCAGTAACCCTGTCCCCGCCGCCGCATTGCCGGCATGACCATCTTCGGTCAAGTCTTTGGCATGGGCTAGGGCAATGTCGTTGCCCAACAGGTCAAAGGCTTCCGTCAAAATGGCCGTCATGTGCGGCAATTCCCCCTTGTGAAAGATGTTCGCGCCATCCATCACCACCTTGAGATAAGGCGAACCGATTTCATCCAACAAGCGCCGCGCCCGCTGGGCCGAATCGATCACATTGCTCACTTCGGGCTCAAAGGCCATTGTGACGCCATATTCCTCCGCAATCGTTGCCGTCTCGTGCATAGAAACGACCAAATCGCGCCAGGCATCTGCCGCACCATTATCCGGGTGTGAACGCCACATGCTCTGTGCGTTGCGCGTTCCGGTACACAGCGTGATAACCGATGTGCCAAGACCCGCACAGGCGGCGGCCAGGGTACGCAGTCGGCGCAAACCGTCCTGGCGCTCCGCAACATTCGGGTGAATCATGTTAAAGGTGCCAGAGATTGCCGACATGGTGATTCCACGGGTCGCCATCTCCTGGCGAATCGTCGCGATCAACGCCGGCTCAATCCCATCCGGCATCTCATCAACACTGGCGCAACTCATGTTGAATTGCACCGCATGAACCCCATGTCCTACCACCGCATCCAACACCGCGCTCAACGTGGGACGGACAAATGTCTTGCTAAAAATGCCAATTTCCATACTTTCTCCTTCCTTGCAACCCTGAAACAACAGATTCTAGACAGGAACGGATTGGCGGTCATGCGCGGGGTGTGGTTGGCACATTGTACGGAGTCGGGTGTAAACTCTACTTCAATGGTAACCAGCATAGAACACTAAAGTTGCTTCCTGCAACACCGCACTCTTGTCGATCCCGTAACCAATCCGTTGCTGTCTAGAATCCGCTGCTTCGGTATTACGCGCGCGCACTCGCTGCATAGCGCGCTTTGGTTTCCGCATTCGGTGGATACAGCCCCGGCAACGGCACATCCTTTGCCACCTCGTCCATGATCCAGCTTTCCAACCGTTCCTGTTCCGGGCCAGCGGCGAGAACATCATTGAGCAGTGCCGCTGGAATAACCACGGCTCCGTCACCGTCAGCCACAATGATGTCATCGGGAAAGACGGCCACGCCGCCGCAGCCGATCGGTTCCTGCCAGTTGACAAAGGTCAACCCGGCCACCGACGGCGGTGCGGCTGCCCCGCGACACCAAACCGGCAACCCCGTTCCCAACACGCCACTAAGATCGCGCACCACACCATCGGTGACCAAGGCCGTGATGCCGCGTTTCTGCATACGGGCGCAGAGGATGTCGCCAAAGATGCCGGCATCGGTAATTCCCATGGCATCGACGACGGCGATGCAGCCCGGTGGCATGGCTTCAATGGCCGCGCGGGTGGAGCGGGGCGACGACCATGATTCCGGCGTGGCCAGGTCTTCACGGGCAGGAATAAAACGCAGGGTAAAGGCGCGCCCGACCAAGCGCGGTTGGCCGGGTTGCAGGGGGCGGGGGCCGCGCATCCAAACATTGCGCAACCCTTTCTTGAGCAAAATGGTGGTGATCGTCGCTGTCGAGACGGTGGATAGGGTGGCGACCATTTGTGGATCCAGGGTCATGAAACAACATTCCTCTCTTGGTTGTCCGGTAGGACGGTGGATATTGATCACGATCCATTATAAAAGAGAGCGGAAGGTCAGGCAATCTGCACGGCTAGAGCTTCCCGAAATCACCCTCTTGCGCCAGTTTCAGAATCTTTTCCGTTGCTTCCTCCTCGTCGTCCGGGGTTGCTTCTAATTCGGGCTGCCGGCGTTCGGCGCTTGGTTCGTAGCTCAGGTTGATATAGATGGGGAAGTGATCCGAGCCGAAGTAGGGTAGCCGTTGGAGATCCAGCAAGCGGAAATCGTTGGAATGAAAAAAATGATCGAGCGGGAAGCGAATAAAGGGATATTTGGCATGAAAGGTGTTGTAGAAGCCCCGCCCAACCCGCGGATCCAGCAGGCCGCTGATGTTGCGAAAGAGATAACTGGTGTGCGACCAGGCGACATCGTTGAGATCACCCATGACGATGACCGGCAGTTGTTTGCCTTTCACTTCTTTGCCCACCAACAATAGCTCAACATCGCGTTCGATGGAGCGGGCTGTTTCTTCGGGTACGGGGGGCCGTGGATGAAGGCAATAGAGTTCAATCTCCTGGCCGGAGGGCAAACAGACTTTTGTGTGAACGGAGGGAATATCATCTTGCACTCGAAACTTGATCTGTGGGTTGACCAGTTCGAGTCGGGAGTACAGCAACAGGCCATAGTAGTTGTCCTGGGGCTGGTAAACGGTAAAAGGGTGGGTTTGTTCAAATTCCTTCATCTGGCCTAACCACCAATCATCAGCCTCCAATGTCAAGATCACATCAGGGTCGACGGCGCGCAGAATCTGTTTCAAGATTGCTGCGTTGCGATTACCCATCAGCACATTGACACTGACCAAACGGATGCTGTTGGTCGTGGGGGGCCGGCGGCTTTGCTGCACCTGCTTGCGCGCCCACAGGGTATAGGGAAACATCATATAGCACTGGTAAAGCAGGCTCACGGCCAGGCCCGCCAACAAGAGATTCGGGGCCAGACCCGTTGTCCCCACGCCGAACCAGGCGGCGATAAAGGTCAAAATGAGGAGGATGATAAGCTGCAGGCGGGGAAAATCAAAGAAACGAATCCACCAGGCCTCTTTGCGCACTAACGGCAGCGCCGTCGCAACCATCAGCAATAGCCCGACCCCGGTGATGATGAGCGCCATAATCTTCCTTTGTTCCAAGCGTTGCAACGCTGCACGACCAATTCGTCAGCGCGCCTGCTGATTATAGCGGACGAGGTCGGTTTTGGTTAGTGGTAGCTCCAACAAATCGCTGATTGCCGATCAGGCAGCGCTTGCCGTCGGCACCGGCAGCACAAGTTGCGCTTTGGGGCCGACACTCCCGACTAGCGACTGATACGCTGGGTAGACAGAATCTATGAATCCTGCTTACCCAGCCTTTATACGACGGATGAAGGGCTATTCGGCGCCAAATGGATAGAACTCCACCTCATCTTTGATGGCGTCGATCAAAATTGAAATTTCCCGCTTGTCCTCGGCATCCAGTTCCAGCGCACCGGCGGGCGCCCGTTCCACCAGCGAGGTAAAGACGCCCCGGCGTTTGAGAATATAGCGCATAAAGGGGTGGGTCTCCAGGTTGATCAGCGGCAGCAACCGAGTATGGAGCGCCCGCGCCCCGGCTTCGTCACCGGCCCACCACTTTTCCATTACCTTCGCCAGCAGGTCAGCGATTTCACAGGCGGGCATACAGCCATTCGCGCCACGTCGCAACTCATCCGGCAAAAAGCGCCCGGCAAAGCCGCCAAAGATCGTCTTCACTTTATCGCCCAGCAGGTTATGGACTTCGGCAATGTGTTTGGGGCCGGGTGGGCGCTCTTCCTTGATGTACTGAATAGAGGGTACCTCTTCCACTAGTTTGGCGATCTGTTCACCGGTAAGAGGTGCATAAGCGGCCGCGTTTTGCAACATGATCGGCCCATCGTAGGCATCGGCCATGCGTTTGAACATTTCGATGGCGACGGCGGCATTGGCACGGGCTGGCGCCATCGCGATAATGGAATCAGCGCCAGCCTTCTGCGCCGCCCGTGCAAAGAATAACACTTGCGGCAGCGAAACACCCGAACAGCCAAAGACCACGGGCAGTCGCCCATTCACCTCTTCCAAAACCGCGTCCAACCCCCGTAACCGTTCCTCCTCGCCCAGAAAGTAGAACTCCCCCACCATCACCGGCCAGACAATGCCATGTTGTCCGCTGGTGCAACAAAAATTCGCCGCTGCTCGTAGGTCAGGGAGATGAATCTCATAATCTTCATGATAGGGGGTCGGCAACAAGCCAAAGACCCCTTTGAGATGGTCAAAGCGCGCCATAATTGCTCAATTCCTTTCGTTAAGTTAACGGTAATTCTACACCCAATTCCACCCCAAGTTCCTGCAATTCATCAACCACAAACTGGGTCAGCGGAATACCGTTGCGCAACCGCTCCTGCTCGGTTTCATGCTCGATCTCGCCGGCGACATAAATACGATCATGGCCGGCGGCTTTGGGGGCATCATGCAGGGCGCGGATCATGGCGTCCATGTCCTGTTTGAACGCCGCCAGCGGGCGGAAGAGATCAATACGCATGGCGGCAAAGAAGTGGCCGTCGTTATTGAAGCCAAGCGGTTTGCCTTCATACAACTCAGTCCAGCCACCGGAGAGGAGATTGCACAAAACCGAAACCATCATCATCAAGCCATAGCCCTTATGGCCGCCCAGTTCGCGGGTGCCGCCGAGGGGATAGAGGTTGCGCACCTGGCTGGGGTCGGTCGTTGGCTTGCCGTCGGCGTCCACGCCCCAGCCCAGCGGAATATTCAGCCCATTGTCGCGCATCATAGTGACGCGGTTGAACGGGACAACCGAGGTGGCCATGTCAAGCAAAAAGGGCGGCTCTTCCAGCGTCGGAAAGGCGATGGCGAGCGGGTTGGTGGAGAACATAGATTTGGCGCCAAAGGTCGGCAAGACACCGTACTCACTGCCGCCGCTATAGAAACGGCCCGTCATGCTAATGCCGATCAGATCTTCTTGCAGCGCCAGCCAGGGATAGTAGCCGGCGGCGCCGTAGTGGTAGCTGTTGTGCATGGCGACAATGCCAATGCCACTCTGTTTTGCTTTTGCCATCGCCAGGCGCATCGCCCACGGGCTACCCACCAAGCCCAGGCCACTATCGCCATCGACACGCGCCGAGACCGGCGTCTCATGGTCGATCTTGAATTGGGGCCGCAGGTTGATCAGACCGTTCTTGATCTGTTTGTAATAAATCGGCTTGACATTGCGCACACCATGCGTCTCCACGCCGCGGCGGCTGGCATAAAGCAGCACATCGGTGGCATCTTTGGCATGTTCGGGCAGGCAGCCGAGGCGCTCAAAGAGAGTTTGTACAAAAGTGTGAAGCGCCCCCGCCTCAATTCGGGCAACGTAGTCCATTGGAGTCCTCTACTTATCTAGTTTTCACGGCATTATTCATCAAAGATTACGCAGACTGTGCAGATTATTTTTACTTTTTGAATCTCAGTAGACCGCAAGGCTATTGAGCCTGACTTAGGACTCTGGACTTAGGACCGCGGACTACTGAATCTGTGTAATCTAAGCAAGCTTTGATCAGCTTCAGGTTTATGACAAGGCAACCAGTTGATCAAAGTTGAGTGTGTCAAGTTGGGCAAAGAGCGCCGTTTGCTGATCAGCGGTCAATGTACGATTGGGAAGACGGCAAGGGCCACAGTCAAAGCCCAGGCGGGTCATCACGGCTTTGAGCGCGCCCATAAAGCCCGCGTCAATCATGGCGCCGGTGATCTGGTTGGCGGCCAGTTGCAGTTCGACGCTGCGCGCCAGGTCGCCTTGCTGGACAGCCGTGTGAATGGCGCGATAGAGGCCCACCATGTAATTGAGCGTCGAACCGATGTTGCCGCTGGCGCCGAACATGGCGGCGAAAGCGCACTGCTCATCCATGCCGGAAAAGACGGTCCACTCGCCTCGGCCTAATTCGACAATACGGCGAAATTCAAACATATTGGGGCCGGTATATTTGCTGCCGGCCAGGGTAGGAATCCCCATGAGCGCCCGCATGAGCGCTACGGCGTCGGCGGGGCCGCCAAAGATATAGGTCAAGAGGGGTAAATTCGGCGCGGCGGCCCCCAACGCCGTAAAGTAGGCCACCGTGCTGGGAACGGTATTGTAGAGCGGTGGAATAATACTCGCCACGCCATCAGCGCCGGCGGCTTGGGCATGGGCGGCCAGGGCAGTTGCATCCGGCAGGGCTACCGTGCCGACATGGGCAATGACCGGCGCCCGCCGGTTGACCTGTTCAACCACTGTTTCCAGCGCCAGTTTCCGTTCAGCGACGGTCATGTAAACACCTTCGCCTGTGCTGCCACAGACATACAAGCCGCCACTGCCCCGGTCGATCAAATAATCGACCAGCCGCCGTAAGACGGGAACATTCACCTGATTATCCGCAGTAAAAGGCGTCACCAACGCCGGCCACGCGCCGCCAAATTGACTCATATAGCTTCCTTTTGTGTATTGTTGCGAGAACAGAAAGGTAGGGGAGATTGAGAGATTGTGAGATAGAGCGATTGCGCCAATGATAATCTCTTTATCTCTGCATCTCTCAATCTCCCATTTAGTACCCGTATTGTAGCGCTAGAGTGGGTAAGCGTCAAAGCGGATTCGTGGGCAGGGTTATAGCATTGGTGAGGACAGAAAAAGCAAATAGCTCATCCGTTCTACCGAAATTTGCTGATTGATCCCGCTTCTGCTATAATCACAGGAACAAATGTTCTGTTTTTGTAAGCGCGTCGGCGTGGTAACGCCACCCTTGTCATTCCCAGCGGAGGGTTTTATGCACATGCTCCACAATGGCCCGTATCGGGTTCATCCTCACTCTAGCGCCTGGCTGCGCCGTTTTGTGGCCGGCTATGGGGTTGCCTTAAAGGTTATCTTGATCCTGTGCGTGACAACCGTTTTCTTTCAGGTCACAACCTTTTTGTTGAGCTTATCATCCAGCGATTGGGTGCAGATTCTGGCGCTGGCCTTATGGTCGTGCGGGCTGATTCCACTGGTTTATGGTTTATGGCAGCTTGATCTCCAGCCGCGCCGCTGGTAAGAGAGTAGAGGGCGTGCGTTGCACGGGGCACAACAGTTCACCAATCGCAACACCGCTTGACCTGTGCAACGCACGCCCTACCCCCACCCAGGTTGACAGCATTCTGCAAGCTCAGATTTACCAAACCAATGATACAATAATCAACGAAGGGTGGTTTGCATGGTGATTTCTCCTTTGGTTGATTTCTCTGGTCTACTGCGGTAGATCAACAAAAAGCCTGGCTCTTAGAGCCAGGCTTTTTGTTTTGGGCGCGATGCGTGTTGCGCGATGCGTGTTGTGTGATGCGTGTTGTGTGATGCGTGTTGTGTGATGCGTGTTGTGTGATGCGTGATGCGTGTTGCGTGATGCGTGTTGCGTGATTCGTGACCTGAGCTTGTCGAAGGTCACGAATCACACAACACGCATCATGGGTTTTTAGAATCTATTGCTTCACCAATTCCAGCTCAATGTCAATCGCGAGCTCTTCGCCAACCAGGATGCCGCCGGTCTCCAGAGCAACGTTCCAGGTCAGTCCCCAATCCTTGCGGTTGATCTTGGTATGCGCTTCAAAGCCATAGTTTTCGGTACCCCAAGGGCTTTTCGATTTGCCGACATATTCCACATCCAAGGTAACGGGCTTGGTGACGCCACGGATGGTCAGATCACCGGCTAATTTAGCTGTGTTGCTGCCGATGACATTGACCGCGGTGCTCTTGAAGGTCAGATATGGGTGCGCGGCGACTTCCAGGAAATCGGGTGATTTCAGGTGGCCGTCCCGTTGTTCATCGCGGGTGTTAATGCTGGCGGCATCAATTTGAATATCCACCGTTGTATTGACCGGATTGTTCTCATCCAAATTCACCGTGCCGGAAAATTTCTGAAATTCGCCGCGCACTTTGGCGAGCATCATGTGCCGGGCGCTGAATTGAATGTGGGAGTGACCGTTGTCGATTTGCCATGCCATAAGTGATTTCCTCTTTTTCTCTGTTTTGTTGATGTTGACAAGGTTTGTTCTACGCTGTTCGTGATCTTTGCTGAATCACGGTCGTGAACAAGCACGTTATGTCCCCATTGTATGAAAACGGCGTGAGCGGGGCGTGAACAAAACGTGAACGTTTTCCCGACTTTGACAATCCTGCCCATCGTTGGTATCGTTTACCTATCAACTCTTCTTCGCCAATCAACACGAGCATCGGGAGGAAAGCGCCATGCGCATTGCCATTGCCAGCTTTATGCACGAATCGAACACCTTTGCCGCTGACCCAACCACGTTGGAACAATTTCATATTTTTCGCGGCGACGCCGTGGTTGACCACTATCGTCCCACCTTTCACGAAGTAGCCGGCTATATCAAAGGGGCCGATGAATATGATTTTGAACTGCACCCGTTGATCGGCGCCGACGCCACGCCGGGTGGTCCGCTGCCGCGCGCCACCTATGAAACCATTGTCGGTGAATTACTGGACAAGCTACGTGCGGCCCTGCCCCAGATTGACGGGCTATTGCTGGCCTTACATGGCGCCATGGTGGCCGAAGATTTCCCCCAAGCCGACGGCGAGACCGTGCGCCGCGTGCGCGAAGTGGTGGGGCCGAACTTTCCGCTCTTTGTCACTCATGATTATCATGGCAATGTGCCGGAACAACTGGTGCAAGACGCCACGGCGCTGATCATCTACAAAACCTGCCCCCACATCGACCAGCCGGAGCGGGGCTTACAAGCGGCAGATCTGCTGGTGCGCACCATTCGGGGTGAGGTCAAGCCGGTCTGTGCCATTGCCAAGCCGCCGGTGCTCTTTAACATCGCCTTTCACAACACCAGTCGCGGCCCGATGTATCCGCTGATGCAGGCTGCGATTGCGTTGGAGCAACAGCCGGGCATTCTCGCCACCAGTATCGCCGCCGGTTATCAATATGCCGATGTGCCGGCGATGGGGCCATGTATCGTCGTGGTAGCCGATGGCGATGCCGATCTGGCGCGCCGTGAATGTGACCGGCTGGCCGACATGATGTGGAGCAGCCGTGAACAACTCATTCCGCACATTCCTGACGCCGCCACCGCGGTGCAGATGGCGATGACCGCCACGGAAACGCCGGTTTCGCTTTTCGAGTTGGGCGACAACATTGGCGGCGGCAGCGCCGGCGACGCGACAATCATCTTGGAGCAACTGCTGGCGCAAGGGGCGGACGGCTGGGTGGTCGCCATCTATGACCCGGAATCGGTAAAAACCTGCTTCCAGGCCGGTATCGGCGCCACCGTCTCCTTGCAGGTAGGCGGCAAAGTGGACAAGATCCACGGCCCCACCTTGCCCATCACCGGGCGAGTGCGCACGCTTTCCGACGGCAAATATGAAGAGCCGGAACGCCGCCACGGCGGTCGCCGCTATCATGACCAGGGGTTGACGGCGGTGATCGAAGTCAATCGGACGGCGCCAGGGAAAGGCGGCTTGCTCCTGCTCGACAGTGAACGGATGCCGCCCATGAGCATCCACCAACTGACCAGCGCCGGCATTGTGCCGCAACACCAGCGCATCCTGGTGGCCAAGGGCGCGGTCGCCCCGCGCGCCGCCTATGAGCCGGTGAGCAAACGGATCATCGAAGTGGACACTGCTGGTGCAACCTCGATCAGCATTCCGCCGGCGCAATATCATCTAGCGCGCAAGACGTTGTATGAGTGGCAACGCTAATTGAACCATGATGCGTGATGCGTTGCCTTCGACACGCATCACGCATCACGCAACACGCACCTGCTTGCGAACTAACGGCAAATACCAAAGATAGGCCAGTAGCGAACCGGTGGCGAGAAAGAGCAGCGTCGTCGTGTAAGCTTGCGGCGGGTAGTGGCCGGCGGCGTCGGCGGGGAAGCGGTTGATGATCAGGCCCATGACCCATTGCAGGATGAAGGTGCCGCCGATGCCGAACATGTTGACGGCGCTGACGGCTTTCCCGGTCATCGCCAGGGGGAAAAGCTGGCGCGCTTGGGCCATGAGCATGACGTTGAAGCCGCCGGTGATGCCAAAGATCACGTAGAGGACGACGACCACCGGCAAGGCGGGGCGGAAGGCCAGGCCAAAGAGACAGAGGATATAAACAAAGCTGCCAATCGCCAGAATGCGCGCCAGGCCAAATTGATCAGCCAACCAGCCGGAGGCGCCATAGCCCAGCGCAACGCCAACGCCAAGCCAGAGCAAAATGTTGCCGCCGTCAATCGGTGAAAGGCCATAGACATCAAAGAGGTACGGTCCGGCCCATAGCCCGTGAAAACCCATCAACCCACCGGCCAGAAAAAAGATCAGCGGTGTGATCCGCCAGACCTGCCGATTACGAAAGATCGTCATGAGTGTCCCTTCGTTGTGGCTGGCCCCTGTCCAGGGGATGCCTGGCGGTGTGTTGCGCGTCCAGAGCATAATGGCCGTGGCAAAGATCGCCGTGAGGATGGCGCCGATGATAAAAATATTGCGCCAGCCGATCTGCATGGCGAGCCAGGCCAACGGAGAAGCCGCGGTCAACGACCCTAACGCGCCGATGCCGACTAATACCCCGGAGACAGTGGCAAAGCGTTCGGCGGCAAACCATTGACTAAAAATCTTTAGCGAACCCATCAGCACACCGGCCATGCCCATCCCAATCAACGCACGGCCCAACGCCAGGACAGGAAACGAGGGCGCCATTGCAAAGATCAAAGCGCCGACCACGCCCACCAACATCAGCAATGGCGTCACCCAGCGCGGCCCCCAGCGATCCAAGCCGACGCCCAACGGAGTCTGCACCGCGGCAAAGGTGGCAAAAAAGAGGCTGGTCATCAACCCCAAGTCGGCAGCGGTTAAGTTCATTTCCCGCGCCAGCGCCGGGGCAATGACGGCGTTGGCCGAACGGAAAAAATAGGACATAAAATAGGCGGCGGTAAAGAGTATAAAGACGGTGAGATGGCGGTTCTTCATAGATAAGCTCGAATTCATTTTCAGTAGACTGTAATGCTGTGAGCCACAAACCAGGTTTCTGCGAGAAACCTGGTTTGTGATAGCGGCCGACTGATTTTGCTATTGACAAAAAGGAACAACTCATTATAAGGAGGAATGATGACAAACCCCAAGATTTGTGTCGTGGGAGCATCGAATATCGACTTGATTAGTTACGCGCCCCGCTTGCCCAAGTTGGGTGAAACGTTGCCGGGCAGCCGCTTTCAGATGGGCTTTGGCGGCAAAGGGGCCAACCAGGCGGTGATGGCGGCCAAGTTGGGCGCCGCGGTGACGATGGTAACAAAGGTGGGCAATGACATCTTTGGCAAGGACTATTTCAATCACTATGCACAGCTCGGCTTTGATACGCGTTATATCTTTATGACCGATGCTGCCGCCACCGGTGTCGCCCCGATTTGGGTCGACGAAGTGAGCGGCAACAATGCAATTATTGTCACGACTGGGGCCAATGATCTGTTGTCGCCGGCCGATGTCGAAGCGGCGCGCAATGCCATTGTCAACGCCCAGATTGTGTTGTGCCAATGGGAGTCGCCGCTGGAAACGACGCTGGCCGCCCTACGCATTGCCCGTGCCGCCGGCGTGATGACGATCTTCAACCCGGCGCCGGCGCGCGCTGCCCTGCCGGCAGAAGCCTACCAACTGAGTGACCTCTTCTGCCCCAACGAAACGGAAACCGAGTTGTTGACCGGCCAACATGTCGCCACGTTGGAACAGGCCGAAGCCGCCGCCCGTAGCTTGCTGGCACGGGGCGCCGGTCAGGTCATTTTGACCTTAGGCGAACGGGGCAGTTTGCTGGTGACAGGCGAAAAAACGGTGCATGTGCCAACCACCAAAGTTCAAGCCATCGACACCACCGGCGCCGGCGACGCCTTCTGCGGTAGCCTGGCCTATTTCCTCGGCATCGGCCAACCGATTGAGGAGGCGATGGCCCACGCCAACTATGTCGCCGCCGTCAGTGTCCAAAGCCCTGGCACGCAGACCAGCTTTCCCCAACGGGCAGCATTGCCCGCTGAACTCTTCCGATAGCAATACCAGGCCAAAGGAACCACCCATGTATCAAGGCTTTACGATTATTGATTTTCACGCTCACTTTCCGACGGATCAACCCTGGTTTCCCGACATGGGTGATACCATGAAAAATTATCTGGCGTGCGTTAGCCCGGCGCGGGTGGCGCGCCTGCGCCAGTTGGCACAGCCCTATGAAGAACAGTGGCGGCGGATGTGGGACTTTCCCCAGGCCGAAGGGAAGGAAGCTCACCCCGGGGATCGCGAACAGGCGCGGCGGTGGGTGGCGGAGTTAGACAAGTATGGCATCCATGCCATCGGCTTTGTCACCGGCGGCGGCAATGAGCATCTGGCCGAGATCATCAGTTGGCAGCCTGATCGCTTTGTCGGCTTTGCCCACCATAGCCCCTTTATCCCCGACGCCGTGGAAAAACTGGATCAGGCCGTGAACAAGTTGGGCTTGCGCGCCTATAAGTTGCTGGCGCCGCTGATTGAAGAGCCAATTGAAGACCCTACCGCCTTCCCGGTCTGGGAAAAGTGCGCCGATTTGGGCATTCCGGTCTTAATTCACTTTGGCATTCAGGGCGGCGCCGGCGGCATCGCCTGGCATGAGAACATCAACCCGCTCAAGCTCCATCCTATCGCCAAAGCCTTTCCCGAAGTGACCTTTGTCATCCCCCACTTTGGCTGCGCCTGGGAGCGGGAGACTCTGCAACTCTGCTGGGCCTGCCCCAATGTCTGTGTAGACACCAGCGGCAGTAACCAGTGGATTCGGTGGGTGCCGGGTGAGGTAACGGTGAAGTATCTCTTCCGCAAATATTACGAAACCATCGGTCCCAGCCGCATCATCTTCGGCTCCGATTCAAGCTGGTTTCCACGCGGCTTTGCCTACCGCTACCTGCAAGATCAGGTGCGCGATTGCCTCGATTTGAATATGCCGGATGACCATATCCAGATGATCTTTGCCGGCAACGCGGCACGACTCCTAAAGATCCCGTTGTGATCCGCTAAGCGCTATACGCCCAGAAAAAGCCAACAACAGTTCAAAACACGAGGGCAACCTCTGCTTCCTCATTTGGTACGACATCGTAAACGCGGTATAATTCTGGTTAGGAGGACTAGCCTATGCCATCACCATTTCCTGGGATGAATCCATACTTTGAGTCGCCTGACATTTGGGAAGATTTTCACCAAAATCTTGCGATGGAAATTCGCTACCAACTTGTCCCTTACCTACGGCCAAAATATTATGCGGCGTTGGTTTCTTGTCTGGCCTATGAAAAAATTTTACCCCAGGAAAATTTGGACAAGACAAAGCTCCAAACGGTAGAATGGCATAAACCGACGTGGCGGAGCTAACACCGGGAACTGTTACTATGCTTTCCCCACCGCCACTCTTTGAAAGTATTGCCTACGAGGTCCCAGTAAAGTTATGGACTATTGAAATTCGTCAAGTTGACTTAGACACACTCATTACGGCAATCAAGGTTCTCGCTCCCGTGAACAAACACGCCAAGCACGAAGCCTATATTGCCCACCAGCGCAAGCGAACCGCGCTGATGCGCGCCGGTGTCAATTTGTTGGAAATCGATCTACTGCGTACCGGTCGCCGCTGGTCGCTACCCAATAAAGAACTGCCTGATGCGCCCTACTTTGTCTTTTTGTGGCGGGTATTAAGTCCAAAACGCTTGGGCATTTGGCCGCTCAAGTTGCGAGAGCCAATTCCTGTTTTACCAGTCCCTTTGCGTGAACCCGATCCTGATATTCCCCTGGATCTAACGCAAGCCATCCATAACATCTATGACCGGGCTGGCTATGACATGCGGATTGATTATACAAAACCGCCGCCCCAACCCGATTTTTCAGAGGAAGATGCAGCATGGATTAAAATGATTGCTGCAACGGCGCAATAACCATCGATCAACGGCTGCCAAAAAGGAAAATCACATGGCGCTCCATCCACTGGCCGGCCAACCGGCGCCCTTTGACCTTTTGCCCAATTTGTCGCGTCTGGTTTCCGCCTATTATACCCATCAACCTGATCCACAGGTGGCGACGCAAGCCGTCGCCTTTGGCACATCGGGCCACCGGGGGACATCCACAGAAAATAGTTTTAATGAGCAGCATATTCTGGCCATCTGCCAGGCGATCAGTGAGTTGCGGCGCGCACAAGGGATTACCGGGCCGCTCTATCTGGGGATGGACACCCACGCCCTCTCCGAAGCGGCGCTCTCAACGGCGATTGAGGTCTTTGCCGCCAACGCTGTCGAACTGATGATCCAGCCGAACCGCGGCTATACACCGACGCCGGCCATTTCCCATGCGATCTTGACTTACAATCGTGGTCGCACCAGTGGATTGGCTGATGGCGTCGTTATCACCCCGTCGCACAATCCACCCAGCGATGGCGGCTTTAAGTACAATCCGCCGGAAGGAGGTCCGGCGGCGGCAGAGACAACCGCCCAAATCCAGCAGCGGGCGAATCAACTCTTGCGCCAGGGCTTAACCGACGTGCGCCGACTCCCGTTGGCCCGTGCGCTCAAGGTCGAAACCACCCATGAGCATGACTACATCGGCCCCTATGTCGCTGATCTGGCGAATGTCATCGACATGGCAGCAATCCGCCGCGCTGGTCTCAAAATCGGCGCTGACCCGATGGGTGGCGCCGGCATTCATTATTGGGAGCCGATTACGGAGCGCTATGGGCTTGACATTGAAGTGGTCAACCGCCGCGTCGATGCCACCTTCTCCTTTATGACGGTGGACAAGGACGGCAAGATCCGCATGGATTGTTCTTCGCCTTACGCAATGGCGAGCCTGATCGGCTTGAAAGATCGCTTTGACATCGCCTTTGGCAACGACCCCGACTTTGACCGCCACGGGATTGTGACCAAGAGCAGCGGACTGATGGACCCCAACCACTACCTGGCCGTCGCCATCTGGTATCTCTTCCAACATCGCCCAGGCTGGCGCGCTGACGCCGCCATCGGCAAGACACTGGTCTCCAGCGCCATGATCGACCGGGTGGCGCAGCATCTGGGGCGACGATTGGCGGAAGTGCCGGTCGGCTTTAAGTGGTTTGTCGATGGCTTGCTCGACGGCAGCTATGGCTTTGGCGGCGAAGAGAGCGCCGGCGCCGCCTTCCTGCGCAAAGAGGGCACGGTCTGGACGACCGACAAAGACGGCATCATTCTCGACCTACTGGCGGCTGAAATCACCGCCGTCACCGGGCGCGATCCGGGGGAACATTATCAGGCGTTAGAAAGCCAATTTGGCGCCTCCTTCTATGACCGTATTGACGCCCCGGCAGACGCCACCCAGCGTAATGCACTCAAGAATCTATCCGCCGACGCCGTCACAGCTACTGAGTTAGCCGGTGACAAAATCACTGCCAAACTAACCCATGCCCCCGGTAACGGTGCGGCGATTGGTGGTCTCAAGGTGGTGACAGCCGAAGGTTGGTTTGCCGCCCGCCCCTCCGGCACCGAAAACATCTACAAAATTTACGCCGAAAGCTTCAAGAGTGAGGATCACCTGCAGCAGATCCAAGCCGAAGCTCAACAGATCGTCAACCAGGCGTTTCAACAACAATAGCGTATAACATAGTGAATGGAACGCGGACTTCGGCGTGAGCTCAGTCGAACGATTGAGCGGATTGAGTCGATCATGGCGGATAAAATCTGCTATCATCCGCTTGATCCGCCCAATCCGCGTTCGATTGTTCTCTCAACACAGAAAGCAGATCCCATGAGCGCAATTACCCGTTTTCGTGAACGATTAACGGCGGATGAGACGTGTATCGGCGCGTCGATCACCTTTACCGACCCGCGTGTCACCGATGCCTTGGCCGATTCGGTCGATTTTTTCTGGATCGACCTGGAACATTGCATGATGAGTCCCGAAGCGTTGAGCGGTCATCTGTTGGCGGCGCGCGGGCGAGGCAAGGCGGCGTTGGTACGGGTCACCGGTAGCAGCACGCCCTTTATCAAGCCGATCCTCGACATGGGGGCCGACGGCATTATCGTTCCCCAGGTGCGCACCGCCGATGAGGTCTGGCGCATTGTGCGCGACTGTCGCTACCCGCCCGAAGGGCATCGCGGCTATGGTCCGCGCGTGCCGTCCAACTATGGCCGCGATGGCGGCGCGGCGTACATTGCTCGCGCCAACCAAGAACTTTTTGTCGCCGTCCAGATTGAAACCGCCGAAGCCTTCGCCGCCCTTGATGACATTCTGGCGATCCCCGGTCTCGATTCGTTGGTGCTTGGCCCGCAAGATCTCTCCGGCGCACTGGGGCGGTTGGGCGATGTCGAACACCCAACGGTAGTAGCAGCAATTCAGACCGTGATCGACAAAACCCGCGCCAGTGGTCGCTCGGTCGGCGCCGGCATGGGAACGGACGCAGCCTATGCCGCCAAGATGGCCCAGCGCGGGGTCCAGTGGCTACAAGTGGGCGGCGATTTTGGCTATATGGTTGAAGCGATGGATGGCATTGCCGCCGGCATTCGCGCACGGTTACAATAACTACACCGCCTACTATCCGGGGCGTGGGCCGCGCCAGGATCTGCGCGCCGACCGCTACGCTTATGACTACACCACCCTGGCCTGGCGCGATTTATCAATTGAAGTCATTCCTTTGCCGGGCCATACCTTTGGCAGCGTCGGTTATCTTTTCACCGTGGATGGGCAGCGAATGTTGGCCTGTGGCGATCTCATGTCCGCGCCGGGAAAACTGCGCGACTATTTCTGGAGTCAATGGCGCAATGGCAACAGCACTTTGTCACCATTCTCGACCAGCCCCACCCCAACCTGGGCATGGACCCACACTGGATCGAGTTTTACCCGTACAAGGTGCGGGTGACCCCAGGCGAGGTCGTCGATTTTCAGGTACGTATCACGAATCACGAAACAGCACAACGACACTGTATGCTGCGCTTCCGTTCTGTCGCCGGGGTGCAACTCGAACCGGCGGAAGTGCAGGTCGATGCGCCGGCGGGTCAGGTGACAACGGTGGCTGTGACCGCGCGTTTTCCAACAAGTTTTACGACGCATTCGCTGCCGGTCGTGGCGGATGTGACTTGGGATGGTAGGCGATTGGGAGAGGTAGCAGAAGCCATTGGATACTGGTAACAGGAACACTACAACGGATTCGGATAGCAACGGATTTATTGTCTGTCGGTGGAGAGTGTGAAAAATCAGATGCGTTCTGAATCCGTGGTAGTGTGTACGGCTACGACAAATATTGCAAATACTGCCCCACAAAATCGCAGTCAACCGAATCCGAATAAGCGTCGGTCAACCGCTTGGTGAGCGGCCCCGGCACCTTGCCATCGACCACCGTTTTGCCATTAAAGGAACGCACCGGACAGATACAGAAGCTGGTCGAGGTAATAAACGCTTCATCAGCGGTAAAGGCGTCATAGGGGGTCAAGTCATCTTCGACCACTTTGAGATTGAGTTGGGCAGCCAGTTCAAAGACCGTTTGGCGACTGACGCCGGCCAGCACATATTGCACCTTGGGCGTGTAGAGAACACCATCGCGCACCAGGAAGATATTGCTCCCCATGCCCTCCGCCAGAAAGCCACGCGTGTCGAGCAGGAGCGCCCAGGCATTGGGGTTGGCGTTGCGCACCTCTAAATCGGCGATGATCATGTTCAAGTAGTTGTGGCTCTTGACATTGGGACTCAGACACTCCGGCGGCGTGCGTTGCACCGAGGGAAAGACGACATCAATGCCGTCGCGATAGAGATGGGCGCGCGCCTTGAGCGGTAGGGGTGTACATTCGATGATGATATTCGGCCCGGCATTTTCCCAGAAGTCGCCGCCCACGCGATCCACGCCCCGCGAAACCCGCTGCCCGACCCAATAGTCATGATTGGGCGGCAACAACGACCAGTTGCGCTGGAGAACCTCTTCGCTGATCGCCATCATCTCCTGCTTTGACAGGCTGATCTCAATACCAGCGTACTTGAGCGAGCGGTAGAGGCGGTCGATATGCTCCTGCAATTTGAAGATGCGACCGTTAAAGGTGCGCGTCATGTCGAAGACGCCGTCGCCGTATTTGAAACTGCGGTCGCGAAAGGGGATCAGCACCTGGCTTTCGGGGACAATTTTGCCGTTAAAGTAGGCAACACGTTCTTGATTGCTCATGATTTCTTTCATTCCTTTGCATCTTCTCGTGGGAAATTGGCCCAGGCTTCCGTACGGGCTTGATCGATCTCTGCAGCAGATGGAGCCGGCCCCAGAGGGGCAAGCGCGCCAGAGAGCGATCGACGTGGTTGCGCTTCATTGGACGGCACAGTCGCCAGGTGCAGATCAATCCAGTAGCGTGAGATCAATTTGGCGTAGCCGTCAACCATCGTCTGGTTGATCAGTTGGCCGCCGTTCTTCACTATTACGCGTGCTGAACCGATGTTATCCGTATCGCAGGTGACCAGTACACCGGTAAGGCCGAAGTGGCGCGCCCGTTCCAGGGCGCCGCCTAAGAGCGCTGTACCATAACCCTGCCGCCGTTGCGATGGGCGCACGTCATAACCGATATGCCCGCCTAATTCTTCTAAGGCCGGGGTGAGCGTATGGCGTACACGAGCCGTGCCAACAATCATGTCGCCTTCGACACCCCAATAGGTAGTTTCGCGCACCCGATCTGGTGGTAAGTTTTCGCCACGAGCGAACCGCTGTCGAAGTTGGAGGTAGCCGACAAAATCGGTCAGCGCGGCCTGATAGCGCGTATCACCACTGGCAGCAAACTCGGTTGCCATTGCCAGAAAGGCAGATTGCCATGTACCATCGGGTTCGATAAGTGTCATCATGCCTCCCAGTCAAGCATACAGAAACCAGGGTTTTGCCAAAACCCTGGTTTCTCCGTCCACACAAAGCCGTTGGTTAAGCGCTACGCCGGCCCGCCAAATTCGTTATTCACCGCCTGGACGAGCGCCCGCATGTAGGCAATCGAATAGGCTGTACCGACCCGTGGCCCGCCCAACATGGCCGGGATGTGATCGGGGATGACACAGCCGTCGAACTTGACTTCACGCAGGGCGCGCATGACTTGGTGCATATCCTGGTAGCCGTTGTCGATCAGCGTCTCGGCCCACGGTTCCGGCATGGGGTTGGTGACGTTGCGGAAGTGGACTTTGAAGAGTTGATTTTGGGCGGCGAAATGTTTAATGGCATCGATCACGCCGACGCCCATGCCAATCTCGCCCCCTTCCAGCCAGCAGCCCACACAGAGGCAGACGCCAATGTTGGGGCTGTCGGCGATCTCCATCGCTTTCTTGTAGCCGGCAAAGTTGCCGAACATACAGCGAGGAATGCCGCCCAACGCATAGACGGGCGGATCGTCGGGGTGGATGCCGATATAGACGCCGGCCTCTTCGGCCACGGGTGCGATCTGACCGATCATATAGGCATAGTTATCCCACAGTTCTTCTTCGCTGTAGGGCCGGCCGTGGGTCAACTCGCCGGCGAAGGTGACATCCCCCCAGCGCCCGACGGCATTTTTGATGTCGAGCATCCGCGCATCCATACCGCCACGCCCCTTGGTGCGCCCGGAGGACCAGATGCCGTTGCCCATGTGGGCGTAGGTGTTGTACATGATGCCCGCCGCACCGATGTTGCGGATAAATTGCTTAAATTCTTCAATCTTGGCGTCGCGACCAGGCAGGTTGAGCGTGATCTCCGGCACATTATGCACGCTCATGTTGGTGACACGGTAGATCTTCAAGCCGAAGTCGCCAAACCGTTTGACCAGGCTCTTGTAAAAATCAACCGAATGCTGCTCCTGGTGGCGGATGCCGACCATGGTCCACTCGACGCCGAGTTGTTGAAAAAACTGTAGATCCTCGTCGCTGGCGTCAGAACTCGTTTGGATCGCGACCTGGATGCCCGGCGTACTCGAAGCGTAGCCCGGCACGGCGCGCATGGGGATTGGGTCTGCTTGTGTACTCATTGCCATTGTTCTCCCTGTTATTGCCCAGTCTGTCAGAGCGCCTCAGCGCAGCAAGTTGACGGACTGGGATTGATCGGTAAAGTCTTGGGTGTGTGGTAAGTATAGGCGAAGTTCTGACTTTGGTCAATCAGCGGAAAGAGCCTCAAGGGAGGAACGCAACAAAATATCCAGCCACCAACGCTGTGGCCCGACAATCGACGGCAACTGGGTCAGCGGCGCCCAAAAGAGCCGAAAGCGATGATTGTCCGTATCAACCCACCAGGTGGTTGGCGTTTCACCGTGATAGGGGAACTGGTAAAAATAGCGCGTCGCCTCGCGGGTGATCATGGCGCTCGGCACCCAACCGGTGATTTGGAAGCTTACGTAGGGCGGATCGGCCTGCCGCTCCTGTTCGGCATAGGTGACGTGTGAAAAATCAGCAATGGTGCGATGGCGCAAAACCCGAATCCCGCGCCGGATGGTGGCCCAGTCAAAGCTGGTGGGATCGGGGCGGGCATAGACGGTCGTTGTGGCAAGCGTTAGGTAGTAGTCATCCGGCAGCGGTTCGGACACAGCCTCAAGAAAACGGCCTGGCGGCAGGTCGAGCAGACCGGTCTCTTCGCGCGCTTCACGGGCCGCCGCCACGGCGTGCGGTTCGTCATCTTCCACCGTGCCGGCCGGAAGTTGAATGCCGGCGTATGGATGCTCGAAGAGGAGAAGCTCTGCACCCTGTGCGGTGGTGCGCATCACAAAAGCGGTTACTTTTTCGGCAACACTGTGCATATGTCCCATTTTCCCCTGAGCAATGGTTGATCAACCGTGAAAAGTGTTAGGACAATGGTTATTCCGGTATAGCGTTGCTCGATGTGACAATCAAGGTAAGGATGGCAAGAATCGCGCCAACGCGATCGACGTAGTATTCAATCTGATCAACATAGAGCGTTTGCGCTTCTAATTTCAGAAAACGCCAGATGTTGCCGGTCGTAACCACGCCGTATACGATGGTAATCCCTGTATTTTCCCGTTCATTAAAGCGTTGTGCCGCAACAAGCGCAGCCGTGCATTGACCAATGCCGGCTTTGATATTTTCGTTTTTTGCCTCGACAATCGCAATCACGGGGGCTTGAATGTAAAGTTGCTCCCGTGATTGTGAAATAATATAGTCGCAAACGCCATTGAGACCTTGAGCCGGATCGACCGTAAAGTCAACACCCGAAAACAAACTAATCGTCCGGTCAAGCTGTCGGCGTACTTCCACCAGAATGGGAGCGATGATCAGTTCGGAGCGCGCCTTTTCGGTTTGGATGGCCAGGGCTAACGGAACATTTTCCGCTAATGTCTCTTGCAACAACGCACTCGGCTGAAGGTCAACCACGGGCGAGAAGAGGTCGTGCGCTTCGTCAAGGGTAAGCTGGAAGCGCCGGACAACTTCTTGCACTGTAAAATCACTGTATGCCATGCTTCACCTCATGAAATGATTGCATTGCCGTTGCTATGCAGGCTATTATACCATGTAACCAAGCAGAGGAGAATCTGTTGCTATTCTATTCTTCTGCGATAGTGATGATCACCTTGCCACGGGCGCGCCCGGTTTCCAGGTAGCGGATCGCCTCAGCAGTCTGTGCCAGGGGATAATATCGGTCGATCACCGAAACGATCTTCCCGGCTTCCAGTAGTTCTTTGAGTACCCGAAGATCGTCTTGGTTCGGCTGCGCCAGAAAGTTTGCCATCTTCTGGCCGCCCCATGACCCCAGGAGAGCGACTTGGAACAACCGGGCCAGGGTGGTAAAACCGGCGACGGCGCAAACCCCTTGCGGCGTCAAGGCCCGACGACAATCGGCCACGGAACGATTGCCGATGGCGTCGAAGATCACGTCATAACGCTGGCCGGTTCTGGTGAAATCGGTTCGGGTGTAATCAATCACCTGGTCGGCGCCCAGTGAACGCACCAGTTCGACATTGCGGGTGCTGCACACGCCCGTTACTTCTGCGCCAAAGATCTTGGCAAGTTGCACCGCATAGGTGCCGACACCACCCGACGCGCCATTGACCAAGACCCGCTGCCCCGGTTGTAGCTTGCCCTTGTCGCGCAATCCTTGTAACGCCGTCAAACCGGCAATCGGCACGGCGGCGGCAGCGGCAAAGGTAATATTGACCGGTTTGTGCATCAACGCCTTGGCCGGCACAGCGACATACTCGGCAAAGCCGCCCGCGCCGATCTCGCCAAAGACCTCATCCCCCGGCTGAAAATCCTTCACCTGCGCGCCAACCGCTTCCACTCGTCCGGCGATGTCGGCGCCCAGACGGGGATCTTTCGGTTTGCGCAGCCCGTCGCTCAAGCGCACCAGGATGGGGTCGGCGCGCATCCGATGCCAGTCGGCTGGGTTGGCGGCGGCAGCATAAATTTTCACCAACACCTCATGCTCTTTCGGGGTAGGCATGGCGACCTCTGTCAGCCGCAGTACATCCGGCGATCCATAGGTTGGGTAGAGAATTGCTTTCATCAGGATTCCTTCGTTATCGCCGTGTTCCTTCGATCTGTGTTTAGTCTTTGGGCAACCACAAATGACTAAACACAGATCGAAGGAACACGGAAGGTTTAAACTTCTATGACACGGTGATGACGACACTGCCTTTTTTCTGTCCGGCTTCGACATAGCGGTGCGCTTCGGCAACCTGCTCCAGCGGAAAGCAGCGATCGATGACCGCTTTGATCTGCCCTGCCTCAACCAGTTCTTTGATGTGCAGGAGGTCGGCCAGACTTTCCGATGAGAGGGCGCAGATCACTTTTGTACCGCTCGTCCGGGCGGTCATGAGCATTTGCAGAAGCTGGGGCGTCTTGAAACTGGCTAATAAATAGCGACCATCCGCAGTGAGCGAGTTTTTCACACCGGCAAAGGAACTCCGCCGCAAGATGTCAAAGATTACGTGGTAGCGCTGGCCGTTTCGAGTGAAATCTTCTTTGGTATAATCAATGACTTGATCGGCGCCCAACGTTTTCACTAATGCCATGCGCGGTGTGCTGCATACCCCCGTTACCTCAGCGCCGTAGAGTTTGGCAAGCTGCACGGCGTAGGAACCGATCCCGCCGGAAGCGCCGTTGATCAGGATTTTCTGTCCCGGTTGCAAATTCACCTTGCGCAGCAGGTTCAGTGCAGTCAGCGCGCCATAGGGAATGGCCGCCGCTTCGGCAAAGGTCAGGTTGGTCGGTTTGTGCGCCACCAGACCGGTTTCGGGCATGGCGAGATATTCGGCATTGCCACCAAAGGCCGGCCCGCGATAGCCAAAGACCTGATCACCGGTTTTGAAGCGCGTGACCTTGGCGCCCACCGCGGCCACCTCGCCGGCCACTTCGGCCCCCAGGATCTGGATCTTGGGTTTATTGACGCCAAAAACCAAACGGCTGATAACCCAAAGCGGCAGGGCCATGGAAAACTGCCCAGGCGAAATCGCCTTGAAATTGCGCGCCCAGAGATCGCCGGTATTGACCGTAGTGGCATGGACTTTGATCAGGATCTCATTCGCCTTCGGTGTGGGCGTTGCCACCTCTGTAAGTTTCAAAACATCAGGTGAACCATATTCGGTAAAGGTAATGGCTTTCATCGGTTTTCTCCCCATCTCTCTTGTTTTATCAGCAAAGTTCTGATAGCGTAAGTCTCCCCGCCACTATCACCGCGAATCACAGGATTAGCGAATCTCGTCTGGCAGGAAAAGATTCGCTAATCCTGTGATTCGCGGTGATATACTAGGCAACCGCAAGCGCCCGTTTCTGCCACCGTTCGACATTGACGCCTTTGATCAGTAGCCACAAGAGCAGACAGACCTCGCCAACAAAAGTAAACACACTGACTTTGATGGTAATCCCTGGCACAAGAAAAAAGAGCGCAAAATCAACCACATAGCCCGCCCCCGCCACCAGCAACAGGAAGCCGATCCATTTGGGGAGGAACGTTGATTTGATGATCAAATAGCCCAGGGGAAAGAGCCAAAGACCAAAAAAGAGATGACCGAGCATCAAGCCATGTTCACGGAGGGTGAGAAAGAGCGCGGCCAGCGCTTGCCGTTGCTCGGTAGTAAAGGCAGTCAGATAGTCCGCACCGCCCAGCAACAACAGGGCAGCCATTTGATTTAGTTCATTGAGCATGGCAATCCCCACCCCAACAAGAATGAGAATGACCATCAATGCTGCCAGCATTTTATTCACCGGAGCCAGCAATTTATACAACAGTATAGCGACAAAGATATTGATGGTAAAGGTAAGGATGTTGCTGATAAAGCCAAGGCGGAAGAGCGACTCGGCAGCCATAATACGATTGGCGGTGGCGGCGGCGTCGCCGGCGACAATCAAGGTCGCGGGAACATAGGTCAACCCAAAGATACTGAGTAGCGCGATGGCGAGATAAAGTAAACCAGTCATTCTGGCGGTTTTCTGGATTGCATTCATTTTGCTGCTCCTTGTTTGAATGATAGCGCTGGATAAGTTTATTTTGTATGATTACACTGGGCTGCCACTTGATAGATACATTGCCCTTTGCTCCGGTGGTTGACCATAAGCTGCTATCATCAACCACCAGATTATTTTATTAGGACTTATGTACGAGCCGGCCAGACCTCCGGGAAGGGGGCGGGAACTGTTCCGTATGACAAGCCGGCAATTGCCCCCTTCCCGGAGGTCTGGCCTGTCTACCCTTGTATTCGATGCGTAAGCTCTATTTAGGCGACCGACAAACGCACCTGCTCCGGGTTGATCTCGCTTGGGACAGATGCCGAAGCGATGGCCGGCGTATTGAAGCCCTTCACAATCAGCCAAACGCCCATGAACACCTCCCACAGACCACCAGGCAGCGACGAAGCCAACCCCAGCCCGGAACCCATGAATTCCGCTACCATTCCGGTAGCGATGATGGCATAGCCGACGAGACCCCAGATAGCCAGCCAACGTGGTACAAGCGTTGCCTTGTACAAAGTGCAACAAAGCTGCAAACCGGCCAGCCCCAGGGTGATCATGCCAAGCTGGTAGGCTTGACGATTGTTCGGCGCTTACACTTTGTCATCCGGCCCATCGACCTGGCCGGCGTTCACACAATTGACAGCGAGCAAAGGCAGCCCCAGATCACGCACCTTTTTGAGCAAGCCATACAACGCCGCTTGATCGACCACTGGGCCAGTTAATAGGGTTGCACCACTCTCTTCCAGCGTAATGGTCAGGCCATCAAACCACGTCGTCCATTGCGCCCCCAAATGGCCCGCAAGCCTGATCTGATAGATCATCGGGGCATCGGGATCCCGTTTTGTCTGAAGGTTGTTTGTCATTGCCCCATCCCTCCGTGCCATCTTCCCGTGATCGTGCCTGTCGGTCTATTGTGGTTGTGTCATTTACCGACAGTATAGCGACAGACAGGTGTTGTTGTATAGATACTAAAGTGTTGAACAAGGTATTGTTTTTGGCGTGAAGGTGAGTATAGTTCTATCAAAAGGTAGCAGCTATGCCCCAATCCACCGTGAGCGTCCCAGTGGCATTAATCGTTCTGCGCCACGGTGATGACGACTTTCCCTTTGGCGTGACCGGCTTCCACATAGCGGATCGCAGCCTGCACCCCGGCCAACGGGTAGCAACGATCGATCACGGGTGTCACTTTGCCGGCATCGATCAACTCTTTCATCAACTGTAAATCCTTTTGGCAGGGTTTCGCCAGGAGATTCCCCAGTTGCTGACCCCCCTTCTTGGAGCGCCAGGGGCCAAGCAGCATGGCTTCGAACATTTGCCGCGTGGCGCCGCCAGTCATCACATAGCAGCCTGTAGGCGTTAAAGCCTGTTGATAGGCGGCAAAGGGTTGATAGCCGTTAGCCGCCAGGATCAGGTCGTAACGTTTGTCACTTTGGGTGAACGCTTCTTTGGTGTAATCAATGACATGGTCAGCGCCCAGCGCACGCACCATTTCAACTTTGCTTGTGCTGCATACGGCCGTGACTTCCGCACCAAAGGCTTTGGCAATCTGCACGGCAAAGGTGCCGACGCCGCCGGATGCCCCGTTAATCAGCACCTGCTGCCCTGACTGAATTTGTCCGGCGCGCAGCCCTTGTAAGGCGGTGACAGCCGACACTGGTACGGTTGCGGCTTGCTCGAAGGTCAACCGGGTAGGCTTCAGCACGAAGGCATTTTCAGGCGCCGCCACATATTCGGCAAATGCGCCAAAGCCACACAGGGATAAGTCCCCAAAGACCGCGTCACCGGGTTGGAAGAGCGTAACGTTGCGGCCTACCGCTTCCACCCGCCCCGCAACGGCAGCCCCGAGGATCTTGTACTTTGGTTTGAGCAGCCCAGCCATGAAGCGTATCGGGAACGGGTCGGCGCGCAATAGATGCCAATCGCCTGCGGCGGCGGAAGCGGCATGAACCTTGACCAGGACTTCGTTATCCTTGGGTGTGGGCTTTTGCACTTCTTCCAGTTTTAATACATCGGGTGAACCATAGTTGTGATAGACCATTGCTTGCATAAGATTTTCTCCTCAGATTTTTTAGATTATGCCACCGACAAACGCGCATTATCGACATTGATCGCGGTTGTGGCCGACTCGGCAGCGAAGGCTGAAGTGTTGAACCCCTTCACGATCAGCCACACCCCCATAAAGACCTCCCACAGACCACCGGGCAGGGAGGACGCCAGCCCCAGCCCGGAACCCATGAGTTCCGACAGCATCCCGACCAAGATGATCGCATAGCCCACAAGACCCCAAACGGCCAGCCAGCGCGGTACCAACGTCGCCTTGTAAAGCGTGTAGCAGAGCAGCAACCCAGCCGCGCCCAGCGTACTCATGCCGATCTGGTAGGCAACGTGCTGCCCGTGGGTGAAGAGCGTACTCAGGGTTTGCAGCGCGGCCACATCGGCGGTCGCGGCGTTCAGATAGGCGTTGCCCAGTGGGACTTGCAACAGGATGAAGATCACCATGATGGCAATGAAGAGAGCATCCATGATCCGGGCGGCCAGATAGCCAACCGCAATACGTTCGTGGTGTTGCCTCAGAATCGGGAAGAGCAGTACCCCGTGCGCCGCATCGCCTGCGACCGCCAGTAGCCAGAGCAGCGCGCCAATCGCCACCGTCATGCTGTTGGCGGAAAGCGTAGCCAGGGAATCCGGCGCTCCCAGAACGGATTGGAAGAGCATCTCCCCGCCAATGCCGACCACAAACCCAGCCAAGTAGACTACCCCGACGACGATGGCCGTCGTTCGATACGTGTTGACCGTTACTTTAGCACTCATCGTACTTTCTCCTTTTTAATTTAATGATGTTTGACAGTTTTTGTGTCGTTGGTTTCGTGCTTTGCTTCGTTAAGAGGATACCAAGCAATGTGGTGAGGCGTCATCACCATACATGGTGATTGATCTGGTGATTACTGTGGTGATTACTGCGACTGGGCATGGTGAGAAAAACAAATCGCCTGTGCAGGCTGACGCGTCAGCCTGCACAGGCATGGAATAGAGCTATGTTTTGCGCTTAACGACTTGCCTGCTTCAGGAGACGACGAGGGTAAAGGGTAAAGAAGGTGCGAGCGATTGCCCAGCCCACGCTCAGGACAGTCAGCGTGACGATCACGACAAACAGATCGGGAGCGTACACAGCAATCGTTTTCATAGGCGTATGGAACTGGGTTGGTACGACTATCCAGGCCAGACCCAGCGGACAAAGATCGATTGCCAGCGGCAGATAGAGCCGCCAGAAACGACGGCTACCGTGCGGGGGGAGTTCAGCGCGCTGGCGCCAATGCCTCATGGACAGATAAGACCCTACGATCCAAAGGATAGGAATAAGAAGCGTAGCCAGCAGCAGTATCTGTGGGATGATGGTTCCTGGAGGATTGGTGCTTGCGGTTAGGCTCTCTCCGAGAAGAATGGCGGCTACACCTTCAATTGGAATATTGATCGCGGCGTTGTTATAGGCTTTACCGATGTTGATCAAGATGACAATCCCGATGTGTTGGTCAGGTAGCAGACCCAGGTTTGAGTGGAAATTGCTGACATCCCCGTTGTGCCAAATTGCGGTTGATCCTGGTTGACCCTGGATCACCCAGCCCATGCCATACGAACTCGAAGGACTGATCTTTGCGCCAGGCGTGTGGAGCGTAGCAATTCCTTGTGGAGATAAGAGTTGGTGATCACCATACTTGCCGCCGTTTAACTGGGCGCTTAAATAGTGTGTCATGTCTTCAGCCGAGGAAATCAGAAAACCCGATGGGAGCGTTCGGCGCGAGTAGGGAGCCGCAAAGGCGACCGGCCAAAATAGCCAATTGCGATAGCCCGTGGCGAGGTCTGCGGCTGCTGGGTCGGAAAGGGCAGCCGCACTGTGGTTCATCTGGAGCGGGGCAAAGATGGCAGAACGGACATACTCCTCGTATGATTGCCCTGAAACTGTCTGGACGATCAGACCCAGGGTATCGTAATTCTCATTGGCGTATTCGTAGCCCTGGCCGGCTGGCTGGCTGAGTTGCACGCTGGACAACGCTCGCACACCGTTTTCGAGCGCCATGCTACTCTGGTCATTATCGGCGAGACCCCGGCGGCCTTCGTAGGTCGGTAGCCCACTGTTTTGATGTAGCAGGTTGCGCACGGTGATTTGGGCCGATGCCGCTGCATCACTCGTGCGAAACCAGGGTAGATACTTGGTGACCGGCGCATCCAGGTCGATCTTGCCCGCCTCCACCAGTTGCATCACCGCCAGCGCCGTGAAAGATTTAGAGGTTGAACCGAGAATGAAGGGCGTCTGCGCAGTCACTGCCCGCCCATCCGGCCCGGCGATGCCATAGCCTTTGAGATAGACAACCTGGTCGCCATAGACCACGCCCAATGCGAGACCAGGAATGCCGGCCACCGCCATTCTTTCTTGAATATAGGCATCGATTCGATCTTTATCAATCTGATCGAGTGGCAAGCCTTGGGCAGCCGCTGACGTAACCGGCAAAGTAATGAACAATAGGCTGATGAGGATCAGCATGGTTAGCCGCGCGCCTGTGCTTTTTGTCTGGGACATGTTTGGCTCCTAAATTACCCTATGATCAAGGGTCGTGTTCTATCTCACATCGGGTATGATTGTAGGGAGGATGCGCGAACAGCAACCGCACACGAACAGCTTTCGGGGTTAACCTGACAAGTGCAGGCCACTTGGTTGACACAACGCCAGCACGGGCTTAATCCACCCTCAATCAACGTCACCCCCAACAGTGCTGCGCCGATAGGCGCTCGTTCTGCCAGACCAAACGGCAGCAGTCCAAGGGTGTTATCACGCTGAAACGAAAGCTGCCCGACGGCCTGGAAGCCCGCCTTTTGGATTCCCGCACCCGATGGCAAGTTCTCCGGGGCATGGAGAATCCAGAAACGTTCCGCCCGCTCCGCCTGCACAATCCCCTGTAGCAGACGCGGATACAGCCCTCTGCCTTGCCACTCTGGTAAGGTGGCGAAATCCCACAAGTAGCGACTATCGGCGGCAATCGGAAAGACAAGGTTTAGCTCACCGATTGAGGCTTCCTGCGTTGCCACCCAACCATAGGTCACGGCCGTTTCGTCCATTTCTCCCTTCTATAAATCGGTATAAAAATCGTTGATCATCAACCGTCATCAGAATCAGGTAACGTTTATTCGTTGCCAAGCGGCTGCGCGGTTCGCACCGCCATAACCACATCCAGGATTGCTTGGCTAGATGCGACCGCATCGGCTTTGTCCAAAATCAGGGAAGCGTGGGTTGCATTGGGAATGACGCGTTGGACACCATTTGTCGATAAGTTTGTCATCTCGGCCTGGAGGGCAAGCCACCCCTTTTGTGCATCCAGCAGTGCGGTGACCACAATCAGCGGCTTGTGGCCCAGACTTTGCAGCGACTGCGCTTGCTCAAGTGCAGCGGGGATCCCCGCAACTTCGTCGCGCTGTGCGCGGTACTGATGGACCGTCGCCCCAGCGGCGATTTCGCCCTCATTCGCCGCTGCGGGGAGACCGGTTTGGGCAGAGAAAGCGAGCAGTCGTGGGATCCCGACTTGCGCCAAGTAGGGCAATACTTTCGTCACTGGGTGGAAAACGGCATAGAAAGCGGGATAGTCTGGTAAGCGAGTAAAAGCTTCATTCGGTTGGGAATCGAGTAAGACCATTCCCGCCACCTGCTCCGGGTAACGGGCAGCGAAGACGCGCACATAGGCGCCACCGGTCGAGTGCCCCGCTAACACATACGGACCTTTTTCTTCGGCTTGGGCGAGCAACGTGTGAAGGTCAGCGGCGACGGCATCGCCATCTCGCACACCATTAGCAGCCTCACTCCAACCATAGCCCGCCCGGTCATAGACACAAACGCGGGTCGCCTGGGCGACGGCTGGCGCGATCCAGCCAGCCATGCTATAGGAAGTTTCGCTCAGTCCCGCTTCCAGCACCACGGTTGGGGAACCTGACCCTGTGCAGTGCACATGCAGTTGATGGTCACCCACTGGGAATAGTTTCCCTGGCGCTTGGTGGGTCTGTACATAGGTTTGTTCGGCCATCGGCTCATATATCAACCCAACCAGCAGTAAGCCCAGGAACACAATGCCGATAGTTTTCATCACTCGGCGCATTTTTTGCCAGCGACTTCGCTTTTGTGGCTCAAGCGAAGAAAGATACTGATTCATTGAATACCCCCTTGGTGTCGTTTGGGTTCAGTCGACCCAGAATTGAGGAGAAAGGCTGCTTAGTCTATTTCCTAGTACACAGTGGCATAAGTGAGACAGTGGTTCAGTAAAACAGTGAGACAGTAAAACAGTGAGACAGTGCTACGCCGACAAGCTCACTGTCCTACTGTCTCACTGTCCTACTGTCTCACTGTCCTACTGTCTCACTGTCCTACTGTCTCACTGTGGCTTTATTTATGCCACGGTGATGACGACTTTGCCGTGCGCATGTCCGGTTTCCACATAGCGGATCGCTTCGGCAACTTCACGCAATGGATAACGGCGGTCGATGATTGGGGTGACTTTGCCCTCACCCACCAGATCTTGCAAAAACGCCAAATCCTTGGGCTTTGCTGCTTTGACGAAGGTGCCAAAGTGCTGTCCGTCTTTCCGTGAGAGCCACGGCCCCATGATCATCATCTGAAAATAGCGTTGATCGGAGCCGCCAACCATGACGTAGCGACCATGAGCTGTCAGGGCACGCTTGAAATCCGCCAGCGGACGATAGGCGGCAGCATCGAGAATCAGGTCGTACTGGCGGCCATTCTGCGTAAAATCTTGCTTGGTATAATCAATGACATGGTCGGCGCCAAGACTGCGCACCATCTCGACGTTGCGCGTACTGCACACGCCGGTCACTTCGGCGCCGAGCGCCTTGGCAATCTGCACAGCAAAGCTGCCCACACCGCCTGCTGCGCCATTGACCAACACCTGCTGACCAAGCTGAATCTGGCCTTCATCGCGCAGCCCTTGCAGGGCGGTGACCGCCGCCGAAAGCACGGCGGCGGCTTGCTCAAAGGTCACATTCACTGGTTTCGGCACGAAGGCGCTTTCCTCAGCAGCGACATATTCGGCGAAGGCGCCATAGCCGGAACCGGATAAATCGCCAAAGACCTCATCCCCCGGCTGGAAGCGGGTGACGTTAGGACCAACTGCTACAACCTTCCCGGCCACGTCAGCGCCGAGGATCGGGTGTTTGGGTTTGCGCAGCCCCGTACCAAGGCGCATCAGGAACGGCTTTCCCCGCAGGAGATGCCAGTCGCCAGCATTGACCGCCGCCGCATGGACTTCGACCAAGACCTCCTTGTCTTTGGGGGTCGGTTGGGCCACTTCTTTGAACTGAAGTTCATCGGGTGAGCCATAGTGGGTGTAGACAATCGCTTTCATAGGTCTCCTTTCCAAGTGGTCTCACTTGGTGTGAATAAATTCATGATTCGTATTTGTTGATCAATCGGACTGCTTCATACCAGTACACGCAATGCTCGTTTACGAAACGTTGCGAAACCTGTTGATTCCGCCATGCCACAACAATCCACGCATGATGCGTTTCTGTCGCATGGCACGAACCATCCAATAGCTACCCAAGCCAAGCCCCAACACCACTGCAATCACGCTGGCTTCGATCCCAAATGCGCCACCGGTCAACCAGGGATTGCCCTGGATGATCGGTTGAAACAGGCTACCGGTCGGCGCGTCGGCACCCGAAACAGCTACACCGAAAATAGTCCCCTGAAGAAAATTCCAGGCTGTGTGAAAACCCATCGCAACCCACAAACTGCGCGTTGCCAGATAAATGGCGCCAATCGACACGCCGGCTTCCAAGGCAATGGCGATGGCGCTCCATACCGTGGCGTTCGGGTTACTAAGGTGTACAAAGCCAAAGAATAGCGCAGTCAGGGTCAAGGCAATCCACGACCCAAAGCCTTCTTCCAAAAACCGAAAGAGAATGCCGCGAAAGAGGGTTTCTTCAAAAACACCCACGAGAACATGTAACAGCAACCCACTCGCCAGTGCTTGTCCGACGAACGTGACACCGCTAATTCGATAGCCACCCAACAAGGCGAGGATGCCCACCGCTGCGCAGATGTAGGCCGCACCAACTCCTGCGCCTTTGAGCCAGTCCATGACGAAACGCCGCCAACTCAAACCGATTTCTACGGGATTGCGCCGTTCAAGTAGCCACGTCACCGCAAAGACGGCCAGTAAGCTACTCACGGCAAGCATACCGACCGAGATGATCGGACCGATTTCGACAGCCATGGCTTGCAGCCCCGCTACACTCGCCCAAGTGATGAGGCCAAAGGCAAACCACGTGATCAGGAATCGCACTACCCAATGCAGAAGAATCCTTCGCGCCAGCGCTAGGCGGGTCTCTGGTGTATATTGAATGGGAGGGGCTGCTAGCTGAACCATATCATCGAATGTATTCATCGTTTTTTTCTGCCTTTGGTGTAATTGGGTAAACATTGCGTCGATTAGAGGATACCAACCAATGTGGTGAGGTGTCGTCACCATGTGTGGTGATTGATGTGGTGATTGATGTGGTGATTGTGGAGGCAGATGTGGTGAGGAATGCGGAGAGTTTATACTTGAGCCAGAGGATAGGGTGACTGCTACAAACCAAGTTCTTCGGCACGGCGAACGGCTGCCCGCCGGTTGTTCACCCCCAATTTGCTAAAAATGTTTTTGGTATGGGTGCGCAGCGTGTTCAGGGAAACCATGAGTTGATGAGCCATTTCCGGGCCACTCAATTCGGTACCGAGCAGCCGCAGCACCTCCAGTTCACGCTCGCTTAATGGCTCGATGAGGGGGTGTAGCTGGCGTGCGGCGGGACGCAGGGCTTCGTGAGGGTTCTTTGGTTGCGCCGTCCCCAATGCCGCCAACAGTTTAGCACTGTAGTCTGGCATTACCCCGTGGATGACGGCGGCGGATAAGAGTCGTGCCATCGGCGTCCCTTCATCGACAAAGAGACGGACACAGCCCGCCGGTTCAGCCAAGGTCAGGGCGCGTGTCAATGCAGCGAGGGCCAAAGGAAGGTTATCTTGCGCCTCATACGCAAGCGCCTGTAATATCAGGATTTCAATAACACTGCCTATCCTACCGCCGGTTTCTGCTGCCGGCAAAAGGCGCGCCAGTAGTGTTATGGCCGCCTGTAAGTGGGCTTTGCTCCGGTCGTGTTGATAGCGGGCGATCAACACGCGAGCTAGGGTTACATGTTCGAACTCGCGCAGATAGCTGAGTTCATCAGCAATCGACAAGCCACGTTCACGCACCCAGCCCAACGCTTCGGTCAGCCGCCCCTGTCGCACCCACACGCGCACCTTCAAGGCGGCAATCGGGCGAAAATCCGGTACAGGCCCGCGAAAATAGTGGCGCGCCGCCTCGTCAAGTAGGTCGAGCGCGCCTGCCAGATCGCCTAGGGTTTGTTGCATTTGCGCCTGTACAATGGCGCGGCGACAAGGCCAATTTGGTAAGGCCGCGCCTTCGCCCAACGCTTCACTTTGCGCCAGATATTGGGCGGCGGCTGGCAGGTCGCCCTGTTCACGGGCTAATTCACCCAAGCCTAAATAGAGATCGGCTGTACCCTGAATAACCGGCTCCCCCTGCGCTTGGGCTAGTTGCAAGGCTTGTTTGTAGACCTGTACCGCCTCGTGGAGGCGACCTTGCACCGTCCTGATGTCGGCGAGACCATAGGTGCCACTGAGGGCGAAAATGAGATTGCCGGCCTGCTGAAAACCCGCCATGCCCTCGGCCAGAGCCTGGTAGGCCGCTTCCAATTCGCCGCTGGCCCAGTAGGCCAACCCCAAAAGCGCCACTGCCGGCCCACGTCGGACATACGCGTTCGCCGGCAAGAGGTCAAGCGCCCGTTGCGCATAGGTTACGGTACTTGCGATATCACCCTGTGCCATGGACAGAAAGGTGCGGGCCGAGGCGATCTCCTCCGGTAACAACCGAAATTCCTCGGCATCCATAAAGGTCATGGCATCGGTTGGCAGCGCGTCCGTCTGGTCGAGCCACTGTTCGGCATCTTGTAAGTACGCCGCCGCGGCTTCCAACTCACCATTATTCAGATACTCCCAGGCATAGCCAACGCTGAGGACCGGTCTGGTGCGCACCACCGCCGCGGGCAGCGCCTTCATCCAGCGCAGCAAGGCCGCAGAGCGAAAATTACTTCGATGCAGGGCCGGCCAGGTCAACTCCACCAAGTCCGCCGCGCGCGCAAAATCTGCCGCAGCCAGGGCATGGTGGATGGCTTCGGCGCGCAGGCCGTGCGCTTCGTACCACGCACTTGCGCGCCCATGCCAGGTCGCAACCTGCGTGGGCTGCTCCTCCAGCGCATGGGCGTGGAGTACATCGGCAAAGAGGTGATGATAGCGGTACCACTCACGCTTGTCATCCAACGGCACTACAAAGAGATTGGCCCGTTCCAGCAGCGCTAACAGCCCGCGACCATCGGTCTGCTGCGTGACAGCATCACAGAGCGGCCCGCACAAACGGTCGAGGATCGCGGTTTGTAGCAAGAAGGTGCGCACATGCGCCGGCTGGCGTTGTAGAACTTCTTCCACCAGATAATCCCCAATGTAGCGATGATCACCGGTGAAAGCCTGGATGAAGCCGGGAATATCCTCCCGCCCCCGTAAGGAGAGCGCAGCCAGTTGGAGACCGGCGATCCAGCCTTCGGTACGGACGCCCAGGGCGGTGATCTGTTCGGCGGCCAGGGTTAGTCCCATCATCTGGTTCAGAAAGTCGGCGGCTTCAGCCGGGGTAAAGCGCAAGTCGGCGGCGCGTACTTCGTTCAACTCGCCCCGTGCGCGCAGGCGCGCCAGTGGCAACTGCGGATCTTCCCGTGTGGTGATGACCAGGTGCATTGGCGGCGGCAGATGTTCGATGAGAAAGGTCAGCGCCTGGTCAACTGTGCCCAGCGGCGCGCCTAAAAGGCCACCGCCGTTGGGCGCGGCGTCAATCAGATGATAGTCGTCCAGGATCAAGACAAGCTGATCAGGCAACGCGGCAATTTCATTGACCAGCATCGTCAACGTTGTTGCCAGCGGTGGCGGCTGCGGCGATTGCAGGAGCGCCAACACGCCAACGCCCCAATGCGGCGCCAGCGTCTGCAAAGCCGCCACCAGATAGGTCAAAAACCGAACGGGGTCATTGTCGCTTTCGTCGAGCGATAGCCAGGCAATTTGATTTTTGATTTTTGATTTTTGATTTTGGATTGATGGGTTTTCGGGGGATCCTACCCCAAAATCTAAAATCGGCAATCCAAAGCTTGTCCTGGCAGGATCGGCAATCCAACTGCTGACCAGCGTTGTCTTCCCATAGCCGGCGGGGGCGGAGATGAGGGTCACTTTGTGCTGTAGCGCCGCATTCAGCCGCGCTAGCAGACGCGGACGGCGCACAAGGGTCGGGCGCGGCGGGGGGATATAGAGTTTCGTGGCTAAGATTGGCGTAGACATTGACTTGTCACCAGGATAGGTTGGCACGCACTTTTGCTAGATCATAGCACGTTTTGCGCGTTTCGCCAACGATTTTCCCCTGGTGGGTGTCGTATTGGCTTTCCTACGGGTAGCGGGCCAAAGCGACAGCCGCAGAGACCCGACCTTAGAGATACTCGGCAAAGGGATGAGTGCGCAGTAAGGGCTGATTTTCGCACGGGGTGCTGAAGATCATAGGCTCGGCTGCCTTTACTCCAGCTCCCATTGCAACCGCCTTTCTTTCGCTTCAAAGAGCGCCACCATAGCGCGACGTCAGCCCTGTCCACGGATGAGCCGTAGGCCGGTGGCAACGAGCCAGACAAGCCACAGCGCCAAGCCCAAAACCCCGACGAACAACAGTGGCGACCCATCCGCGATGGCGAGGTTTCCGGCCCCGGCCACGATGGGCAAGCTGCCGCCCACCACGCCCAGCACCAGCTGCCACGGCCGCGTCAAACCGCTGGCGTGGGTGGCCAACGCTGCGCCGATGAAGGTCGCCCCGAGCGCAGGCAGCGCGAGCGCGAAGACCGCGGCATGGAACTGCCACATCAGCGCGAAGGCGGGGGTCGGCTCGGTCAGGCCAACCGCAGCAAGCACGACCGCGATGTGTGTGGCAATGGTGATGGCGAATAACACTGAGAGCGCCGCGCCGGCTGCCACCGCCAGCCGCGACCAGTCCGCCCCTGCACCACCACGGCGCTGCACAAGCCCGTGCAGCGCCGTGACAAACAACAGGAGCAGCGTCATGTTCGCGACCTCCAGACCCGAAGTGACGGCCAGCGCGCTCCTGTTCTCGATGTGGTAGGTGAGGACCACACCAAGCGGATCGCTGTAGCTAGGCGCGCCATTGACCGAAAACAGCACGTTTTGAACAAACAACGACGCGGCTAAGGCGACCGCGACGCCGCCGACGATTCGCGTCGTGGACACCGGGTTCCCTGCGGCCACTGCTGGTGTCGCGGCCTCACTCATTCGAGTTCCGCCGATCGCGGACTGGGTGTCTGTACTCACCTGCGCCACTTTCCGTAAATCGTTCATCATTGATCTCCTTGACTTGAACGGTATTGATCAGGTTCATTGATATGACTGCTTTTGCTCTGATGAGTTCGAAAAACATGGGATCGGTTCATCGAAAATGGGGTTTAGGGACGCGCCTAGAAGGCAACCGTCCCTGCCTTATGAACATTAGGTAAATAAACCGGTAATCGTAGGTGCGGTTTGTAACCGCACTTGTCCACTGGAGCCAGTGCGGTTACAAACCGCACCTACGATTACCGAAATAAATAGATAATGTTCATTAGCCGTGGGGATTATGTTACGCTTCCTGCTTAGGCCACTTCCAGGCGTAGCCAATAATTAGTAAAAGAAGAACGACTTCCACAACAGCAGCAAATACCATGTGTACCCAAACCTCTCCGGCCAAATTGAACAACATATAAGGGATATGAATTGTGGCCACGATAATATTTGTTAAGCGATTTACTTTAGCTGGCAGGGCAACAGAAAGGAAAATCATAACCATCGGAATTGTAGCCAAGGCGAGTCCGATAAAAATAAACCCTTGCGAAATATCAAATACAAATACCTTGCCTTGCAAAATACCCTCAATCTTATTGGGCATATATAAGGCGAAATAATCCACATAGATGTAGAGAAACATAAAACTCGCCCAAAGGGCAGCGAGCTTCAGTTTCACATTGAGCTTGATGTCTTCCAACGCCTTTTGTGGTACTTTTTGTGAGTTCATATTCATACTCCTTGTTGAACGATATGGATGAGTTTCGTAGTTTTACAACAATACATCCTGAAAGTTGCAAAACCTAACAAAGAGTATAGGAGGCAAGAGGGGTTGGCGTATAGACACTTTGGTGTTGTTATGGGGTGTTAAGGGGTGTTATGCTGGAGTGTTGCTCACTGGGGTACTGGTGTCTACACCAACCCCAATGCTCGCGCCCGCGCTACGGCTTCGGTGCGCCGCTGTACCTGGAGCTTACCAAAGATGCGGCGGTTATGCCCTTTCACCGTGTCCAGGGCCAGGAAGAGACGTCCGCAGATCTCGGGGTTCGAGAGACCCTGGGCAATAAGGCGCAGAACTTCTAACTCGCGTTCACTCAACGGCTCGATCAAAGGCTGACGGGTGGCAGGGGAAGGCTGGACGGTTCCTGGCTGCCCAAAGGCGGCGAGTAGGGTTTGGACGTACGCTTTCAGCCTGCCGTCTTCATCCCTTCGCGCCCAGCGGGCTCCCGACTCAGGGCAAGCCTTCAGCCTGTGCAGGAGCTGGGCCAACGGTTCCCCTTCATCGACAAAGAGGCGGACGTACCCTTCCGGCTCGGCCAGCGTCAGGGCGTACTCAAGTGCGGTAAGCGCAGATGGCGTGTCGCCCTGAGCAGCATAGGCGAGCGCCTGCAAGAGCAGGATTTCGATGCGGCTGCCAAGGCGCCCACCCGTTTCCGCCGCTGGCAGCAAGCGCGTCAGGAGTCGCATGGCCCCGTCAATGAGCGCGGCAGCGCCTTCCTGTCGATATTGGGCAATGAGCAACCTGACCAGCGTGAGCTGTTCATATTCGCGCAGGTAGCCAGGTTCATCATCCACCGTTAAGCCACGCGCCTGCGCCCAGGCCATTGCCTCGGGCAGTCGGCCTTGGGCAAGCCAGAGCCGTGCTTTCATGGCTGTAACCGGCCGAATATCCGGGAGCGCGGTTCTGACATAAAGGCGTTCGGCCTGCATGATCAGATGGAGCGCGCCCGCCCCATCGCCTTGGATCGCACAGAGGCGCGCCTTGGCGAGCTGCCAGCGATAGTGACTGTTCGGCAGTCCAGTCTGTTGATTAACGTCTTTGCTCTGTTGCAGGTACGCTTCCGCCGTTGCCAGATCGCCCCATTCACAATGCACCTGGCTCAACCCCAAGAGCAACTCGCCCACTCCCGGCATTGCTGGCTGTCCCATCGTCTCTGCCTCTTGCAGTGCCTGCGTATAGGCCGCGGCAGCCTCACGCAGATGTCCCTGAGCGGCGATGATGTCGGCCAACACAAAGGAGGCGCCGATGGTCATCACCGCTTCGCCCGCTAAACGCGCAAGGGTGATACTCTCGCCAAAGGGCTGGCGCGCCGCGAGGAGTTCGCCACTCGACCAGTAGGTTAGTGCCAGAAGCGAAGCGGCAGCGCGTTGCAAATGCGCATCGGCGGGCAACAAGTCGAGTGCTTGACGGGCGTAGCGGATGGCAGCGGCTATATCGCCGCGTGCCTGGGCGTAATAGGCGTGGGCATTGGCAATGGTGACAGGCAACAGGCGCAACTGCGCTTCATCCACCACAATCGCCTCCCCGGCGGCAGCCTCGGCGAGCCAGCGTTCGGTCGCTTGCAGGCGCTCTTGGCCGGCTTCCAGATCCCCGCGATCGAGTAAGGCCCAGGCCCAGCTCACGCGCAGCAGCGGGCGCACCTGCACCAACGCCGCCGGCAGCATCTGCACCCAGCGCAGCCAGGCGGGGGATTGTAAGCTGCGATCCATGACCGGCCAGGCCAGTTCCAGCAATTCGGCGGCGCGCACGAAATCTTGGGCAGTCAGCGCGTGGCGGATTGCCTCCGCCGGCTGATCATGCTGGGCATACCAGGCGCTTGCCCGCTGATGGAGCTGGGCGACCGCTTCCGGTTGCTCTTTTAACAAGCGGGTGTGCAATACATCGGCAAAGAGATGATGATAGCGATACCACTGGCGCTGGTCATCAAGGGCAATGAGAAAGAGATTCCCCCGTTCCAGCGTCTCCAAAATCCTTTCGCTATCGGTCTGACCGGTAACAGCAGCACAGAGCGGCCCGCTCAACCGGTCGAGAATCGCGCTTTGCAGCAAGAAGCGGCGGAGATGGTCAGGTTGGCGTTGCAGCACCTCTTCCAGCAGATAGTCAAGGATGAAATGGTGGCTACCGGCAAACGCCGCGATAAAGCTGGCCGTGTCACTGCGCCCCTGCATGGAGAGTGCGGCCAGTTGCAGACCAGCGATCCAACCTTCCGTGCGCTCGTCCAGGGCGGCAATCTCTTCAACAGAGAGCGTAAGCCCCATCACCTGATTGAGAAAATCGGCGGCTTCGGCGGGCGTAAAACGCAGATCGGCGGCGCGTACTTCGGTCAATTGGCCACGGACGCGCAAGCGGGCTAATGGTAACTGGGGATCCTCGCGGGTGACCATGACGAGATGCAGTTGGGGCGGAAGATGCTCGATCAGAAAAGTGAGCGCCTGATCAACCGCGTTGGCCTCAATCAGATGGTAGTCATCCAGGACAAGGATAAAGCGCTCCGGCAGGGTGACGATTTCATTGAGCAGCGCCGTCAAGATCGCTTCGCACCCAGAGGGATCCCGCGGAGGCTGCGGCGACTGGAGCACAGCCCATACCCCGGTGCCGACATTGGGCGCCACCGTCTGCAAGGCCGCCACAAGATAGGTTAGAAAACGGATAGGGTCATTGTCCCCTTCGTCCAGTGACAGCCACGCCGCTGGGCGTCCGCAGGTGGCGATCCAGGCGCTCACCAACGTGGTTTTACCATAGCCGGCCGGGGCCGCGATCAGCGTCAGCTTCTGGTGGAGGCTCCCATCCAACCGGGCGTGCAGACGGGGACGCGCAACCGCATTGGGCCGCGGCAGCGGGATATAGAGTTTTGTGGCTAAAATCGACGTAGACATCGCGCACCGGCGTGGGTTGGCATTCGCTTTACAGCAAGCCGATCAATTCATGGCATGGACCTTGCCGGCAACAGTCGGGCCAGCTTGGGTTACCTTTACGGCCACTATACCACAAGAATTGGCTTTTACCATACCCTTGATCTACCTACTGCGACGGTTTCCCGGTTGCCACGACGACACTACAGACGAGCAGGACCAACGTCACCGGCGCCCAGATCGCGCGCTCACCGGCGCTCGGTGTGATCATATTCAGCACGAAGGCCACCACCATGTAGGCCACGACAACCCAGGCCAGCTTCCGCACGCTCGACAGCCGCTTTGTCGCGATCAGCCCTGCTCGCTTTAGGATAACCGCCATCAATCCGGCTAGTAAAGCCGCCTGAATAAGGGCGGCGATGCGGAGGGCGGGCGGAAACCGCCCAGGATAGGCGCCCCCCATGGCGTATTCACCCCACGGCGCGCCGGCGGCCAGGGCAAGCTGAAAGAGAATCACCCCAACGGTGACAAGCGAGAAGACAATGGCGGCTGTTTGTTTCATAGTTCCTCATGCTTACATTACGTTCGACTTTACGTTGGCTCTCGCCTATTATACCATTGTCACAACAATTTTCCCTTGGGCGTGTCCGTCGCCCAAGTAACACATAGCGGCGGGGAGATCTGCCAGTGTATAGCGGCGGTCGATGACCGGCGTCACCTGACCGGAGGCGAGCAGCGCTTGCAGGACGACCAGATCCGCTGGGTTTACCTTTGCCACAAAGAAGGTTGCTGTCCGGCTGGACAAGAGGGAAGCCAGGCGCATGTCGATCACATGGCGCAACGGGCCGATCCACCGATTCCCCTTGGGCGCGCCGACAATGACGCAGGTCGCCTTGGGCGTCAGGACACGCTTACACTCCCACCAGGAGCGACTCCCCGCCACGTCGAGCAACAGGTCGTAGCGCCGCCCACAGCGGGTGAAGTCCTCTTGGCTGTAATCAATGACATGATCGGCGCCCAGCGAACGGACGATCGCCACGTTGCGCGTGCTACAGACGCCCGTCACTTCGGCGCCCAACGCTTTGGCGATCTGGACGGCAAAGGTGCCGACGCCGCCCGATGCACCATTGATCAACACCTGCTGCCCCGGCTGAAGCTGCCCATGATCGCGCAGTCCCTGGAGCGCAGTGAGCGCGGCGGTCGGGACGGACGCGGCCTGCTCGAAAGTGATGTTCTCTGGTTTCAGTACGACGGCCCGCTCTTCCCGGACACAGAGATACTCGGCAAAAGCGCCATGCCGCGCCCCGAAGACGGCGTCACCCGGTCGAAAGCGCTTGACATGGCTGCCAACCGCTTCCACCACCCCGGCGAAATCAACGCCCAGGCGGTTATCCTTTGGTTTGCGCCACCCGGAGTCCATCCGCGCAATATAGAGGCCAGTCATAGCGTACCACTCCGCCGGATTCACTGACGTGGCGTGAACGCGTACCAGCAGTTCATCCTCCTTGGGCGTCGGCGTGGCGATCTCCTCAACTTTGAGGACATCCGGTGAACCGTATTCGTGATAGACGATTGCCTTCATCAGCACTCCTTCCTTGCTTACCTTTGGTAATTCTCCGCCATCGTAATGACGATTTTTCCTTTGGCGCGCCCTTCGCCCAGATAGCGGAGCGCTGCCGGCACTTGTTCTAATGGATAGGTGCGATCAATCACCGGCCTGATTTTCCCGGCGGTGCAAAGCTCGGTTATGTGGAGCATATCTTTGGCATTTGGTTGCACGGCCAGAATGCGCACCTGTTTGCCCGTCGTTTTTTTGATCCACGGCCCCAGGAACAAAATTTGAAACAGCGTCGCCACCGAACCGCCGACAAAGAGATAGCTGCCGTTGGGCCGCAGCGCGTGCGGGATGTCGGTAGCCGAACGATGGGCGACCAGGTCGAGGATCAGATCATATTGCTTGCCGCTTTTGGTGAAGTCTTCCCTGGTGTAATCAATGACATGGTCGGCGCCCAGCGAACGTAGAAATTCAAGCTTGCCGGTGTTATCTACTGCCGTCACTTCCGCCCCGTAGAGTTTGGCAAGCTGGACGGCAAAGGCGCCACCGCCGCCGGCGCCATTGATCAGCACTTGTTGCCCCGGCTGCACCTGGCCTTTCGTGCATATCCCCTGCAGGGCAATCACGCCTGCTTGCGGGATGGTCGAGGCTTCAATAAAGCTCAGGTTGGGTGGTTTCAGCGCCAGGACGCCGCCACGGACACAAACATATTCGGCAAAGCCGCCCAACGAGGTCAGGATGTCGCCAAAGACTTCATCGCCCGGTTGAAATTGTTTGTGGTTTTTGCCGACCGCTGCCACCACCCCGGCGATGTCCGAGCCAAGGATATGGCGTCGTGGTTTGAACAACCCGCCGATGCGGGCATACAACGGTTTTCCGCTCAACCCTTCCCAGTCAGAGCGGTTGACGGAGGTGGCGTGAAGCTTGATCAGGATTTCATCGTCTGTCGGGGCAGGCTTTGCCACTTCTTTGCACTGAAGTTGCTCCGGTGAGCCATATTCGGTATAAACAACAGCCTTCATTAAGCGTTCTCCACAAGAATAATGACGTTACCCTTTTTGTGGCCCTCCTCCACATAGCGATGGGCCTCGGCAAGTTGCGCCAGCGGGTAGCGCCGATCCATGACCGGCTTGAGCTTGCCCGCGGTCATCAAAGCTTGGAGCGCGGCGTAATCTTCCGCTTGATAGCCGGCGACGGCAAAGGTTGCTTTCTTCCCGGCCGGCAGCGGAGTCCAGCGCGCCCGAAGCAGCGATAGGAAACTGGGGTTCCCTAAAATATAACGGCCATTGGGCTTCAACGCCTTGACACTTCGGGCAAACGGGCTTTTGCCGACCACGTCGATAATCACGTCGTAACGCTGGCTGCTCTTGGTAAAATCTTCCTGCCGATAATCAATCACATGATCGGCGCCAATCGAGCGCAGCATGGGTAATTTCTCCCCACTATCGATGGCCGTTACCGTCGCCCCCTGCGCTTTGGCAATCTGCACAGCATAGGTGCCGATACTGCCGCCGGCGCCATTGATCAAAACGCTTTCGCCGGGTTGCACCTGGGCGACGTTGAGAAAATGCCACCCGTTGACGCCGCCGGTCGGGATGGTGGCGGCCTCTTCATAGCTCAGGTCGGCGGGTTTTCGCACCAGATTTTTTTCGGGCAGACAAATATACTCAGCATAAGCGCCCAGGCGGAGCATGGTCGGCCCAAAGACCGGATCGCCCGGCTTGAAGCGCGTGACTGTCTTGCCGACGGCTGCCACTTCCCCGGCTAGTTCCTGCCCCAGAATGGTCACGCGTGTGGGTTTGAGCAGGCCCATATAGAGACGCAGGGGGAGCCATAACCAACCGGCGACTTTTAACCGGCGCAGTTCACAGTCCGCTAATGTGACGGTGGCGGCATGGACTTTGATCAAGAGTTCATTGTCCTTGGGCGTCGGCTTTGCAACCTCTTGCAGTTGCAGCATCTCCGGCGGCCCATAGTTCGTCCAAACCATTGCTTTCACGGGTTGCCTCCAAACTTGTTGTGATCCAGTTGCGCGCCAAATAGTTTACGGCCATCTCGCCAATCAGGTTGCATAACCCGGTATCGCACGCGCACCAGCCAGTAGAGCATGACCAGCAAGACCGCTACCACCGGGGTTGCCAGCAGGGCAGGGTTGCGCAATGACGCCGGAAATTCGTCAGCCTGGCCCAGAAAAAAGGACGCGGTGGCAATCCAGAGCGCCAGACACATGCGCCACAAATGTCTGACCAGGCGCAGTTTTCCCTGAACTCCCCGCGCCCGCATCATGCGCAGATCGCCGATCACGCCCAGCAGCGCCACTGTGCCAAAGATGAAGCCCATGACGCCGGGCAAGCCATCGATTTCGCCGTTGGCGTTGCCTAAACTGACCATCCCCAAGGCGAGGCCAAGCAGACCAGCCGCTAGTCCTACCAACAGAGCGCCCGTATCCAGCCAGGAAAAGCCGCGCAGCGGGCGACGCACCGTAAGCAGAGCGGTGCTGACCAGATAAAAGGTCAGCAAGCCGGCCACCACTGAGATCCGTTCAACTTTCAGCGCCGCCAGCAGCGCGCCGCTGGCCGACATGAGCAACATGGTATAGACAAAGACCATGCCGCTCCGGCGATGAAGTGTTGCGCCCTTACGGGCATAGAGGGCAACCGCGCCCGAAGCGAGTCCTAACAGTCCGGCAATGATGTGTAGTAGGGTCATCAAGCAGCGCTCCTTTCGTCAACGGTGATAACTACTTTGCCACGGGCGTGTCCTGTTTCCAGATAGCGGAGAGCGGCAGGCGTCTCGCGTAACGGGTAGCAGCGATCAATCAGCGGGGTGATTTTGCCGACCGGCTTGTTCGTCCCTAGCGCCATTGCTCACGCCTTTTGTGGCGTGCTTTCAGGCCGCCGTCGCCGCCGGATGACACGACGCACAAGGAAATGAAGCGCTGCCGACAGCGCCGCCACCACTGAACTGACAATGGTTGGCAATACTGCGCCAAAGGTAAACGTCATGCCAAAGATGAAGCCAAGCACGAATTCCGGTCGGTAGATGGGAAGCAATAGGGCAAGCAGGAATATACCCAGAAACAGGTAGCCAGTGATCTCCTCATAGCCGAGCGTGAACGCAACTGCAAGCAAGAGCGCGTAGAAAAATGAACCGACAAAGCTGGCAACGATACCTCTGGGGATCGGGAATGCCTTGCCCATACCTTCAGCTTGTGCGCGGCGAAGGATCGGGCCGAGTAAAAACCAAGCAAGCGCCGGCAGCAGCAGCACGCCCCACCAGTTGCTGATCGCCGGCATATCGGGCCGAGCCAGGAAGTGATGACTTATCACACCGCCGTGTGTATACTCCCAGGCCAGGTGGAGCAGTTCGGCGAGTACGACCAACGCTGTCAACAGAATGCGCATCCGGCGAAGTTGTTCTGTACGCATAGCGATCCTCTCATTCACGCCGTGGCATGGGCTAGATCAGGCGAAGCCAGCGCCCGTTTTTCCCATTGTTCGACATTCACGCCCTTCAACAAGAGCCAGAGACAAAACGCCAGTTCTCCAATAAATGCCGGCAGCAGAATCGCGGGGCTGATCAGCGCCGCGGTGGTGGGCGCCAGCAGCAGGGCAAAGCTATTGATCAGATAGCTCAAGCCGGCAATTTGTACCAAAAGCCCAAAAACCCAGGGGAAATAGCCTGAGCGCAAAATCAGATAGCCATACACCAGACACGCAAAGCCGAAAAAGATCAGCCCAATGCCAAAGCCATAGCTATGGGCTTTGATCAAGAGATAAGCCAACGTGTGTATCTGTTGTGGCTCGACGGCCTTAAGATAATCTGCATTCCCTAGGAGCAGCAAGGGCGCCACCAAACTCAGCTTGTTGGCAACCAAAACGGCCGTCTGGATCAAGGTGATGTTTCATGAGGGCGGGTCGTCATTGGCATTTCTCCTCTTCGGCTTGAATACAATTGACCGCCAGCAGGGGCAGCCCCAAATCACGCACCTTTTTGAGCAAGCCAAACAACGCGGATTGATCAACCACCGGGCCGGCGAGCAGGGTATCGCCGTTCGCTTCTTGCGTGATTGTGAGACCACCAAACCACTCGACCCATCGCCCATCCAAGTGGCCTTTGAGCCTGATTTGATAGATCAGTGCTTCATACACAATCGGTTGCGTTGGCTCAGAATTTATGTCACGTTGGTTTGCCATAGCTTGTATCTCCGCTTGCGCAATCTGCCAACAGTATAGCGAGGGGGCGGTATGGCTGTATAGATACTAAAGTATTGTTGTTGAGTATTGTTGTGGAATCGCTGAGGATGGCTGCCGGTAAAATTACAGCAAACCTAATGCACGCGCGCGGGCAACGGCTTCTGTACGCCGCTGTACCTGGAGTTTGTCAAAAATAATCCGATTATGCCCTTTCACTGTACTCAGGGCGAGGAAGAGCCGTTTGCTGATCTCATCATTGGAGAGACCCTGTGCGATGAGTTGCAGGACTTCCAACTCGCGTTGGCTCAACGGCTCTACGAAAGGATGAAGGCTGGCGGATGAAAGCGGAAGTGCTTCCGGTTGGTCCAAAGCAGCCAACAATTTGTCAACATACACCTTCATCCTTCCGCCTTCATCCTTCATCCTGCGTAAAAGTTCCGCCATTCGTTGCCCTTCATCGACAAAAATGCGGACAAAGCCCTCCGGCTCGGCTAGGGCTAGGGCTTCGCCCAGCAAGGGCAAAGCCGCCTTTGGTTCGCCCTGCGCCTGGTGTGCGAGCGCCTGGAGAATCAACACCTTGAGCCGTTCATCCGCCCAACCCTTGGCCTCGACCTGGCGACGCCAGACGGCAAGTCCAGTCAGCGCGGCGGCTGGATCGCCCTGCGCCAGATAGACACGGGCCTGAGCGATGGCAAGGCTGTGGCTCTGGGCAATCTGCGCAGCATCCGCCCAATGGCCCTGCCGCAGCAATGTCACAACCTGGGTCGTCAGAAAATCAGGCCGTTGATAGGCAAGATTGTGCTGACGCGCCAACGGCTCCACCGCGGCTAACCGTGCAGCGGCGCCGGTCACATCGCCTTGGGCGAGTTGTAGGCGCGCGTGCAAAACCTCACCGGCAACGAACTGGCCCTTGTTTTCCATCTGCTGCGCCAAGTGCCGGCCCTGCTGTGCGTATTGCTGGGCGGCCGCCAGATCATTCCATTCGTAGTGAATACGCGCCAGGCCAAGATAGGTTACGCCGGCCGCCGGGAGCGGTTGCTCACCGATCTGTTCCAGAATCCGCCGATTGGTCTGGGCGGCCAGATGAAGCTGGGTTTCCAGTTCCTGAATATGCCCCAGACCGATAGCCGCCAGGAGGACGAAGACACGATTGCCGGACGCCTCCCCGGTTGCGATGACTTCACGATAGGCCCGACCGGCAGCGACGCGGTCGTTCTGCAAATGGTAGGCATAACCCAACTTCCAGATCGTCGAAGTGCGGAAGGCCAGGTTATCGGGGTGTAGATAGCCTAGGGCGCGCTGGGAATGGGTGATAATGGCTTCAGCCTGATTTTGCGAGGCGGCGGCGGTGGCCCGGATCGCCGCAATCCGGCCCACCAGGTCTTGGCGCATCTCATCCGGCATCGGCTGCAATGACGGGTTTTGCAGCGCCGCTTCCGCGGCCTGCAATTTCTCTTCGGCGCCTGTAATGTGACCCATCACCAGCGCTACCGAGGCATAGACGGTCCACAACCGGGGCCAGGTATCCAGCACCGTTGTCGGCAATGACTTCAGCCAGTTCAAGATTGGCACAGCCGCGACCCGAAAGTGCAGCGGCATCCCCTTCCCTTCAATCAGGCGGTCGGCCCGTCCAATATCATGAGCAGCAACCGCATGGTGAAACGCTTCCAGTTCCAGGCCATTCACTTCATACCATACACTGGCGCGAATATGCAATGCCGCCACTCTGTCATTCTGGGCAGTGGTTGACGCAGCCATACGCTGCTGCAATCGCTGGCGCAGCAATTCAGCAAAAAGATGATGATAGCGATACCAACGCCGCTCATTATCCAGAGGGACGATAAACAGATTGGCCCGTTCAAGCTGTTCAAGGATGAAGGATGAAGCACCCAGTTCATCCTTCATCCCTTCGGTTATACGCCGGGCATGCCTTCCGCCTTCATCCTTTCCTAACACGGCGTCACAGAGAGGACCGCAGAGCCGGTCGAGAATTGCCGTGTGCAGCAAAAAGGTTTGGATGGGTTCGGGCTGTTGGTGCAGCACTTCTTCCAGCAAATAATCCAGCACAAAGCGATGGCTGCCGGTGAACGCGTGGATGAAATTATTGACATGCTGGGGGTCGGCGACTTGCTGTCCCTGTAGGGAGAGCGCGGCCAGTTGCAAGCCGGCCACCCAACCTTCAGTGCGCTTTTCCAGAGCGGCAATGGCTGCCGGCGTAAGGGCCAACCCCATCACCTGATTGAGAAAATCGGCGGCTTCGGCGGGGGTAAAGCGCAAGTCGGCGGCGCGCACTTCCGTCAATTGATCGCGGGCGCGTAAACGGGCCAGCGGCAGATCCGGATCGGCGCGGGTTGCGATGACCAGGTGCATGGGGGCCGGCAAATGTTCGATCAAAAAGGTGAGCGCCTGATCAATCGCTTTATCCTCAATCAGGTGGTAATCATCCAGAACGAGGATGAACTTATCCGGGATCGTCGTAATTTCATTGAGCAGCGCCGTCAGAAGGGTGGCCGGCGCCGGCGGCTGCGGCGCCTGGAGCAACGCCAGCACCCCGGCGCCCACCTTCGGCGCCACCGTTTGCAACGCGGCAACGAGATAGGTCAGAAAGCGCGTAGGGTCATTATCCGCCTCGTCCAGCGATAACCAGGCAACACTGGCAGGCTTTTGATTGACCCATTCACTGACCAACGTCGTCTTCCCAAAGCCGGCAGCAGCGGAGACCAGGGTCATTTTGCGGTGCAGGCCGGCATTCAACCGTGTGATCAGGTGCGGACGGGCAACCACTTTGGGACGTGGTGCAGGAAGATAGAGTTTTGTCGCTAAAATTGGCGTATTCATCGTTCATCGATCCCACTGTTATAGACAAACAGAAATGAATTGGCGCGACTGCTATCATACCACAGTTTGTCGTCGCCCGACGCAAATCCAGGATGAACAGTGGTTATCGATCACAAGCCGGCTCAGTTTGAACCACACCTGATGAATTTTCACAACCAAATCCGACAATCGTAGGGGCGGCCCCTTGCGGGCGCCCGTAAGGGGCCGCCCCTACGATTGTTAATTCTGAGCCGGCTTGTTCACCAGTGGGAGTAGGGGTTGGCTTTGTAACTGTCGCACAACCATTACCGGGTGCGGAAGCTCCACCACGTTCCGCCATTGGCCAAGGTTGTATTGGTAACGTTGACAGCCCGTACTTGCCAGTAGTAGGTCGTTCCACCAGCCAAACCGGCAGGGCGCACCGAAGTGGCTGCACCGATATTAAGCCAGGTGGCGTTACAAGTGTTGTTGTTACTTGTATCGATACAATACTCATATGAAGTCGCGTTACTGCTGGCGCCCCACTGCAAGTTGACAGTATTCGCCCGAATCCGTGTCGCACCATTGGCTGGTGCACTTTTGTTAAAGGCGCCTGGCGCGGGCGGCGCTGACGGGTTCCGGGCAGCCGCCACCGCCAAGGCCGCGTTCACAATGCCGGCGCCGCAGTTGGTGGTGTTGCAGGTGCTGCCCGCCGGGAAGGCTGTGACCTTGTTTTGGAGCAGGCTTGTTACCTGTGAAGGCGTAAGGTCTGGATTGACCGAGAACATCAGCGAAACGACACCGGCTACATGGGGCGTCGCCATGCTGGTGCCTTGGTAGAACGCGTAGCCTTCGCCGGTCGGCGTCGTCAAGCCGAGATCCACGGTCGAGAGGACGGTGGCGCCGGCGTCGGCGTTCTTATCACCGCCGGGCGCGGCAATTTCCACCACACTGCCAAAGTTGCTGTAGTAGGAGAGATTGCCCGCTTTGCCCGTCGCTGCGACAGTGATGACATTGGCGCAACTAGCCGGCGAGTAGTTGGCCGCGTTGGCGGCGCTGTTGCCTGCCGCTACCACGACAACAGTGCCGGCATTCACCGCATCATTGATCGCGGTTTGATAGGTGGCGCTACAGGCGCCGGACCCGCCCAGGCTCATGTTGATCACTTTGGCCTTGTTGGCGTTCGCCGGCACGCCGACTACGCTCAACCCGGCGGCCCAACGGATGCCATCGACAATGTCAGAGGTGTAGCCGCCACATTTGCCGAGGACACGCACGGGCAAAATCTTCGCATTCCAGTTGATGCCGGCGCCGCCCGCGCCGTTGTTGCTGTTGGCGGCAATGGTGCCGGCCACATGGGAGCCATGCCACGAACTGTTACGCACCGGACAGCCGGTAAAATAACCGCTGGCGCTCTCCGCCGTGGTGATCCAATCGCCTGGATCAGCCGGGTTGGCATCCCGGCCATTGCCATCATTCGCCACCAGGCTATCGGCAATAAAGTCATAGCCGGCGACTGTACGCCCAACCAAATCGATATGATTGATAATACCTGTATCAATGACCGCAACGATCACACTCGTTGCACCGGTGGTAATATCCCAGGCTGCGGGTAGATTGGCGCCATAGCGGCCGGCGCTTGGCTCCAGATAGTGCCATTGTTCAGGATAGCGGGGATCAGTCGGCTCCACCAATGTCTGCATGATCGTATCCGGCTCGGCCAGTTCGATCGCTTCCACCTCGGCCAACCGGTCGATCACCGCTTGTAGCTCGCCGCCCCCCATGCGTTGGGGTAAGCGCAGCACAGTCGCTTCGCCTGACATTTCGCGTCCGTAGGCCAACTGCACGCCAGCCGCTGCGCTCAAGGCTTCCACCTGCGCCACGCGATCCACCGTCGCAGCCTGCACCGCCGGCGTAAAGCGGATGATCAGTTGATCGGTCATGGTCGCCTGATCAGCCGCGACCAGCGTCGCCGCCGCTCCCATCGCCAGCGGCAGATAGAGACGTGGGGGCAACGGCTGATCCGCTTCTGTTTGCTCCTGGGCGGCAGCCGGCAAAGCTGTTGCCAATACGAGTACGCCAATGATGAGCATGGCATAGTACTGCCAAAATTTTCGCATACAATCCCCTCCAAGATTCAGTTATAAACGAGAAAAAAGATTGGCTCATCTACGGAAAGTGTGAACACCTGTCAGGTTTCCAAAACCTGACAGGTGTGGCGGGTCGAAACCTCACACTTTCTGTAGATGAGCGAAAAGATTTATCAACACAGGCAAGTATATCATAACTATTGTCGGAAATTTATCACGCTATTCTTACGTTTTGTTCACAGGTTGGTTACAAGTTGAACTGCCGTCGCTTGCGCCGGGTCTATTTCTAATGGCAGTGATTTCTAGTGGGGCGCGTTTGATCCGAACGGCACCCCTGGGTGCCGTTCGGATCAAACGCGCCCCAAAGGTGAAATAGAGCCGCTTGCGCCTGACAAGTTGCTCACGACACGAAAAGGGCTTATACTAAGCGCAACAAACTACGGCAAAACCCTTAACAATTTTATGCAAGAAGAGGCCACTCATGCCCCCGGAACTATCACTTGAAGATTTGACACCCCAGGCGCGTGCCATTCTCGACCAGGCGGTACAGGCCGCAAGCCAGCGCGCCACCGGCACGGTCGAACCGCGCCATCTGCTCTATGCGCTACTCGACGGCAATCATCTGGCGACGCAGGAGTTGAACAAGGCCGGTATTGACGCCAAAGCATTACGGCAAAGCCTAGAAGCGCAACTGCCGCTGGGCGATCCGACCAACAATAAGCCGGCAACGCTTAGTGCAGACGCGCAACGGGTGGTGCGTTCCGCCTTTAAAGAAGCGGTTCATCTGGGCCACCGGCGCGTTGACGCCCTCCATCTGCTACTGGGCTTGCTCTACTTGAATGATGATCCGGCCACCAAGCTCTTGACCGAAGCCGGCGTCTCGCTCTACGAATTGCGCCAGACCGTGTTGGAAGCGCCTAAACGCTTTCAGACCCGCCAGCGCGACACCTTGCATGCCAATGTGCGACCCAGCCCAGTCTTCTTGGGGTTGGTGGCTGTCATGATTGCCTGCGGCGTGGGGCTGTGGCTCAATCCGGGCGAAGTGTGGGCCGGCCCTTTGACCACGCTCTTTATTATCAGCGGTTGGGTTGTCTCCCTCTGTCTACACGAGTTTGGTCATGCCCTGGCAGCGTATTTGGGTGGGGATACTTCCGTGGGGGAGGCGGGCTATCTCACCCTCAACCCGCTGCGTTATACCCATCCGCTGCTCAGTATCATCTTTCCGCTGCTGATTCTGGTCATGGGCGGCTTGGGCTTGCCGGGGGGCGCCGTCTACATCCGCACCAGTGCGCTCCGTAGCACACGCTGGGAGGCGTTGATGAGCGCAGCAGGGCCATTGGGAACCCTGATCTTTTGCGTCATCATCAGCATCCCCTTCTATTTTGATTGGTTGAATTGGGTAACCGAGGCAAATTGGTACTTCTGGCCGGCGCTCGCCTTTTTGGGCTTTCTCCAGGTGACCTCGTTGCTCTTCAATCTGCTGCCGATCCCGCCGCTGGATGGCTTTCATCTGCTGTCGACCCAGTTTCCCGCCCATGTGCGTTACCAACTCCAGGCAATGGGCAATATTGGCTTTATGTTGCTCATGTTTCTCTTCTGGACGGACAATCCAATTACCACGGCCTTCTGGCGGTTCGCTTTTCTCACCGCGGCTCGTCTGCAAATCCCCATTGAATTGATCTCAACCGGCTATCAACAGTTCGCCTGGTGGAGCGCGTAGATCACAACAACGGATTTAGGAAGCAACGGATTTTTCGCCGGCAAAGGCAAATCCGTTACTTCCTAAATCCGTTGTTGTATTACTGTCACCGCCCTTGCAGATACTTTTGTACATTGACGCTATGTTCCGCGAAAGTGGTCGCAAAGACATGGCGTCCACTGCCATCCGGCAGAGCGACAAAGTAGAGATAATCATGGTCCGCCGGTTGGAGAACCGCTTGAATGCTGCTCAAGCCGGGGTTGGCAATCGGGCCGGGGGGCAGACCGGGGTAGAGGTAGGTGTTGTAGGGGCTGTCCACGCTGCTGTATTCTTCCAGAAAGACCGGCGTTTTCCACCACTGGTCGGTCGCCGGTTGATAGCCCATGGCATATTGCACTGTCGGGTCGGCTTCCAGCTTGATGCCCGCCGCCAGCCGGTTGAGATAGACGCCGGCAATGGCAGGTCGTTCTTCCGCCACCACCGCTTCCCGCTCCACAATGCTTGCCATCGTTAGCACCGCATAGAGGGACAGGGTGGTGGTTTGCCGGCTACGCGCCTCTTCATATAAAGGTAACACCCGACGTGCAAAGGTGTCGAGTTGCCGGCGGAGCAGATCTTGGGCGGTGGCGCCTTCTAAGGGTAACTCATAGGTGTCAGGGAAGAGATAGCCTTCCAAACTGGCGCCGGCCGGGCGTTCTTGCAAAAAGGGGTATTGCGCCGGGTCGAGATCGGTCAAGACACCGGTTTCAGTCTGGTTGCGATAGCTGGTCAGGGCAGCAGGATCATGGGCAAAGATGGCGGCTTCTGCCAGATAGTCGCCGATCTGGCCCAGGCGCCACCCTTCGGGGATGGTAAGAGTCAGGCTGGCGGCTTCGGCATGTTGCAGCGTGGTGACAACCTCGGCCAGGGTCATGCTGGGGCTGAGGATGAAGGCGCCCGCCTCCAAGTCCGCCACCAAACCATTGACGCGCACATAGGCTTCAAAGAGGCGCGCATCGCTGATCAGACCGGCGGCTTGCAGTTGTTGACCAATCTGGCGCGCCGGGGCGCCGGGCGCAATGGTAAAGCGCACGGGGTGGCTGGACGCGCCGGCCGGTTGATCGACCTGGGCGCGGTTCATCTGTAGATAGACGCGTGACATCATGTCGCCGCCCAGGCCACAGCCAGGTAAGGGCAGCAGGAGCAAAAGCAGGCAGAGGAGGAGACGAAACTGTCGATTGGCTAAATGTGTGAAAGCAGTCATGAAAATTTTAATACGCAAAAAACATCTTCCCTAGAGTACAACCTACCTGCGAGTACAACAGGCGAACACCGGCCTCCGCGACCAAGCGCCTACAGACTACTGGTATGCACTCATTTCATCTGGGCCGGGCGAAACAAAGGATCGCGTTGCAACAACCGCTGAAGGCCAGTTGCAATGTCAACAGCAGGCGTGTACCCCAGCAGGCGCCTGGCTTTGCTCAGATCCGCCACCAGACGCGCCACGCCGCCCGACGTTTCCCGATTGTACAAGATATTCGCCTTGCGCTCAACAGTCTGGGCAATACGTTCGATCAACGTATTCACGGTAATTTCCAGACCGCTGCCAATGTTAATAATCTGCTGATCGACGCCGGCAGCGTCAGCGGTTGCCATCAACGCTTTGACGACATCATCAATAAAGACAAAGTCGCGCGTCTGGCTGCCATCCCCCTGCACCACCACCGAGCCGCCGCCCAGAATTTGGTGCATAAATTGGGGAATCACCGGTGCATGAACCGGCGGCAACGGTTGGCCGGGGCCATAGGCGTTAAAGATGCGCAGGGCCACCGTTTCAAAGCCGGCCAACCGCCCGATGATAAAAAGAAATTGTTCAGCCGCCAACTTGCTCACGGCATAGGGCACTGTCGGTTGCGGGGCCATCTCTTCATGCACCGGCTGCTGGATCTGGTTGCCATAGATGGTGGCGCTGCTCGCCAGGATCACCCGCCGCACCCCCACATCACGACAGGCTTCAAGCAGGGCGACGGTGCCGCCGACATTGACATCGTTATATTCGCGCGGGTATAACACCGAGGCCGGCACGCTGACGCGCGCCGCCAGATGATAGACCACCTCCACCCCTTGTAAGAGCGACCAGAGCTTGGGAATATCGCGCACATCGCCGCGGCTGAAGTTGATGCCGGTTGGCAATTTGGTCGGGTCGCCGCTGCTCAAGTCATCCAACACACGGACAAAATGGCCCTGGTGGTGGAGTTGGTTCGCCAGGTGGCTGCCGATAAACCCGGCGCCCCCGGTAATCAAAATACGCATGGTCAGTCCTTTATCAGTCGTAGAGTCCGGAGTCCGGCTCTATCTAGCGGATTAAATCCTCCCAATCAAAAGGCCAGTTCGAGGAGTCGGAAGGGCCGGTCTCCTCATCAGGGTCGGTGCTGGCTGATGGCGGCGTCGTCACGTCGAGTTGGGTAAAGAGGGCGTTGTAACTGCGACAGGCATCAATTAGATTGGCCGCCGAGTAATAGCCGGCCGTCCAGAAGTAGAGCGGCGGCTCTTTGTGAAAGAGGCGCAGCACCATCTCTTCTTTACTTAGACCCAGCGCATCCAACCGCGCCACCTCGCGCGTCAATTGCAGCAGTTGACCGATTTTGCCATGTAGCTCTGGCAAGGGCGTCCGACTAATGCGTCCATCGCTGGGAAAGAGTCGTTCCGGGTGCAACTCGGCTAGGGTGCGCAGGCTGCAAACCACGCCAAAGAGATCAGCTTCCGCCGCCCAGGCATTCTGCTGGCTATGGACATAGACATCGCCGCTAAAGAGCCACCGTTGCCCCGGCTCAAAGAGTGCAATGTGATCAGGGGTATGGCCAGGCGTTTCCAGAAGGCGGAAACGGTAATTGGCGGTACGGATCTGGTTATCCACCGTATCCAGCGAAACCGCCACCCGGCAGGGCTGCGGTCGCCCCCAGACAATGCGCCGGTAGAAGGGCAGGGTCATGCTTTCCGGGTCAGCCAGGATGGGTAAGGCGCGGGGGGCCGCATAGATAGTCACTTTGGGGTAGCGTTGCAGTAGCGCCAAGAGGCCGCCCATCTGATCCTCATGGGCGTGAGTAATGACAATTTGATCGACTGGCAGATTTTCCAGCGCATTGAGCAAGGCGCGCACAGCAAAACGCGGCCCTGTGTCGATCAACAAGCCGTCAACCCAGTAGGCGGTCGTCCACCAAAAGGGACGGCCAAAGATCGAACGCGACATGCGAATGGCTAAAACTGGACCGTGCTGCTCAACGTGAATCATAGTTCATCAGTCAGTAAACGTAGTCTGACATACCTTGAACTTACTTTACCCTGCCAACCGTTCGGCGCCGGCAATTAACCGATTATAGATCGATTGCGGAATTTTGGTCATCTTTCCACTCTGGTCAACACAGATATGTTCACTGCTACCGGTCGCCAAGAGCGTTTGGTCGGCGGCGTTACGGATTTCATAGCTAAACTCAACTTGCCGACTGCGCAGGTTGGTAAGCCGCGTGATAATTTGAATGGTATCGCCAAAACGACTGGCGGCGCGATAGGCGGCATGAATTGCCGTTACCGCAAAATTATAGCCGCCCCCGGCCACTTCGGTATAGGGCATATTGGCGGCTTTCATCCACGCCACCCGTCCCATTTCAAACCAAACAATATAACTGCTGTGATGCACCACCCCCATCTGGTCCGTTTCGGCAAAACGGACATCGGTTTCGATGGTGACGGGGGCGGCGGGAATGATTTGGTCAGATGAGTGCATCATGTTCAAGAAGAGATTAAGAGATTGAGAGATTGAGAGTGACAAAATCTCTGAATCTCTCAATCTCCTTTATTAAAGAACGTTACGAAAATAAATTGGTAACTGTAGGTCATCGCCGCCGGCGTGACAAGTTCCAAGGATTACCGAAACAAGTAGCTAACCTTCATCAATCAGCGCTTTAGATATGAATGGCGTGCCCCTCAATGGCGTGCGCCGCTTCCATGATCACCTCACTGAGCGTGGGGTGGGCATGGACGGTGCGCGCGATCTCGGCGGGGGTGATCTCCATGAACTGGGCCAGGCTCAGTTCCGGCAGCAATTCGGTCACCTCGTGGCCGACCAGATGCGCGCCCAGAATTTCCCCATACTTGGCGTCGGTGATGATCTTGACAAAGCCCTCTTTGGCATCAATGGCCTGCGCCTTGCCATTGGGCATAAAGGGGAACTTGCCTACTTTGACCGTGTAGCCGGCCTCTTTGGCCTGCGCTTCCGTCATGCCCAGGCTGGCAACTTCGGGCTTGCAGTAGGTGCAGCGCGGCATGAATACATATTTTTCCGCCGGAATGGGCAAGGTGTCGGCGCCGCCAATGGTTTCCGCCGCCACCAGGGCTTGGGCGCTGGCAACATGGGCCAAGGCCAGTTTGCCCGTGCAGTCACCAATGGCGTAGAGGTTGGGGACATTGGTGCGCATGTTGGCGTCGATCTCGATATAGCCCCGCTTGTCCAGCTTGACGCCGGCCTTGTCCAGCCCCACCTTATCGGTGTTGGGGGTAATCCCAATCGCCAACAAAACCGCTTCGGCCTGCAACGTTTCAGTCTGACCGCTCTTAACATTTTTCACTGCCACTGTGACGCCGGTATCAGTGACTTTAAATTCTTCGGTGCGGGAACCGGTGTAAATTTTAAACCCCTTTTTGGTAAAGGCTTTATGCACCTCGGCCGCGACCTCGCTATCTTCCAATGGCAAGATCTGATCCAACATTTCAACAATGGTCACGTCGGCGCCGTAGGTGCGATGGATGTAGCCGAACTCGATGCCAATCGGGCCGGCGCCGACGACGATCAGCGAGTTGGGGCGATCTTGCCGGCGCATGAGGTCGCGGTATTGCATGATCCGCTTGCCGTCCACGGTCACCCCCGGCAGGTCGCGCGCGCGGGAGCCGGTGGCGATGATAAAATTCTTGGCTGTCACCGTGCGGCTCTGGGCATTGGGTTTGAACTCGGACGGACCGACCTGCAACGTGTTGGCATCGGTAAAAACGCCGTGGCCTTCGATCACGTCGATCTTGTTCTTGCGCATGAGAAAGCCGACGCCTTTGGTCTGGCGATCGACAATGCCCAGGCTGCGTTTGATCGCACTGCCCCAATCCACCTGTAAGTTGTCAAAGGTAAAGCCATAGTCGGCGGCGTGATGCAGCGTCTCCAAGACAGTGGCATTTTTGATCAGCGCCTTCTTGGGAATACAACCCCAATTCAGACAGACACCGCCCAAACTTTCACGCTCGACAATGGCGGTCTTAAGACCGAGTTGCGCCGTCCGAATGGCCGCCACGTAGCCGCCCGGCCCGCTGCCCACGACAACAACGTCGTAATCGTAATTTTGATTGCTCATAACTCTCCTTTAATGAAGGAGATTGAGCGATTGCGAGATTAGGAGATTTGATTCAATCTCGCAATCTCGCAATCTCGCAATCTCGCAATCTCGCAATCGCTCAATCTCTTGAATCATTTTGCCAATCTTCTAAAGATAAGCGAATTGTATTCAAAAATAAGTCAGCCTTCGCCCCATCCAGCACGCGATGATCAAAACTAAAGCTGAGATAGCACATGGGGCGGATGACAATGGCGTCGTCGGCGCTAGGGAGAAGGGAGGCCGACGCCGTGCGGACAACGGCGCGCTTGCTAATGGCGCCGATGCCGAGGATGCCGGTCTGCGGCTGGTTGATAATCGGCGTCCCCATCAGGCTGCCGGTAATGCCGTGATTGGTGATGGTAAAGGTGCCGCCGCGGATTTCATCGGGCGCCAGTTTACCGCTGCGCGCCCGTTCGGCCACATCATTGACCGATCGCGCCAGGCCGGCCAGGTTCTTTTCATCCGCATCGCGCATCACGGGCACAAGGAGGCCATCGGGCAAGGAGACGGCGACGCCAATGTGAATCCGCCGGTTGAGGATCAGCCCATCCGGTGTAAAACGGCTGTTGGCTTCCGGCGTCTCGCGCAAGGCCCGTGCGACCGCCGCCACAAAATAGGGGGTAAAAGTCAGGTTGATTCCGCGTTCGGCAAAGCGCGCCTTGTTGGCTTCGCGGTGGCGGACAACCGCGGTCATATCGACCTCAAAGACGGTGGTCACATGGGGGCTGGTCTGCTTGCTCAGCACCATGTGCTGGGCAATGGCGCGGCGCATGGCCGAAAGCGGTTGTAAGGTTTCGTCATCGGCCAGGGTCGTTTGGTCGTTTGGTCGCTTGGTCGCTTGGTCGCTTGGTCGTTGAATCGGTTGCATAGGGGCGGTTTTGCGGCTTTCGACAAAGGCGAGAATATCCTTTTTGGTGATGCGACCGCCCAGACCGCTACCGGTCACGGCGTCTAAGTCAACTTGATGTTGGGCGGCAATGCGTGAAACGACAGGGCTGATGAAGGCGCGCCCGCTCGGTTTGGGTGACTGGGTGACTGAGCTGGCCGAAGTCTGGCTGATTGGTTCGGTAACACGCACAGCGGATGGACGCGTTGCCGGCGCCGAAGATGGCTGTACACCGCCATTGACCGGCAACGCGCTGGTCGCTGGTTTTTCTTGTGGCTGGCCAATGTAGGCGAGCACGGCGCCCACGGCGACGGTTTCTCCTTCTTGGGCAACTACGGAGAGCAAGGTGCCTTCGGCGGGCGCCGGGACTTCGGTGTCGATTTTGTCGGTGCTAATCTCTAGCAGCGGTTCATATTTGGCAACGCTGTCGCCGGGCGCTTTGAGCCAACGGGCAATGGTGCCTTCGACGATACTTTCACCCAATTGTGGCATTTTGACAGTGATTGACATGTTTATTTTGCTCAAAAAACAGTTTCATCTAAATATCATCATACTGATTAGTCTGTAAGGTCGAAATTTAGAGTAGGGATTAAGGCATAATGCTGGCATCCAATTCAACCTCGCCGACAATGTTGGGTAGACCGCTGTAACCGACGCTATGTTCTTCGGGGTCATCTTCCACCACCCGACAGGCCAGTTCGACTGCATCGAGCGCGCTGCCCCCTTCTTGCAAAAGTTTCATGGCGGCCAGGGCGCCAAAGCGACCATTTTCGCTGGCGACAATGATTGGAATCTTTGGGGCTGGACTCCTTGGGGTTGGAATGCTGGTATGGACTGCGCTCACTTCGGTTTCCCTTTGCTGACACCCGTTCGTAGACTGTAACTTGTATGTTGGCTGGCCTAAGTATAACAGTCTGTGGGCAAGCTATCAAAATAGGCGAAAATCTGACGTTGGATATCCAGCATAGTAAATGCTATTGACTTTAGAACTTTTCTTTATTCGTTGCGTCTCAACCAACAATGGCGTCTGATTGTGGAGCGGCAAGAGGATGCGGATGGGCGTCTTCTCTGGTTGATTGACATTGAAGACTATCATTAGGGGGCCTACCCAGTGCAAATAAATGAACTAGTTCCTGCGTATACGCCCCCACCAGGGGAAATTTTGGCGATTGAATTAGCGGCACGCGGTTGGTCGCAACGGCAGTTTGCGGCTATTATTGGCCGGCCACCACAGGTGATCAATGAGATTCTGCGCGCCAAAAAACAAATTACACCGGAAACGGCACTACGTATCGCCGCCGCGCTGAATACTTCGCCTGAATTATGGATTAACTTGGAAGCGGACTATCGTCTTTCGCTCGCCCGCCAAGCGATTTCTCCCCAGCTATTGACCGAGATTGCGGAGCGCAGTAGTGAAGCTATATTGGCGCTAGCGTGAGCAACTGTTACTCATGATAAATTTCATTGTTCTTCTCCGTTTCCCAGCGTAATGTCACCTGCACCCCTATGTGATCAGAGAGATACCCCTGTCCGCCACCAACATAAGCGCATGGCTCTGTGAAGCAAAGATCTGCTGTCGTCTGCACGGTCATGCTGGGGGGCGTGCGCAAAAAGATGAAATCAATGGGCAGCGCATAGTGAACGGGGACGCCGGGGAACGGACGGTAGGTGGGCCGTACATCCCCGGCCAGGGGATCGGTGAGACCGCTACGTTGTAAGAACTCCGCATAGAGCCAACTGCCACGGGGAATGTTAAAGTCGCCGGCCACCAACACTAGGGCCGTCGCCGGTTGCGCTTGCACCAGGGCCGCCAGTTGGTGGAGTTGCTGTTGTTGATCTTGCGCGGCCCGACTCTCCGGCTGCCACTTGGCCCAGTAGTTGGCGAGCAGATGGGTATTGATGACAATGATCGGTTGCCCATGCCACTCAATTTGCATCACCAACATCCCCTTTTGCGTGAGTTGATCCATCACCGTAGGGCCAAGCCAGGCGCCTTGATTGGTATACCGGATGAAGCTGTTCTTGTGGGGCGGCGTTTGGGTTAACGTTAAGAGCGCCCCTAGCGGCGCACTACGCCCAGGGAGATAAGCGTGAGCCAACTGGGGTTTGGTCAATTGCAGGAGCAGACGCAGCGCCCGATTACTCTGCACCTCCTGCAAACATGTAACATCCGGTTTGCAGCGCTGTAATTCACGAGCCAGTGACCGCAACCGGCGGGGCGTTGTCCAGTTGAGGCCGCCGAAGCAATTAAAGGTGATGAGCGAAAAAGCCGGCATAGAGCGTGTCATAACAATAGGTCATAACAAGGGCGAAAAGAGTCGCATAACAGAATCGCGCGTCCGCCACAAAAGATTGCTGCGTTTATAGGCGGCCAGATCAAACGCTGTGCAATGTGCTAAATCATGACAGAAAATTTTGTCGAGCGCACGGGTTGTCTCCCGGTCGTAAATGATCAGATTCAACTCATAGTTGATGGCAAAGCTACGAATATCCATGTTGGTCGAACCGATGGAGCAGATCATCGCATCGACGCTAATCGTCTTGGCGTGAAAATAGTCGCCATGATAGAGATAAATTTTGACGCCGGCCTCAGCCATGTTGGCGGCATAGGTAAAACCGGCTTGATAGGGCGCATTGATCCCCGGCCCACTGGGCGCCAGCATAATTTTGACCTCTACACCGGACTGCGCCGCCGCCGCAATTGCTTCCGCCAACCCGGCATCCAAAATAAAGAAGGGGGACTGAATATAAATTTGGCGTTGCGCCCCGGTGATCAAGCCAAAATAGATGCTACGAATCGCCTTCCACTCGGCATCCGGGCCGGACTGGGCGATCTGAACCGGCAGATAGGGATGATCCTCCTTGACCGGCGGGTAGTAGGCCGGGTCGGTCAGTTGCTCCTTGGTGGTATTATACCATTGCACGGCAAAACTGGACTGCAAGCCCAGCACCACGTCGCCCGTGACCCGGACATGGGTGTCGCGCCAGCCGGTGAAGCGCCCGCCATGTGGACCCTTGAGATGCTCTTCGGACATATTCAAGCCGCCGGTGTAGCCGATCTTGCCGTCGATCACCACAATTTTGCGGTGGCTGCGGTAGCTGATGGTGTGGATGGCAAAGAGCGATGACCAGGCGATCATCTTGACGCCGCCGGCGTTCATCTCCTGCACATACTGCCGACTCAGCATCCAGAAACAACCCAACGGATCGTAGATGACCCGCACTTCCACCCCTTCCCGCGCCTTGGCCAGGAGGACACGCTTGAACTCTTGCATGACCTCATCCGCGGCCCATTCAAAATACTCCATGTGAATCGAATGGCGCGCCGCCTGGAGATCGGCCAGCAGACGGGGATACTTTTCGCTGGCATTTTGCAGAATTTCGACCGTGTTATGGGGATAGATCGGCGCTTCGAGATTGCGGTGCATCAACTCCAACACCCGGTCATAGACCAGCGGATTGGCGGCCTTAAGGCGGGTAAACTCCCGCGGCTGTCGGTCTAAAAAGGCTGCCACGTCAGGGCTGTTGGTTAAATGGCTGCCCAGCTCCTGTTGGAGCAACTTTCCTTCGCGGCTAAAGGGGCGATAGTCGCGGCCAACGAGCAAATAGAGCGCAACGCCCACCACCGGTAAAAAGAGAAAGGCCAGCAACCACGCCAGCGTCTTGGCCGGGCTGCGATTTTCCAACAGAATAAAACCACCGGTTACGACAGCGTATACGAGTAGTGTAAACCACAACAACCTGGGCGCCCATTCGCCGGCTTGCACTATCATCTCATTCATCATCATTGTCACGATTCCTACCAGGCGCCCGTTCTGACGCCATACCACCCAATCAAGTCTACTGCTATTTTACTAAGGGTGGCGCCCTTTGCATGTTGGCTCGTGTACAGAATGACCAAAACAAAGAAGGGGGACAGACGCGGATGCAAGGGACGCGGATCAGGAAGCGGAAGGGATACAGACGCGGATTTAGAGAACGCGGACCATGACGGGGGAGGGGTACAGACGCCGGCTCAGGAAATGCGGATTGGCTCCTTGCCACAGCAAGGCTCTGCGTTTCCTGAGCCGGCGTCTGTACCCCTTATTACAACCGCGCAATCAAAACACTGCGTTGAAAGGTGCGTCGCCCAAACCAGAAGAGACCGCCATCGATCAGCCATAAACCCAACCCCATGACAAAGACTAAGAGCGGACTGAGATGGAGCGCGCCACCCAATTGCGCCACAATTAACCCGGTGATGGGCAACACAATCAGGCTGCCGATCTGGTAGGCGGATTGCAGGCTGTTGGTGCGCGCCGAGACCAGCACCGATGTCCCCAACCCCAAGCCAGCCGCCGCCGGCGCTACCCAAAAGACGAGCAGCACCCAGAGCAGGTTGGGCAATAAGATCTGATGCATCACCGGCCAGGCCACGGTATTGGTAACGGCGGCATAGAGGACAAAACTGCCAAAGCCAACCAGGAGACCGGGCAACCAGGCCGCCAGTAATTTGGCGACCAACAATTCCAGATCGCTGGTGGGCGTATAGAGCAGCGCTTCCAGGGTCTTGCGTTCCCGTTCACCGGCGAAGCTATCGGCGGCAATGACATTGGAGACCATAATGGGCAGCAGCAGGTAAAAGGGGGCAAAGAGGTAGATAAAGATATAGTAGAAAACGGCTTGTTCGTTGGTGAGATGAGCCATCTGGTCAACCACCGGCGCCGGCAACGCAGCGACCATCCGCTCGATATGCAATTGTTCAGCCAGCCCTGTGCCACGCACCAGCACGCCTAGCATTAACGGCAAGACCGCCATCGCTAACAACGGCACTGTAACGAGTGGGATCACCACGGATTTACTTTGTAAAACAATCTTCAAATCCTTTTCGATAATCGCTCCAATCGCACGCCAGTTCATAAAGACCTGCTTTCCGGTTACATTTCTTGGAGGGCAAAATAGACATCTTCGAGGGTGGCTTCTTCCGGCTCAACGGCGAACAGATGGACGTGATGCTCGGTGAGGTGGCTCAACAGATCAGGCAGATAGGTGTAGGGGATGCCTTGCATCATCACCTGCGTGGTCTGCTGGTCGCAGCCGTTAGTGGTGGTATAGGTGACATGGGGGCAATTGATCAGCAGTTGGGGGAGCAATCGCTCCTGACCGGCGCCGATGCGCAGTTTGACCCGTTGCGACGTGCTAAAGCGCCTGGTCAATTCCCGCGGCGTGCCGACGGCCAGTAACCGGCCTTTCGCCAACACGGCGACGCGATGGCAGAGCTTCTGCGCTTCAACCAGATTATGGGTGCAGAGAAAGATGGTCCGCTGCTTTTCCTGGGTCAGCTCCTGTACCAGGTTGTGGACATCGCGAATGGCAACGGGGTCCAGCCCACTAGTCGGTTCGTCGAGAAAGATGATCTTGGGATCATGCAGAAAGGTGCGCGCCAACGCCAACCGTTGGCGGGTGCCTTTGCTGTAGCCGCCCACCTTCTGGTCGGCGTAGGCTTGCAACTGAAAGGTTTGCAACAACCAATCGACCCGCGCCGCTAATTGCGCCGCCGGTACATTGTACATGCGGCCAAAAATCCGCAGGCTGGTGCGCGCCGTCAACCGGTCATCGAGCGAGGGCGTCTCGGTCAAAACGCCGGTCTGGCGGCGGATGGCCGGTCCATGGGTGAACGGATCAAGCCCAAAGAGACGCGCTTGGCCCCTGGTTGCTTGGAGAATGCCATTGAGCAAGCGCACAGTGGTCGTTTTGCCGGCGCCATTGTGACCGAGAAAGCCAAAGACTTCGCCGGCGCCAATTTCCAACGTGAGATCCGAAACTGCAACCGTCGCGCCAAAGTGACGCGTCAATCCTCTAGTGCAAATGATAGGGTTCATGCCCCTATTGTACAGCAAATGGCGTATGCGAATTATGACATTTTGATTGCAATTTGCGAAAAAAGGCTATAACGGTGCAGAAAAGCAGGAAAATTTGTAAACTGTGCCCCTATACTACTGGCATTATGCTCATACGCTGACCGGCTTTAATCGAATGGGCAACCGCTTCCAGAATAGCGACATCTTGCAGCGCACGTTCGGCAGTATAGTACGGCTCCTTGCCGCCTATCAATGCGGCGAGGAGCGCCTGCCACATGTTGGTATAGGCATGTTCCGCTGGTAGCTCGATGACTTGCGCCCTTTGCCCCGCTTTTTCGATCACTAGCCGCCCCGGCTCGACGCTGATAGCGCCGGTTGTCCCGTGCAGATAAAAATAGTTCTTGGCCGGCGGCAGATAGGCGGAATGGCTGAAGAGGCCGGTAACGCCGTTGGCATATTCAAAGAACATGGTCACCTGGTCAAAGTCGCCATAGCCCTCACGCAGTTTGCGCCCTGTTGCGGCGACCTTGGTCGGCGTACCAAAGAGTTTGGAATGAGCGGCAATGAGGTGAATGCCGCCGTCGAAAAGCGTTCCCAGAGGGAAATTCGCTTCTTTGCGCCAGGGCGTCGAGTCATAGCGCATGGCGCCTTGGGCGGTGTCGGCTTCCAGGTGCTGCACCCGTTCCCAGAGAACGAGATCGCCAATCACCCCGGCGGCCAGTTGTTCCGCCAGCAGCGTCTCGGCGTGACGATAACCCAATTGTTCCAACACAAAGAGCCGTCGTCCCAACCGACGCGCCGTCTCAACTAATCGTTGCCCTTCGGCGATTGAACGGGCAATCGGCTTCTCCATGATCACATGCTTACCCGCTTCTAACGCCGCCAGGGCAATGGGCGCATTGAAAGCAATCGGCGTCAACACCAACACCGTATCAAGCTCAGGCAATTGGAGTAACTCATGGTAATCAGCGAGGATTTTGGCATTGGGGAAGTCGGCGCTGGCGGTGGCGCGCCGTTCCGCCGCTAGATCACACAGTGCAACCGGCGTGATTGCCTCCGGGTGGTTGATCAAAATGGGTTTGTGAGCGCGCAGCCAGATCAAACCGAGACCGATCACGCCTAAACGCATTGGTTGCATAAATGGTCTTCCTATTTTCTAGGTTTCTTTGTTTTGGACACTGTTGGCGAATATGCGGCAAAGATGATTGCTTGGCGTTCCGCCGGCACTACCAGCTTTTCGACTTCCGCCATTTGCTCAATCACTTGTTTGACTTTAGCGCGTGACAGAATATTACGCACCCAAAGTTGACGCAGGATGTTCTCTAGCGTAAGAACGGATAGGGTTTGGCTTCGGCAATAACGGACAGCACGCATATCATTACTTAAGAATAGCGCTTTACGTGTTTGTGTAATCGCAATAGCCTGTCTTTCGCCGAGATTGAGACCTGGTGGGTAGTGTTGGAGTAGTTGTTCTTCAGCTTCCGATGGGGTAATGATTAGAATCTGCTGATCAGTAATTGCCTGAAATACAGGGGCAAGATAGGGTTTCCCGCGATCCATAGCAGCCAGCAATTCCTGAAATACAGCAGAGGGGATCCACAGGGGAGAAGGCGCAAAAGGTTGGCACAGGGCAGGAAAGGCATTGCCCGCGGCTAACGAACTTAAAATGTTTGTGTCACTGACAACAATCACCAAACACCCTCACGCTCAAGTTGTTCCGCTTGGGCGTCCATCTCCTCAGCGGTCTGATCACCATAGACCAGGATCGGGATATTTCGTTCCTTAAGTTTGTCAATAATATCCCAACGTGTGACACCGGCCAGTTCTGCGGCGCGACCCAGGCTACATACATCGGCCAAATAGAAAGCAATGGCCTCATCCAGGGTCGCCACTTCAGGTAGCGGCGTCTCTTCGAGCCGGTTGAGCAACATTGCCAACCACTGGCGGTCTTCCTCCGAAAGAAAGCGGGTCAGTGACAGTACATCTTGCAGCGTCACATTTTCTCTGGCTAAAATCATTCACCATCCCCTTGTCGAAAAACAATTTCTTGTTGCAATTATAGGAGTACCCATTGCTTCTGTCAATATGCCAATCCCAGATCCCAGCATTTTGGCAACTAGGTAGGCAACGCTTGGCAACCGCTTCCGCTACTACTATAATGAAACAGCCTAGTGAAAATAATGATTTGCTCATCTACAGAAAGTGTGAGGTTTCGACCCGCCACACCTGTCAGGTTTCCAAAACCTGACAGGTGTTCACACTTTCCGTAGATGAGCCTAATGATTACGTCGTAACTACTAACCCCCTCCGCGCCCAGTGGCGCACCCTGAGGGTTCCCGCTTTTAGGCGCCTCCCCCTGACAAGGGGGGGGACAGTTCCTCCCCTTGTCAGGGGGAGGTTAGGAGGGGGTTTGATGTCATATTGAGAAAAGTCATGCAACCTAA
>QWII01000205.1 GCA_021405325.1 Caldilinea sp. CFX5 | reverse complement strand
ACCGCTATCCCTTTCAGATCATTCAGCGGCTTTGGCCACGCTTTGACCTTGACCCGGAAGTCGAAAACCTCCGGTTTTCACCCTGATTTCAGTATAGCATCTATTTCGCCAATGGTGCATAGGGCGTTTTACCATTGTTGTCACCCCAACGTACTATTAGCGAACGATTCATTCCTGACCGGGACGCCCATTGGGCGCCCCTGTCAGGCTATCCTTAAAAAACTCATGTGTAAGGAGGAATTTATGCATCGAAGAACCAAAGGCCTACCACGGTGGTCGTCGTCGCTGTCGCTCATGCTTGTCCTGATGCTTCTCCTGACAGCCTGTGCCGGCGCCGCCTCCCCAGCGCCAGCGGGCGAAGCCGCGCCGGCGGCCGCTGAGGAAGCTAAGCCCACCGAAGCCGCCCCGGCCGAAGAAGCGCCCGCCGCCGCCGAGGCCCCTGTGACAGCGTTGCCGGCGCCAAGTTCCTACAATGAAGTACCCTTCTTTGCCGAGGCCGTTGCCGCCGGCAAACTGCCCCCCATTGAAGAGCGCATCCCCGTCGAACCCTTTGTGGTCGGTCCGGGGATTTTGAACTCGGAGAAGTGGCTGGATTGGGAAGTAGGCAACTATGGCGGCACGATTCGGGTACCCAACTTAAATGGCACCTCGCACGAGATGCTCCTGGCATTGGGCATGACCATTCTGCGAGCGCCGGATCAAAGCACCAAAGACCCGCTGCCCGCGATTGTGAGCAGCTATGAAATCAACGACGATTACACCGAGTACACGTTGACCATTCGCAAGGGCCTCAAGTGGTCGGACGGCCAGCCGGTCACCACCGAAGATGTGCGTATGACCTGGGAGCTTTACGCCGATGAACGTATTTATCCTAGTTTCCCCGTCAAAGCCCGCACCCAAGGGCGCGGCGACGGCACGCCTGGCGTACTGACCATCATCGACGATCTTACCTTTAAGATCACCTTTGACGCCCCGTATGGTCAATTCCTGGCGGAGCTTGCTTCCTGGATTCCTGACTACACCTTGCTCTTCCGCCCGGCCCACTTTATCAAGCAGTTCCACGCCGACTACACCGACATGGCGGAAATCCAGCCCATCCTGGATGAATTGGAGATTGATACCTGGGAAAATCTGGTCATCCTCAAAGATATGCCCCATTGGGAACTTCACCGGGAACATGGCATCGGCGTCCCCTCGTTGGCGCCGTGGATTGCCGAAGAAGTGACCACCTCCAAGACAACGTTGGTGCGCAACCCCTACTACTGGAAGGTGGATATTGCCGGGAATCAGTTGCCCTATGTTGATCGGGTGGTGGCCGAAGTCTCGAATGAACTGCAAGCGATTATCCTGAAAGCAGCGGCTGGTGAATATGATGTGGTGACCTCCTACGCCCAACTGAAAGAAATGCCGCTCTATCAGGAGAATGCCGAGCGCTCCAACATTGCCACGGTGCTACATGGCTCGATCAACAACCCGCCCATTCTCTTCCTGAATCACGATTTTGACTATGAGACCGAGGGCAGCGTCTGGCAATCCCTTGTCTCCGATCCGCGCTTCGGCAGCGCCCTGGCCCATGCAATTGATAAGGAAGATGTTAACAACAATCTTTACTTTGGGCTTTATACGTTGGACGGCATCACCAAGGAGAACTTCGACCCCGATGCCGCCAATGCGCTGCTCGACGAAATCGGCATGAGCGAGCGTGACGCCGACGGCTTCCGTCTGGACCCCCAAGGCGGCCCCTTTGAGTTGATCATCACCACGGCCGAGATTTCGCCCGATTTTCTGGGCCTGGGTGAACTCTTGAAAGTCTACTTTGAAAACGTCGGCATTCGCACCACCCTCGACATTATCGGCAACGATCTCTTTAGCCAACGGATGGCCGCCAATGAATTGATGGCGACGATTCACTGGAGTGACGAGCCGATTTGGGCCGCCGGCATCTCCGAGGACTACTGCCCGGGGTGTAAAGGCCAATGGGCGCCCATGTCCCAGCGCTACTTCCTGACCAATGGCGAATCCGGGCGTGAACCGCCCCCCTATCTGCAAGCGTATTTCGACCTTCACACGGCCCGCAAAGCGGTGCCGCCGATGACGCCGGAAGGAGAGGCGCTCTATGCCGAGCTGATGAAGTGGTTCGCTGAACACTATGCCACCATCTGGCCGGTCGGTCGCATGACCGTGCCCACGCTCTACAACGCTGACCTGGGCAACGTGATCAAAGAAGGGTACACCGACGACCGCGCCCTCGACTACGGTATGGAACAGCTTTTCTTCAGGACGCCGCAAGATTAAGTAACAGGACTTACGCAAGATGAGAAGCCGGGCACCAGAGGGTTCCCGCGCCATCTCTGGCGGCAGGCCGGCAGGATGCCGGCGTTCCCATCTTGCGTAAGTCCTGAGTAATTGGTTGGTTGGTGCAGTAACCAACTAACCAACCAACCGCCCCCACAAGAACCGCTTTTCGTTGACAGTGTAGTGGGTTAGCTTTGCCATCAAAAGACCATGACAGCCTATATCTTGCGCCGACTGATCCTTCTCATTCCCATTCTCTTTTTGATTTCGGTGATCTCTTTTACCACGATCCAACTGCCGCCGGGCAGCTATGTGGAAACCTATGTGCGGAATCTGGAAAACACAGGCTATCTTGTCGATCAGGGGCAAATTGAGGCGCTCTATCGCCAATATGGGTTGAACCGTCCGGTGGTCGTGCAATATGGTCTCTGGATGTACAACTTTTTGTTCAAAGGCGAGATGGGCCGTTCCTTTATCTACCAACGCCCCGTCAAAGAGGTGATCTGGGAGCGGTTGCCCATGTCGATGCTCATCACCTTGATCTCGTTGGTGATCACCTGGCTGCTGGCGATCCCGATCGGCATTTACTCGGCGTTGCGCCAATATTCGATTGGGGATTATGTGGCGACGGTGATCGGCTTTATCGGGTTGGCCTTGCCCAACTTCTTGTTGGCGCTGGCCATTGCCTACCTGGTCTTTGTCAATACAGGGCGCGCCATCACCGGACTGTTTTCCGCCGAATTTGAGAATGCAGCGTGGTCGATGGCGAAGTTCTTTGATCTTTTGAGCAACATCTGGCTGCCCATCCTGGTCATCGCTACGGCCGGCACAGCCTCGCTGATCCGTATCTTGCGCGCCACTCTCTTGGACGAGAAGAACAAACAATATGTCATCACTGCCCGCGCCAAAGGGCTGCCCGAACGACGGCTGATTATGAAATACCCGGTGCGGGTGGCAATTAACCCTCTGATCAGCACCATCGGCTGGACCTTGCCCTTTATTGTCAGCGGTGAAATTATTGTCTCGCAAACACTAGGGTTGGAGACTCTTGGCCCGGTGCTGTTGGGGGCCGCTTTGGGCGAAGATATGTTCCTGGTGGGGAGCATTGTGATGATCCTCAGCACCCTCACCGTCATCGGGACGCTGCTCTCTGATATTCTGCTGGCCTGGGTTGACCCGCGCATTCGTTTTGAGAAAACAGCGCGGTAGTGTTTTGTCAAATAAGTTGTGAGCGGTCGTAAAGACTAATGAAGGTTAGCGAATGGTTTCGGTAATCCTTGGAACTTGTCACGCCGGCGGCGATGACCTACAGTTACCGCTTTATTTTCGTAACGTTCATTAGTCTT
>QWII01000148.1 GCA_021405325.1 Caldilinea sp. CFX5 | reverse complement strand
ATAAACCCATAGTTGCCAGTGAGACAGTGAGACAGTGAGACAGTGACTGACTTACTGTCCTACTGACCGACTGGCTTACTTAGGCCGCTCTGTACTAGGTATTCTGCTAAAAGCTAAACAGGTGGGCTTATTAGGGCCAATTCGACCAGAGGTAGAACGGCTACGGCAACAGGGCTTCAGCATCAGCCCTTCCTTTATGCTTGAGAACCCCAATATCCCCGATGCGACCATCCAGTTGACTCATAGAAACTCCTCAAAGGCAAGGACCAGAAACGGGGATAGCTCTGACCTACATGAAGGATGATCGTTTTGCAAGTTTAACGGAGGTCTTTATTGGCATCAGCTTCTTCATCGCCCGCTACTGCTTTGCCAGCATGAAGATTCCACTGAAATTCGTTCAGCAATTGGTCTACCCATGCCGTTACCCGTCCCTGCGTCAAGTCTGCCTGATTGTCCTCATCCACTGCCAGCCCTAGGAACCGCCCCTCTTCCACCGCCCACGACTGATTGAACGTATACCTTTCCACCGGCCACTGCCCCACTACCGTCGCGCCCCGCTCCCGCGCTTTATCCGCCACAAAAAAGAGCGCATCCAAAAACGTATCGGGATACCCCACCTGATCGCCCAACCCAAAGAGCGCCACCTGCTTGCCCGTCAGATCCAGTTCATCCAATTCCGGGTAGACCGCTTCCCAATCGGCTTGCAACTGGCCGACATTCCAGGTCGAGACGCCCAGGATCAGAGGGTCAAAGTCGAGCATCGTTGCCAGCAAATAATCGGCAATATCAAACTGTTCGACCGTCACGCCCCGTTCCGTAAACGTCGCCGCGATCCGCTCGGCCACCGCCGCCGTCGCCCCATTCGTGCTGCCATAAAAAAGACCAATCGTTTTCATTGTTTTCTACAGTAACCTTTTTCCATCAACCTGGCTCTGATCAGTGGCACAGTGAGACAGTAGGACAGTTAATCAGTAAGACAGTATGCCAGTGACCGACCGACTGACTGTCTTACTGCCCCACTGATTTACTATTCTACCACTGTTACCTGTATACTCTATCGCTAGTGATGGTCCAATGCACAAGGAGCCAACTGTGAGACAGACGATTTCGGTCAAGGGCGCACGGGAGAACAACCTGAAGAACATTGATGTCGAGATCCCCCGTGACAAGCTGGTCGTCATGACCGGGCTGAGCGGATCGGGCAAATCTTCGCTCGCCTTTGAGACGATCTATGCCGAGGGGCAACGCCGCTTTTTGGAGTCGCTCTCGGCTTTTTCGCGCAAATTTGTGGCCCAGTTGCAGAAGCCCAAGGTCGACGCGATCTATGGCCTCTCGCCGGTGATTTCGATTGAACAAAAGTCGGTCAGCCGCAACCCCCGCTCCACCGTCGGTACCATGACCGACATCTATGACTACTTCCGCGTCCTCTTTACCACCGCCGGCACGGCCCACTGTCCCTACTGTCGCGCTGAAGTGCCGACACGTACACCGGTGCAGATTGCTGAACATATTCTTTCGCTCCCGGTCGGCACGCTGATTGAGATCGACGCACCCGTCTTCAAAATCTATGGCGAAGATTATCCCTATCTCTTTGGCGAGATCCGTACCAAGGGCTACCGTCGTCTGCGTATCAACGATGAACTGGTTGACCTGAGCGAAGAGTTCGAGATGGACGAGACGCTCACCTATGACATGGAAGCGGTCATCGACAAGTTTGTGGTCAAGCCCGACCTCTTCAAGCCGCTGGTGGTGGCGATTGAAAATGGGCTGCGGGTGGGTGAAGGTTTTTTGCGCTTTCGCATCCTTAGCCCGATGAAAACCGGAATGGAGCAGTTCTTTGCCGGTTTCACTTGTCCAGAACATCAGATCACCGGCGGCGAACTGGAGCCGGTCTACTTCTCCTTTAACGAGCCGGTCGGCGCTTGCCCTACCTGCACCGGCTTGGGTATGTACTGGTATGTCCAGCCCGACCTGCTGGTGATCGACAAGAACAAAAGCCTGCGCAGCGGTGCGCTGGAACCGAAAGCATTCCACTACGACAAGGATTTGTGGGCGGGGCGGATCATGTACAGCCTCTCGCAACAGTATGGCTTTAGCCTCGACACGCCGTGGAAGGATCTTACCGACGAGGCGCGCCATGTCATCATGCATGGCACCGGGACGACGAAGATCACAATTCTGCAAACCCCCGGCGGCGCAAAAGGGCAAGGCCACCACATCGGCAAGAGCTTCCCCTATGAAGGCATTGTCGGCGAGATCGAGCGGCGCTACCGACGCTACCGGCGGGAGAAGACCGCCAACGCTTGGGTTGAGGAATATATGAAGCGGGTGATGGTCGAACGCACCTGCCCTGATTGTCGTGGCCGCCAGCTAAAGCACCAGCGTTTACTCATCACGATTGGCGGCAAAAATATTATGGAGTTGGGTGATCTGACCCTGAGCGAACTGCGCGACTTCTTCGCTGCGTTGCCCCCCTTCACCCGCAACCCACAAGCCGGGACCGAGATTGTCCGTGAGATTCTCAAACGCATTGACCTACTCCTCGACATTGGCATTGAGTACCTCAGCCTCAACCGGCGCGCGACCACCCTCTCCGGCGGCGAGTCGCAACGGGTGCGCTTGTCGGTGCAGATTGGCTCGGAGTTGATGGGCATGTTGTATGTGCTGGATGAACCAAGCATCGGCCTCCACCCGCGTGACAACCGCAAGATGATCAACACGCTGCGCCGTCTCTGTGACCAGGGCAACACCGTCATCGTCGTCGAACATGACGAAGAGACCATGCGCGCCGCTGACCACATCATCGAGATCGGGCCGGGGCCGGGACAACATGGCGGTCAGGTGGTGGCGCAGGGCTGTATTGACCACCTGTTGCAAAACGAAGCCTCGTTAACTGGTCATTACCTCAGCGGGCGCCGCCAGATTCCCTTGCCGCCCCACCACCGCGCACCGAACGGGAAAGCCCTGCTCATCCGCCGCGCCACTGAGAACAATCTGAAGGGGATTGATGTCACCCTTCCGCTGGGCCTCTTTGTCTGCATCACCGGCGTCTCCGGGTCAGGCAAGAGCACCTTGATCAATGAGATTCTCTTCAAACAGCTTCAGGTCACGCTGCACGAAAGCCGCATTTTGCCCGGCGCCCATGAACAGATTGAGGGCATTGACTACATCCACGCCGTGATCGACATTGACCAGACCCCCATCGGGCGCACGCCCACTTCCAACCCGGCGACCTATGTCGGTGTCTTTGACGCCATCCGCGCCCTCTTTGTGGCGACGGCAGAGAGTCAACGCCGCGGCTACACCCCGGGTCGCTTTAGCTTTAACACTAAGGGTGGGCGCTGTGAAGAGTGTCACGGCCAAGGGGTGATTGTCACCTCGCTCCAGTTCATGGCCGATGTCGAGGTGCAGTGTCACGCCTGTAAAGGGGCGCGCTATAACGAAGAGACCTTGGAGATTACCTACAACGGCAAAAACATCGCCCAGGTGCTGGAAATGTCGATTGAAGAGGCGACCTGTTTCTTCAAGGACGCCCCCTTAATTGCTCACAAACTGGGCGTAATGACGCAGTTGGGGCTGGGCTACCTCAAGTTGGGGCAGTCCTCCACTACTATCTCCGGCGGCGAGGCGCAGCGCATCAAGCTGGCCCACGAACTGGGCAAGATCAAACGCGGCGGGCGCACCCTCTATATCCTCGATGAACCGACTACCGGTCTGCACCTGGCCGACATCCAGCGCCTGCTCGACGCCCTCAACCAGTTGGTCGATGCGGGCAACAGTGTGATTGTCATCGAACACCACCTCGACGTGATCAAAAGCGCCGACTGGGTCATCGACCTAGGGCCGGAAGGGGGCAAACAAGGCGGCTACATCGTCGCCCAAGGCCCACCCGAAGCCATTGCCGCCTGCGAACAATCGTACACCGGTCAGTACCTACGCAATACCCTTGATGTACGACCAGTCGCGTAGCGACGACTGACGGTAGCCGAGGGTTTGAACCCTCGGCTGACGGTAGCCGAGGGTTTGAACCCTCGGCTCTCCGTTCGGGTGAACCACATCATCCCCTCCCCAACGATTTGCCCAACGCCTCACACAACGTCGCCCGCACCAGTCGTTGTAGATACTGCGCAACCTCCGCCGCGGTCATGGTTGCCGGATCGGCCAACCAGGAACGGATCACTGCCCCATAGATCCCGGCAATCGATGCCGCCAGCAGCGAAAGCGGAATGGTGCTCTTTCTGTCCGCAAATGCCTGGGCTAAACTCTGCGCAAAAGCACTGGTCAGGCGCTTATCCATGTTACCGAGCAGATAATCGAGATCTGGGCCAAAGCGATAAAGGGAAAAGATGGACGCGGCGGCAGGGGGTTGCATCCGCTGCAAAAAGTAGATCACCTGCGGTGGCGGTTCTTCAGCCAGCCACTCCTCCGCCGAGCCATAGACAGAAGCCAACCGAGCAAAGATCCCTTCATGAAAGGCGAGGAGCACATCAGCTTTGCTCATAAAGTGGCGATAAAAGGTGCTGCGCCCCACATTCGCCCGGTCGCTGATCTCCTGAATGGTAATGCTTTCGTAGCCCTGTTCTTTGACAAGCTGCATAAAGGCCCCTACCACCGCTTCTTTGGTGCGCTCATTTTGTCGTTCTCCCCGTTGCAACCGTCACCCCCTCTGTGCTTGAGACAAATTCCCACAATTGTGCCATCCTGGACAATTATAGCGCCCTGTTGCTTGATCCCCAAAGGGCAGCACTCTATACTAAACGCAAGCGTCTCTACGAGACGGGATCGGCGTTTTGTTGATAAGGAAAAGGAATGCGTGATGATGGATGTGGTCGATATGACCCAGCAGCGCCGGCGGCGACTTCGCCTGGTGCGTTGGGTGGCCCTGTGTGATGCAGTGTTGTTGGCAGCTTTGTTATTTGCCTCATTTACCGGCGCAAGAGAGTGGGTGAGCCTGCTTGGCCCGCTGCATGGCGGCAACTTCTTGTTGTTGCTGACCGTGGTTGGCGTGGGCGCAGCGGATGGGTTGTGGGGCTGGTGGTTTTTGCTGGTCGTGGTGGTGACAGCGGGGCCAATCGGCGCGCTCGTTGGCGAATGGATCATTGCTCGACAGATGGCGCAAAGAGGGTGACAATGGATTTTATCACGACAACCTGGTTGGTTCGCTTTGGGCATGTGCTGGGCGGCGGTTTGTGGGTGGGCGGCTATGCGCTCTTGGCGGTGGTCATTGTGCCGCTGTTGGAGAAAGAGAAAAACGCCAAAATGGTGGCGATTGCCATGAACGCCGTCCGCTTGTTGACCTACACCGGCATGGCGACCATTTTCTTCGGTCTGCTCTTAATTCTCCGTACACGAGGCTGGGCTAGCGTGACCCGTTGGGGTGAATGGGGCATGATCATCACCCTCTGCGCCATCATTGCTGTCGCCCTGTTGGGGATCGGCGATGGGGCGCTACGTCCAGCCCTGCGTCATCTGGCGGCGACGGGGGATGGCGGTCGCGCCCGGCGCTATGCGTGGGTCGGCTTTGGGCTAACGATCCTGGCGATCGGGCTGATGACGCGGGCGCTTTATGCCGTAACCTGAAATTCGTGCATTCACTGCTTGCTTTGATTGGTGTTACCATCGTTTTAGCGCATAATAGACAAAAATTTGTAACTTGCACTCTGGACTGATTGATCAACTATGCTCTATCTTGTGGCAACACCTATCGGCAACCTGGACGACATCACCTTGCGGGCCATAGAAACCCTGCGCACCATTGACTTTGTCGCCAGCGAAGACACGCGCAAAACTGGTCGTCTCCTTAAGCACTTTGACATCAGCAAACCACAGATCGCCTTTCACGAACACAACGAACGCCAGGCTGTCGAACGCATCATCGGCCTGCTGCGTGATGGCAAGTCCGTCGCCGTCGTCACTGATGCCGGCACGCCAGGGATTGCTGACCCCGGTTTTATCGCCGTGCGCCGCGCCCTGGAAGAGGAATTGCCCGTCACCATGATCCCCGGCCCGACCGGGTTGATCATGGCGGTGGTGCTCTCTGGCCTACCGGTGCATAGCTTCACCTTCCGCGGCTTCCCGCCCCGCAAACGGGGGCAGCGACAGCGTTTTCTGGCGATTGACCAAAAGTCACCCCATACGTTAGTTTTTTATGAAAGCCCCTACCGCCTGATCGAGTTTCTCAAGGACGCGCTGGAAATCTACGGCGACCGTCCCGCTGCCGTTGCCAACGATCTGACCAAACTCTACGAACAGATCTGGCGGGGGCCACTTTCTGTGGTTCTGGCTGAGATGGAAAAGACGGCGCTGAAAGGTGAGTTCATGGTGGTGATCGGCGGCTGGAATGCGACTCAGGCCGACAATGATGGGGAAGATGATCCTGAGGAGGAAGGATTTCCCAGCGAGGATCGCGCTGACTTTGACGATGTGTAGCCGGTGTGACAGACGCGGATGCAGGAGGCGCGGATCTTGATCCGCGCCTCCTGCATCCGCGTCTGTCACGCCATTTGTGCCGTCAACTGCCGCTGGCGGAACCATTCCCAACCGGTTAACCCCAAAGCCAGCAGGGCAAAAACCGCAACGACCAGGAAACTTTCTTGCAAACCGGCCACCTGCGCCGGAATCGGCGCGGCGGTTGCATCGCCGGTGTAACCGCTGCCGGCATAGACCAACACTCGACTGGTCCAGAGCGCACCGAGGATCGCAATGCCACTGCTGCGCCCCAGCGTGCGCACCACCGAAAGCAGACTCGACGCCATGCCCAGCCGTTCCCGTGGCACTAGCCCCATGATGACACTATTGTTAGGCGATTGGAAGATGCCCATCCCCAGGCCAAAGGGCAAGACCCGCAGGAGATAGCCTACTGTCGAAGTTGTCGCGCTCAGGGTGCTGATGGCAACCGAGCCGAGAAAAAGGAGGAGCAGCCCCACCACTGTCACCGGGCGGGAGCCAAAACGGTCCGAGAGGGTGCCGGCAATGGGGGCAACGGTGCCAAAGGCAATCGGAATGGCGGTGAGCAAAAAGCCAACTGTGCGTGGCGTATAGCCCAGCATATTTTGCAGGTAAAAGGGCAGGAGCAGCGACGCGCTGATAAAGATGATAAAGCTCAAGTAGCGCTGGAGCATATTGATGCTAAAACCCAGGTTGCGAAAGAGCTTGAGATCGACCACCGGCGCTACCACCCGGCTTTCGACAAAGACAAAGAGCAACAACGCCCCCAACGCCACACCCAACAAGAGCAAAATCAACGGGTTGCCAAAGCCAATCCGCTGGCCGAAGGTCGTCGCCAGCAGAAAGGCCGCCAGACTGACAAAGAAGACCAGCGATCCCCAATAGTCAAACGCACCGCCGCTCCCCTGGCGTGTATGGGGGATGTTGCGTAGCCCCAGCGGGAAACTCAGAATGGCAAAGGGCAGGTTGAGAAAGAAGAGCGCGTGCCACGAAAAGGCATCCAGTAGTACGCCGCCAATGATCGGCCCGATGACAATGCCCATTGAGACAATGCCGCCGATGGTTCCCAGCGCCATACCCCGTTCCTTTGGTGGAAAGGCTTCGGCCACAATGCCAAAGCTCAACGCCATCGCCATCGCCACCCCGACGGCTTGCACGACGCGCAGGGCAATCAACCACTCAATCGTCGGCGCAAAGCCACAGAGCAGCGCCCCAATGCCGGCGATGATCGTCCCGGTCAAAAAGATCGGCTTTTTGCCATAGGTGTCGCCCAGCCGGCCCATCACCAGCATCAAGGTGGCCTGGGTCAAGACAAAGGCCAACATCACCCACTGCACCAGGGCGAAATCGACAGCAAATTCTTTGACCAGGGTGGGCAACGCCAGGCTAACGGCGCTGGCATCAATGGTTTCGAGAAAGGTCGCCAGACCAACCGCCGTCATCACCAGCCATTTGCGGCTGTAATCCACAGATTCGCTTTGCATTCAGAGTATCCTATCCGTACTGAGTGGCCGATCAAGAATGTTGCTCTAGTTGAATTGCCATGATCGGTATTTTGCGCCCCATATCGGATTCGATTTCGCCGATAATAGTCGCGCCCATGTGCTCATAAAAGCCAACGGCGTTGGGATCAGCCTCCAATTTCAGCCGCTGTGCCCCTTTCTGTATCGCCAGTTGTCGTGCATGTTCAAAGAGAATGCGTCCCAACCCCTGGCCGATGAAAGCCGGCTCAACCCACAGGTCATCGAGCAGTGCTGTTGACCCGCGCAGAACGACAGCATACCAACCGATAATGGCGTCACCCCGAACGAGCGTATAGACCTCATTCGCCGCCAAATACTCGCTCCTGACCTGGAAAAGCTGCGCCCACCGCTCCATCCATTCCGGTGGATACCCCCAATGGGCTTTGGCCGCCACGGCGATTTCCTTCAAACGAAGCGCGTCGGCTGGCTGGGCGCGTAGAATCTGAACGTTCATTGCGGTTCTCCCTCTCATCGCTCTATTCTACCGCCCGCTCGGTCAGCTTGACCACTTGCGCCTGGGCTGCACGTACCAAATTGGCAGGCGTAATCAAGATTTCCTCACCCCATTGCCCCGCGCCAACCCCTAAGATCGGCTCCGCCATAAGCTTTTCATCCAAAAATGAGCGAAAGCCGGCTGGTTGCCAGTGAAAGGGCGGAATCGAGCCGATTTCATAACCGGTCGTCGCCTTAACAACTTCCGGGCCGGCCATACGAATATTGCGCGAGCCAATGGCTTTTTTCAACTGCCCGGAGATTGCATTTTGGTCGCCGCCCACCATCACCAATACCCGTTCGCCGGTGTCGGCTTCAAAAATCAATGTCTTGACCATCTGATGTTCGCGAAAACCCAACACCCGCGCCACCGCCGCCGCTCCCTTTTCGGTAGTTGGTGGAAAGCTGCGCCGCTCATACGAAATGCCAAGCTGATCGAGATAACCATGTGCCGGTAGCTCCATTTTCCCCTCCTCCAAGCCGCTTACGCTGCTTTCTATCTTCCTGTCTTCTTGTCTTCTTGTCTTCTGCTCACCCCGGCACATACCGCCAATGCTCCACCGTAACAAACCGCGTCAGCCCAATCTGTTCGGCCAGGGCGATGGAGGGTTGATTGCCCTCATGCACTTGATAGCGCGGCAAGCAATCACGTTGCCGCAGCGCATGGACGGCGGTTGTCACTACCTGTTGCGCATGACCCTTGCGCCGCTCGCCGGGAATGGTAAAAACCCCGCCGATTTCATGGATCTGCTCAAAGTTGCGATAGGTGAAACAGGATGCGATCGGCTCTGCGCTTTTGTACAATGTGAAGGCCCGCGCCTGTCCATCGGCAAAATAACGCTGCAACTCCTCGGCGTCATGACCCTGGGCGGCAAAATGGGGATAAAGCCGTTCGTCCACCTGTGCGGCTGGCACTACATCGGGGGATGGCGCAAAATGGTCGATGGCAGTTGCAGTATAGGAGAGGAAAGCCGTCACCCGCTGCAACGTAAAACGGGTTGCCAGCAGATCGCGCACATGGGCATCCATCAACTTGAAGATCAGCCGTCTCTGCATTGGTATCTGTGGTAACAACGCGGTGGCGGCTTCGGCGGTGGTGGCCGCCAGGATCACCACCAAATCCAGATCGGCATAGGTAGCGCGATCGTAGGCAAACGCGCTCGTTGGAAAGAGCAACAAGGCTGCCGCCCCATTGCCCGCCTCGTAATAATGGGTGTCAATGACCGTTGGGTAGGCCGTCAACATTTTCAGCGGCACGATATTGCGCAGTGGATCGCGTTTCAAAAAGGCAATAATGGCTTGTTGAACTGTTTTGTCTGTCATAATTACATCTGAAGAAAGGGTTGAATCTTAAGAGCAATTTCATTCATCTGCGCTTCACTCAGCCACTCTTCTGTCGGCACGCCAAGGTAAGTAAAGATGTTGGTGCTGCGGCGTTCCACCGGCAGATCGGCCATGCGCGGAATCACATGAAAATGCACATGGGGGTGACCTGGCGCTTCGGCAAATTGTACCACATAGGTTTTGCTACAGCCTGTTACTGCTTTTCGCGCAGTTGATACCTGGCGCAGCAACGGCCCCAACGCTGCTGCTTCAGCCTCACTCATCTCATCAATACTGGCAATATGACGACGCGCGATCAGAACCAGCCAGCCCAGCAGCGAGGTATTGTAGCTATGCACAATGTCCCAGTAAGGTGTGCGTTGAATGCAGTCCCATAATGGTGCAGCGCCGGCATCCCGTTGTGCTGTGAGTTCACAGGTGTAACACCCGCAAGCCGCACCAGCCCATCAACTGCGCGGTTGCTGTCTGCTCGACCAGATACCAGCCAAAACCATGGGTTTGCCAGTGGGTTGGCTGGCTGTTTAACCAGTGCTCGACTCGTTCCCGTTCCCACGGCTCGGTGCGGGGGAAATAGCGCAACACCTCCCGGTTGCTGACAATGGTGTGGAGCGCCGGAATATCCGCCGTCACAAAGCCGCGTAGCGTTAACCGTTGGGTACGGATGGTGGGGATCAAAGAATTCATTGTCAAAGATTCTCTCAAATCCAGCGCCGTTTGCTATAGCCAAAGACCAGAATGCCACAGGCTGCGGCGCTGCTCACCACGGCCATGCCGAAAAAATCCTCAATGGGCGTCACGCCAAAGAGCCAGATGCCCAAGACCTTGTCCGGGTCAAAGAGCCAGGCGCGCCAGTGACCGCCGATGGGATCGGTGATGAGCGTCCACACCTCGCAGATGGCAACCACCGCCAGAATAATCCGCCGGTTGCGCCACAAAAAGCGCCCATTGCGCGCCCAGAGCATGGCGTGAAAGAGTACAGCGGCGACACATAACAAAAATAGGTGTGAAAAGTGCTGTGGTATCAAGGGTATCATTCAACCTACATACTTTCATTGCGAATTCCGTGTTCCTTCTATCCGTGTTTAGTCTTTTGAGATCGCCCAAAGAGTAAACACGGATAGAAGGAACACGGTAATGCTTCATCTCTTCCTAAACCGGGGGCCTTTGCGGCGCGAAGGATGAGGTAATGCTTCATTTGGCAGTTAACTTCAGTCATCAGTGCATCGGTGAGCGTGAGCCTGACCGCCGGCGCTTGACAGTGGGCGCAGTAAAATTGGGCATTAACCGCCATTGGCCTGCTCCCTATTCAGAATTGCCGTTAGGCGTCGCCGGGAATCAATCAGCGCTTCATCCGTGTCGCGGCCAAAACCGCCCGATTTGGGCTGACCGCCAATTTCGAGAATGGCAGGGCCGGTAAAGCCACGCCGCTGCAATTCGCCAAAGTAATGGGCAAAATCAACCGTACCCTGCCCCAGCGGAAAGTGATAGTTCACCGCCGGCAACGGCGTGTCCGAGACATGCAACATACTCATGCGGGGCGCTAACGCCAAAAAGCTCATCAGGTCTGCCGCCGTCGTGTGATTCAAATCCCAGACGAAATGCAATCCTGGCACATCATCCACCATCATTTGACAGGCCAGCGGCGTACCGAAGAGCAGCAGATCCGGCTCATTATGTTCAAGGCCAAAGCCGAAATTGTATTCGTCGGCAAGCGCAACGGCTTGGTGGAATTGGGGCAATAAGGCGCGCTCTACTTGCGTAACCGTGGCCGGTGTCATCATCTCCGCCGGCGCTAAATGCCAGTGGACCGCATAGCAGTGCAGCCCACGGATGGCAGGGAGATTGGCTTCTAACACATCCAACGGCGTTAAGCCATGCCGTGTGCGCCCCTGGGCATTAATAAAGACCACAATCTCCATCACCGCCGTTAGCCCAGCCGCTTGGAGTAATTCATGCAGGGTGCCAAAGGAGTCATCTAATCGCGCTTCCGTCCATGGCTCATCGCGCGTGGCAAATTGGATGGCTTGAAAACTGGCAGCGCGGGCGAAGGCGATCTCCTGGCGTGCCGGTCGCCAGTTGGCCGGAAAGAAGCGACCATTCATCCCCACCTGCACCCAGGGCTGTTCACTCATGCTGCACCCCCATACGCTCGGCCAGGAGGATGGTGATGCCGCCAAAGAGCAAGGTCACACCGACAATCCAGAGCCACTCTTCCAGCGGCAGGCCCAAGAACCAGACCCCGGCAATGCGCGCCGGATCATAGTGCCATAGCCTAACCCGCACCGCTAACGCATCCCACAGCCAGCCGCCGACCAATGAGCCGACGACTGTCCACGCCAACGCTCGTCGCTGTTGCCACAACTGCTGCCGCCAGCGCAGTAGGATCAGCAGTGGAATGCCGATAAAACAAAAAAGCCAAAAGAGATAAGTGTAACTAGCGTACACGTTGCCCCGCTTCCTTCCCTTAGTGCGCTCGCCTAGTGCCGGCGATATGGTGATGATCACCGCCAAAAGTATACCACAGCCTATTCGTATCCAACCCAAATGTGCAAGCATCAGCAATAGCTGACTTTTTCGTCAGGCTTGCTGCCCCTGTGATTATCGGGTACAATCACGCCTAGGCAGTGCGGTGAAAGAAGCTGGGAGAAGCAAGCAAGGAGAAAGGGTATGCCATTGATCAATCTGCAAGATGTTGAGACCTTTGCCGACGGGTTGGATCACCCGGAAGGCGTGACGTTGGGGCCGGACGGCAAGATCTATGCCGGCGGCGAAACTGGTCAACTCTATCGGATCGACATTACGACTGCGCACGTTGACCATTTCGCCACGACTAAGGGGCTAAATCTAGGGTTGGCCCACGACAGAGCCGGCAACACCTACGTATGCAATCCGGGGGATAAAGCCGTGCAAAAGGTGGCGCCCGACGGCGGCGTCACGGTCTATAGTCGCGGCAACGCCGATCGCGCGATGATCACCCCCAACTACCCCGCTTTTGACGCCCACGGCAATCTCTTTGTGGCCGATTCGGGTGCGTGGAAGGCGGATAACGGCTGTCTCTGGTCAATCGCACGGGATGGTTCGGCGACCGTCATTGACACGACCTGTTGCCAGTTCCCCAACGGCTGCGCTGTGCGGCCCGATGGGAAATATTTGTATGTGGCCATGTCACTCAACCAACCGCGCGTCGTCCGTTTCCCGATTGTCAATGGCAAAAAGGTCGGGCCGGTTGAAACCGTCGCCGAATTGCCTCACACCGTTCCAGATGGCCTGGCTTTCTGCACAGACGGCAGCCTGTTGGTCTCCTGTTACCGACCCGATACGATCTTCCGCATCCTGCCAAACGGGAGCGTCACTGTGCTGATGGATGATTACGAAGGTACAGCACTGGGCGCGCCGACCAATGTCTGCTTTGGCGGGCCGGATCGCACGATTCTGTTCTGGGCGAACCTGGGGCGCTGGCATATCGGCATGAACCGGCGGACCGGTTTGCAAGGGGCTGCGCTTTTCTATCCCTAAAAATTACCTGGGACAGAGATTATGTCGATGGTGGTGGAGTAACTTTGTTGTGAATTAAAGCGGTAGGAATTGTCGATTCAGGGCCGGGCATAAAGCACCTTCCCTTGTCGTAGAATATCACGATAAAAAGGATCACCAAGGGCTAATCGTTGCTCCAATTCGGCTGGTGTTAGTACTAGTGGTGAAAAAGGAATGCGACGTTCCGGTTGAGCAACCAAACGGCGTACATGAACGCGCCGCTCCAAAGGGGACTCATTTGTCTCTTTGACAATCAGAAGATCGATGTCACTATCGCGATGAGCGTCCCCGCGTGCGAATGAACCAAACAAGATGATTCTTGTTGGTTCATAATCGGTAATTAAATGCGTTACAATTTCTTGCAATGTTTTCTCAAATGGTTGAACTGTATTCATAACAAGTCCGATTTTCTATACTCGTCAGCCGTGTACGCCAACTATATCATACTTTGCCGCTGTTGAGTATAGGCGTGTTTTGTCAGGCCATCAACTCGGCTGATTAAGCTGGTTCAGGCAGACCAACAGACACAACATACTCTGTAAAAGCGGTACGCCTCTGCTTTGCGCGCTTGGCTGTGTCAATTAATTCGCGTACTGTTGTGATTAGTTCATCAACCGTATCAGGGGTAAATGAAATTTCACCATCGAGTGGACAGACCCACGCATAAACATTCGGCACGCGAATCGATACGCCGTCCTCAGTATACTCAAAAGTGACAGGTTTCCACTCTCTAGCTGTCTGCTGTCCATCACCACAAGTAGGAATTGGTTTGTTGCTCATGATTTATCTTCTTTTGCGCTTACGCTGTCTAAAATCAGGGCGCTCCCACAAAGTTTCATTGGGAGTATTACTCAAGAATAAAAGTCGCCCCACCATCACTCGACCGGCACGCTGCATCCGCCACACTCATCGTCTTGAACGCATCGGCCACTGCTGTCGGCAACTGATCGGTCTCGCCATCGACAAAGCGCATTAAACTCGCCATGCTACCGATAAAGGCGTCGGGAAACCATGAACCCTCAATGGCGACGCCCTGCCACTGCGGTTCCTGCTGTTCTTGCAAGACACAATACTCAAAGGCATCGGGTTCGCCGGTGGGATAGTTCATCAACAACCCCATCTTGGCCTTGATTGCGCCCTTGGTTCCTTCCCACTTGACATAACTCTCCTGGTGACGCAGCCCATATTCGTGGTGATGGTTGGTCTCGACATTGCAACGCAACACGTCGCCATAGTCAAAGATGACATTCGTGCGCGACTGCATCGACAACAGCTTCGGATGACGCACGGTCTTCGCATAGACACCGGAAGGATCGCCCAAGAACGAGCGCACCAGGTCAATGTAGTGAATGCTATGGTAGAGGATTTCGGCATACGGCACCTGTTGCAAAAAGGGCCAGAGATGCCACGGCGTGTAGACCGTTACCCGCACCTCCAGATCATGCACCTCGCCGATGACACCCTGGTCGATCAGGCTGCGGGCCGCGATGATAAAGGGCGCCCAGCGCATCTGGAAGTTGATGGCGGCGGTCAGATTTTTCGTTTGACAAAGCGCCAAAATTTCGCGCGCCTGGCGCAAATTATCACCCATCGGTTTCTGAATCAACACCGCGCGGCCATTCGGCAACTGGCGCAAAACCTCCAAAATATGGCCCGCCGGCACCGCCACGTCAAAGATCGCTTCCGTCGGCGCTTTCGTGGCAGCCTCCGCCAAAGTGTTATAGACTGACGGCACGCCGAACCTTTCAGCCATGAACTGCGCCCGTTCCGTTTTCAGATCAAAGATGCCGGCAACCGGAAAACCCGCTTTGCGATAGGCGGGATAATGGGCATCATGGACAATCCCGCCGCCGCCGATGCTGACAATGGGGCGGGGCTGTTTGGGTAGATCGGCTTTGGTTTGGATGATGGGTGCAGACATAGTGGGTTCCTCTATTGTTTTCGGCATGAGCCTTGGTTAGATTCTTATCGGCTAAATGCTGCCAGACGGGTATAAATCGGTTCCAGCGCTTTGTAGGCATCGGCATAGATGGCGGCCAGTTCACCATAGACTGCTACACCCTGGCTAGTGGGTTCCACAATTTGTGTGACCGTGGCTCCGTGGGCTGCTTGCGACCAATCATAGACTCCCACAGCAACACCCGCCGCCACCGCCGCACCCCAACTCGTCGCTTCACTGGTCAGCGTTAGTTGATGAATGGGTAGGTTGAAACAATCGGCCAACATCTGGGGCCACAGGTCGCTTTTGCCGCCGCCGCCGATGAGTCGAATAGCCCGGATCGGCGGTTCGCTTTGCCCGATGCTGCTGCGCAACGCATCGAGAATCAGCCGTAAGTTCAGCGCCACCCCTTCCAGCACGGCGCGCGCCAGTTGCGGTTTGCTGTGGGGCATGGCTAACCCGATGAAAGCGCCACGCGCCAGCGGATTCCAGTGGGGGCTACGTTCCCCCAGCAGGTAGGGCAAGAAGAGCAATCCTTCGGCGGCTGGTGGAATGGTCGCAGCCGCCGCGTCCAGATCCAATTCCGCCTCCTGCAATAGCCGCCACGCCCAATCACGCGCGCCGCCGGCGGCTTGCATGGTGCCCATCGGGGCATAGCGTTCCGGGTGGAGATGGTGGAAAGTAAAGGTGCGCTGGGCCGGGTCGCGCACGGGTTGGCGCGTGCTAATGCTGATCCAGGAGGAGGAGCCTATGTAGCAATACGCATCCCCCGGCTCAACCTCGCCAGCCCCCACCCCGGCGCACGCCCCATCGCCGCCGCCGATGACAACGGGTGTGCCAGCCGCCAATCCGGTTGCGGATGCGGCGGCGCTGGTTACTTCACCAACAACCGCAGTGGATGGATGCAAGGTCGGCAAACAATCGACCGGCAACGCCAACGCCGCCAGAAAATCAGTCGCCCACTGCCGCTCCAGCAGGTCAAAGAGGAGCGTCCCGGACGCATCAGAATAATCGGTGGCAAAGCGACCGGTGAGTTGGTGAACGATAAAATCCTTGGGCTGAAGGAAACAAGCTGTTTTGTGAAAAATGGCTGGCTGTTCATCCCGTAACCAGAGCATTTTGGCTGCCGTATAGGCCGGGCTGGGGCGATGACCGCTGCGTTGATAGACCGCCTCTGCACCACACTTTTCGGCAATCTGATCGGCTTGCGCTTGCGCCCGCTGGTCGGCCCAGATGATGCAGGAACGGAGCGGCGTTCCCATTGCATCGACCGGGGTGCAACCCATCATTTGACCACACAGGCCGACCGCCGCAATGTCGTTTGCCGCAACATTGGTCTGTGCCAGCAACTGGCGGGTGGTGTTACAAACCGCCGCCCACCAGTCCGTCGGCTCCTGTTCCGCCCAGTTGGGATGGGGATAGTGGGTAGGGTAGGCGGCAAAGGCACTGCCCACCAACTTCCCCTCCCGATCAAACAGTGTCGCTTTGTTGCCAGTGGTGCCCAGGTCATGGGCGAGAATGCAGTCGGCTGTCATGATTGTTGAGCCTAGTCGTAGTTTATTGGATGCCGGCTGCGCGTAGTTTTGCTTCTAACGCCAAAGCGCGCTTTTCAGCTTCGGCACGTTGTGCTTCGGCTTCGGCACGTTGTGCTTCGGCTTCGGCACGCGCTTTGGTTTCGGCTTCGGCGCGTTGAGCTTCGATTTTAGCGCGAATTTCTGCTTCAACCCGAAGTTTCGCTTCTGTCTCAGCCCACTCCATCGCTGCGCGCGCCCGATCAACCGCGGCATCTGAGCGATCAACAGCGGTTTCCATACGCAACTCTGCCTCTTTCATGCGTTGATGGAGTTCAATGGCATTCCGAAATGGTTCGCCATTCGGGTAGAACAGGCGTAACTCGTGACCATCCAACCCAAAGGTAATGCCCAGGCGTGGACTGCGCCAACCCACCATTTCATGAATCGGTTCTAAGTCTCCATCTGGTGTGCGCAACCAGCCTTGCAGACGACCACGTTCAGGATCAAAGAGATAATACTCCTCAACGCCGTATCGGTTATAAAATTCAAATTTTTCATTCATTTCAGGTTTGTGATTGCTTGGCGAGATAATTTCAAAGACCACCTGAGGGGCAATATTTTCCTCACGCCATTGCAAGTAGGAACCACGATGACCCTTGGGCCGACCAAAGACAACCATGACATCCGGCGCTTGTTTAATGCTCGGTGAGCCTTCCACTGGATACCAGAGCATGTCACCAATCACAAAAACATTGGGATCATCAGCAAAGAGAATATCAAGGTTTGCATGAATCAAGAAGATGCCATAAAACTGTTTTGAGTTATCGGACATAGGCTTGCCGTCACTTGCTGGGTAGAGCAGTTCTTCCTCTAAGGTTGGAATGACCGGGGGCGGCCACCGTTTGATTGTGAGCATAGACTGTTGCCTCCAAAGCTAAACCGGCTGCGGTTGCCGAACAATCCCATTGACCTGGGGTGTAAAGCCACCCGGTAGCCACATGTCCACCGGCAACCAGGTTTCTTCCCCGTCGCCATGATGGCAAATGACAACTGTTCCTTCACACCCCAGTGAAAATCGCGTAATCGGCGCCGCCGATTCAAAGTCATCTTCCGGGATGGAGTGAAAATCGATCTGGGCAATGATCCCATTGATTTCCACCAATAAACAGGCCGAGCTGACTTCAAACCAGACACGCGCCGTCAATTCCATTACGCGGCCCGCGCTTTCGCATTCTTACGCTGCATATAGCGCTTGGCAATCTCGACGCTCACCGCCGCGTCGCGACCATAGGCGTCGGCGCCCACTTCACGGGCAAAGTTCTCGGTGACGGGCGCGCCGCCGACCATGACATAGATTTCCTCGCGAATGCCCTCTTCGCCCAGCGCATCGACGACCACCTTCATGTAGGGCATGGTGGTGGTGAGCAGGGCGCTCATGCCCAGGATGTCGGGTTGGTGTTCTGCAATGGCTTTGAGGAAGGTGTCGGCGTCCACGTTGATGCCCAGGTTGACGACCTCGAAGCCGGCGCCTTCCAACATCATGGCGACCAGATTTTTGCCGATGTCATGAATGTCGCCCTTGACCGTGCCAACAATCGCCTTGCCGATGCGTTGGGCGCCGGTCTCGGTGAGCAGCGGGCGCAACACTTCCATGCCCGCCTTCATGGCATTGGCCGCCATCAACACTTCCGGCACAAAGAGAATGCCATCGCGGAAATCGACACCGACAATGTCCATGCCGGCGACTAACCCCTCATCCAAAATTTCCTGGGGCGTCTTGCCGCGGCCGAGGGCTTCGCGCACCTGGATCGGAATTTCTTCCTTGATGCCATCATATAAATCATCTTGCATTTGCAAGTAAAGATCTTCCAAGCTTAATTCGGTATAGCTCATTGCTGTAACTACTAAAAACTAAACAATTGATTCAGTAGATTGATTTATTCTATTTAGGAGTTACGCAGTTGGACAAGACCTGACAGGTCTCTGGTAGCGCCCGTCAACTGCGTAACTCCTACTATTATACACCAACATCCAAGATTCATTCAGCTTTTCTCAAAGATTGCGCAGATTGGGCAGATTATTTTTTGCTTTTAATCTGCCCAATCTGTGTAATCTTTGATGAATGAAGCCTTATCGTGACTAGAAGAGACCGACGACGCGCCCGGTCGCAAAATCAATATCGACCCGTTCCGCCGCCGGGTGGCTGGGTAGGCCGGGCATGGTGCGCATTTCGCCGACCAGCGGGTAGATAAAGCCGGCGCCGACACTGGCGCGCACTTCGCGAATCGGCAGGGTGAAGCCGGTGGGCGCGCCCTTGGCCGACGGATCGGCGGTGAGACTCAGGTGGGTCTTGGCCATGCAGATGGGCAGATTGCCAAAGCCGCTCTTTTCATAGGCGCGGATCTGGCTGTCGGCCTGCGCTTCGTAACTGACTGCTGCCGCACCATAGATTTCTTTGGCGATGGTTTCGATCTTGGCTTTAATCGACTGGTCGAGGCCATAGAGGAAGTTGAAATTGTTCGCCTCGTTGGTCGCTTCCACCACGGCGCGGGCCAGGTCGGTGGCGCCGGCGCCGCCTTCGGCCCAGTGGTTGGATTGGGCGCAGCGCACCCCCGCCTCTTTGCAGACCTGGAAGATGGCGTCGATCTCGCTCTGGTGGTCGCTGCTAAATTGGTTGATG
>QWII01000147.1 GCA_021405325.1 Caldilinea sp. CFX5 | reverse complement strand
CACGATATATCGTGCCCCTACGAGGCGTCTTGTGTAAATCTTACAGGAGAAGAGAAGCGTCTACGCGGCTAACACCTGCTGAAGTTGGGCAAAAAGGCGATCCACCTCGCCTTGCGTTTCGGCATCAAGTTGATAGCCAACCGGTCCCCGCACCAGCGTGTTGCTGAAGATGCCCCGCTTGACCAGCAGATATTTCTCCACCGCCAGAAAAGCATCCAGGCTATTCTGCACCGCAATCAACGACGCGATCGGCAGCGACAACTGGTAAATCCGTTGTTCATCGCCCGCCGCCAACGCCCGCCAGAGCGCGACAATGCCATCGATCAGGTCCGCCCCCGGCATGGTGCCGACAATGCCGCGACGATAGCTATCGACCAGGGCAATGCCGCCGGTGCCTTCAAAGACGGGGGCGCGTCCTGCGGTCGCGTCGCGCAGCGCCGACAGCCGCGGCCCGATGGGGGTGGCTTCCGGTTTGAAGAGAACGCGGTCACCATACTCATTGAAGAGACCAGCCTGTATCTCAATCGACATGGGTCGCCCGACATAGCCGCTGGCATCCTGCACCACCACCGGAATGTTGATTGCCTCAATGATCGACGCATAATAGCGGCGCAAATCCACTTCACCCACAGCGACGGAGACCGGTGGAATGACCATCACCGCATCGGCCCCGGCGGCTTCGGCCTGCTTCGCATAGCGTACTGCTGTGTGCGTAGATTCGGCTCCGGCGCTAATGATCACCACGCCCCGTTCCCGGCCAAAGCGACAGGCCGCTGCTGCCAATGCCTCCCGCTCTTCACTCGATAGGCGTAACGTTTCTGAAACCATCCCCATGACGATGCCGTCGGCTCCCTGGTTATAAAGCCAGTCGATTTCGCGTTGGAGCGTGGCAAAATCAATCGAGTAATCGGCCAGAAACGGCGTCTGAAAAACCGGCAACACCCCCTGAAGCGGGCGTCTCTTGCTTTCTGCCATCTGAATCTCCTCTGAATCATTCATGGATTACTTTCATTATTGCTGTCGTTGATTATAAGTCATCCCCACCTAGACGGCAATGCGGTTTACCCTGGCAGTTCGTTGCGCAGACGCCAAGAATTGCGGTACAATACCCCACACCAAAACCAATTCATTTTTCCAAAGAACTGAGTAAGTACGCATGAATTCAGCACTGACCTATTTTGATAAAACCCTCGAACTTTTACAAAAAATTCGTACCAGCCAACTGCAAAACATTGAAGCCGCCGCCGACCTTTGCGCCGACCGCATTGCCCAGGGCGGGCTGATCTTTCTCTTTGGCGCCGGCCATTCACGCATGATGTGCGAAGAGATGACCCCGCGCCAGGGCTGTTTTGTCGGCTTCTACCCGCTGGTGGAGCAGGCGCTTTCCAACCACGCCGCCACCGTGGGCATGAATGGCTTGCGCGGTCCGCTCTTCCTGGAAAAGATCGAAGGCTATGCCGAAGAGCTGCTGCATAGCTTCAAATTCGGCCCGCATGACGCCTTTATTATCATCTCGACCAGCGGTATCCGCCCGATTATTGTCGAAATGGCGCGCGGGGCCAAAGCGCGCGGGATGCCCGTTATTGCCATGCTCTCCCGCAACCACTGTGAAAATGCCAAGCCGGGTCACTCTTCCGGCAAAAAGCTGATCGACTATGCCGACATCGTGCTGGACAACCACTGTCCCCAGGGCGACTGCATTGTCGAGATTGAAGGCTTGGAATGGCGCACTGGCCCCACCTCCACCGTCACCGGCGCCATGATCATGAACATGTTGCGCTGTGCGATTGCCGAACGCTTGGTCGCCAAAGGGGTGCGGGTGGAGATGTTGCCCAGCCATCACTTTATCGGCAACACCAGCGCCGAGGAGCAGTTGGAGCGCTATTATGAGGCGTTCCGGCAGAGTTTGGCGCATCTGTATGGGTGAGAACGGTGAGCGAGTGTCAGCCTTGAACTAATCGTAGGTGCGGTTTGTAACCGCACGGTTCCCAGGGAGCAAGTGCGGTTACAAACCGCACCTACGATTACCGGTTTATTTACCTAATGTTCATAAGTTCAGGCTGATAGCTTAAGTCCACTCAAGTGGACTGGCAGGGTCGCAAACAGTCGGGCTTTAGCCGACTTGAGCTTTTAGCCTGAACTTTAGTTCAAGGCGTCATGACGGGATGAAACCATGACACAACCTGATGTTTACCTCATTACCGGCTCCACCGGCATTGCGGCGGCGACGGCGAAGTTGGCGGTGCAGGCGGGGGTAAGGCTCTTTTTTACCAGTCGCACGGCGGAGAATTGTCAACGGCTCTTTGACGAACTGCGGGCGCTGGGCGGGGAGTGTGACTTTTTGCCGGCAGAGTTGACCGATCCGCAAGCAGTGGCGGCAGTAGTGCAGCAGTGTGTGGCGCGCTATGGGCGGATTGACGCGCTTTTTAATGTGGCCGGCATCAGCGGGCGGCGTTTTGGCGATGGCCCGCTGCACGAATGTACCGTCGAGGGTTGGGACATTACGCTGGACACGAATGTCAAGAGCCAATTTCTCATGTGTCGGGCCGTTCTCAACCAGATGTTGGCCCAGCCGGTGGGGGCGAATGGGCTGCGTGGGGCGATCCTCAACATGGCGAGCGTGCTTGGTTTCTCGCCCGAAGCCAAACACTTTGCCACCCATGCCTACGCCGCCAGCAAAGGCGCCATCATCGGCCTGAGCAAGTCAATGGCCGCCTATTATGCGCCGCACAAAATTCGGGTCAACGTCATCGCCCCGGCCCTCATCCGCACCCCCATGAGCGCCCGCGCCCAACAAAATCCCGTTATCCTCGACTACATGAAGGTCAAACAACCGCTGGCCGAAGACCTGATCGAAGCCGATGAAGTCGCCAAAGCCGCCCTCTTCCTCCTCAGCGACCAATCCCGCCACATCACCGGCGACGTTCTCACTGTCGATGCCGGTTGGACGGTGAGCGGATAGAATCGATAGTGGTGATTGGGTTATCCGGTGAGTTCGACAAGCTCACTCACCGGATAACCCAATCACCCAATTACCAATACAGGTGCAACCATGATCCAAGTCTATTGCTCCGGCAGCATTGTCGCCGATGTCCAGGCGAAACCGTTGACCCAGTTCCTCCCCGCCGATCAGGTCGCCATTGTGGATGACATTGAGTTAATTATGGGCGGCAATGGCGCGAATGCCGCCGCTTGTCTGGCGCGTGTGGGCGTGTCGGCCGCGGTGATCGGGCGCATTGGCGGTGACTTTTTTGGACAATTTATCCGCCATGCGTTAGAAGAGGCGGGTATCGACACGGCGTTGATGTACGCTGACGCTACCGCCAAAACTGCGGCGACGGTGGCGGCCATCGACCCCGAAGGACGCCGGCGCTGTGCCCATACACCCGGCGCTACTACCAATTTTACCGCCCAAGATTTTGACTGGGTCACCATCAAACAGAACATGGCCCAGCGCCAGGGCAACGAACCGGTCTTTTTGCACTTTGGCAGCGTCTTTCTCATGCCTGGCTTCGACGGGCCATCGACGGCGTCTGTCTTGCAACAGGCGCGCCGGCTGGGTTTGCAGACCACGCTTGATGTTTGTTGGGACGCCAGTGGACGCTGGGCGGCGGATTTACTGCCGGCGCTGCCCTATTGTGATTTTATCTTCCCCAACGAGGCCGAAGCACGCGCGATCACGGGGCGTCGTCAGCCGGATGAGATGGTGCAATGGTTTTTAGATCAGGGGGTCAAAACGGCGGTGGTCAAACTGGGGCCGGAAGGTTGTCTGGTGAAGAGTGCCACGGCAAGCGTGCGCGTCCCCGGCTTTGCGGTCGATGTGGTCGATGCCACCGGCGCCGGTGACGCTTTTGCCGGCGGCTTCCTGGCGGGGCAGGTCTGGCAGTGGGATCTGGAACGGACCGCCCGCTTCGCCTGCGCCCTGGCTGCGATCTCCGTCACCGGCTTTGGCGTGACGCAGGCGCTGCATTCCAAAGAACAGGTGTTGGAATTGATGGCAGAATGAGAGAGTCAGTCAGTGAAACAGGCGGCCAGTCAAGTGGCGTACTGACTTACTGTCTCACTGACCTACTGGCCTACTGACGCTCTGTTGCATCTCCGCTTGAATGGCCTGGATGTCGGCCAGCGGAACGTTGGTAAAGGTAGCGATGGTGGCAGGATCCACTGCTTGGGTCAGCATAGCACGGATGACGATCGCAATGCCTTCTGCTTTCCCTTCTGCAATGCCTTCCGCTTTCCCTTCCGCTTTCCCTTCCGCTTTCCCTTCCGCTTTCCCGGCCACCCAGCCTGTCATCCAACGCGTTTGTTCCATCGAGGCTTGATAACGCAAATCTTCGAGAAACTCTTTGTAAGCCCGTTGGTCTTCAGGCGAGAGCCGCATCTGCTGCAATTTGGTGGAGGCATCTTGGATATGTTTGGAGTGAAATTCTGGTTTGACGGCACTATGTTTGAGCATGTAAATCCATTCATCAATGGCCTGCTTGACGTCATCCGAAAACTTGCTCACGCGGATCAGATAATATTCGGGGAAAATTTTGCAGATTTCTTTGAGACCAAATTCAGCTTGGTGTTCTTCGCTGAGTCCCAACGTATCTTTGTCGTTAACCCCAATAAAGTTGTTGCCACTATAGTAGAGATAGTCTGTGCCTTGTCCCAAGTTGAAGTAGGCGATGCCAATAATGATCACCTTCTTCAGAGTCGAATAAGGTTTGCCTTCTTGCATATGTTCGGACAGCAATTTGGCGGCGGCAAAGGCCAGGCGATGGAAGAAGTCCGACTCTGATTCAACTTGCAATTCGATCAGAATCAGCTCACCTTTGCCATTTTCTACCAGTAGATCAACGCGGTTGAATTTGTCGGCAGCGTGTTCTTTGTTGCTTTCACTTTCCAGCAAGCGCACCACCCGTATATCTTCTTTGAGCAGGGCGCTGAGGAAACCTTCCAAGATGTCAAAGTTGGCTTTGTTGCGCAATAGGTGTTTGATCGCCCAATCAAAACGTACCAGTTTTTCCATAAGGTTACTCCTTTCATCCCATAGCATGAAGCGCGCGTTGGCTGCGAGTATCAGTAGACCGCAACGCGAGGAGTAGGGGTCCAGAGGACACCTCCCCGTGCCGGTCTGGCTGATTGCGGTCTACTGAGTATAGCACAGATTACGATGCAAGGATAGTCCCCTTTGCCTACGTTGCACCGACCAGGCGCATGGGTAGCCAACCGACCAGATGGGACCAGTGAAACGTACGCCGCGGCAAAAGATAGCAGCCATAAAAAGAAGCGGGGTTGCGGCAAAAAGGGTAAGGTTTGCTTAATGCCATCTCAACTCCCCGTCGTCACAAAGACCGGCTGGACAACCACGCCGGTGGCGGGGTCGGTGTAGACAGTTTCATACTTGCGCCGGTTCTCCTCATCGACCACATCGATAAACATCGCCAGCGTAATTATCGTATTGATCAAGCGCCTGTAAACGCGTGAAAACCTGTTGCATGACCCAGGTTTTGCCGGTTTGGCGCGGCGCCCACACCGTGACGTAGTGGCCGTCTCTTTCCGGGTTTTCCCCAAGTAATTGATGATAGGCAAAATCGATCAAATCTGTGCGTGGTGTGTAATAGTGAGCATCCACATCCACAGGACCGTAAGAAACAAAAGTACGCATGATCAACTTTTCTTTCACTAACGCAGAGTACGCCTATGAAGCAGCAATCTCCCCTTCAGAGAGGCCCGTCAACCATGCCACCGAACATAACGGGGCAACCTGTTTCATAAGGTAGTCTCTTGGCCCTTCTTTGCTCCAACAAACTTGCCTCATTATACATGTTGCCCCGCTAACAATCAACCGGCAAGCAAAATTGCCTTCAACCGATCCAGTACAATCTGTTCTTCGCCATCGGCCAGGGTCATCGGGTTCAGGTAGATGCCATCCGTTCCGGCCTGTGAGACCGAAATGGCCGGCGCGCCATTTTCCAGTTCCTTAACCACCTGATCACGGCTACGACTGGCGCGGGCGGCGTCAATGGTCACTTTGGCGCGTGGTAAGGGTTGCCCGGCTTCGTTGGGGAAAGAGCGCTCGGCATGAACGCCGGGGATGCGATTCAATTCGCTGCACCAGCCGGCCACCACTTCCTCGTCCTGGGAAGCGCGCGCCTCATGATCCATCTTCACGTAGAGCTTGACGGCGGTCAACAAGCCGACCAGCTCCTCTTTGCCCACCTTCATCGGGCGACCAATGCCCTGGTTGGGGTTGCCGTTGAGGCGACAGGCTTCGATCAGATCCTTGCGCCCCAGCACCAGACCGGAGGATTGGGGACCGCGCAGATCCTTGCCGCCGCTAAAGATCGCCAGCGCCGCGCCCATCTGCGTAAAGCGCCAGAGATTCTCCACCGGCGGCACCTGCGCGGCGGCATCAACCACCACCGGCACATCAAAGCGGTTGGCGATTGCAATGACGGTTTCCAGCGGGAGATCCCCACGGCCAGTCATGGCTCCCTGAAACCAGAAGATGGCGGCGGTTTTGTCATTGATCGCCCGCTCCAACTCCCACGGCTCGGTATGCACCGCCGAGCCGATTTCTACGATCTTGACCCCCACCTGGCGCACGGCAAAGTCATAGCCATTGCGATGGGACTTGTGGATGATCACCTCGTCTTTGAGGCCGGTCATATCGGGCAGTTGGGCCATTGCCGCCGGGTCGCCACGGGTGATACAGGCCGCCGTCGCCAGCACAATCCCCGCGGCTGCGCCGGAACTGACGTAAGCCGCCTCGTTCCGGGTCAACTCGGCAATCCGCTCGCCGACCCGCCGTTGCAACTCATCCAGGTTGACAAAATGGCGCGATGCCTCGACCATCGCCTCGACCACTTCGCGTGGCATAATCGAGCCACCTAATCGTGTCAAAGTGGCGCTGGCATTAATTAACGGGCGAATCCCCAATTCATCGTAGACGCTCATGCTTGGTTTCCGTTCTGTGGTATGGTGTGAAAGGGTGTGATTCGTGCTGCGTGATTCGTGCGCTAAGTGTAGCGGCAATGGATCACGTAACACGAATCACGCAGCACGTTACCCCTTATTTACCATCTTTTTTAATGGATGGCAAATAGAGCTTTTTGTTCTGATTGGGCGGCACAGTGGGTTGCAGGGTCTGGGTTGGCACAAGCGTTGCTGTTGGCGTGACGGTTGCCGTCACTGTGGGGGGGACCTGATCGGGGGTGGTGATGCGATAGAGGATGCCATCCCCACGACTGGCGACATAGAGTTCGCCATTGCGATCCTCGCCAAAGGTGCTGGCGCTATTCATGAGCTTCCCGTGGGCGGTGGATGTCCATTGCCCTTGCCCATTGCGGATCAGGCTCCAGAATTTGCCGGAGCAATAGTCGGCCAGGAGATAGTGACCGACCAACGCCGGGTAGGCTGCCCCCCGGTAGACAAAGCCGCCGGTGATCGAAGAACAAGGCGCTGATGGATTTGTCTCATTCTCAGTGCGTGTATATTCAAAGATCGGCTCGGTAAAGGTGCTATTGGCGGTGCAGAGGGGGGATTGTGGGCCTTGATAGGGGTGGGCGCCCTCGCGACAGTCCCAGCCGTAGTTTTCCTTGCCGGTGCTGTTGGCCGGCTGGAAGCTGATCTCCTCGTAGGCGTTCTGGCCGACATCGCCGATGTAAAGGTCATTGGTCAAGCGATCAAAGCTGATGCGCCAGGGGTTGCGCAGTCCTAACGCCCAGATTTCGGCGCGGGTAGCCGGGTTATTATCGTTGACATAGGGGTTGTCAGGCGGGATCGTATAGGTTTGCTCACCGGTGACTTTGATGCGCAGCATTTTCCCCAGCAATTCGTTCAAATCTTGGGCGTTGTCATCGGGGTCACCGCCGCCGCCGCCATCGCCCAAGGGGATGTAGAGATAGCCATCCGGCCCAAACGCCAGGTCGCCGGCATTATGGTTGGAGGCCGGCTGCTCGACAACGAGGACGACTTGCTCACTGGCCGGGTCGGCCACATTCGGGTCGCCGCCGGTGACGCGGTAACGGGCGATGACCGTATCGCCATGCTGTTGGGGATTGCTGCTTTTGCGTGTGTAGTTCACATAAAAGACCGTGGAACTGCCCGGTTCAAATACCAGCCCTAACAGCCCGCGCTCGGAACCGTCGGTCGCTACACGGCTGCTAATATCGAGGAAGGGCGTTGGTAGAACCGTACCATTGGCCTGGACAACACGAATTTGGCCGCTCTGCTGCACCACAAAGAGGCGATCATCGCCGGCATTGGCAATATCAACCGGCTGGCTCAGTCCGGTGGCAAAGGGGGTGAGTTGGATCGTGATCGCCGCCGGTTGTTCGGTTGCGGCCAGCGAAGGCGACGCTTCCAACGCACTCAGCGCGATCCATGCCCCAGTCAGCAAAACCACAAAGACCAGCAGTAAGCAGGTAAAGGCGGAAAATGGTCGGTGGCGCCACGGCAACAAGACTATATTCACAAAGACTCCTTTCGCGTAGTACGGGAAGACAGTGAGCTAGTAAAACAGTGAGACAGTAGAACAGTGAGACAGTAAAACCGTGAGGCAGTTTACCCACCAGACTGACCTACTGCCTTACTGACCTACTGCCTTACTGACCTACTGCCTATCTTACCATGCCTGCGCATCCTGCGCCCACTGCTTTGTACGTGGAAGGGATACTACTGGCAGATGCTTTTTCAGCGGTTGCCCGACAGTTGCGCTTTCTTTTGAGCAACGTGGAAGCAAAGATACTGGTTTTCACGTAGGAAGCGTTGGGCCAGGCCGATGGCTTGCGTCTCCGTCAACAAGCGTTCTTGCACCTCGGCTTCGAGCGCACGGGTCAACCATTGGCGCGCCTGATAGGCATAAGCGACGGCGCCCATGGGCCAGAAGGTGTCGCCGCCAAAGATAAAGAGTTTGTTGGCCGGCGTCGCATGAATATAGCGCCGCACAAAGTCACCGGCGCTATAAGGGTCGATGCTCCACGCCCAGCAGAGATCGACATAGACATTCGGGTAATGTTTGGCCAGCGCCAGTAGTTCGTGGCTGTAGGGATAGGCAATGTGCATCAGGACAAAGCGGGCATCCAGATACTTTGCCAGCAAGGCGCAAAGATTGCCGCTGCGAATATAATCGACTGGCATCCGGCTGTGACCGGCATAGTAGCCGGTGTGAATCTTGAAGGGCAGATCATAGGCGATCCCTAACTCGACCCCACGCGCCCAACACCAGTCGCCCAGGCAGAGCCGATCTTCAATACTCAAGGTGGCCGGGTTGGTCAGATAGGCATCCAGCGCCAACGCCGCCTCGTGGTCGCTCCGTTCACGCCAGAGAAGGGTGCGATTATAAGCGTGTTGGCTTTTGATGGCAATGGCATAGTGGGCATTTTGTACAAAGACCTGCTCCATCGCCAGGCGTAGCGTCGCCAGATCACGCACATCGACATTGGTTTCCGCACTCAGGTTTTTGACATCAAAGTTGGCGTTACAAAAGCCGACCCAGGAAATGTCATAAAAGAAGAAATCCGGCCCCGATGGGTCGGGCGCACAGGCGCGGGTAAAATCATCGACCTGCACATGATCCAGGTTGGCGTAATGCCGCAACAATTCCAGCCGCGCCCCTGGTTTGCAGAGCGCCTGATGGCGCTCCTGCGCCGCTTCGATGGTCGCCGCCGTTAATTCCTCAATACCGTATACCTCGCGTGCGATCAAGCGCACGGCTTCGCCATAACCGGTATATTGCACCGCCGCCCAGGCTTCCTGAATGCCGGCAAAGCGACTCTTCAGATCCGGGTTCTGTTTATCGAGCAGCGCCGTCACCGCCGCCGGCTTCGCCCCCGCCACAATCAGATCAGCGGTGACATAGTTGTCAAAAAGACCTTGCAACAGATCAGGACTATTGTTCAAAAAGTGCGCTTCACCATGCAGATGCTCGTGCGTGTCACACAACGGCGTTGTCTGAATGACCTGCGCCAATTCGGTACTCATACGATTCTCCTCAAAAAGAAAAAAGCCGCCCAACCGGGCGGCTCATGGTAAATAGGTAAATAGGTAGACAGGTAGACAGGTAGACAGGGAAGTAATCACCTATTTACCTGTGTACCTGTCTACCTTAAAATTACGGCCGTTCCAACGACAACACTTCATTCACCTTCTGCTCGATCACCGGCGCGTGTTCCGCCCAGCCGACCTGCCCTTCCCAGATGAGATCCATTTCATTCTGGAAGGCGTTGTTGGCTTCGGTGAAGCGAGTGTTCTTGGGCATGGGGAAGGGTTCGATGCCGGCGGTCAGCAACGCATCGGTAATGCCGAACATGCGGTTAACTTCGTTGACCTTGGGGTCCGTCCACGCCGACTTGTGACCGTTCGGCTGGAGCTTGCCTTCCAACACCATCAAGACGCCCGCTTCGCCGGAGGAGTAGAGCTTGAGCAGTTCCCAGGCTTCTTCCGGGTGTTCGGTCTTGGTGCTGATCATGTGCATGTTACCGGAGTAGCAGGTCCCTTGACGCCCTTCGGCGCCAACCGGCATCAACACGGCATCCATCTCAAAGCGCCCCTCAATGGTGTTCAAAAAGTTGGCTACACCGCCGACGGTGCTGGCATGGGTGACATTCAACCCGGCGGGGAACAAGCCGCCATCGATCTGATCGGCTTTGCGCGGGGCAATCTTATTGTCGAGCAAGTCAAGATACCAGGCCGCCAATTCACCATGTAGGTCGGTGTTATAGGTCAGTTGCGTGCCTTCCTGATTCATGACCCAACTGTCGGTTGTGTCAGGCTTGCCCCATGAGCGGGAAAAGTTACTGTAATAGTGTAACGCACTCAGGCTGTCGAAGCCAATGCCGAAGATGCCGGCGGCTGGATCAGCGGCGGCTTTTGCCAATTCGGCCCAGTCGTTGATTGTCCAGCCGGCTTGTGGTTCGGGCAAACCCTTTTCGGCCAACAGCGTCTTGTTGTAGTTCACAGCAATGTTGCCGCCGGGATGGACAACGCCGGGAACGCTGAAGTTCTTGCCATCCAGTGAATTGCCGGCCATGATGCTGGGATACATATCGGCATAGTCCGCCGGCGGATCCGAAGCCAACAGGTCATCAATCTCCAGGTAGATACCCTTGAGATAGTTGATAAAGAGCCAGCGATGGTGGCCGTAGAGCAAGTCTTGCAGGGTGTTGGAGATAAAGCCGGTCTGCGTCTTGGTTTCGATTTCGCCGTAGATCGTCTCTTCAATTAAGACGGTGACGCCGCTATCGGCCTGATAGCGTTCGGCCAAAATACCAGGCATGACACTCTGGCCGGCTTCCGGCGGCACCTGGACGCGCAAGGTGACATCAGTAGCGGCCGGGGCGGCGCCGGCATCCGTCGTGCTGGGGGCGCTGCCGGCCGGCGCTACCGGCGCCGGACAAGCCGCCAACAACTGCACACTGGCTGCGCCCAACCCGGCGACAGCCATACCACGCAGGAAAGTGCGACGGTTGACATTCTGTTTCAGCATCAGTCGGTCTCCTTTACAATCGGGATGAACTTAGAAGATTGGTTGAGTCCTTAGAAGGCTTCTGTACTCTACCACTTTCCGGCCTGTAAGTCAAACAACACTTTTCGTTGATGGCGTGGGACACAACAACGGATTCAGGTAGCAACGGAAACAGAACAACGGATTCAGGTAGCAACGGATTTAGCTCCTGTCACTGATGGCTTACGGTTCAAATGACGTTTATATGAGTAAAGCTCTCCTGATATATACCATCTCGACATTCCCGAATAAAATCCGTTGCTACCTGAATCCGTTGTTCTGTTCTTGCTTACCATTCCTCCCAATGCGTCACTTCCGCCAGGGGTTTCCGTTGAGCTGGTTTGAAGTCATCACCGGTAAAGTAAGCGACCGGGATCAGCGCTGCCTGGGTAATGGTCGGCGGGATGCCCAGCAACTCGGCAATCTCTTTTTCGTAGGCCAGGTGTAGCGTCGTCCAGACCGACCCCAGACCACGCGAACGGAGCGCCAACATCAACGACCAGGTGGCCGGCAGGATCGAGCCGTAGAGCGACGCTTGCGCCATCAGCCCCGCCGTTTCAACCCGCCCCTCAATGCAAGGGATGATATACACCGGCACTTTCTGGAGATTGCGCGAAAGGTAGCTCGCCGACTTGAGGACGCGCGAACCGCTGCCGGCTTGCTGGTCGGCCTTTAACGGTTCCAATTCCTCCGGCTGGGCTGCCCCCAAATATTGTTTGAACGCCTGGCGATAGTAGCCGGCAATCGCCGCCCGTTTGTCCGGGTCGGTCACAATCAGAAAGTGCCAACCCTGCCGGTTAGAGCCGCTGGGCGCCTGCAGGGCAAGTTGCAAACACGCTTCAATCGTTTCCCGCGCTACCGGTCGCGTCAAATCAAGGCGCTTGCGCACCGACCGCGTTGTCGTCAACAGATGATCAACTGTTACTAAATCCATAAGACCACTCCCCCTCTTCCCTTCCACCGGCTAGTGAACAAACTGTAATTAGCAATGAATCATTCTCGATTACTGATTACTAACTTTTCCATCAAATAACGGCCAGTTTCGTCTCTCGTTTCGATTGCTGTTATACTTAAGGCGTGGATTGGGTCAACCATTCCTCCACCTTTTGAACCATAACACTGCCAATTGTGGAGCGAACTGGGGTATGATGTCAAAACCAAGGGGCAGTTACATTCGACAACGGGCATTACAATGCCAAAACCAGCAACGCAACAATAAGGAGTACCGATGAGTGATATTAAGTTTGGCACAGATGGTTGGCGTGGGCGGATCGGCGATGATTATACCTTTGCCAATGTCCGGCGCTGTGCGCAAGGGTTCGCCAACTATCTCAAAACCCAGGGCAAAACCGGCAGTGTCGTCGTCGGTCACGACCGGCGCTTTCAGGCGGAACATTTCGCCGCCGCTACGGCTGAAGTCTTGGCCGGTAACGGTTTTCATGTCTACCTCACCGACAAGGCGACGCCCACGCCGGTGATCAGCTTTAGCGTTGGCGCCAAAGATGCGCTGGGCGCCATCAACATTACGGCCAGCCATAACCCGCCGGAGGATTGCGGTTTCAAAGTGCGCGATGAAGCCGGCGGCGCCATTGCGCCGGATGGTCTGAAGCAGATCGAAACCGGCATCCCCGCGGCCGATGACAGGGCGGCGATCCAGCGTGTGCGGCTGGACAAAGCGTTGGCCGCTAAGCAGATCGAATATTTCGACGCCAAACCAGCCTATCTGCGGCGCGTGGCCGAATTAATTGACGTTCAGCCCATCAAAGATGCCGGCTTGACGGTTGTGGTGGACAACATGTGGGGCAACGGCTCCGGCTGGCTCACCGAAATTTTGGGCGGCGGCAAGAGCCGGATCATTGAAGTTCATGCCGAACGCAATCCCATCTTCCCGGAGATGAAGCGCCCTGAACCGATTCCGCCCAATGTCGATGCCGGATTGGCCGCTGGGCGCAAGCATGGCGCCGACTGTGTTTGTATCATGGACGGCGACGCTGATCGCTGCGGCTTTGGCGACGAAAACGGGAACTTCATCGACCAACTGCGCGTCTATGGCTTATTGGCCTACTATTTGCTGGAAGTACGCGGCGAACGGGGCACGATTGTTAAGACCCTTAGCACCACCTCGATGCTGGACAAACTGGGCAAGCTCTATGGCGTGCCGGTGGTCAACACTGGTGTCGGCTTCAAATATGTCGCCCCGGCGATGGTCGAACACAAGGCGCTCATCGGCGGCGAAGAGAGCGGCGGCTATGCCTTCCGCAACCATGTTCCTGAACGGGATGGTATTATTGCCAACCTCTATTTATTAGATTTTATGGTGCGCACCGGCAAAAAGCCCAGCGAATTGTTGCAACTGCTCTTTGCCAAAGTGGGCGAACATTTCTATGATCGCATCGACACCCGCGTCCAGGATGACGCCATGAAAAAAGCGGCCAAAGCACGCTTGGATAGCGTGGCGATTGAGGGGCTGACCCTGGGCGGCCATGCCGTGGTGCAAAAAGATACGACCGACGGCTATAAATTTGTCATGGATGATGGCGGCTGGCTCCTGGTGCGCTTCTCCGGCACCGAGCCGTTGATTCGGGTCTACACCGAGACGACTGACAAAGCGGCTGTCTCCGCCATCCTGGCCGATGGCCAGAAGGTGGCCGGCCTGCGCTAATGCAAGCGCAACTACTGAGCTTTGGTTCACCTGTGATAAAATGAACAAACAAGTCTAGAGTCCGAAGTCCGGAGTCCAGAGTCGAACATTTATACGAGCCAGCCCCAGGACGCTGAACGTCAGGCTATCGACTTCGGACTCCGGACCGTATCAGTAAGGTTTGTGCTGTGTCCCAAGTTGAAATGAATGATCCGGTAGCGCCGCTGGTTGATAGTCACTGTCATCTGGATGTGGAGCAATTTGACGCCGACCGGGCTGCCGTTGTGGAACGTGCTAGAAGTGCTGGGCTGCGGTTGATTGTCAACCCTGGTATCGATCTCCAGCATTGTCGGCAAGCCATCGCCCTGAGCGAACAGTACCCGGAAGTCTATGCGGCGGTGGGCATTCACCCAAATAGCAGCGCTGACTTTTCAGCGGCGACCTTGGCAGAAGTGCGACGCCTGGCGCAGCACCCGAAAGTTGTGGCGATTGGCGAAATCGGGCTGGATTATTACTGGCAGCAGGCGCCGGCAGCGCAACAAGCCTATGCCTTCCGCGCTCAACTGGAATTGGCGGCCGAGCTGGGGCTGCCCGTCATTATCCACAACCGCGACGCCACCGAAGATACGGTTGCTATGCTGGACGCATGGGTGAATGCCAATTCTACCCGTCAGTCGCCCCTCGCCCCTCGTCCTTTCTGGGGCGTCTTACATGCCTTTGGCGGCGATCGGGCGCTGGCGCAACAGGCATTTGACTGGCATTTTGCGGTTGGGTTGGGCGGCCCCATCACTTTTCGCAATGCCCAGCGTCTACAGGAAGTAGTCGCCCAGTTGCCGCTGGATCACTGTATGATTGAAACCGATGCGCCCTATCTGACCCCGCACCCGTATCGGGGGAAACGGAATGAACCGGCCCACGTTGCGCTGGTCTGTGAGCAGATTGCGCACTTACAGGGACAATCACGGATCACGGTTGCCCAAGCAACGACAGCGGTTGCCTATCGTTTCTTTGGCTTGTCGTCAATGAATTTTGCATAATTTGTTATTGTCGTCATTTTGTAGCGAAAGCAGACAACCCATGTCACTCTTGACTGCTGTGGCCCCTCGTATAGAACAAGGCACAGAACAAAAACGAAGCTATCAACCTGCCGCTGGGCAGGGCAATCAACTCTTAGGCTTGGTTCGCCCTGGTCTGCAACTGGTGGAAGCCAAGATGAAACGGGTTGATTCGGCCATCTTCGCACCGTTAGCCAATGCCTTTCTCGACTTAATTGGCAGTGGCGGCAAGCGTTTACGACCGGCCTTGGCGCTTCTCGCCGGCGGCATGAACGGCGCCAGCGAACAGACGCCTTCAGCACGGGTTGTTGCCCTGGCGGCGGCGGTGGAGATGCTCCATACCGCCACCCTGGTGCATGACGATGTGATCGACGGCGCGCTCCTGCGGCGCGGCGCGCCAACCCTGAATGCCACCTGGAACGGCGGTTCGACAGTCCTGGCCGGCAATTATATGTTTGGCGCAGCCGCCCGCTTTTCCGCCGAAACGCAGAATTTGCGGGTCATTCGCCTCTTTAGCGATACGCTGAAAATTATTGTCGATGGGGAATTGCGCCAACTACGCGACCGCTATAATTACGATCAGGAGAAGAGCGCCTACTATCAGCGGATTTATGCCAAAACGGCCAGCCTCTTTTGCGCCGCCACCGAAGGCGCCGCCATCCTGGCCGGCAACACGGAAGCGGAGATCAAACGGCTGCGCGACTATGGCTACTACTTCGGCATGGCCTTTCAGATCATGGATGATGTTCTCGACTTTACCAGTGACGCCGCCACCTTGGGCAAACCTGCCGGCAGCGATCTATTACAAGGGACATTAACGCTGCCCTTCTTCTATTACTTGCGCCAACATCCCGATCCGGTCGCGTTTATTACTTATTTGGAAGAGCAACGCGCCTACGCCGAAGATGATCCTGCTATCTGGCCGGCCACCGTCGCCGAACTGGTCACAGCCTTACAAGCCAGCAACGCCGCCGCCGAAGCGCGCGAAGAAGCGCTCACCTTCCTCGCCCAAGCCAAAGCCGCCCTCGAACCCTTCCCCCACACGCCCTCCAAGGAGACGCTGATCGGCCTGTGCGATTTTGTCGTCCAGCGCAATCATTAAATCAAGGATGAAGGATAAAGTTTTCATCCTTCATCCTTCATCCTTCATCCTTTCCTATGCTCGATCTCTCCATTATCATTGTCACCTGGAATGTCTGGCCGTTGTTGCGCGGCTGTTTAGAATCATTGGCGGCCATTACATCGCCAACCGCAATGGAAGAACAGGTGCGGACTTTTGGGCCTAAGTCAACAACAACTGGCGAACAGATGCACACGGTGGAAGTGATCGTGGTGGACAACGCCGGGCGCGACGAGACGGCGACGGAACTGCCCCGCCGCTTCCCTTGGGTGCGTTTTCTGCGCAGCGAAGAGAACTTGGGCTTTACCGGCGGCAACAATCTGGGCTATGGCGCGAGCCGGGGCGCCCATATTTTCTTTTTGAACCCGGATACGACGCTTTTGACCACCCCTGCGATGGCCGCTTTGGTGGGTGAACCGTGTGTGGCCCTTGCGCCCGATGCCCTCTGGCAGCTTTACCAAACATTGACCAGTGCTGCGACCGTTGGTATGGTTGGTCCCCAGTTGCGCTATGGCGACGGCAGTTGGCAGAACAATCGGCGCCGTCTACCGACGCTGGCCACCGGCTTTTGGGAGAGTACTTGGCTGGGGCGCCTCTGGCCGGAGAACCCGTGGGCGCGGCGCTATCACATGCGCGACCACCCGGCAACGGTGACTCATGAAGTTGAGTGGATCATGGGATCGGCGATGATGGCGCGCCGGGTTGCGTTGGAAGCGGCGCGGGTTGCCGGCGATAAAGGGCCATTTGACGAAGCCTTTTTTATGTACAGCGAAGAGACCGATCTCTGTCATCGTTTGCGCCTGGCCGGTTGGCGGATTCTCTATGACCCGGCAGCGTTGGTGTTGCATTATGAGGGGCGCAGCAGTGAACAGGTGGTAGCGGCGCGCCATATTCGTTTCAATACAAGCAAGGTTCGTTATTACCAGAAGTATTTTGGCCGGGGCTGGGCTACGCTGCTGCGTCATTATCTCCTCTTTGAATTTCGTCTCCAACTTCTCCTGGAATGGTGCAAACTTCAGATGCGCCACCAACCGGAACTACGCCGGGCGCGCATTCACGCCTATCGACAAGTGATCCAAAGTCAACTGATGGCCCGATAACTTTACGATTTTTTGAAAAAAGTACGTCATTTTGACAGCCAATTGTTACGCAAAAAGTTAAAAAGATCGGGTAAACTAGGAAGTGCATCGCCGCAATCATCGTCGCCAAAACGCCTTCTGCTGCTTTCATCGATTCCGACATGGAGGCAGAAGGCGTTTTTGTTTTTCTAGGGGTATAAGCTGATTGGGAAGCTCGGACAATCGTAAGGTTAAATCCCTCCAGCGCTGTATAAAGCGGCTAAAATCAGCAATATTTGCGATAAAATTAACGTTGTCTTAACGAATCAGTGATATTCTCACAGTATTTCCGCCCGTTCTATGTGATTATTGGTTTAAAAGGATTCGATTAATCGACGGAAAATCGACGGAACCCAAATAAGATAAATAACGTAATATTATATAGATGGCATGTAACTGTTGTGGATCTGATAATCATACAATTTGTGTAGATAATAGTTGTCTTTTTGCTGTGCTTATATGATCAATGCTTGGTCAACGATAGATCAGCGTTGAAGTTATATCATCAAGGAAGTTGGCCTGTTTAGGTTGTTTGGCCCAATCAAAGTAGAGTAGCTCTAGAAAACGGGTGACTGCTATGTTGCCAACAAAGAAACAAATGATCCGGTTATTCCTGACTGTGGTGCTCATGCTTGGCGTAATGCGCCCCGCAGTCGCTTTGGCTGATATACAAAATAGTCCACGGGCAGCCCTAGCCGATTTTACGGCGGTACTCGCTAACCAGGCGATTCACGTTCAGTGGCAAGCCACCGGCAGCAGTGTTGATTGGAACTTTGCCCTCTATCGCAGCCAGAATTGTCAATTTGAAGGAGCCGTGGAAGTAACGGCGCCGATCTTCTCATCGATCAATGATGAGAGCAATGTTGCCAATTATAGCGCCAACGATACAGCGGAACCAGTGCTTGCCACCTGTGCTTATTGGTTGGTCGCCACCGAAAGTAACGGCCAGCAACAACAGTTTGGCCCCTATGAAGTACAAGGGCGCCAGGCAGTTTACCTGCCCATTGCATTGCAATAAAACCGCCCCCGGCCACAAGAGTGATAGGCTCAAACAAAAAGCGCAAAGTTGATGAGAACTTTGCGCTTTTTGTTTGTTGTCATCAGGATTTGCGGCGTAGGCACGGGGCCTGCCTACGCCGCGGTGTGGAAATGTTGGACAGAGACCCCGCCGCTACCGTCGTTCAAGCAATCTCCCCAGCGCAGCTCCATCGGTTACAGGCTGTTGGCAGGCGTAATGTTCACAGACATAGGCTGTTGCCTTACCCTCTACCGCTGTGCGGCCGGCCAGGAGCGGCAATAGGCTTTCTTCCTCCGGTCGCTTGGCGGCGAGAATCGTATGGGGGAGGTAGCGTTTACGCACCTCCTGGTACAAGGCCTGGGTGGCCGACTGGGTAGGATCGCCGACAATGGCAACCTCCTGACTGGGGGACAGCAAGCCCTCCAAGACGCCTAATAGACGCCCAAAGCCGGTCGGTTGGCGAGCTATCATCTCCTTCATGGTCAGCACAATGCGGCTGGCTTCCCGGCGGTACTCGTCATTGCCGACCAACAAACTCAAACGCAGCAACGCTTCCGCCGCCAACGAGTTGCCGCTGGGCGCGGCATTGTCGATAAAATCTTTGCGCCGTACGACAAGTTGTTCGTGATCGAGACCTGTCTGGAAGAAGCCGCCATTGGTCGGGTCATGAAACTGGGCAAAGATGATCTGCGTCAAGCGGCTGGCTTCCCCCAACCAGCGCAACTCAAAAGTAGATTCGTATAGTGAGACAAGGGCGCGCACAAAAGCAGCATAATCTTCCAGATAAGCGTTAAGACGCGCCTGCCCATCTTTATAGCTCCGGTAAAGTTTGCCATCAGGCTGGCTCATGTTGTTGAGGATGAAGTCGGCGGCCCGGATGGCGGCAGTTAACGCATCAGTCCGGCCCGTCACAACGCCACATTCGGCCAGGGCATGGATCATCAAGCCATTCCACTCAGTCAGGATCTTTTCATCGCGCGCCGGTTTTATTCGCGTTTCCCGCACGGCAAAGAGTTTGCGCCGCCCCGCGGCAATGATCTGCTCGACTTCGGCGGGCGCCATGTGAAAACGTTCGGCAAGCATTGCGCTGCTTTGTGTGATCGATAAGATGTTGTGGCCCTCAAAATTGCCTCTTGCGGAAACGTTGTAATAGGCGGCAAAGATGGCGGCATCCTGCGCACCCAATGTTGCTTCGATCTCCTGGGGCGTCCAGACAAAGAACTTACCCTCTTCGCCTTCGCTGTCGGCATCTTGGGTGCTATAAAAACCACCGGTGGGCGCCGTCATCTCGCGCAAGACATAATCAATCGTTTCATCGACAATACGTCGGTAAAGCGGCTGGCCGGTGATCTGCCAAGCGTGGAGATAGGTGCGCAACAACTGGCTGTTGTCATAGAGCATCTTCTCGAAGTGAGGCACCAGCCAGACCGCATCGGTGCTGTAGCGATGAAAACCGCCGCCCAACTGGTCATAGAGGCCCCCCTTCGCCATCTTCTCCAGAGTCAGTTCGGCCATGTAGAGTGCATCGAGGTTGCGCGTCCGGTGGTAGTAGGCCATGAGAAAATCGATCGTCATTGGTTGGGGGAACTTGGGCTGGCTGCCAAAGCCGCCGTCGTCGCGATCAAAGTATTCGTCGAGCGCATTGACGGCTTCGTCTAAGATTTCCGTGCCCAGATCGCCGTCTTGCGCTGTGAGGTAGGCCGTGCGTTGCAAGGCTTTGGTCAGGCGCGCCGCTTGCCCCAAAACATCCTGGCGCCGGTCGCGATAGGCATCGGCCACCGAACGCAATACTTGCTGAAAGCTCGGCATGCCATAGCGCGGCTGGGGCGGATAGTAGGTGCCGCCATAGAAGGGCTGTCCATCGGGCGTCAGAAAAACGCTCATGGGCCAACCGCCGGCATTGGTCATGGAGACAACGGCATCCATGTAAATGGCATCGAGATCCGGGCGCTCCTCGCGGTCCACTTTGATGTTGACAAAGCGCTCGTTCATGATGGCGGCGGTGGCGGCGTCTTCAAACGATTCGTGCGCCAGTACGTGACACCAGTGGCACGCCGAATAACCGATGCTAAGAAAAATGGGTTTGTCCTCAGTCTGCGCTTTTGTAAGCGCTTCTTCACCCCAAGGATACCAATCCACGGGATTATGGGCGTGTTGACGCAGATAGGGGGAGGTCTCGTGAATGAGACGGTTCGTTGGTTGCTGATAGCTCATGGGCAGTTCCTCCTCGCGCCTTGTGTCGTGGCAATCGGTTCTCTAGCAACAGTGTACCATAGTGTCGGTAGAAGATAGGTAGGGCTGCTCCGCTGTTCGATGATAGGCGCCGCGACGAACGCTGCTTGGGCGCAAAGTATACCCCTTGTCTCTATCCTGATCTATAGTCCCTTTCCTGGCTTGCGTTACAATCACCGTTAGTTGCGCTGTGCGTGACCGATAAACAGCCATGTCCCCTCCTGTCGATAATAACTTGATTATCAATAGGTAAAGATTCATTATTGCCTGGGAATTGATAGGTACAATCAGATGAGGAGAGAAACGCAATGACGATAGAAAGCAATGACCGCGTGCGCAATCTTGAAGCGCAGCCACATGTTTATGGCCCCAATGGTGGTGTTACCACGGGGCGTGACCCCGTTGACATTGATATGGTGCGGGTCAACCACCCGGTGGATCGGGTGCGGTGGGGCGCCATTCTGGCCGGTCTCTTTACGACCATTTCGACCTTTATTTTGTTGAGCATTTTGGGGTTGGCGATTGGCGCCTCGGCCTTTAATCCGGGCGACGATCTGACTAACTTTGGCACAGGCGCCGGCATTTGGAGCGCCGTTTCGGCCTTGATCGCCTTCTTTGTCGGCGGCTGGATGGCGGCGCGGGCGGCGGCGGTGCATGGCCGTGGTAACGGCGCGCTCAACGGCGCCATGGTCTGGATCGTCATGATTCCCCTGGCGCTCTACCTGGTCAGCAGCGGCATCGGCGCCACCCTGCGCGCGCTGGGTGGCGTGGCGGCGACCGGTTTGCAAGTAGCCGCCCCTGTTGTAGGGGAAGCCGCTGCTGGTGTCGCCAATCTGCCCGGTGTGACGGTGCAGAGCGTGCAGGCAACGGCGGAAGCTGCCGGCACGGCCCTCACCGAACCGGATGCGCAAGCAACGGTGCAGGCCCAGGTGGAAGCGGCGTTGCCCGATGTCAATGAGCAACAAGTGGTGAATGCGGCGGAAACGTCTACCTGGAGTACGCTTGTTGCGCTACTGCTGGGCTTAGGGGCGGCGCTACTAGGTGGTCTGGCCGGCGCACGGACGCGTCATCGTCATGTTGCTGTCACAGCGACAGCATAGTTGTTGACAATCAAAGATATTGCGTAACTATTCGGGTCGCTCCTAGCCAGTCCGTGACTGGCTAGGAGCGACCCGAATAGTTACGATATTGCATAAAAGAAGAGGGGTAGTTGCTCAATCCTTTGGGCAACTACCCCTCTTCTTTTATGCTAATGCTATTACGGTGATGCTAAGAAGTGGGTTGTCCGT
>QWII01000146.1 GCA_021405325.1 Caldilinea sp. CFX5 | reverse complement strand
CATGATTCGTAGCAGTAAAGATAACTCAGCAAACACATGTGTAGTCAGCAACCTTCTGGGAAGAGGTCGGCGGTTGAACACTAGATCTAACTTCGACCTACAACCGCCGACCTCTTCCCAGAAGGTGGGGTGCCGCAACTTAGGCCAACACCCGTTGTTCAGCCAATTCGGTATGCAATGTCTGCACCTTATCGATCATCCGAGCAGCGTTGGTCGCCATGTAATCCGTCAGATGTTTTATCGCTTCGGTGATGCGCCCATCGTCGATCAACTGTTTGGCTTCACGGGCAATGTCGTAAGCGCTATCAAACAGCGCTTGTTGGATGGGTTGCCAGCCGTTGCGCACTTGTTCGGCAGCATCCGGTGGGCCATTCAAAACCAGCCGATTCAACCCGTGGAAAAGCCACCAAGGACTACTGGTGCTAGGCGTTCCGTCACCAACAGTTAGTACCTGGGGCAACTCACCCTCAATAAAGATGGGCAAAAAGAGGCTGAGACAAGGCGAGTAGAGGCTACACCAGTAGATCGGCAAGCGTGACCCATCGGCGCAAAGCTCGGCGACGAGACTGGCGGCGGTGCAGCCCCCTTCGCCGCTGGCCTCCGGGTGGCGACAGATGCCGATGCTGGAACGCACCGCCGTCTGCCAATCCTCCTGCGGCGACAGGCCGTCCGAGTGGTCGCTGAGGATCGCCATTATGGTGCGGGCGTCGATAGCGCCGGTGTGCAGACTGAGAACAGCACAGGAACGGGCGCGGCGCATGGCCCCACTGCCTTCGGTGCGGCTGGCAGCGGTGTAGGCATCGGCAAAGTTGAACCGACCGGCGCCATTCGCTCGCCCCGGTTGCCACCAACCTTGATCAACGGCAGTCTGTTCCGCTGTGGGCGAAAGGCGTAACCAGTCCGTTTCGACGGAATAGACATTGCTGATGCCGATAGCGTTGGTCACCGGCTTAACCACCCAGTCGTGACCGGCGGTTTCGATGATGTAGGCGGCGCGTGGGTCGGCGACGATGTAGCCGTTGTCATAGGTGCGCACACCGGCGTTGTTGGCAAACTTGCCCTGACCATAACGGGTGATGAGACCGGTCATCACATCGACCGCTTCGGCGGCAGTGCGGGAGCGTTCCAGGCCCAGGCGGAGGATTTCCATGCCGACCAGTTTGGCTTCGGTCGCCTCCGGTAGCTTGGAATGGAGGGCTTCATTGCCGATGGCGACTTGATGTTCATTAAAACCGTGTTCATAGCCCCAACACCAATAGGGTCGCGACCCGACATGGCGATAGGTGGTGGCGACCTGGGGAATCGTTACAAATTGACAGGGCGTCAACGCGCCGGGGGCATGGTGTTGGCGCTCGCGCAGGACCAGGGGTTGACATTCATCCGCCGGGCGATCACTGTTCTTGGCAAAGATCGTCTGGCCACTCACCGTGCTGTTGCCCAGCGCGACCATCGTGTCACAACTTTGGGGTTGCATTTGCAGCTCCTTTTCATCCAAACTGATCAAAGATTGCGCAGATTACGCAGATTATTTTCTTATAATTCTTAATCTGCGTAATCGTTCGACTGAGCGCTCACGACGAAGTCTGCGCAATCTTTGATAAAACAAATCAAGTACGGAGACGAAAACTACATGAATGATAACGCGCAAATCGATCTAAGTAAAGAGCAGTTGTTGGCGCTCTACCGCAACATGCTCGTCATCCGCTGGTGCGAGGAGCAACTAGCGCGCAACCACGCTGCGGGTCTGGTGCATGGCGCTTGCCACACCTATGTGGGCGAAGAAGCCGTCGCCGTGGGGGTCTCGGCCCACCTACGCCCGGAGGATGCCGTCTTTAGCACCCATCGCGGTCACGGTCATGCCCTGGCCAAAGGAGTGCATCCGCGGGCGTTGATTGCCGAATTGCTTGGGCGCTCCACCGGCATTTCTCAGGGCCGCGGCGGTAGTATGCACCTCTTTGCCCCCGAAGTCGGTATGATGGGGACGAGCGGCATTGTCGGTCCGTGCATTCTTCAGGCGACGGGGGCCGGGTACTCCTTCAAGCTGTTGAAAAAAGACAATGTCGGCGTGGCCTTCTTTGGCGATGGGGCGTCGAACAACGGCGCTTTCCACGAAGGGCTGAACATGGCGGCGATCTGGAAGCTGCCGGTGCTCTTTGTCTGTGAAAACAACCTCTACGCCACCGAAGTGCCGATTGCCTACTCTGGTGGCAACCCCGATGTCGGCAACCGGGCTGTCGCTTATAACATTCCCGGCCATATTGTCGATGGCAATAATGTGCTGGAAGTGTACAAAGTCGCCGGCGAAGCAGTGCGCCGCGCCCGCGCCGGCGAGGGGCCAACCTTGATCGAGTGCAAAACCTATCGCACCCGCGCCCACTCGGAAGGGATGCGCGACGGCGGCTATCGCACCCAAGAAGAGGTCGATTCGTGGAAGGCGCGCGACCCGATCAAAACCTACAAGCAAAAGCTACTGGACAATGGTCTGCCGGCGGAAGACTTTGAAGAGATCGAAGCCGACACCCAAGCGTTGATCGAAGACGCCTCCGAATTTGCCAAGGCCAGCCCCTGGCCCGATCCCACCACCGCCACCAAGTATATCTACAGCGAGGTTGCTCATGCGTGAAATCACTTTTATGGAAGCCACCCGTGAAGCCCTGACCACGGCAATGGAGCAAGACCCCACCATCTTTATCATGGGCGAGGGCATCGGCAAACGGGGCGGCAACTTTGCCACCACGGTCGGTCTCTATGACCGCTTTGGCCCTGAACGGCTCTGTGACACACCCATCTGCGAGCGCGGCTTTGTCGGTCTCGCCACCGGCGCGGCCATGACCGGCACCCGCCCCATCATTGACTTTATGTTTATTGACTTTATCATGGATGCGATGGGCGAGTTGGTCAACCAGGTTTCCAAGATGCAGTATATGAGCAGCGGTCGGCTGAAAATGCCGATTCTGTTGCGCGGCTGTATGGGCATCGGTCACGCCGCCGCAACCCACCATTCGGGCAGCTATTATCCCTTCTTTGTCCACATTCCCGGCTTCCGCGTTGTCACCCCTTCTAACGCCTACGACGCCAAAGGGCTTTTTGCTACAGCCTTGCGCGCTGAGGATCCGGTGATCTTCCTGGAACACAAGTCGATCATCTTCAACAAAGGCCAGGTGCCGACCGCAGATTACCAGATCCCCTTTGGCCAGGCGCGCATTGCGCGCGAAGGCAAAGACGTCACCGTCGTCGCCATCAGTTCGATGGTTGACAAGAGCATCGCCGCCAGCGAACGCATTGCCAAAGATGGCGCGTCGATTGAGGTGATCGATCCGCGCACCCTGGCCCCGCTCGACATTGGGACGATTTTGACTTCCGTGCATAAGACCGGGCGCCTGCTGATTGTCGATGAGAACTTCCAGCCCTGTGGCGTCGGCGCGGAAATTGCCGCGCAGGTAGTCGATCAAGCCTTTGACGACCTGGACGCCCCCATCAAGCGGATCAACGGCGCCCACACCCCCGTCCCCTACAGCCCGACGCTGGAAGGGGCGGTTGTGCCGACGGTCGATAGCATTGAGCAAACCATTCGCTCTCTCTTAGCGGAGTAACCATTATGGCAACAGAAATCCGTATGCCCCGTCTCGGCTGGACAATGGAAGAAGGCATCTTTGGCGAATGGCTCAAAAAAGACGGCGAGGCAATCCAGGCCGGCGACTTTCTCTTCACCATCGAAGGGGACAAAGCCACCCAGGAGATCGAAGCGTTTGACAGCGGCATCCTGCGCATCCCGCCGAATGCCGCCAAGCCGGGCGACCTGATCACCGTCGGCACGATCCTGGCCTATACCGTCCGCCCTGGCGAAGCAGCGCCTTTTGAGGGGCAATCCGCAGAAACAACCAAAGTTACGAGTTATGAATTACGAGTTACGAGTGGCGCCGCTGATAACACGCAACACGCAACACGTATCACGTATCACGTATCACGAATCACGAATCACAAAATTGCCATCAGTCCCCGCGCCCGGCGCGTCGCCACCGAACTAGGCGTTGACTGGCACGGGTTGACCGGCAGCGGCAGCACCGGTCGCATTATCGAGCGTGATATTCGGGCGGCAGCAGCGTTGGCGGCCACGAAGGCCGCTGCACAACCGGCAGCCGAACCCGAAGAGAAGGTGCGCGCTACCCCCATTGCAGTGCGTATGGCGCAGGAAGCCGGTATCGATCTGGCGGAACTGGCCGCACAAAAGCCAGGGGTGCGCATTGATCGCGCCGATGTGGAAGCGGCGATTGCTGCCCGCGCTCCGGCGCCAACTACACCGGCTACGCCCACAGCAGTTGAGACGATGCCTATCACCAACATTCGCCGGTTGATTGCGCAACGGATGGTCGAAAGCGCACAGACCACGGCGTCTGTCACCTTGACAACGGAAGTCGATGCTACTGGGCTTGTAAAACTACGCGAAGAACTCAAAGCGGCCTTTGCCCCGCGTGGCTATGCTGTGCCGTCCTACAACGATCTCTTTGCCAAGTTGACGGCGGTGGCGTTACAGGAGCATCCGCTGCTCAACGCCCGTTGGCAGGGTGATGAGATTGTGCTGAACAAGGCCGTTCACATCGGCATTGCGGTCGATACGCCGGAAGGGTTGCTGGTGCCGGTGGTGCGCAATGTCCACAGCCAGAGCCTGCGCGAGATCACCGCCCAAAGCAAGGCGTTGATCGAAAAGGCGCTGGCCCGCAAACTGAGCGCCGCCGAGTTACAAGACGGCACCTTTACCATCACCAACCTGGGCGTGTACAACATCGACGCCTTCACCCCGATCATCAACCCGCCCCAGTGCGCCATTTTGGGCATCGGGCGAATCGTGAAGAAACCGGCTGTTGTCGGTGAAAAGATCAAAGCCCGCGATATGGTCGCCCTCAGCCTCACCTTTGACCATCGCATTGTCGATGGCGCACCGGCCGCCCGTTTCCTCGACCTGGTGCGCCAGTTGATCGCGACGCCGGTGCTGTGGCTGGCCGGCTAACCGGATTCTGCCGTAGGGGCGACCGCAAGGGTACGCCCCTACGGCAGAATAGATTAATTGCTTAAAATCACCGACAAGATTGGTCGGCCTAGCCGTTCCTGGCAGCGTTGGTTGATTTTGGCGACCCGTCGCAATAGATGCGCCAGCAAAGGGGGACGGGTCAGTAGGCGGTCAGCGCTCGTGAGTTCAAGTGTAAATTCCTCTAGATCGAGGGTGCGGAAATGGGGAGCGGCCGGCGTGGCGGCTTCGCCTAGGGCCACCATATCGATCCACTCATCCAAGCGGGCCTCATTCCAGCCGGGAAAGTCCATGAGAGCCTGGAAGAGATTGTCAATCGCTGCTTCGTTGGTCAAAGCCTCGGCGGGAAGACGCCGTTTGGCACGTTCATTCATCAGCCGCTCCTTGTTGCAACACGTTTATACATTCGGGAGCCAAACCCAGCGCCAATTCCTGAATTCAGCCATGTGGAAGGGCGCGGTGCTATTGGCGCCGGGATAGATACTGATAATCTCGGCACACAAACGAGCGGCCGTTTCCGTCCCCCACGTGGCGGGTTTGGCGGTGCCGGCAAAGGCGCTGAGATAGGATTGACCGTCAATCAACATGGCGGTGCTTTGCTGTTGGTAAGTAAAGACCAGGCTGGCCGTGTGCCAATTGGTGTCAGGCGCCAGGTAGCCAACCCGTTGCCAGGCGCCCCCGTTGTGATTGGTCCAACAGCGGATGGCGCCAAAGCTGCTAAGCCAGGGGTTCAAAACCCACTGGAGCGCCATGATATAATCGAGTCGGGTGGCGCCGCCATCCCAGATGGCCAGACTAATTTCTAAGGTCTGGGCATTGGTGGGCCAGCTATTGGTCGCGGGGACAAAGGGCAGGCGAAAGGCACAGTCACACAGATGGGTGTAGGTGAGCGCGCTGGTATCAATAAAGCGCTTAAAGGTAATGTTGTGCGCCATGATGCCCCGCTGCCACCGATTGGCGCGCAACTCGCTACGGTCACCCAAGTGGGTTGTAGCGATGTCGTCCAGTGTAATCGGCGGTTGATTGGGCGCGGTGTAGAGACCATCACCCAACACCACTTCCCAGCCGCTTAGATCGGCAGCCTGATAGACGCGCTGCCCCGGCGCCTCCTGGGCGGCTTGACTCGCGGCCCAGTCATAAAGCGTTGCGCCGCCGGCTACCGACGCGCCCACCAGTTTGATAAAGTCTCTGCGTTGCATCGTCATTCCTTTCCGCCGCTTGTTCAGCCACGATTCTGCGATCATAGGCTTCACTGTAACAGAAATTTGACGCCAGCGTGACAAGGAAATGACGCAATATTCTATAGGAGCTTTGGCAGGAGGAAACTGCTGCAATGGCGATAAAGGCGCGGTCTATCCTACGCAAAATCACGTAGATAATGACGTTAGTGTTGGTGACTACTCCCACGGCTAAAGCACGTGGGCTTCTATGGCTTCGTCTACCGAGGTAGCGCCAATGCTCGCTAATCCACGAGCAAGAATATTCAAAGCAGCGTTGAGATCACGACTGATCTTCAGGCCGCAGGTAGGACAATCATGGCTACGCACAGACAAGTCTTTGGGAACAAGCGAACCACAACCGGAGCATTCTTGCGTGGTGCCTCTTGGGTTAACCAGTGCAACACCCCGACCAGCGTTTGCAGCTTTGTAGGTGGTGAATTGCACGAATTGACCCCAAGCGACATCCGCAATGCCCCGGCTGATTGTCTTGCTACCGTTGACTTGCATCTCCTGAATGTCGAGTTTTTCAAAAGCGATGAACTGGTATTCATTCACCAGCCTGCGCGATTCCTGATGAGCGAAGTTATTACGCCGGTTGGCAGCACGTTCATAAGCATGGCAAAGGGCATGAACAACCTTGCGCCGCTCTGCGCTACCCTTAACAAACTTTTCTTTCTTGCGTTGCAAACGGGCGATGTCTTTGGCATCTTGCTTCATCCAACGCTGACGTTCAATCTTGGCACCGTTGCTGAAATAGGCAAAGGTGGTCAAGCCCAAGTCAACACCGACAACGTTGTGAGTGGTCGGCAGCGGCGTTGGTTCACACTCACAGGAGAAACAAGCGTACCAGTTACCAACAGAATCGCGCTGAATCGTTAGCGTCTTAATGTCGCCACAGATGGGACGATGCAGTTTAACCTTAACGGCACCAACTTTGGAGATCGTCAATCTATCACCGTCCAGTTTGAAACCAGATTGCTTGAAGGTGAACGAATCGTAGCGACCATAGCCCTTAAACCGCGGGTAGCCAGGAGTCTCACCGGCCTTGACACGGCGAAAGAACGCCTTAAAAGCCAGTTCTACCCGCTCTTGCACGTTCTGCAACACTTGCGAGTGAACGCCTTTCAACGCTGGCTTTTCGGTTTTCCATTGCGTGAGCAGTTTGTTTGTCTCATACAGCCCCAACGATTTCCCCGCTTGTTCGTAGGTGTCTTTGCGAATCGCCAGCGTATCATTGTAGACGCGGCGGCACGTCTCAAGCACTCGATCAAGGCTTGTCCGTTGGGCGCTAGTCGGAGTAAGGCGGTACTTGTATGTCAATCGAATCGGTGTATCTTATCATATTTTACACTAAATGTCAACACCGTAAAGGAACACTTGTTCTAATAGGGGGGGTACATCCAGCTTCGCAGACGAGAGGGGAAAAGAAAGCCAACCGACTTATGGGAGTTAGGAATCGTAGGTGCGGTTTGTAACCGCACGGTTCCCAGGGAGCAAGTGCGGTTACAAACCGCACCTACGATTACCGGTTTATTTACCTAATGTTCATTAGTCGTTGGATGAATTTTCCCCTCTCAAACTCTCCTCTTTGATCGTAAATTTTGGTCGCGTTTTCCGCAGCACTACGAGGCAGCTTGCTGCGCTTCTTGGTTTGAGCTAGGAAGTTGGGCAAGCAGAAAGGTGTGGTAGCAACCCAAGAAATGATTTTCAAAGCGTAAGGTTTCGCACAAGATCACACGCAATTCTGCTTGTTCACCAGGAAGCGCGGGAATCTGATAGCGCCACATACCTTCCTTCCATAAAGTAGCCAACCACCCGTTGCGGGAAGACGTTTTCAAAGCGGGCGACAACCTCTTGCATGGCGCGGTCAGCCTGATCATGGCCAGTTGAATGGCGCAAGGCAACGACTGTCACCCCTTGATCCCCGTTGTCACAATCCCTTCAACTACATATTGTTGGGCAATCAGGAAGAGGATAATACAGGGCGTGACAAACATGACGCTAGCCGCCATTTGGATCGCCAGTTCACCGCCGCCACGGAAGGAGCGTAGAAAATTCATGCCCAGCGCCAGGGTGTAGAGGCTGCTGTCGCTCAGGTAGATGAGTGGCCCCAAAAAGTCATTCCAGTAGGCGACAAAGCCAAAGATCGCCACCGTCGCCAGCACCGGCTTGGAGAGGGGCATGATGATGCGCCGGTAGATGAGAAATTCGCTGGCGCCATCCACTTTGGCGGCTTCGTCCAGTTCCCGGTTGATGGTGAGAAAGAACTGGCGCAACAGGAAGATCGAAAAGGCCGGCCCAAACCAGGGGGGCAGGACCAATGGCAAATAGGTATTGACCCAACCCAACAGCTTGAAAAGGATAAAGGTCGGCACCATCGTCACCGGGTAGGGGATCATCATGGTGGCGAGGACGAGCAAGAAGAGCGTGTCCCGCCCCGGAAAGCGCAGCCGGGCAAACGAATAGGCCACCAGCGACGCTGAGATAATTTCCCCTAAGAGCGAGAGGCCCGCGACCAGCAAACTATTTTGCAGAAAGGTGGTAAAGGGGATCAACTCAAAGACGCGCGGGTAATTACTCCAGAGAAATTCTTTGGGAATAAATTCGGGCGGGAATTTGAAACCGGCCCCCGGCGCCTTGAGCGACGACGAGAGCATCCAGAGAAAGGGCAACAAAAACGCGGCGCCAAAGATGAAGAGCAAAAGATAGACCAACGCCTGTTGCAGGATTGTGCGCAGTAGTTGGCGCTTGACCAGGGTGCGCTTACCGGTCGTCGGTTTCACCGTGCCCGTGTTGAGTGTTTGTGGTTTGATCATCGCTTACGCCCCCTGTTTCTCCGTATCGCCTTCATAATAGACCCAGCGCGCCGAAGTGCGCAGCAACAGCATGGTGCAGACAATGATTATCAGGAAGAGCAACCACGCCAGCGCCGAGGCATAGCCCATCTCGAACCAGTTAAAGGCATTCTTGTAGAGATAGAGCAGATAGAAGAGCGTCGAGTTGGCCGGGCCGCCGCCGGTCATGATGTACGATTGGGTGAAAGTCTGGAAGCTGCCGATGACGCCCATGATCGCCACAAAGAGAATAGCCGGCGAGATCATGGGCAGGGTGATGTGGCGGAAGCGCCGCCAGGGGGTCGCACCGTCGATCTCCGCTGCTTCATAAAGGGCACGCGGCACACCTTGTAAGGCCGCCAGGAAGATGACCACATTGCCCCCCACGCCCCATAATCCCATCAGAACAAAAGCCCACAGCGCCCAACTGGGACTGCCCAACCAATTCGGCCCCTTGATGCCGACAAAGGAGAGCAGATAGTTGAGGACGCCAAATTGGCCATTAAAGAGCCAGGCAAAGACAATCGCCACCGCCACCCCGGAGACGAGCGAGGGCAGGTAGAAGAGGGTGCGAAAGAGGCCCAACAGGATAATGCGCTGATTGAGCAAGGTCGCCAACGCCAAGGCCACGGCAATGCCAAGCGGCACACTCGCCACTGTATAGCGCGCCGTCACACTCAACGAATGCCAGAAGAGATCATCGCCCAACATGCGCTGGTAGTTCGCCAACCCAATCCAGAGCGGCGCTTTGATCACCTTATATTCGGTAAAGCTAAAATAGAGCGAGGCGACCATCGGCCCCGCCAGAAAAATTAAAAAGCCCAGCAGCCAGGGACTCAGAAAGAGATAGCCCATGAAGGCTTCGCGGCGGCGGAAGGATGTCATAAAAAGCCTTTGTTTGATAGTTGGTTGGTTGGTTCGTTGGTTGGTTTCGACAGGCTAAACCAACCAACGAACCAACCAACCAACCAACGAACCAACCAACTAACTCGTACGCGCCAATTCCTCATTAATCGTCGGCGCCACCGTGGCGGCAGCCTCGGCGGCGGTTTTTTCGGCAATAAAGACGAGATCGAGTTCGGCCTGGATCAGGCCGCTGATCTTGTCCCACTTGTCGCCGGAGCCGGGAATGCGGAAGAGATTGGGTTCAGTGGCGAGGGTGATGAGGGGGGTGTAGCCCAATTCCTCGTTGGTTGGCGTATTAAACTTGTCGAGCAGTTGTTTCAACGGCGGGATCGTCGGCGTGGCCGGGTCGATCACACGGTCGAGAACGAAGTCGCGCGCAAAGTCCCAGGCGACATCGGCCACCTTGGTTTGCGACGAGATGGCCCAGCACCAGAAGTGTTCATACCAGATGCGGTTGCCATCGTTGGCTTTGGGCGAAAGGACCGCCTTCCAGGAGAAATCCTGCGCCTGCTTGAGGGTGGAAACATCCCAGGTGTTGCCTAGATACATAGAGACAGCGCCGCTCATAAAGGCATTGACGCCACCCTGCATGGAGGAAAGCGTAGCCGGCGGCACGGCGACCTTGTCTACATTGACCAGATCGGCCCAGTATTGGATAGCGGCAGCGCTCTTAGGGTCGTCGATGGTGGATGCGGTCTGTTCGGCGTTAAAGACATCACCGCCGTTCGACCAGATCCAGTAGAGCCAGGGCACAAACCAGAGATCAAAAGAGAGGCCCCAGGTTTCGGGTGTGCCGTCGCTGTTGGTGTCTTTGGTCAGCGCCTGGGCAGCTTTGCGTAGATCGTCCCAGGTCCAGTCGGGCGTGGGGGCGTCCAGACCGGCTTCTTCGTAATGTTTGGTGTTGTAGTAGAGCGAGATGGGGCCGGGCATAAAGCCGATGGTGAGCGAATAGATGCTGCCTTCCCAACTGGCCGGGGCGACGGCAGCCGGCACCAGATCATCTTTTTTGATCTTCTCGTCAGCTTCCAGCAGCGGGTCCATGTTGAGCAGGGCGCCATTCTTGGCGTAGGGCTGGATATAGCCTTCCCACATGTCAAAGACATCGGGCGGCGTGCCGGCGGCGATCAAGGTTTGTAGCTTTTCAAAATAGTTCTGGCCGGCCAGCAACTCCATATTGATGCCGGCGCTGGGGTAGACTTCAATAAATTTTTTGTTGTAGGCTTCGCGCAATTCAACTTCCGGCGTGGTGTAGCAGCAGACCAGCACGCCCAGTTCACTCTTTTCGGCAGTTGCGCCATCAGCGCTGGCTTCCGTGCCGGCGCCCGGTTGGGCCGCCGGGACACAAGCCGCCATCATCGCACCACCCGACGCCATTGCCAGCCATTTGAGCATCGACCGGCGACTCATTCCACTCTGTACGAAATTTGTCATGATCCCTCCTTGGAATAACGGATTCGAGAAAGTAACGGATTGGTTGTCGTACAGGAGTGATTTCACCGTGCCGACCCATCCGCTCGTAAAAGCATGTTGTTGCTGACCCCTATCTTCTTGTCTTCCTGTCTTCTTGTCTTTCCTCAGGCCAACGCCGGTTCTTTCCAGAACTCAGGGTTGCGATTGGACAGAATCGCGCGCTGGCTGGGGGTGATGGCGGCCAGGGTTTCCGCTTTGGGGCGGTAGCCGCGCCAGACGCCGGCGTCGCTGCGGCCAAAGTTGATGATCAAGGTTTTGCGCGTCTTCTGGCTGGGGTTGGGGCGACCGTTGTGGATCAAGCCTTCGTTGAAGATGATCACGTCGCCGGCTTTGATGTTGTCGAAGATGTGTTGGCCGGGCAGGTCGATGCGGCCCTCCCATTCCAGCTTGAACATGGCTTTGTGCGAGCCGGGGATAACGACAAATTCGCCTTCGCCGGGGCCGACATCGCTCATGCAGTAGAAGACTTTGACCATCGGGCAGATAAACTTGCCATCGACGACATGGCCGGTGGGGTGGGTGCGCACGCCGCGGTGCCAGTGGCCACCCTGGAAGCCGGGGTAGGTGTAGTAGAGATCGTTGTCAATGTGTTTGTAGTCCGGCCCCAGAAATTCGACCAGATAGGGCGCAACCACTGGGTGATCGAAGAGACAAGCAAAGCGGGTGTCGGCGTCCACCATGCGCGAGACGGGGCGGTTTAGTTGCTGTTTGAGACCTTCGGGAAAGTCGGCGTTGAGCGCCTGGACATCGGTGGCTTGGGCTTCGTCCATCCAGGCGGTGTACTCGACGACTTCGGCGGGGGTGAGGGCGTTGCGTAGATGCAAGTAGCCTTGGACATCAAATTCAAAGAGTTGATCTTGGGTAAGAGCCATTTGTACCTCCATTGATGATTAGAGCAAGGAGTAGGTCAGTAGGACAGTAAGACAGTAGGTCAGTGGATCAGTTTGTGCTGTCTCACTGTCTCACTGTCTCACTGTCTCACTGTCCTACTGTCTCACTGGTCACTCATAGGGAAGCTTGCACCTGACGGCGAGTAGCTTCCAAGAGTTCTTGTACTTTGACGGGTTGGCCGGTCTGGCTGCTTTGGATGGCGGCGAAGATGAGCGCGACCGATTGTAGATTCGCTTCAATGTTGGTTTCCATCTGTGGGCCGCCATCCAGCCATTGGACAAATTGCTCGACCAGCCAGGTGTTCATCCATTTGCGCTGTTCGAGGGGGGTGATTTCCACGCCTTCGCCCTCCCGTTTGTAGATGCGACCGCCTTCGTAGGGGTGGCGTTCGACGCGCCGGCGATCCATGATCAGCGTGGCCTTTTCACATTCGGCGCGCACATATTCCTGCGCCCAGCCGTTGAGACCGACGCTGTTGGTCTTGGCCCCTTCATAGAAGGCGCGCACGCCGTTTTCAAAGTGCATGGTCACTAAGCCCTGCGAGTCGCCGCCATATTCGCCCCAGGTTGGGTTCCAGGTCTGGGCGTAGAGGGTGTCGCACTTGGCGCCGGCCAGGTCGGCCAAAATGTCCAGGTGGTGAACCGAGCCTTCGATCATGAGCGCATCTTTCATGGTGTGGCGGAAATGGGCGCCCCAGTCGCCAAAGTTGCGCATGTTGCAGGTGAAGCGACAGATCAGGTAGTCGATAGCGCCATTGCGACCGGAGCGTAACTCCTGGCGCAGAGTGGTCTTGTCCTGATCAAAGCGGTGGCTCATGGTGACGCCCATCTTTTTGCCGGCGCGCTTGACCTTTTCGGCAATGCGCACCGCGCCTTCCAGCGTGTCGGCGATGGGTTTTTCCGAGAGGATGTGCATGTTGTGCGCCAACGCCACATCGACCACCGCTTCGTGAAAGGCCGGCGGGGTGACGATTACACAAAAGTCCGCCGGGTTTTCGTCAAAGGCGCGTTGGGTGTCGGTGTAACATTTTGCCGGCGGCAAACCGAGATGCTCCTGGGCGTTCTTGAAGGCTTCCGGGTTGACATCGACGGCGGCGACCACTTCCAGCAGGCCATCTTGGATGTTCGGCGGCAAAAAGCGTTGGCACCAGGCGCGGCCCTGACCGCCCGTGCCGACAAGGATGACTTTATAGGGCATGTTCGATTCTTTCTACGGTTCTGGTTTGACTTAACAGCTTGGCTATTTGAAGTATACCGGACAAACCGACGATTCGCCAAGTAGACAAAAGATTCTTGCCGACTTATGGTATAGTATAAAAAACAAACAGATTCGCTAATCCAAAGATTCGCGGTGATATGACAGGACGCACCTACCAATCATGAGTCATCAACATTTTGTAATGGGTTGATGCCGGGGCAGTGCCAAGGGGTGCGGCTGCTCAAACAGGATGAGTCGCGCCACATTGCCTATGGTCTCTACTTGATGACGCGACTATTGGCGGCAGAACCGGCGCTTTGGGCCGTGGCCGAGACGACCATGAATGAGTTGTTGCCGTTGGGGGTGATAGGCGAGATCTTTGGGGCTTATGAAACGATGCCCTTTGGGTTAGCCCAGGAGGAGTTCGTCAACTATGCCATTGACCAGTTTCAGAAGCGGCTGGCGTGGCTCGAACGGGCGCGTACCACAGCCTTCACCGAGTTGATAGAAATAGAAAGTTAAGTCGAGGAAATCTTTATGTGTCGCAATATCAGACCACTATTCAATTTTGAACCGCCAGCCACGACGGATGAGGTTCACGGCGCAGCGTTACAATATGTGCGCAAAGTGAGCGGCTTTACCAAACCGTCACAGGCCAATCAAGCCGCTTTTGAGCAGGCTGTACAGGAGATTGCCGCCATCACACAGCAGTTGCTCGACAATTTGGCGACCAACGCACCCCCCCGTGATCGGGCAACCGAAGCGGTTAAGGCCAAAGCACGCGCGGCGCTCCGCTACAATCAGGCCGCCGGCTAACCTTGCTCATTCAGACCGTTGCAGCCGACCGGCGACGCCAATGCTGAGCAAGAGCGCAATTACGCCTGCAATAATCAGGCCATAGCGCAGCCAACTGGGGCCAACAATTACGATGCCGAGGGTATCCAGCCCCATACCGAGGGTAAAGAGGAGCAGCCACAGGTGATAGGGGTTGCGTAGTCGATCCACGGTCATCGCTCCTTCTCCTGATCAACCACGAAGACACAAAGTTCACGAAGTTTTTTTGGGCTTTCTTCGTGAACTTTGTGTCTTCGTGGTTGATTAAAGCTTCTCTACTACCTTACTGCACGTCCAACCCCAACACCTCGCCACTGTGGGCGTCAATGGTGACGGTGGCTTCCTTGCTGTCGCCGCTGAGGGTGACGACCCAGACCGGCTTGCCGTTCTGAACGTCCTGCGTGACATTGACGCCGTCGATCTGGCGCAACAACTCGCCATCGGTGACGGCTTGCTTGGCAATTTGCACGGCCTTGGCAATGCCGATGGTGGCGCCTTCTGCCGTGGCCGCCTGTTGTGCCTCGGCGCTGGGGCGTTCACCCAGGGTGACATCAAGCGTGCTCTCTTCCCCATTACGGCGCACATGGAGCGTTACCTTCTGATCGGGCGCCGTGTTGTTAAAGAGATAGCTCAAGAGATCCTCGAAGCGGTAGACCGGTTGCTGGTCGATCCCGGTGATAATGTCCTCGGCGCGTAAGCCGGCTTTGCCCGCCGGGCCGTTCGCGTTGACTTCCCCGACATAGACGCCTAGCGTATTGTCCGCCAGCTTCTTTGCTTCCGCCAGTGGGGCCGTGATCGTCTGGCCGGCGATGCCGAGATAGGCGTAGTGATAGGCGCCATCCTTGATCAATGCCGGCACGATCTTCGCCACCACGCCGACCGGAATGGCAAAGCCGACGCCAGCATTGGCGCGCACCGGCGAGTTGATGGCAAAGTTCACACCCACGACTTCGCCCTTGAGATCCAGCAACGGGCCGCCAGAGTTGCCAGGGTTGATCGCCGTGTCGGTCTGGATCAGATCAGGCAGCGAATAGGTGGGCGTACCATCGCCGCTTTCATTGGTCGGCATACTGCGACCAAGAGCGCTGACCACGCCCGTCGTCATTGTCTCATCCAGCCCAAAGGGGCTGCCGATAGCAACGACCGAGTAGCCCACGCACAGACTATCCTTGGGCGCCAGTTTGAGCGGCGTCAAGGTTAGGTTCGACGGCGGCGTCACCTGTAAAACCGCCAGGTCGGCAGCCGGATCACGGGCGATCAATTTGGCCTTGGCCCATTCCCCGTTGGCAAAGTTGACAATAATGTTGTCCGGGTCAGCCTCGGCGACCACATGGTTGTTGGTCACAATATGGCCACCATTGTCATAGACAAAACCGCTGCCTTCGGCGCGGGCCGGTTGCACTTCCTGAGGCTGCTGACCATTACCCTGCCCAAAGGGAAAGGGGAAGGGAAAGGGGAAAGGCGATTCCTGTGAAGGCCCCAGTTGTTGTGTCGCTGGGTCAAGCGTCACCTGAATATTGACCACCGACGGCGACGCCTGATCATAGAGCGCCGACAGCAGTTCCTGTTCGGGCATAATCGCAGCAACGCTCTTTTGCTCGTCGGTCACCGGCGCTACTACGACCGGCGCTGGTTGCACATCGGCGGCTTGGGCTTGCGGCCAGACAAGCTGGGCGCCCCCTAAAACCAGACCGGCGGCCAGCGTCAGGCTGGCCACCCCACCCAGTATGAAATTACGTCGTTTGTTTTGCATAGCACTGTTCCTCGCTTCTGAAAGAATTTTGTTCAACCGATGACTCCATTGTAGAAGCGTTAGACCCAACGCACATCAGGCGGTCGCCTGAATTGGCCTTCAGTCGATGGGGGCGATTTTGCCCTGGTCGATCGGGCAGGGGGTAAGCTATCCGCTCGCCAACCGAAACCTGGCCGTCCTCCTGATGGCGGCAGTAAGTCGATCTGGTAAACTTTCATGATCCTTTTGACAACCGGCAGTAATTTCACGATAATGAATAGTGATGCAGTTTGGCTGGTCTACTGGGAAGCGTTTGTGCTATGAATCGTTCACAACCAAGCTTGCGCCTGCTCCTGGTGTTGACCTTTGGCGGCGTGGCGTTGGCGCTGGTTACCTTGTTGAGCTTTATTGTCGGGCAGATCTCCACCTGGCAGTTGGAGGCGGACGCACGCGAGACGTTGGCAATGGTGGCCGGCGAGATGGCCGGCCGGCTGGAACGGGAGATCACCGAACGCTACCGTGAGATTGTCTTGATGGCCGCCACCAATGAGACGTTGCGCACCCCTATGCCCTCGCTGGCTGAACAGAGCGCCTTGCTCCACAAGGTGCAAGAGATTCATACCGATTACGCCTGGATTGGCATTGCCAATGCCGGCGGCACTGTCCTGATTGCCACCGATGATCGGCTGGTGGGGCAAAATGTGGCCGATCTGCCCTGGTTTCAGGCCGGCGCCATTGCCCCCTTTATCGGCAACCTCCACGAAGCGCTCCTGTTGGCGGAACTGCTCTCCGTCCACTCTGCCGCCAATGAGCCGCCGCGCGTCATCGACTTTGCTGCGCCGATCGTGAGCGATGAGGGTGAATTAGTCGGCGTTCTGGGGGCGCAACTCAACTGGCAGTGGGTGCGCCAATTTGAACAGACGCTCTTACACCGGGTCGCCACCGCTTCCGCCATCGAGCTGTTTATTGTGGATCAAGATGGCACCATCCTGCTTGCCCCGCCGGCGTGGCCTGGTCAGTCCGTGAAGCTGGCCGCTTTACATCTGGGCGCGGGTAATGACGCCGTTCTCAATACCTGGCCGGACGGGCAGCGCTATGTCACCGGCTATGCCACCGTTCAGGAGCATGATGAAGATGGCGGGGTGCGCTGGACGGTGCTGGTGCGCCAGCCGGTGGCGGTGGCCTATGCCCCGGCCCAACGCACCCAATGGCAGATCTTTGCCGTCGGCGCGCTCTTTGCCGCCCTCTTTGCCCTGGCGACCTGGTGGCTGGCCGGGCGGATTACCAGCCAGTTGGTGGCGTTGACCCAAGCCGCCGAACGCATTCGCCACGGGGAAGCTGGTTCAATCCCCGTGTTGACCGGCACTGCCGAGGTGGCCTCGCTTTCGACCTCGTTAAACAAATTGATTGCCGATTTGACAACGGCGACGGTTGCCGAACGCAACCGCATTGCCCGCGATCTACACGACTCGGTGACACAGACGCTTTTTTCCACCAGTATGTTGGCCGATGTCTTGCCCAAGGTGTGGGAGGCTGATCCGGTCAAGGGGCGCGAGAAGTTGGAAGAGTTACGACGGGCCGTGCGTGGCGCCTTGGCGGAAATGCGCACCCTACTGCTGGAACTGCGCCCTAGCGCCATTGCCGACGCCGATCTGCAACAATTGATGCGCCAACTGGCCGACTCGACCATGGGGCGCACAGCGCTCAATGTCACCTGGCGCATGGAAGGCAAGGTCGATGTCCCGCCGGCGCGCAAGGTGGTGATCTATCGCACCCTGCAGGAAGCGCTCAACAATGTGGTCAACCATGCCAACGCCGACAATGTCCAACTGGTGCTGCGCCAAAACGAACGGGGGCTGGCATTGGTGATCCTCGACGACGGCAACGGCTTTGACCCAGCCGCCGTCAGCGGGGAACGCTTCGGCCTCAAGATGATGGCCGAACGGGTCGAAGCCAGCGGCGGCGCCCTACAAGTGACCAGCCACCCCGATGAGGGAACGGAGATTCAGGCGGTGTGGAACGGACGATAGAAAGGCAAACAACGATGGCAACGAAACCCATTCGGGTGATGATTGTGGATGATCAATTTATTGTGCGCAGTGGGTTGGCGACTTTTGTGTCGATCCAGCCGGATATGGCGCTGGTGGGCGAGGCGCAGGATGGAGAAGAGGCGGTGCGGTTGGCGGCGATGCTGGCGCCCGATGTGATCTTGATGGATCTCATGATGCCCAAGCTCAATGGCGTGGAGGCGGCGCGCGCAATTTTGCAACAGTTGCCGGCCGTGAAGATCTTGGCGCTGACCAGCTATAAGGAAAAAGAGCTGGTGCAGGGCATTTTGCGCGCCGGCGCCACCGGCTATCTCCTCAAAGATGTCACGGCGGATGAACTGGCCGAAGCGATTCGCAATGTAGCCTTGGGGCGTACAGCCCTGGCGCCGGCGGCCATGCAAGCGCTGCTGGAGCAACGCCCGGAACAGGGAAACACGTTGGGCCATGATCTGACCGAGCGGGAGCAAGATGTCCTGACCTTGATGGTCAAAGGGTTGAGCAACCCCCAAATTGCCGAGCAACTGGTTGTCAGCCTCTCCACGGTGAAATTTCATGTAAGCAGCATTCTCTCCAAGTTGCAAGCTGCCACCCGCGCCGAGGCTGTCCGCCTGGCGCTGCAACACAAATTGGTCGCCGAAGAGAAGGTTCGGTAGGGGCGAGAACACAACAACGGATTTAGGAAGCAGCGGATTTTGGCACTTGCCGTTCCAGCCGTTTCCGATGAGGAAGTAGTACCATCCGCTGCTTCCTAAATCCGTTGTTGTGACCGCGACAACCAGCTACGCGCTTTGGGCAGCCAGAGACCGGCGCCCTTCAGCAGCGCTTGCAGGTAGCCGGTAATGACGCCGTTGCCCGCCGTGGCGCGAGCCAGCGCGGTGATGATGCTGGGCAGGCGGGCCACACTAGGATAGACCAGATAACGGGGCGACCATTCCGGGTGAAATTTTTCTTTAAACTCGTGCAACCCTTTGAAATTATAGAACTGGTTGATGTGTTCGTAGATGTAATAAACGGCGCGCTCCATCACCGGGTCGCCGGCCTGTTCACCGACGCCGGAGAGGGCGCTCAACCCCAGATTGAAGCTGGCGTACCCGCGCTCCTTTGCCCACTGTAAAAAAGCAACAAAGAGAAACTCCATCGTCCCCGCTTCGACTTCACGCCGTCGGCGCATGAGATCGACGGAGATCTCGTTGTGTTGATATTCAGGGACAATCGTGGCAAAGGCGATAATCGCACCATCAGGCCGATGGATCGCCATCACTGGCAAGTTGCCGACATACTCATCGTCAAACCATCCCAGAGAAAACCGCTGCTCGTGGCCATGCATCATCGTCAGCCACTCATCGCTGACGGCGCGCAATTCGGCCAGCACCGTTGGCGCCAGCGGCGGCTCGTGGACAATGGCTTGATAGCCCAGGCGGGTAAAGCGGTTGGTAATGGCGCGTAGATTTTTGTTCGCCCCGCCGCTGATGGTAAAGGTGTCCAGATGGACAATCCCTTCGTGACCAATGCAGAGCAATTCAAAACCGGCTGCCCGATAGAGATTGCGGTAATCAGGCAGCGTTTGGTAAAAGACAGGCGACCAGTCATTGCGCCGGCAGAACTCCTGAAAGGCGACAATGGCGTCGGCCATATCAGCGGGCGGTCCGATCGGATCGCCCAGCGCCAGGGCAACTCGTCCTTTGGTGGTGTAGGCAACCACCGAACCGCCTAGGCTGAAATAGTACAGTTTGTCAGGCAGCAGGGCAAAGCGGGCCAGTGAAGAGTTGCCATATTTCTCGACAAGCCAGGTGGCGCGCCGGCGGTCGCCTACGGTGGCCGGGCGGCGTACAAAGACCGGCTGCAGCAACATCAGGAGCGCATAGCCCAGCGTAACCGCGCCGATGACGTAGACCGAACTGGCAAAATAGCGCCCGAAACCAGTGATTGGGTGAATGCCGGGGTCATAAAATTGGGTGAACATGACCACCGTCTGGCGAATGGCTTCATCAAAACTATAGCGAACACGGAAGTGGCGATCTAACAGATAGAAGCCGGTGACGCCATAGGCTAAGGTAAAGCTGAAGGCCATTGCCAACACGCGCAGCCCCTGCCAGAAAGAGGGCGGGTCGGAGAGGGCATGAAAATGGGAGCGTTGCGTCCAGAGCGTAACCGCCAGCCCGGTCGCCAGCAGCGCCTCTTCGTAGTCCAGCCCCTTGAGCAGATGCACGATGGCGGACAGGATTAATAGCATCAAGGTCAGCCACCACGCCGTCTCCTTGCGCCGCCACAACCCACGGGCCAACAGGAGCAGGGCAAAGCCGGCCAGCACAGCGGTCATGTGGCCGCCATGCCGCACTTCCAGCGGCGACACATCGACAATCAAGCGTACCCGCTCCGCCAACCCCGGCGTCGCCCCGGAGAGGAGATTGATCACCCCCATCACGGCCGTGGCCAGCGCCACCAGGTGGGGCTGTTCCCGCTCGGCCAGTGCACGTTCTGCCGGGGTAAAGAGTTGGAGCCGGCGCAGCAGGAAAAACCCAGCCAACAGCGGCAACCAAAAGGTAAACCCCCGAAAGGTCAAGCTGATGACCGTCGCCGCCGCAACCGGCACCCCTAGTGACGTATAGATGACGGGCATGATCCCTTCGACAATGCCGACGCCATTCGGGGTGGGTGAGACAATGGTAAAGAGAATGGTCATGGCATAGCCGACCAGCAACACCCCGGCGCCCACTGGTTGGTCAAAGGCGCGAAAGAGGGTGTAGAGGCTCAAGAGGCTCAGGGCATGGGCGATGAAGGCGACAAGCGCGGTCCAGAAGAGGGAGAGCGGGCGGTTGCGCATGGCTTGCGCGCCCAGTGCAAACTCTTCCAAATTGCGGGCGCTCCAGCCGTCATCCAGCAGATGCGGTCGGCGAAGCCAGCCGCCGGCGCGATTGACCTGCCGTTGCACCCAATCCAGGGTTGTTTGCAACCACAGCGGTCGCCACAGGGCAAAGAGCAAGGCCGCGGCGAGCGCCAGGACAAAGAGCAGCAGAATCAACGCCGCCGCCACTTCGTAAAAGCGCAGGTCACGGCGCGCCCAGAGAACGCCCAAACTTGCCAACACAATCAGCACCAGGACGCCAAAATCGATCACCAACATGAGCAGCACACCCACGGTGGCGCGCGTGCGTGACTGCCCGCGCCGGGTCACTTCATCGACAAAGAGCGCCGCGCCCGCCACCCCGCCGGTCGGCGCGGCCATGTTGGCAAAGAGCGAGGCATAGGTGACAGGCAGGAGTTCCCAAAGCGTGCTGCGCACCTCGACAGTGGCAAAGGCGCGTTGATAGACGCCGGTGTAGGCCACATAATAGAGCAGTTGTAACCCCAGTGCAGCCCAAAGCCAGGGCCAGTGACCACCCGCCACCGTGCGCCCCAATTGGGTCAATTCGTGGAGATGGGTCAACAACACCCAGGTGAAGACAACCGTGACCACCCCCAGCAGCCAACTTCTACGCATCTAGGCATCCTTCATCGCGTTGACCGCCAGCGCGCCAGCCAGTTTCACCACGCCCGGCGCCAAGGCGAAGATGCCCAGCACGAACAGGAGCAGTAGTAGGGTTATATCGTGTTAGGCAGTCGGCGCCGTTGTGCTTGTAGCTTCGGCGGATGGCTCCGCCTCTTTTGCGGCCGAAGGCGCAGGTGGATCAGTCGGTTCCGGTGCAGAAGTCTCGCGGCGAAATTCCCGAATGCCCTTGCCGACCGCGCCGAAGACTTCCGGCAGCCGGCCGACACCAAATAGCATGGCAACAATGACGAGAATGATCACCAACTCCATTGGCCCTGGTAACATATTTACTCCTCTGCAATTCGATGCGCGGGTTGCGCGTATGGCTTGATTACAAATTCACAATGGCGTTGGTCGGTACAGCGCCTGTCACTAGGATACACCACCTTGTTTGATTCGAGATCAGTTGGGTGAGGAGATTTGAAAAGCCGATCGACTAGATTTCGCCCTGGTCGATTGGCCAGGTAGGGTGGAGGAGACAGGGTGACAAGGTGACAAGGTGAAGCTGCCGATGCTCTCATCGAAGTCAAAGAGATGAGCGACGAGCATGTCACCTTGTCACCTTGTCAAGTTAAGCGGGTAGCCGCTGGGCCTCTTCGTAGACCTCAAACTGCTCACCCTCGCTCTCGGTCGGGTCTACGTATTTGAGGTACATACCCTGGTCGGGGCGGAAGCCGGGGAGTTGGCGACGGTCGATGTGGATGTGGCTACTCGTATGGCTCCAACGCACTTCGCCGCCTTGGAGGAGGATGTAACGTCCGGCATATTGATCGATAAAGTGCTGCTGGCGGTCGCGATAGAGCAAGCCCTGTTCCGCGGTGGTGCGGCGCACTTTGACAACCAGATCTGCCGGGTCTTGATGGTTGGCATAGAAGTGGCCGAGCGGCCCTTGCACTTCGGAGTGGAAGTCGATGGCGTTGAGATCAACCGTGCCAAAGCCCCCTTCAGCGGCGACAAGCAGATGGTTGCGGTCGCGGTGGAAAGGGGGCGTCAACCAATCGCGCTGCGGGTCGTGGCCCATCAGGGTGGCGGCGCAAGCGTCAGTGGCAATAATCTGGTCGCCCACGATCAGCGTGTTGCAGATGCGCGCCGGGGCGATATTGGCCGTGGTTTTGCTCCACTCCTGGCCGGCTTGACCAACCAGGCCATCGACCACATTCAGCACCGGGTCAAAAATTTTGGCCAGATCGGCCAGCAGATAGGGCATCCGCACCACATGGTGAAAGTAGGTGCGCGTATGGCTCTCCGGTTCGCCGGGCATCAGCCCGAAGAGATTTTTGACACAGAGGGTGACGCCCATAAAGGCATGGTTTTTGAGCTTGGCGACGGAGATAAACTCATCGACATCCACCGCTGCTGCCGGCAGCACATATTCCTGAAACATCAAGCCGCCGCCCGGCACGACGACGCTCTTGTAGGGCGGTTTGGTGCCGTCGGCAAAGCGCACCTGGTAATCGCGCAGCACACTGGCAAAGGTCAGCGTATCTTCAAGCTTGGCGCCGTGCATGACATAGGCGCTGACGTCGCTGCAGATCAAGTCAGCGTCGGTGCGTTCGCGCAGCAGGCGAAGAAAAGCGCGCGCCACCTTTTCACTGACCAGTTGTTGCAACTGGCCCTCGAAATAGACGCGATTGTGCGGCTGTTTGTCCTGGTTGAATTTAAGACCGATGCGTTTGGCGTTGCGAATGCGTTGCCAGGCGTCGGTCATGGGTGCGGTGGCGCGCACCAGTGCGTTGTAAATCTCCTTTTCGGTGGCGCGGTAATCGCACTGCACGGCCCGCACTTTGGGTCGCGCAGTGGCGGCAGAGTCAGTTGGCATAAACAAGTTTCCTCTTCTAGTGGGTCGATCGGTAGACCAGTAAGACAGTGGGTCAGTGAATCAGTTAAGACAGTGAATCAGTCAGTAGACCAGTAAGACAGTGGGTCAGTGAATCAGTAAGACAGTGAATCAGTTAAGACAAGGCGATCAGTCGCTGACGCACTGTCCTACTGTCCCACTGTCTTACTGACCACTGTCCCTCTAGCGACTACGAGCCGGACGATAGTTATTACGCCATTGGGCGCGATTGGCAGGCGCTTCGAGGCGCAAATTTTCCAAACCATAGCGGGCAAATTCGGTGGCATAGTGTTCCTCTAACTGGCCGAGTTTGCGAATACGCTCTTCGGTGGAGAGGCGTTGCACCTTTTCCCAGCCGCCCATTTGCGCGATCAGATCGCGCTCGGCTAACCGCCGTGTCAACTCATCCCAAAAGGTTTCATCGTCATATTCATCGATAAACTCATGGATCGGCGTGCCGGACTCAAAATCGCGCGTGGGGAAATATTGGTCGAACTCAGCGGCGTATTCAATCAGATGGCTCAACCCCATCTCCTGCGCGTGGGCATAGAGCTTTTGCACAAGCTGGTGGTATGTCGCTATGCGCGGGTCATCGCCCACCTTATGGGCAGTCAACAACCACTCGGCCAAGTAGAGTACATCCACAAGCTGACGATATTCCGCGGTTGTTAGTTCGATTCGCATTCAGAGTCGCCTTCCTTTACAAATAAACGATTTGCGTTATGATTGTACAGGAATGAACGCAGAATGGAAAGAAGACAGAAGACGGAAAGACAAGAAGACAAAAGATAGAGGAACGATGAACGCTTTGCCATTTTTGGATGGGGAACAGTTGTTGGCGGATTTGGAGACGTTGGGGCGGATTGGATCAACGCCGAATGAAGGCGGGTTGATGCGGATCGCCTTTGGCGCGGCGGACTGGGAAGGACGGCGCTGGGTGGCGCAACAGATGCGCGATCAGCGAAAGAACCAGCCAACTAGCCGACCGCACAGGAGCAAAACTGGCCGACCGACTATTACCATCTACACCAACGGGCGATGTAACGTCGGCAGCTTTCCGCTACACTAAGGGTTGCTACTCGACAATAACGATCTTTAGGAAGGGAAAACGGCCATGACCAGGCAGATTCTGATTGTTGATGATGATCCCTTGATGCGGCGGAGTTTGAGCGTGACCCTGGATCAGGCCGGCTATCGCACCGTGACCGCCAGCACCGCGGAAGAGGCAGTAACCACCATCAAAACAAACGCTCCGGACTTGATTTTGCTTGATATTGGCCTGCCGGGAATGGATGGCCTGCAAGCCATTCATGAATTTCGGCGCATCACGGGCAATGTGCCGGTCATCTACCTCACCGCCCGACGTCGTGAATTGGATGAAGTGGTGGCGCTTGAATTGGGCGCCGACGACTACATCACCAAACCCTTTGACCTGAGCGTCTTGCAAGCCCATATTCGGGCTGTCCTCCGGCGCGCGGCCGGCGGCCAACGCCGAGAGGAGCAGGGAACAGCCGTTGTGGTAGGTGATTTGCAGATTGATCCTGTCCGGCGCACGGCGCTGATTGCTCAACAACCCCTGGAGTTATCGCCCAAGGAGTTCGATCTGCTCTTCGTGCTGGCACAGAATGTCGAGCGGGTTCTTAGTTTGGACGAGTTGTTGAGCCAGGTTTGGGGCGCCAGTTGGGTAGGCGAACAGCAGACGCTCTATGTCCATGTGCGCTGGTTGCGGGAAAAGATTGAAGCCGACCCCGCCCGTCCGCGTCGCCTGTTGACCGTGCGCGGCGTCGGTTACAAACTGGTCAATCCGCAAACGACAGGTGCGGTTGCGCCGGTCAGGCTTGGCGCAACCGCACCTGTTATGAGCGCCGCCTTGGCCTAAGAGTAGGTGGCCGGTATGTTTCATTCGCTGCGCAATCGTCTGGCGTTGAGCCACACCCTGCCGGTTCTGCTCTTTATCCCCCTGTTGGGCATCCTGTTGCTCTATCAACTGGAACGACGCTACTTCCTCGATAACCTGGCCAAAGAGTTGGCGGCGCAGGGGGCGCTGATTGCCACCTTCACCCGTGATAATCCCCAGATCTGGCGCGACCCGGCCACGGCTAGTATCGTCCTCCGCACCTTTCAAGCCCAGATCCCCGCCAGCATCGAATTGCTGGATCGCAATGCCACCCGCCTGGCGACGAACAACACCGCCAGTCAACCGCAGGTGGACCAAACAGCCATCAGGCCGCTGGTGCAGGAAGCCCTGCAAGGACGCGTCGTCTGGAGCGTAGATCGCAACATGTCGCGCACGGAAAATGTGATCGATGTGGCCGTAGCGGTTGTCAACCAGCAGGGGCAAGTGGAAGGCGCCATTCGCCTCGCGCAACGCTTAACCGATATTCAGGCCCGTATTGATGCGCAACGGTGGATCATCCTTTTTACTTTGCTAATCGGCGTTGCCGTCGCTGTCACCCTTGGCCTGCTCCTGGCCCGGTCGATTGGCGCGCCCTTATTGCAATTAACCGACACCGTGGCGCACTTTATGCCGGGGCGCCCACCCACCCCTGTCCCGGAAGTGGGGCCTGACGAGGTCAAGGCATTAGCCGCCACCATTAATCAGATGAAGGCGCGGCTCTATGAATTGGAGCGGTCGCGCAAGTTGCTGCTCTCCGGCATCGTCCATGAACTGGCCCGGCCGCTTGGCGCCATAAAGGCAGCAGCACAAACCATCTACCAAAGTAACGATCCAACCCTGGCCCAGGAATTCGCTCGTGGCATCAGTGATCATATCGACCGCCTACGTGTTCACCTGGATGATCTGGCGCTGCTGGGCGAATTAGAAGTGCAAGGGCTGCACCTGGAGCGCACACCCACCGATCTGGCAGCCTTGGTGCAAGAGCAGTGCGCGTTGATCGCGCCTTTTATCGCCTATTGTCAACTCACGCTTGACGAGAGTGGTATTACATCCGTGCCGGTGCTACAGGTAGACCCCCGGCGTATCGGTCAAATTATCGGCAACCTGCTCCATAATGCCTGTAAGTATACGCCGGCCGGTGGACAAATTACCGTTAGTTGTGCAGTGACCGCAGCGGAGGGGCGGCTGTGGGCCACCGTACAGGTCAAGGACAATGGCCCCGGCATTGACCCGGCCCAACAGAGTCGCATCTTTCAATTCTTCTACCGCAGCCCTGAACAACGACGCATCCACCAGGGCATGGGTATTGGTCTGGCCCTGGCGCGGCAACTGGCGCAAGCGCACAACGGTAAGCTGACGGTTGACAGCCGCCTTGGTTGTGGGGCCGCCTTTACGCTTTGGTTGCCATTAATCCGCGCTTAAACTTCCTTTGAGCCGACCATAAAGACAGTGCGCGCCGTCCCAGGGTAAACTGCCTTCGGTACACTCATGATTGCCCTGCTCGCAGTGGCCCTCTTTGTCCTGTCCGCCTGTGGCGGTGGCAGCAAGCCGACGGCCACACCGCCGGCGCCCACCAACACCGTTGCCCCCACCGCCACCAGTCCAGTAGAGCCAACCCCCACCGCCAGCACGCCAATGACGGAAACCCAGACCACAACCACGACGGCGGCGTTGACGACAACGGAAATGACCACGGCGACCGCGGCCACGACGGCCACAGAAGCAATGACCGCCACCACGGTGGTGACAAAATAACAGATGTTCCGCCCTTTCGTCTCGTAGAGGCACGATATATCGTGCCTCTACGAGACGAAAGGGCGAAGGGTGGGAAACGAAGTACGTTGGCAGCCCATTGCGCTGCTACTAAATGATGAACAGGATCTATGCTATGCGACGGCTCACACAATTTTCATCCCTCTTGCTCTTTAGTATATTGCTGGCAACAATGCCGCTGGCGGCTTTTGCCCAGGAAGGGAGTCAGACGGCCAATCCCCAGAAGCTCTTGATCTTTACCAGCTTTCCGACCCAGGTGATCGGCAGCGACGAATCGGTGACGTTGCCGGTCAAGATACATACTGATGTGGCGCCCCAAATCGTACAACTGCAACTGCGCGATGTCCCCACCGGCTGGACGGCCACCTTGCGCGGCGCCAACCGGCTGATCGAATCGGCCTTTGTCCAACCCAATGGTGATGCCGCCGTCGATCGCAAACTGGACCCACCCAAGGATGCCAAAGCCGGCGCCTACAAATTTACCGTGGTGGCCCAGGGTGATGGCGTATCGGCGGAATTGCCGATTGCGTTGACCTGGCCGCCGGCAGCTATCCGATCAAGGTTCACGCCAATGGCGGCGAAGCGCAGGCCAGCCTTGATCTCGCCGCTGAGGTGGCCGGCCAGCCCAGTCTGGCTCTGATGGCGCCTGATGGCCGTCTTTCCGGCAATGCCTATGTCGGCAGCGACACCACCTCCAAGCTGGTGCTACAAAACAACGGCACTGCGCCCGCCCGTGGCATTGATCTCAGCGCCACCCAACCCAGCGGCTGGTCGGTTGAGTACGACCCCAAGCAGATTGATGAAGTGGCGCCTGGTCAACAGGTTGATCTCAATGTCAAGGTACGCCCTGCGGACAAGGCCGTTGCCGGCGACTACATGCTCAATTTACGGGCGCAGCCGTTAGATGCCTCCGCCAAGTCGGTCGATTTCCGGGGCACCGTGCTGACTTCCACCCTGTGGGGCATGGTGGGGATTGGTCTCATTGCCGTCGCCGTTGGCGTCGTGGCCCTC
>QWII01000145.1 GCA_021405325.1 Caldilinea sp. CFX5 | reverse complement strand
GAATTGAATAAACAGGCAGAATTGAATAAACAGGCAGAATTGAATAAACAGGCAGAATTGAATAAACAGGCAGAATTGAATAAACAGGCAGAATTGAATGAACAGGCCAAATGTTAGTTGTACCCCTACCCTATACCTTTTCCTATCGTCCACCGTTGCCGCTGTGCTATAGTAGCAGCATAACCCGATGCTCTGTACCGAAGTGTATTCCCCGATGTGAATCTGTTGAACGAACAGGAGCATAACCATGAATAGTGATATTCTGAAGGGCAGATGGAACCAGGTGAAGGGGAACATCAAGCAGCGGTGGGGCGATCTCACCGATAACGACATTGCCCGTATCGAAGGCAATTACGATGAATTTGTTGGCGTCCTCCAAGAGCGCTACGGCTACAGCCGTGATCGCGCCCAGCGGGAAGTCGATGAATACCTGAACCGCGAACGCGTCTAGCCCCCACTTAATAGCCCCCAACTTCCTGGGACACCTGGCGCCGACACCCCTTCCTGTCTGCCAGGCGTCCCGAGTTTTTATAAAGGTTAATGGTGGATGGGGGATAGCTTTACCATCCCCCATCCACCAACTCTTCACTTCCGCAATGGCCCACGCAACAAGTTAATCACCGAAACAAAAGTTAAAATGCCGACCGCTGTCGCCAGTTCTCTGACCGAGGTTGCCACCCGGCTGCGCTTGGTCGGTTCGGGGACAAAGGTTGTGTCATCGACGGCGGGTGGCTCTTCTGCCAATAGCTCATGCTCGCGCCAGCGTGTCCCTTTGGTGCGGGCATAGACTTGGGTAAATTCAGCGCCCAGAAAAAAGACCTGTGCCGAGTAGTAGATCCACAAGAGTAGAATCGCTAGTGAACCGGCGGCGCCATAAGTCGAGTCAATCGTGCTGTAACTTAGGTAGAGGCTGATCAAGTAACGGCCGATCGAAAAGAGCAAAGCGGTAGCCACCGCGCCATTCCAGACATCCCGCCAGGCAATTTTCACATCCGGTAAAAATTGGTAGATCAGACCAAAGACCAGCACGGTCAGCAAAAAGGAGATGAAAAAAGTGGCCAGTTGGGTTACGACACCCAGCCCCGGCCACCAATGATTGATCCAATTGGTGGTCGTCGTCAGCAGAGTCGTGATCACCAATGACAAGAGAAGCAAAAAGCCGCACCCGATCACCATTGCCAAGGCAAACAACCGGTTAATGAGGATGGCGCGCCAGGCGCCCCCCTCGTATGGCACGGCATCCCAAATGAGATTGAGCGAATTTTTCAATTCACTGAAAACGCCGGTGGCCCCATACAATAAAAAAAGCAACCCGCCAATGGTGGCTGCCACATTGGGGGTTGTCGCATGGGTATTGCTCAAGATGGTCTGGATCAAAACGGCGGCGTCGTAGCCAATGTACAAGGCAATCTGATTGACTAATTCCCCCCGCGCCGCGTCCTCGCCAAAGATAGCGCCTGCCATTGCTGTTGCAATAATCAGGATGGGCGCCAGCGAGAAAAAGGTGTAATAGGCCAACGCGGCCGATAGATGGGCAGCGTTGTCGGCATTCCATTCCAAAAGGGTCGTCTTGACCAGATGCCAGGTGGTAAAGTGTTGTAATGTCTCTTTATGCAGTGGGGCCATACTTACTTTTCAATCATGCTTGGGTTTCAATGGGCGTCGTCACGGGCTGGGCAGCCATACCGCTTACCACCACGCGCCGGGCTTCCAACAAACGATCCAGGGTGTGCGCAACATGGTTGATGCCGATCACATTATCGAGGATAATCGGCTGCTCAATCGCTGGTGAGCGCACGACCAGACGACCGGAGCGGCCAATCACATATTCAAAGAAATCGGTGATCTGCTTGGTATATTGCAAACCATCCGTCGAGAAGCGTTCGACATCTTGCATCAGCCCGCGGTGATGAACCAGTTCATTGTTGCTGATTTCCCAATAACTAAAGCGCGTACTGATAAACATGCCGATCAGCAGCAAGAGGTAGATCACAAAGAGGGCAAAGTAGAAATCGGGCGTCGCCACTAAGGCCAACTCCTCGACAAAGTCGCGCAAAGGGGCGATGATGTTATAGCGGCGGTTAACTTCCACAAAAATCCAGGCCAACGCCACCACAGCCAGCACCAGGGTCAACGAAGTGCTGCGCGGAAATTCAAAGGTAACGACGATGAGATTGAGGGTAAAGACGACCAAAAAGAGCGTCCCCCAAAATTCACTGCGGTTGGGCGCATCGGCGAACAGCGCTGTGCCAAGGCCGGCAATCAGCGCCGCCACGGCGGTGGGCCACAAAAAAAACATCTTGGGCCATGCCCGCAGGACAAGCTTTGTCGGAATGTCCGTTGCCTCATTATTGCGTACCTCAGTCATGCTTCGCTCCTTTCTTTCCTTTGTACTTCACTTTCGCACCTTCATGATCTACCTTATTTCAGGCGGGGTGGTAACTTTTCGGCCTGCACAAGGGGTATGTCCCTGGGTGAATCGCTCTAGAAGCAAAAAGTCTGAACACGGGGTTTCCAAATTATCAGCAAAGTAAGCCTTGAACCCCGCTTTTGCTATGAATGGAGGTAGAGAAAGAAGGTACAACGTGCGATACAAGCTGTACGCCGAGGTTCAACAGACAGCGGCGACAAAAGACAAAACAAGGGGCGAAAAGACCCCTAAAAACGTACCTTACCTTGTATCTGAATTCTGTATCTTCTCATCTTTGCTCTACCTCCTTGATCCCTGATTATAAAAGAAGCGCCAATGCAGTGGTTGAGGATGCTTGGGGTAAAGCGTTGCTGGCGTTTGGCTTTACAGTCGACAATGCGGGCATGACTCCCGTTAAGAAGTAGGAGAGTAGGCATGGAAGAGCGTCCTGGCTGTCTTGGCGGCATCTTACGACTGGTAGCGCTGGGTTGGCTATTTGACTGGCTAAACGACAATATTGGCTTTGGTCGCGGCGGTTGCAGCGGCATTGGTTGTGGTCTCATCTTGCTCGTGGTTGCCCTGATCTTTGGCTGCTCCATTCTTTTTGGCACGAACTGGTTCCAGGCAAGTTTTTAAGGAGTAGATAGTTGGTTAGTTTCTCTATGTCCCTTACCAACCAACTATCCAACCAATCACCGCCGCCACCATGACGGTACGCCACCCGGTCGTTATCTCATCACTACGTCTTCTCCATCACTCTCTCGACTACATGACTATATGACTACTGACCAGGTGCAACTCCGGCAGGAAGGGCCGTTGCTATGCAGCTATACAACACACGCACTCGCAAGGTGGAGCCGTTTCGCCCGACGGTGCAACCGATCACGATCTATGTCTGTGGCATCACCCCCTATGACACCACCCATCTTGGTCATGCCTTCACCTATGTCGTCAACGATACCCTGATTCGCTATCTCGAATACCTGGGGTATAAGGTGCGCTATGTGCAGAATGTCACCGACATTGATGATGACATTCTGCGCAAAGCCGACGAAGTGGGCGAGAATTGGCGCCGTCTGGGCAACCGCTGGACAATCCACTTCATCGAAGACCTGATCGCCCTCAATGTGCGTCCGCCCGATTTCTTTCCCCGCGCCACCGATGTCATCCCACAGATCATTGCCGGCGTGGAGAAATTGCTTGACGCCGGTGTGGCCTATGTCAGCGGCGGCAATGTCTACTATGCCGTGGCAAAGTGGCCCGACTTTGGCAAACTGAGCGGTCTCCCGCCGGCGGAACAGTTGCCGATCGCTAACGAACGGGGCAACCGGCCGGATGACCCGCACAAACGTAACCCACTCGATTTTGTCCTCTGGCAAGCGCGCACAGGCGGCGAACCGGCCTGGGATAGCCCTTGGGGCGCGGGGCGACCAGGATGGCACATTGAATGCTCGTCGATGGCAACTTATTTTCTGGGCGAAACCATCGATCTGCACAGTGGCGGCAGTGATCTGCTCTTTCCCCATCACGAATGCGAAGTGGCCCAGGCCGAGCCGATCACGGGCAAGCGCCCCTTTGTACGCTGCTGGCTCCATGTCGCTATGGTGCGCCACCAGGGCGAGAAGATGAGTAAATCGCTGGGCAATCTGGTGATGGTGCGTGATCTGCTACAACGTTTCTCGCCCGACAGCCTCCGTCTCTATCTGGCTCAACATCACTACCGCACCGCCTGGAATTTTAATGAAAAGCGCTTACAGCGTGCCGCCACCCTGGCCGAACAGTTGCGAGCGGCGGCACAGGTCGGCGGCGGGCAGGGTCAAGGGTTGGATGTCACGTCGTTGTATTACGAATTTAATGAGGCACTGCGCAACGACTTGGACACGCCGACCGCAATTGATCTGCTGATCACAATGGCGGAGTATATTCTGGCTGCGGCAGCCGCCGGCTGGCGCGTTGCGGAGGCGCAAACAACGCTGGTTAGACTGGGGCAGATCTTTGGGTTGCGCTTGGGCCAAACCACGCTGGAAGAGCGAGTGACGGCTGGCTGGCAGCAACACCTGACCCGTTTTACATAGAGCCAGGAGGTGCATCGGCATCAAATAAAGAACTTTGGCAGATGTCATCAGTTTCCATGATTCACGGACAGCGCTATGCCTGTTCTAAGGAAGGAACGCCCGATGTTCTGATGCGAAGAAGGATTGTCGTATGCTTGCGCAGATTAATGTGATGCCGGAGATTGTCATGGCATCCGAAAGCAAAGTTAGCCAGCGGTTGCTTTGGTTTGGCTTGTTCACAGGACCGTTGGCCTATGCGCTCTATGTCGGCAGTAGCTACTTGTTGCTCCAGGGCGCCTGTCGTGTCGAACTATTCCAGATGGATGCCGGCGGTTTATCGCTTTGTGCTGTTCTGCTCTTGATCCTGACATTATTGTCCTCATTGATCACCTTACTCACAGGATTGACAAACTTTCGGCGGTTGCGGCGCCAATTCAACGCCAATCACCCGGCGCCGACACCCAAATTGCCGACGCTGGTCTGCGGCGGTGTATTGCTCACGATCTTTTTTACCGGCGCTATTCTATTAACCGGCATTCCGCTCTTTGTGTTGCAATCGTGTGGTTGGCTATAGGGAGAGCAAATGATCGATCTGAAGGCGCTACGCCGCTGTTTACTCTTTTGTCAACGACTGTGTGCCACATGGGCCGTAGGAGAGACTTTAGTCTTTGTACACGCCGAGAGAAAGACTAAAGTCTTTACTACGGATCACACTCTACTGCGCCGTACACTGCTGTTGCTGTTGCTCTGTTGCGGGTACGGTTACGTAGACCGGCAGAGTGTGCAAGCGCACACCGGCGCACCGCCGGCTCCCCATGATCTCTGGCAGGCGTGGAACTGGGATCCTTGGCTCTTGCTGGGGTTGACGTTGACTGCTTACTTCTACGGTCGTGCGGTGACCATCCTCTGGCAGCGGGCCGGCGTTGGGCGTGGCGTGCGCTGGTGGCAGATCGGCTGTTTCGGCTTCGGGTTGTTGACGCTGGTGGTTGCGCTCATCTCGCCGCTGGATGCCCTTAGTGCGGCGCTCTTCTCGGCCCACATGGCGCAACATCTATTGTTGCTCTATGTGGCGCCGCTCTTACTCGTGTTGGGGGCGCCCCCCTTTCTCCTGCTCTGGGCCATGCCCCATCCCTGGCGCCGGCCGTTGATGCGTTGGTGGCAACAAAGTTTTTGGCATCGCTTGTGGCGGTGGTTATGCCACCCAATGGTCGTCTGGGCGCTCTTTGGGCTGACCCTCTGGCTCTGGCACATTCCCGTCTTCTATCAGGCGGCGGTGGTCAATCGCACGATTCACATGCTGGAACATGGCGCCTTCTTTGGCACAGCCTTGCTCTTCTGCTGGCTGCTGGTCGATGGGCGACAGGCGCGCACAAAGGCCGGCGCCAATGAAGGTTTGATCTTGCTCGTCATCTTTACGACGGCGCTCCACAGCGGCCTGTTGGGCGCGCTGCTCACCTTTGCCGCCACACCGTTGTATCCAATCTACCGCTTTGGCGTCGCCCAGTGGGGGCTGACGCTGCTGGACGACCAGCAGATTGCCGGCGTCCTCATGTGGATTCCGGCGGGTTTCTTCTACCTGGGTGCGCTGTTGGTGTTGGTGGCGCGCCGCTTGCAGACAATGGAGGAAGCGCCACGCGCCGCGCCGCCCACAGGTAAGCCAGCGCCCATCATCGGCTCAGGAGAAGTTGCATGAGCCGGCTTGCTCAGTGACTGTTCGACAAACCTAGCTAAAGGAGATGCGCAATGGCTGACGGCGGCTCGATCCAACCCTTTGATCTACAGCGGATGTTTATTGGCGATCTGCCTTGGTTGTTCACCCTGGAAGTGGTTGTGCGCACAATTTTGATGTATCTCTACACGCTGTTGCTGATTCGGCTGCTCAGTCGTCGCGCCCTGAGCCAGCTTTCGCTCATTGAATTTGCGCTGGTCATCGCCCTGGGTTCAGCCGTGGGCGACCCGATGTTTTACGCCGATGTGCCGCTTTTGCACTGTTTTGCGGTGATCACAACCGTGGTTGCCTTAAACCGGGGCGTCAATTGGCTGATGGCGCGCAATGAGATAGTCGAACGGATTGTCGAAGGGGCGCCGGCGTCCCTGATCCAACAGGGGCGGCTCCACATTCCCAATCTGCGTCGTTTTGGTCTGAGTCAGGAAGAACTTTTTGAGTTCTTGCGCAGCCAAGGGGTTGAGAATCTGGGTAGTGTGCGTGAAGGGTACTTTGAGCAGAATGGGCAAATTAGCATCTTTCGTTATACCAACGACCAAAAACGGGTTGGTCTGGCGCTGGTTCCGCCCTGGGACATTGGACAAATGCAGGCGTTTGCCCAGGGGACTTTGGTCAAAGATGAGCAGGTGCTGGCTTGTCTCCGCTGCGGTTTTACCCAAAAATTTGAAAACCAGTTGCTCCCCCTCTGCCCGGCCTGCCAGCATCACCAATGGACGGCTGCAGTAGGCAAAACATAGGATGTTTAGTTGTTTGATCATGTTTGGGGTCTGGTCATTCTCTACTGCGTCTTTAACCTGCCCTTTGCCATCTGGCTAATGAAAGGCATTATGGATGGCATCCCCATCGAACTGGACGAAGCTGCTTTATACATACCGTAATAGACAACCGGCGCCGTCAAATTCCATGAGTAGTGGGCTGTCATTGACCACTTCAACGTGACAATCCTGCCGGGTTGCCAGTTTGACCAGGCGCTCGCGCAGGATCACGTTGGGCATCTCTCTGGCGATGATCAGCGCGTCCGCTTTGCCTTGTGCTAAGGCTTGGAGGCAGGCGGTGGGGCCGACGACGGCTAAGCCGCCGCTGAGAATTTCCTGAAAGAGTTTATCGGCCAAGGCGACGGAATCTTCCTCTTCCCAGGCAATAAACTGGCTGAGGGTGGCGGCGACGACACTATCCATATCGGCGTCGGCTTTGGTGACAACGATATCGATCAGGTTTTCTTTTAAGTGGGGTGGTAACGCTTTGCGCACTTGGGCTGTGATCCGGGCATTGCCGGCCAGGATCAAATGGGTGTGACCGCCGGCAGCCATTAGTTGTTCGAGCAAGGTGATCTTCTCTTGAATGAATTGGGTGGTCTCTTGCCGGCGATGATCCTGATAATGTTCTTTGCTCCACTTGCCGCCGACCCGTTTGCGCAACTCCGGTCGCTCGTGCCAGAGCGACTGGGTGACAGCCCCCAAATTCACTTCGACGATGCGGGCGCTGCTTTCGGTCGAGATGAGGATGACATAGCGATGATAAGTGTCCTTCAGTTCAACAAGATGGTAGATATTGGGCATGGTGCTGACTGATAGCCAGTTGGGCAGGGGCAGATGAAATTGTAGCGGCAGGAAAAAAGGCTTGTCGCCGCTGCGGGCAAAGATGGCGACGCCTTTGATTTCCGGCGTCACCTGGCTGTCCAAAAAGCTTGCAATCGGTTGGAACGCTTCGGCAAAGTGTTGGCGTGCCTTTGGCGGCAGCGTGCGCCGCAAAACGCGCTCTTTTTCCGTAAGGAATTGCCAATTTTGCTCAGCCCCTTCCGCGCAATTGAGATAGCAACTGATGACCGGCGTGCCGGTCTCTTCCAGGCTGGCCAAGGTGCGAATGTGCTGTTGTAGATGCTGCAGATCCATTGTTGATGCTCTATCTCTATAAGTGACTGGCCGCCCTCATCGTAGGGGCATGAACGATCATGCCCCTACGATGAGGGCAGGTCGATTAGTTGCTATGATAGTCGACACTGTAACGCACCTGATCCAACAGTGATTGCCGGGTGGTTGGCTGTTCAAACAATTGATGCAGGTGTTGGAGCGATGATCTGATCTCAGGGGTGTCTTGCAGAAAATGGTGCTGCTCATTGGAGGCCATAATGCCTCTTTCTTTGAACTCTGTAATCATCTTTTCGATCAACGTGACGTTGCCCAAGTACATCTTCTCGGCAAAGTATTGGCTGGTGCCTTTGGCTTCAGGGTTTTTATGTAGAAAGAGTAGAAACACGAGCTTTTGAAACGAATCAATTTGTTTGGAACGGATAAAGGTCAAGGTCTGTGTCTGCATAAGGCTCCTCCTCTTCGCAAATGCAGCAGGCCAATGAAAAAAGGCCGACAACGACCTTACTGAGTAAGGTGTCATTGTCGGCCTCTTCCGCAACTCGTCTACTTTCGGGTTTACTCGGTTCAACCGGCAAAAGGCGCCGGCAGCGAGCGGTTAGCGACAGGGAATGCTGTAACCGGTAAAGTTTGCGCTTTGCAAAGCTGCCGCTATCAAGCGTAACGGTGTTTTGATTATAGGGAATGTTTAATAGAATGTCAATAGCGTTCTGACAACTCTCATGGGCTTTTAATCTTTGGCGTGATACCTACGACGCCCAACGGTAGCCGTCAATACGCCGCTGACAGTAGGGGCTGCCACAGGCGCAGTCGAAACTCCAGAGCGGGTCCCACCACCAATCTTCGGGCGCCTGTTGGCGTTCGGCGGGGAAGACATTGTAGTTGAAGGTCAGTTGTTCGCTAGGAACAATATTCCGTAGCGCGACCAGGCCGGCGTCATCCAGGCGGCAGTTGGGGTCACAGGCATGATTGGCAAAGACGACCTCATTGGTGATGACAAAACAGCGGCCGTCCCCAAGGTAGATCACCAATCGTTTGCAGTCAGCGGATAGGGGCGCGTAGTCGGTTTCGTAACCAACCAGTGGTTCGATCACCTCGCCCGCGTTAATGGGCGCCAGGGCAAAAAGGCCCCGGCCATAGGTCCAGGGTTGTACTTGAAATTTTTTCATGTGGAACACTTTTCAGGAAGTAGTCAAAGGAAGTAGGTAGCCATGCAAGGCAAAGGGTTTTTACTCATCCAAGCAAACCCCTTTGCTCGCTGTTTTATCAGCGTCGTCCTCTACATTGCCATTCATTTGCTCTGGATGCGCTTTGCCGAAGCCTATGCACCTCTTTGGATCGCAACCATTCTTTCGTTGCTGTTGGCGGTGATTATTGTGCGGCGGGGGTAGCTTACCGTTTTTCCTGTAAGCCGGCTAGGATCGCTTCCAGTTCAGCCGCGCGCACGCTTCCGCTTCTCTGCCGTCTGCCCGGCGCACGCGTTCATAACGCCAGCCCAGTGACCAATCCGGTTTAGCGGATTGGGGTTGTGAGTTCTGTTCCCGCAATGAAGTGGTGAGGCTCATACCTTGCCTTTCTACTCGTGAACCAACAACAGCAGACGAAAGTGGCGGTTGCGCCTGAATTGTACCACGAAGAATCAACCGCAACAATGTTGAAGGGGCAAACGAAGTAATGTACAATAGAGGAAAAGGCTGAAAATTGCTTGATGATCCATGAAGAGGAAGCTATGGAAGCACTTGTTCTCGAACGAAAAAATGAATTAGCGCTCCGTCAGATCGAGTTGGACGAGCCGCTTGGCCCGCACGATGTCCGCATCGCCATTCGCACCGTCGGCATCTGTGGCAGCGATGTCCACTACTACACCCACGGCGCCATTGGCCCCTTTGTGGTGCGGGCGCCAATGGTCCTGGGCCATGAAGCGGCGGGCATCGTGATCGAAACCGGCGCCGCGGTGAAAAACCTGAAGAGCGGCGATCGCGTCTGCATGGAACCGGGCATTCCCGACCCCAACAGCAAAGCGACCCGCTTGGGCATCTACAATCTCGACCCGGCCGTGCGCTTCTGGGCGACGCCACCGGTACATGGCGTCTTGCGCCCCACAGTTGTCCATCTGGCCGCCTTCACCTTCAAGTTGCCGGACAATGTGAGTCTGGCCGAAGGCGCAATGGTCGAGCCGCTGGCAGTGGGGATGCACGCGGCCGCCAAGGCGCACATCAAACCGGGTGATGTGGCGGTGGTGATGGGCGCCGGCCCGATAGGCATGGTGACGGCATTGGCCGCGCTGGCCGGCGGTTGCAGCCAGGTAATCATGACCGATGTGCAGCAACCCAAGCTGGATCTGGCGGCGACCCTGGGGCCGATCACGCCGGTGAATGTCGCGCAGGAAAAGGCGGTCGATGTGGTGAATCGGCTGACGGATGGTTGGGGCGCCGACATTGTCTTTGAATGTAGCGGCAATGAACGGGCGGCGGCCGGCGTCTTTGAACCGCTTTGTCCCGGCGGCGCGGTGGTCTATGTCGGCATTCCGTTAGCGCCGGTCGCCTATAGCATTTCGGCGGCGCAGATCAAAGAGGCGCGGGTCGAACATGTTTTCCGCTACGCCCATGTCTATCCCCGCGCCATCGCCCTCATGGGCAGCGGCAAGATCGATGTCAAGCCGCTGATCACCGACACCTTTGGCTTTAGCGAAAGCGTCGCCGCCTTTGACTTCGCTGTCCACATGCCGCCAACTTCGGTCAAGGCGCAGATTGAATTAGGGTAAAGGGAGTAAGCATCGATGAGTGGCGAAATACGCACCCAAATCGTCAATGAGTTGCTGAAGAGCCAACAGGAAATCACCGCGCTACTGACAACCGTGGCCGACAAACAAGAGTGGCGACCGGCCCCCAAGCAGTGGTCGTTTCGCCAGATCGCCTGGCACTTGGCGATTACCGAACGGGAGTGTCTCTTGGACCGGGTGCAAGGAATCGCCAGCGGGAGCAATCCTACTTTTGGCATCTACCTGGACACCGACGCCGAATTTATGACGCGTGATTTGCACTTCGCGTTGGAGCAATGGGCTAATGCGCGACAGGCGGTGATCGACTTTGTCAACGCACTGCCCGACGCTGCGCTCGCTCATACTGGCTACCATCCTTCCTTTGGCCGCTTGACGGTGTTGGGTTATCTGCAAATTTTCCTGGATCATGACCAACGGCATCTGGCCGATCTGCAAGCGATGGTTGCGTAAGCAACTGTGTTTCTTACGCAAGACGGACGGGCTACCAGAGAAGTTCGACTTTTGCCAAAAGTCGAACTTCTGCGTGTTGCGTAAGCTCTATGGGAAAAGCAAAGATAATAGACAAATCATTTGAACAGCGCATTATCCAGTTATCCTTGATATTTGCTTGCGTTCTAATCTATGGGCTGTAACCAATGCGATAAACGCGCCAGGGTGTGAGTCACCCTGGCGTTTTCATTTTATCCTGCTTTGGGATAGAAGGGGTGGCGGCTGGAAGAAAGATAGGGCAAAAGCGCTTTTACACCGGCGTTTGGCTACGAATACCGTCCAGCGCCGCTTCAATCACGGCGCGCTCCATGCCAAAATAGCCGGCCAGCCGCCGGGCCAGCAAGGGTTCCGGCAACAAAATTTCGGTTTTCCCGTTTGGGTCAAAGGCTTCTAGCTGTAAGGGTCGGTCACTGCTGGAGAAACGCCAGATCTTGCCATCGATCACTTTGTTGATAATCACCCGATCCAGGAAAAGACCCCGGTCACTATAATCTTGGGTCAACGCCGCGCGATAGGCTTGATCGGAAACTGGTTGGTCGAGCAGCGTATAGATATTGCGTTTGGGGTGGTGGCTGCGTTCAATTTCGTAGTGTCCTGGCTGCCGGGGGCGAACGGTGTAGGTGTGAAAGTAGGCGGGGGTGCGGGTGGTCTGATCGGCGCGGATGCGCAGCGAGGTGTGGATCGGTATGCCGACATCGACCAATCGCTTTTGTCCATCAAGTAGCAACACAATCGCCGTATGGCATCCCACCGTGCTACCCATATTGTTGATCGTCAAATAACCCTCATAGCCCAGTGCACGCAGGAGCGCCAAAAAAGCATAATTGCTCTCAAAGCAAGTGCCGCCGCCGCCCTGCTGGATGGCATCGGCCCAAAATTCTTCCGGCCAGCGTGGCCGTTCAGTCAACTGCGGCGTGCGCTGGCGCTTGGCAATCCGAAAGACCGATTCCCACGGCACCTGCTGTACATAGGCCGAGAGCAAGCCATTGAGGGCGCGCAGGCTGGGTCTGGCTGCCGGAGTATGCAAATACGTTAACACACGATCCCGCAGCCCAAGGGCGAGGGTAGGATAATCAACCATGAATACCAACGATAACGTTTGTCAACCGGTCAATAAGCATGTAACAGTGACAGAGGCGGTTTGGCAAGGTTCATAGAGCGCATGTAAACCTTGCGCAATTGCAATCATAGCATACGATTGGGCCGGCGCCAAACCGATACAGTGACCTGCTGGTGATCGATTTGTGTAGGTAGCGTAGGATTGCGCAATTTGTTATAATAATAGGAGTTGCGCAGTTGACGGGCGCTACCAGAGACCTGTCAGGTTTCGCAAACCTGACAGGTCTTGTCCAACTGCGTAACTCCTAAATAAATCAAAGCCCTGTACTGTTCATCATGCCTATCCCTCGACCAGAGAAAGAGAACTATAGATGACAAACGAAGCGATGAAATACAAAGTTCGCGCCGTCCAGTGTGATTACCGCGCCACGGAAGCGGCCATCTACGCAGCGCTCAAACGCGCCACCGATCCGCTGACCGAGAGTTGGAATCGCCTGCGCAAAGCCAAACGCATCGGCATTAAGTTCAACCACGACAAAGAGATCAAAAATCGGGTCTACTTTGAAGGCAACCTGCAACAACTGGTCAGCCACAAAGTGGCACGCGCCTTTCTGCGCCTGCTGCGCGAACGCACCGACGCCGAATTGGTGGCGCCCGATGTGAGCTTCTACACCATGTACAATGGCGCCACGCTGGCGCAAACCTGCACCTTTGCCGAGATTTTCAAGGAATTTGGCGTCGAATATATCAACGGCATTGAGCCGCCCCACAAAACGGTGAGCGTCCCTGGCGGTGGGCAGATGTTCCGCCAATATGTGCTGCCGGCGGGCGCGGTGGAGGTTGATGAATTTATCTCCGTCGCCAAGCTCAAGAACCATGCCTTTATGGGCGTCACCCTTTCACTCAAGAATCTCTTCGGTTTGATGCCCGGCGAACCCAACGGTCACACCCGCACCTATTTCCACCACCTGGTGCGGATGCCCTATATGTTGGCTGACCTGGGGCGCATCTTCAACCCGACGCTCTGTGTCATCGACGGGCTGGTGGGGCAAGCGGGGATGGAGTGGGGCAAAGGCCGCGGCGACGGGCCGGGCCGTATCTGCAACACGCTGATCGCCGGCAACCACACCATCGCCACCGATGCCTGCGCGGCCCACCTCATGGGTCACGACCCGCAGAGCGACTGGCTCACCCAGCCCTTCCTGCGCGACCGCAATTCGCTCAAGGTGGCCGCCGAAGCCGGTTTCGGCACGGTCAACCTGGGCGAGATCGACTTCCAATCCGAAGTCACAGCCCCTGTGGGTCACTTCTATTCGGTGCAGACCGACCCAACGGAGATCAACATCAGTTGGCGACGCACCACCGCAGAACAGGCGCTCCACTATGTTGATCACCAGCGCAAGTTAGTCGATCACTATGCCGGCGAATACATTTTGCTGCAAGAAGGTGAGGTTCGCTGGCACGACCCGGTGAGCGACCTGCGCGTCAGTCGGCGCGTCCTGGCCGGCGGCAAACCGGAGCAAGCCATGTGGATGAAGTACGTCGATCCCGACGAGGAAGAGGGCGAACATTTCCAGGTGTATGACACGGCGCTGGCGCAAGCCAAAGCGGTTAGTAATAATTAATTGTCAACGGTTAATTATTAATGGTTGGCGTATCGACAATTGAATACTCAAGGAGGAACTGATGGCGCACTTTGTTGGTGACTTTGAAGCGTATATGCCGCTGGAGTTCAATGACAAGCCTTACGGCAAAGCGGGCGTGTTGGCGACGATGGATGAGGCGGGGATCGATGCAACGATCCTCTTTGTCGGCGGGGTGATGGCGGACCCGCGCGAGGCGAACGCCCACATGTTATCAGTCTGTAAAGGGGAGCCGCGCATTCTGCCCGGCGCCTTGATCAACCCGACCATGGGGCCGTTGGCGCTTGACGATCTCAAACGGTGTGTGGACAACGGGGCGCGCACGGTGAAGTTGATGGCCGCCGGTCATCGCTATCGCATTGATTCGCCTTGTGTCGATCCGGTCATGGCGCTGGCAAAAGAGTTGGGCATCACCGCCACCATTCACTCCGGCTCGGAGTTGAGCGGCTGTTCGCCGGCCTATATTGCCAACGTGGCCCAGCGCCACCCGGATGTGCCGATTTTGATGGATCACATGGGCTATCGCGAATGGGTCGGTCTGGCGGTAGAGGCGGCGATTGCCAACCCCAACATCTATCTGGGCACCACCTTGATCGCCGCCGCCGAACCGATCACCATCAAGAACATTGTCCGCGAAGGCAAAGTGGGCGCCGACCGCATCGTCTTTGGCTCCAACGGCCCGGCGGGCGTGGCGGTGCATGGCGTCAACGGCATCCGTAACGTCGGCTTCACGGCTGAAGAAGCGGCGCTCATCCTGGGCGAAAACTTCAAGCGGATCTACAAACTGTAAAACCAAGGAAGAGCATTTAACCACAAAGGCGCGAAGTTCACGAAGAAAGGCTTGCAAATCTTCGTGAACTTCGCGCCTTTGTGGTTGATGAATGGATCAACGATCCAGTTTTTGGAAGATCACCGTCGAGTTGTGGCCGCCGAAGCCGAAGGAGTTGCTCATGGCGATATTGACCGGGCGCGTCTGTTTTTCGCCCAGGGTCAAATTCAGCGTCGGTGGGACAGCGGAATCAAGCTGCTCCGTGTTGATGGTCGGCGGGATCTGGCCTTGACAGATGGTCATAACGGCAATCAACCCTTCGACGGCGCCGGCTGCACCCAAGAGGTGACCGGTCATCGACTTGGTAGCGCTGATCTGCACTTTGTCCAGATGATCACCCAAAAGACGCTGCATCGCCTTTAGTTCGCTCAAGTCACCGACCGGCGTTGAGGTGGCGTGGGGGTTGATGTAGTCAATATCAGCCGCTGTCAGATGAGCGTCATCGAGGGCGTTGCGCATACTCAGATAGGCGCCGTCACCTTCCGGGTGGGCAGCCGTGGCGTGGTAGGCATCGGCGGAACTGGCGCCGCCCACCATTTCGGCATAGATTTTTGCACCCCGGCGGACGGCATGTTCATACTCTTCCAGAATCAACGCGCAACTGCCTTCGCCCAGGACAAAACCATCGCGCGTGGCATCAAAGGGGCGCGAGGCTCGTTGCGGATCATCGTTGCGAGTGGAGAGCGCCTGCGCCGAACTAAAGCCACCCACCGACGAAGGGGTGATCGCCGCCTCGGAGCCGCCGGTGACAATGATGTCGGCTTTGCCCAGACGAATCTGGTAGAGTGAATCAATCAGCGCATGATTGGTCGAGGCACAGGCCGAAGTCGTGTTATAGTTCACCCCGCGCAGCCCATAGTGCAGCGAAATGACGCCCGAACTGGCATCGACCAACATCTTGGGGACGTAGAGCGGACTAAAGCGGGGATTGCCCGGCTCCTGGCCGTATTTCAGGAGCTGTTCTTCAATAGTTTCCAGCCCCCCCAACGCTGACGCCCAGATGACGCCAATGCGCGTGGTGTCGAACTTTTCCGGTTCAATGCCCGCATCTTTGAGCGCTTCGCCTACGGTTACCAGCGCATATTGGGCAAAGCGATCCGCACGGCGCGCCTCTTTCTTATCCATGTAAGCGGCCGGGTCGAAATTTTTCACTTCACAGGCGAATTGCGTTTTGAAGGGCGTGGTATCAAAGCGCGTAATCGGCGCCGCACCGCTGACGCCGGCCAACAAATTTGCCCATGTGGTCGCTACGTTGTTGCCCAGCGGCGTCAACGCCCCCAGCCCGGTTACCACTACGCGTTTTAGTTCCATAACATTTCTCTTTGTCACTCTGGTTGAACGAACCATGCTGTGTGCTACGTGATTCGTGACCTGAGCTTGTCGAAGGTCACGAATCACGTAGCACGCAGCAGATAACAATCAATTAACTCTCTGCAATCGTCACCTTGGTCATGGCGTCACCCTGGCGGATGGCGTCGACGACCTTTTGCCCTTCGACCACTTTGCCAAAGACCGTGTGCTTGCCGTTCAGATGGGGCTGGGGCGAGTGGGTGATGAAGAATTGGCTGCCATTGGTGTTGGGGCCGGCGTTCGCCATCGATAGCACACCGGTCTCATGTTTGAGCGGGTTGCCCTTGGTTTCATCCTCAAATTTGTAACCGGGGCCGCCGCGTCCGGTGCCGGTGGGGTCGCCGCCTTGGATCATAAAGTCGCTGATCACCCGGTGAAAGAGGACGCCATCGTAATAGCCCTCCTTGGCGAGAAAGACAAAGTTGTTGACCGTTTTGGGCGCATGTTGGGGATAAAGTTCGATCACAATGTTGCCCCGTGGCGTTTCGATGGTCGCCTTGTAATTCTTCTTCGGGTCGATCTGCATGGCCGGGGCGCTGTTATATTGTTTCATGATGATGTCCTCTCTGGTTTGCTAATTACGTCCATCGTCGCGTAGTCTGAAGTCGCGTAGTCCATCGTCGTGTGTTGATAGTGATTAAACTGACCCGACGACCTGATTTCAGACTACGCGACCACGCGACGGTGGACTATACGACTATAGATCCTCATATGACTCAAGCACCGGTTCGTAGCGACAGCGACAACCGCGGCTTGTGTGACACTCTTTGTGGGGGAGTTCCGGGGCGCGGGCGACCAAAAATTGTTTGCCCAACACTTCGCGGCAGGCGGGGCAGGTATCTTCATCATCCGGCCCCACAATCTCTAAGCGGCGCACATGATCGCCCCCTTTGCAACGCTGCCAGGTCTCCTGGTTGTCCACATAGAGCGCCAACTGGTAGGCGCGCCAGTAGACAGCTTCGGCGGTTGTCAACCCTGGTTTTGCTAATTCTGCTTGAACAGCCGCAGGAATGTCGGCCAGGGGCAATTCCCAGTAGGCGCCCCAGAGGTGTTGTTCAGCCGCATAGAGTTTGAGCCACTCCACGGTTGGCGCGCTGAGACCATCCAACAACCAGTGCTTCAAAAAGAGAATACGCCGGGTTAAGGCGCTGTGGCTGAGTTGCGGTTCGGGGCCGGTCCAGTCGGCTTTGCCCAGCGGTTGCTGCGCCTCATACGCGCGCCGGATGGTGAGCGCTTCACCGGTATCTTTTTCGGCCAGCGCTTTGTGCACTTTCGGTAACACCGCCGCTTTCTCTGCCGCTAATCGCTCGGCATAGCGTTGGAGAAAGGGTTGCGCGGTTGCGGTTGCCTCCCACTGGCTACCCCGTTCGGCCAACCAGCCTTCCTTTTGCAAGAGGGCAATCGTTTCCATATAGGAACGGGGCAAGACCCGATTCCATAGTTGTTGGGTTTTGGCATCATGCAACGGGCGGGCGGGCTGAAACGCTGCCAATAATGCAATTTGTGCGTAATCGGCTTTTTCGCTGGAACGCGCCAGCGCATCGCCATCGAGCTTGCTTCGGCTAAATAAGTTTCGCAAAAAACTCATAAACAATTCCTACCCTTGCGCCTCAATTTTTGCTTTCCCAATCCTACTGGTTTATCAGCTTTTTGCAACTTTGCATACCGATGGGGAGGAATTTCAGGCCGAAAAGTCACTACGGAACCGGCTAGGAGCTTAGTATCGTAGAAAAAGATCGGGGAACGATGTCTTCCGACGTCGTTCCCCTCTCAAAGGAGGAGGAAGAAGTAGTCTCCCAACCTATTGTACCGTGGCAGCGGTATGGCTATCGGTAAGCGATTCCTCAATTAGCCGGTTTCGTCAAAAACATGCTTTACCTTTGCACAATCTTTGCATAACGATGTTCAGGAAGTTTGCTTTATCCGCCCCGTATATAACGTAGCGGGATGACGGCCCCCAATAAGTAGAAGAGAAAGATCAAGACGAGCAAAAGCTGCCCTACGCTCGACAGCCCGGTTAATTCTTGCCGCAGATAGGCTGTGAGCAACACCAATGCCAGCAGACTATTGGTAATCACCGTTGTGATCAAAGCGAAACGACTGAGATAATCCTGCCCGGCCAGCAAAAAAAAGAGGATCCCCAAGCCCAACTGACTAGCGCCGGCAAAACGCCACGGCCAGAGCGGCCCACTTTCATAGATGCCCCATTGGAGTAGCCAGGTGCGCGGTGCGATGAGGAGGAATAAGCCGACAACAAGAGCAATGAAAACGCCGTGGAACCGTAGAATAAACCGTAAGGAGCGAAAGGGGTCGCCCAGTGTATATGCCATAACCATTTCCTGCTAGAGAATTGACTTCAAGGATGATTGCCAAAGTAGTATATCTGCTCTCTCCGCAAAAACCCTAACCTGGTGTACGGTCATGGCAACCGAATGGCGATTGGCTGAGAACCATCCCACAACAGGGTTGTTGATAATGAAAATCAACAACGACAGGTCTAGGAAAATAAAGTAGGAGATGAACGATGACTGTCACGCATGACACGTTTGAACCAACAACGGATCAGGAACTTTTACAACAGCTCGAAGCGGCGCTGGCCGCTACCCCGGCCCACCCCGCCGGTTTTGACCCAGCCGCCCTGACGCAACTGCTCGACGGCGAACAAGCCGCCATCCGCCACCGGGTGCGCACCTTGTTGAGCGACCCCCGTTTTGCCTATGTCACCCTGGCGGATCGGAATGCCTATCGCGACCATGTCTTGGGCTGGTGTAAAATTTTAGCCGAAGCGGGGCTGGGTGCGCTGGCCTACCCCAAAGCCTATGGCGGTCAGGATGACATGGCCCAATATCTGGCCGTGATGGAGACCTTGAGCTATCATGATCTTAGCCTGGTGATCAAATTTGGCGTACAATTTGGCCTCTTTGGCGGCAGCATTCATGCCCTTGGAACGGCGACACATCACGCTCAATATCTACCGGCGGTGGGAAGCTTGACTCTGCCCGGCTGCTTTGCTATGACTGAATTGGGCCACGGTTCCAACGTGCGCGATATTGAAACTACCGCCCACTATGACCCCACCACCGAGGAGTTCATCATCCACACACCCGGCGAAAGTGCGCGCAAAGAATACATCGGCAACGCCGCTCGGCATGGTCAACTGGCGACGGTCTTTGCCCAGTTGATCATCAATGACCATTGCTACGGCGTCCATGCCTTCCTCGTCCCCATCCGTGACGCTAATGGTCAACCGCTGCCCGGCATCCGCATTGAGGACAACGGCGAAAAGATGGGGCTGAACGGTGTAGACAATGGGCGGCTCTGGTTTGATCAAGTACCTATTCCACGCACTGCCTTACTCAACCGCTTTGCCGATGTGACGCCGGAGGGCGACTACCAAAGTCCCATTGCCGCTGAGGCCAAACGCTTCTTCACCATGATCGGCACGCTGGTCGCCGGGCGGATTGGCATTGCGGCCTCTGCTCTCAGTGCTGCCAAGTCAGGCTTAACCATCGCCATCCGCTATGCCGCCCAACGACGGCAATTCGGCCCCGGCGCCGACCAACCGGAAACCTTGCTGCTGGATTATCAGACCCATCAGCGCCGGTTGATGCCGCTCTTGGCGAACGCCTATGCCCTTGATTTTGCGGTGAAACATCTAATGAAACGCTTTGTCAATCGCACCGAAGCGGAAATGCGGGAGATCGAAACGCTGGCCGCCGGTCTCAAAGCCTTTAGCACCTGGAACACCACCCGCACGCTGCAAATGGGCCGCGAAGCCTGTGGCGGGCAGGGTTATATGGCTGCCAACCGCTTTGCTGCACTCAAGGCCGACACCGACATCTTCACGACCTTTGAGGGGGATAACACGGTTCTCATGCAATTGGTGGCCAAGAACTGCCTGGCCGATTTCAAGCAGCAATTTAGCGACACCAAGTTGTTGAGCCTCGTGCGCTATATTACCAACCAGGCGTCACAAACGGCGGCGGTCTACAATCCATTGGTGACCCGCAACAGCGACCCCGCCCATCTGCGCGATAGCGATTTTCAACTGACGGCTTTCCGTTACCGTGAACAGCGCTTGGTCACATCCCTGGCGCGCCGCCTGCGCGCCCGGCTGGAACGGGGCATGACAGCTCACGATGCTATGATCGAATGCCAGGATCATCTGGTCAACCTGGCGCAGGCGTATATCGAACGGGTCATCTTGGAACAATTCGTAGCCGGTGTGGCGCGGGTTGAAGATCCGGTCTTGGCCGCGATCCTCAAGCCGCTTTGTGACCTGTTTGCGCTTTGGCATCTGGAGCAGCACAAAGGCTGGTATCTGGAGACCGGCTACTTCGAGGGTAACAAAACCAAAGCGATCCGCCGCCAGGTCGATGCACTCTGTTATGAGGTGAGTCGAGTGGCCGTGCCGCTGGTGGACGCCTTTGCCATCCCTGACCAATGTCTA
>QWII01000025.1 GCA_021405325.1 Caldilinea sp. CFX5 | reverse complement strand
CAAGGGCGCCCGCCAGGGCACGCCCCTACAGCCACTCTTCGAGTTCCGGCAGCGTGTTGACCGTAAGGTCGGTTTCGTCCAGGTCGATAGTTTCACCCAGACCGGTCAGCACACCGGCCACGGCCATCCCCATGGCCCGGCCGGCCCGGAGATTGGTGTCGGTGTCGCTAACAATGAGGATCTGCTCCGGCGGCACTTGCAACAAGGTGCTGACGGCGATCAGCCCTTCGCTGTGAGGGAGCAAGTTGCGCACATCTTCGCGAACGATCACAGCGTCAAAAAGCCCGTTGTTGAGGTCGGCCATTTCTAAGAAGCTTTGCACCGAGCGCCGATCACGCGCCGAGATCAAGGCCAGGCGGTAGGTGTAGGCCAGGCGATGCAGGGTGAGGGCCACGCCTTCCTGGGGGGCAAGCTTTTCCGGCGGCGGATACCCGCGCACAAGGTTGAAGAAGGGCAGACTATTTTCCAGCGTGCGTTTCTCTTGGGCGCGCCCCAGTTGGCTAATGAGAAAATTGATCATGCCTTCGACGGCAATCATCAAACGACGGGTATAGTGGCGGCGCCGTTCGGCGGGGATAAAGCGCTCCAGCCAGGTGGAGTGCTGTTCCACCCAGGTCACGGCGCGCCAGTCAAGCTGGGTGAGCGTGCCATCCAGATCAAAGAGGATGGCTTCGATCTTGCGCCCGCCAACCAGCCCGCGAATGCGAAGGGGCGAGGCCACCTGGCGTGGTTCAAAAGGCTCCTGGTCGAGCAATTTGCGGTAGATATAGACCAGCAGGGTGCGTAAGGTGGCTACCATCGGCGTAGCGAGCAAAATGCCGAGCGCCCCAAAAACAACCGTGCCGGCGATGATGCTGATAAAGGCGACCGCCGGATGCAACTTGACTCGCCCGCCGACGAGCCGGGGAATAAAGTAGATATTTTCCGCCTGCCCGATAATGGCGTAGACCACGCCGACAATAATGGCAAAGGTGAGATGGTTGACCGGCAGCCAGGTCGAGCCTTGAAAGAGCGCCACCATTGTCCCGATGGTGCCGCTGATCGCCGGCCCGATAGTCGGCAGCAGTTCCATCACGCCGGCCAGCAACGCCAACCCGCCGGCATTCGGCATCCCCAGAATGACCAGCACCACCCAAGTCACCAGCCCGATGGCAAAGCCCAGCGCAATCTGTCCACGGAGAAAGCCTTCCCAAATCTGGGTGATCTCCTGCGCCAGACGGCGGGCATCCTCCTGGTAGTCGGTGGGGATCTGTTCCAACATCAGCCGTTGCAACTTTTGCAGGTCTTTGAGCAGCCAAAAGTTCAGCACCAGAATGTAAAGGCCAAAGAGCAGGCCGTTGGTCAACCCCCGAAAGATCGACCATGGGTTGATGCTGGCAACGCTGAGGAGATTTTGCAACGCTTCGCTGATCGGCTGGAAGAGGGTATTAACCGGAATCCCCTGGCCGCCGATGGGAATGACGGCGCTTTGCAGATCGTCAATTAATTCCATCAGGGTCTGCTGTAACGAGGCCGCCAGACCACCGGCGCGCGGAAAGACCAGGAGCGGCATGAGGATGAGCAGCAGAATCATGATGACGTAGAGCAGAATGATGGCGGGGGTGCGCGCCCAACCGGTCTGCCGTTGAATCCAGTTGACCGGATAACCGAGGACAAACGCAAGCAGGAAGGCAATAATGGTGGCAGGAATCATCACCCGCAGCATGATCACCGCCCAGAGCGCCAATAACACGAGCGCGGCGATCACACTTGCCTTTGTGACTGTATTCCACCGACGGGAGGGCATAATTTGCTAAAATGAATGAAATTGACTAAGCGGCCAATAACGGAACCAGACCCGGCCTAGAATGTCTTCTCGCAAAATAGGGCCAAAGGCGCGACTATCATTGCTGTTGCCGCGATTATCCCCCAAGACATAATATTCGACCGGGCCCAATGTGTAGGCTGGAATGTTCTGCGGATATTGTTCGTGCGGGAAAGGTTCCGGCAGGCGCCGATCATCGATATAGACATAGCCGTCGCGAATCTCCACCTTTTCACCCGGCAACCCAATAATGCGTTTGACCAACAACTCTTCTATTTCCGTCCGTTTGATGACAACGATGTCATTGCGATGGGGGGCGCGAAAATAGTAGGTGATCTTGTCGATGATGAGCCGCTGCCGTTCAAAGAGGCTTGGCTCCATGCTACGGCCAAAGACAATGGTGGCTTGGGCTAAAAAGAGATGGATGCTCAACGCCAGGATCAGGGCGGGAAATAAGACTTGAACAATTTCACGAATAATGGATGAACCGACGGTTGCTTTGGGCGTGGCGACAACTTTGGGAATTGCGCCGGCGACGCCAGCGGCGCCAGTCATGGTACTGCTTTGTTCACGACTATGTTCTTCCGGATAGCCGGTAATGGGGCTATGACCGACATGGGCCTGTTGATCGTACATACGATATCCAAAACGAAACTAAAACACACGATCTCAATTCATCCCGCTGCCACTTCCCTAAGCGTGCCTGGCTCGCGCACGCAAGTAGCGACATTGGAAAAAAGAATACACAGCTTGGCTACCAGTATACCGATTCTGTGCCATTTTTCCAAATGAGCTTACCATAGGCGGTTTATTTGCGCGGTTGGGCGAGATTGCCGATTGGTGGCTGGGTTGCACTATACACAAACACTTGTAACTACTAAGCTCACTTGTAACTACTAAGCTCCTAGCCAGTCCGTGACTGGCTAGGAGCTTAGTAGTTACAAACCCTCAGATAATAACATTTTCACCTGGACAGTGCAATGCACGGGCTTTGCAGAAAGCTGACAGTTCCCCGCCAACCTTACAATTGATGTAGAAACAACCCCCGAATCTGTCCAGATTCCAGCTTTAATTCAGCTTTATGTTATACTTCAAATCGATGTAATCATTTGTTCACGATAGATCTAGTGGTCTGACTACCTTTTTCTAAAATTAAAATGGTCGCACTACTAGCTTGGGTTGAAAAGTTGGAATCACCTTGACCAGAGACGTTTTTATCCATTGCTTCCGCCACGACCGTGTACGCCATTGCTTACTATTGAGTTTGCTGTTGGTCAACCTGCTGGCGCCGCCAGCGCTTTGGGCGCAGGGGGCATCACCTTTGCTCGCACCGACGGCGACGCCGACAACGCCAAGCGCCACTGCCGATGCCGCACAACTTGCCCAGCAGGCAATGAATGAACATCTTGCCGCGGTCTTTGCCGCTATGTCGCCGGCCGATCGGGTGGGGCAACTCTTTGTCATCACCTTTGACGGCAACCAGATTAGCCGCAATAGTGATATTGTCGAATTGATCTATAAAGAGCGCATCGGCGGTGTGATCTTAAGCCCGGTCAAACATAATTTTACCAATACCAAAGGGGAGGACACGCCCGCCCTGGTGGCGCGGCTGACCAACCAATTGCAAGCGCTAACCTATGGTAATCTGGTGCAGCCGCAACAAGCCTTGAGCCTGCCCTTGACATCGTCCCTGCCCTTTAGCGGCAGCGTTGCGCTGTCGCCTAGCGCGGCGCCGGCCGTGCCCTTGTTAATTGGGGTCGAACAACTGGGTGATGGGTATCCAAAGAGTGCGCTGCGGCGCGGCTTTACAACGCTCCCTTCACAGATGGCGCTGGGCGCGACCTGGGACCCAACCTTGGTGCAGTCGGTTGGCGCCATTGTGGGGCAAGAGTTGCAGGCGGTGGGGATCAACTTGTTGTTAGGCCCCAATCTGGATGTGGTCGACGAGCCGCGCACTGATCCGGTTGGCGCCTTGGGGATCTGCTCCTTTGGCGGCGATCCTTATTGGGTAAGCCAACTGGGCCGCGCCTACATTGCCGGCGTCCATACGGGCAGCGGCAACCGCGTGGCGACGATTGCGCGCCATTTCCCCGGACAAGGCGACATTGATCGCTTTCCCGATATGGAGGTGGCGACTGTACAAAAAAGCCTGGACGAACTGACTGAGTTGGCGTTGCCCCCCTTTCGGACCGTTACCCGCCAAGTGTCGCCGATCCTGACGGCCGACGGCGACTTGGCAGCCGCTGATGGGTTAATGACCAGCCACATGCGCTTTAGCGCCCTCCAGGGGCTTACCCCTGGGCGGACAACGCCCGTTAGCTTAAATCCCGATCTCAAACGCTTTATTACCAACCAAGGGCTGGGAGAGTGGTACGACGCCGGCGGGCTGATGATGACGAATAATCTGGGATTGCCGGCTGTTCGGCGCTATTATGAAGCGACGATCGGCGAATTTTCTTACAAACGGGTGGCGCTCGACGCCTTTGTAGCCGGCCATGATCTGCTCTACCTGGCGCATCAAGATGCAAATAACTCCTGGGATACGGAGAAAGCGCATTTAAAAGAAGTACTCCAGTTTTTTCGTGATCGCTATGAAAGCGACCCCGAATTCCGCGCCCAGGTTGACCAGGCTGTGCAACGCATCCTGCGGCTGAAATTAGGATTGTACCAGCCGCCGGTGGCGCAACAATCCGGTGAGGAAATCGCCTTGCCGGCGTTGGCGCCGCAAGTTTTGGTGCCGCCGGCGCTGGTCTTGCGGCGGACAAGCGATCTGGCGCTCTTTGCCGAAGAGAGCGAACACCGCACCGCCGCCGCCGACATCATTAGCCAGGTGACGCGCGCCGCCGTTACCCTGCTCTATCCTGATGTCGAAAATCTTTCCGAGGTCATTGCCAATCCGCCCCAAGCCAAAGACCAACTCTTAATCTTTAGTGACAGCCGGCTCTTTAGTGAATGTGTGGGTTGTATTGCCGAAACCACCCTTAGTCCCGAAGAGTTGAAGGCGATCATTACCCGTTTATATGGTTCGGAACCGGGCGCAACTGGTCAGATCGACCCCGAACGCATTTATGGCCGTAGCTTTGTGGAATTGGCGGCGCTGTTGGATGCGGCGGGGACGGCTGACCCCAATCACGTCGCAATCACAGCCACCGACACGTTGACCACTATGGCCGCTACCCCGGTGAACGATGCCTTGGCTGACGACGGCGCAGCGGCGCCGGAGGAAACCCTTACCCCGAATGAGCGCTTACAACGCTTGATCAATGAATCAAACTGGATTATCTTTGCCATGTTGGATGTTGATCCCGAAAATCATAGCGGCAGCGATGTGGTGAAACGCTTTCTCCGCCAACAGAGTGAACAGTTAGGTGACAAGCAGGTGATTGTCCTGGCGCTCAATGTCCCCTACTTTCTCGACGCCACCGAAATCAGCAAATTGACCGCTTATTTTGGCGTTTATAGCAAAACACAACCCTTTTTGGAAAGCGCGATTCGCGCCCTCTTTCGCAGCTCCACACCACCGGGCGCCCCGCCTGTCAGCGTGCCGGGGACGCGCTTTGATAACCTGGCGGCGCGCTTAGAGGCTGATCCCCAACGCTTGCCGACCCTGACATTGGCGGTGGGCGAGAATGCCACCCCCTTGCCTGTCATGGCCGATGGCGCTGATCCGGTCATCGGGGTGGGCGATACCTTGCGCCTGGCCGTGAGTAATATTTTGGATCACAACGGCCATCCGGTTCCCGACGGTCTGCCGGTCGAATTTGAGTTGGTGGATGAGGCGCGCAATATCACCATTCCTGTCGCGCCGACGACCACACGCAATGGCAACGCCAACCAAGAGGTCATCATCACGGCCCCAGGGCGTCTGTTGATCGCGGTCAGTGTTGGCAAGGCGAAAACCACGCCGCCGTTTGCCGTGCGGATTCAAGAACCAACCGTCGCGCCGGTCGCCGCCAATGGCGTGCCGACTACCCTGGTCACGACGACGGTGCAGAACACCCCTCCCGTCGCGGTCGCCGTAACGGCGCCGGTGACGGCGTCGGTCGCGGCGAACCCCGCCAACACACCCCTCGCCACGGATCAAATGGACGAACCGAGCGTGAATCCGCGGACGCTGATTGTCGCGTTCCTGACGATTCTCGTCACCCTCAGTTTTCTGCTCATCCTCCAGATTCATATTTTACCCCGCTCCATGTTGATGCAAAATATGCTCTGGGCGGCTATTTTCGGCTTGAGCGCCTATATCCTTTATGGCCTGGGCATTCTACCGGGGGTTGGCTTCCTCCGCGAAACCTTGCGCGTCTGGGGGGCTGCCGTGGTCGTCTTCATCGGCATGTTGTTGCCGCTGCTCTGGTTGCAATTGCGCGCCGAGTGATGTCACCGGCGCACTGACCACCGCCGGATGGGTAATGGCGTTGATAAAAGCGAGCAGATCGGGCAGATGGGTAAAATAATGATTTTGCTCGCTCAGCACATGTTTGACCAGGCCACGCCATTGCACCGTGGCGGTGACGGCATCGGCTTCCTGCCATAAGCGAACAATAAAGAGATGTTGACTGCGCTGTTCCTGTGGCGTCATTGGCGCAATGCGGGCGGTTGTTGACATCAGACACGTTCCTTCCTGCAATCGATTGCGGTCTCACTCCACGATAGCAGGTACGCGTCCGAAACGCGTCCGAAATTTGAAGTTAGTCGGTTTGACACTATTTCGCGCGTAGCCGGTGCGTGACCGGCGCCCCAGACGCCGGTCACGCACCCGGCTACGCGCGGGCTAAAGAGTTGGTTGGGTAGTTGGGTGGTTGAGCTTGTCGAAACCAACTACCCAACCAACGCCACAATCCTATCCATCGTCTGCCGGCAACCTTCGGCATGGGCAAGGGTAAATTGTTCAGGCGTGAGGCGCTGGTGGGCATAAGTCAGCGTCTTTTCATAAAGGGGCTGGTAGATGACTTCCCGCGGTGGTAATGCTTGTTGCGCACGGAGCGCCTGGGCAAAGCCGATCAACTGCACCGCCTTCACCGTTTGCGCCGGTTGGGGCGCCGGCTGCCGCACCCAGCAGAGCGCTAGCGTATCGAGCAAGGAGAGCAGTTCTTTGGGTTTGCGATCAGCCTGCCAGATCGTCAAACAGTGGCTCAAATGGTTGCACGCGCCGGCATCATCTTCCTGGTGCAGACGAAGGAGCGCCAGCCCGAGGTGGGCGCCAAAACGTTGGCTCTTGATGGCGACTTCGTCGGCAATCGTCAACGCTTCATGAAAATAACGCTGCGCCTCGCCCCAGTGCGCTTCGGCCAGCGCCACTTTGCCCAGATGGGTCAGCAACAAAGCCAGTCGCGTTTTGGCCCCCAGCCGCCGGGCAATCGCCACGCCTTCCGTCAGCCGGCGCCGGGCGGATGTATAAGCACCCTGCATATATTCCAGGACGCCCCAAGAGTTCAAATCGAGGAACATGCCCCATTGGTCGCCCAACGCACAATCAATGGCGTAACATTCGGCAAAGCGTTGTTGCGCCGCCTGGTAATGGCCCAGGTAGGTTTCCGCCACCCCCAGGTTGTGTAACGCGTCGGCCATCCCCTGCTGGTTATCCAACTGCCGTTGGATCGCCAGCGCCGCCGTGTGATATTCGATTGCCGCAGCATAATTGCTATGTTGGCGGGCAATGCCGCCCAAGGAGAGATAGATGCGCGCCATCTCCCCTTGATCCGCTGCCGCGCCCAATGTCTGCCAGAGCGCAAGGCTGCGCTGGAGATGTTCCTGCGCCGCGCCATACTCTTCTTGATACCAAGCAAGCGTCCCGTTGGCGCTGTGCGCTTTGGCTTGTAAAGCGGCGGCAATGGGTTGACTTTTCGCCAGCGCCTGCGCCAACCAACGTCGTCCTTCGGCCAGATAGCCCCGTTTGAGCCAGAAGCTGACCGCCGCGATCGCCATCCGCACGGCCATCTCTGCTTGTTCTTCCTGCTGACAGGCCCAGGCAAAGGCGGCACGCAAATTGTCCAGTTCGGCGGCGATCTGATCCAGCCAGTGCCCTTCGTTGGCTAACTCCTGTACTGACGCAGCTTGCTCCATTTGCGCCAGATAATAGCAGGCGTGACGTTGGCGGATCTGCTCGGCTTCCCCGCGGGCCTGCAACTGTTCCACCGCATAGTCACGCAGCGTGAGCAACAGCCGAAAGCGCAACGTGGCCTCATCCGGGTTGGCCGGCTCGACCTGTTGCACCATGCTCTGGTTGAGCAGGTTGAGCAGCTCTGCCAGCACCGTTGCGCGCTCCTGGTCGTTTGCCGGTATAATCGCTTCCGCCGCCGCCAGCGTAAATTCGCCCCTAAAGACGGCCAGCCGGGCAAAGAGTTGCTGCGCCGGCGGATCGAGCAGGCGGTAGCTCCAATCAATGGTCTGGCGCAAGGTGCGTTGGCGCTCGGCCAGGCCATGTTGGGCGCCCACCAGCAGATCCAGCCCACGGGTCAATTTCGCCAGGAGCGCCGGCGGCGTAAAGAGCTTGCTGCGCGCCGCCGCCAGTTCGAGCGCCAACGGCAGCCCATCCAACCGGGTGCAAACTTCCGCTACGGCAGCGGCATTCTCGCGCGTCAAGGTAAAGGTTGGATTGCTGGCGCGGCTGCGGGTGATAAAAAGGTTAACCGCCGCCGACTGCGCCAATTGTTCCGGTTGACGCCACGCCTCGGGGTCGGGCAGCGCCAGGGGCGGCACCGGAAATTCGTGTTCGCCATAGATCGAGAGCAATTTGCGGCTGGTGACCAGCAGCGTCAAGCGCGGGGCGGCCAGCAGGAGTTCGGTCAGCGCCGCCGCCGCGGCTGTCACCTGCTCAAAGTTGTCCAGGATCAGGAGCAGTTCGCGTTCCCGCAGCCAGCCTTTGAGCGCTTCGCTCAGTGGGGTATGCCCCTGTTCCTTGACACCGAGGGTGGTGGCAATGGTGGGCAGGACCAGGGTCGGATCGGTCACGGCGGCTAAATGCACCAGGTAAATGCCCTGCGCAAACGGGGGCGGGGGCAGGTTGACCAGCCGCAAGCCCACCTCAACGGCCAACCGTGTCTTGCCGCTGCCGCCTGGCCCGGTCAGGGTTAAGAGCCTGAGTTGGTTCTCGCGTCGAGTCAGGAGGGCGCGAATGCCCGCGACTTCCGCCTCGCGTCCGACAAAACTGGTCAACGGCGCCGCGAGGTTATGCAACGGCTGCGTTTCGCCAACGGCGGGCGCTGACGGTGATGATGGCGTTACGGCGACTGCCGCTGTTGCTGGCGCGGACGCTGTGACCGGGGTTGGGTTAGCGGCCTGGCGCGCCAGCGTGTCGTAAAGCGCGCTGGTCTCTACCATAGGGGCAATGTCCAGTTCGGTCCGCAGCCGGTGCACAAAGCGTTGGTACTCTTGCAGTGCGCCGGCGCGATCGCCGCTGGCATGACGCAAGGTCATCAACTCGCGCACAATGTCCTCGCGCAGGGGATCCTGCTGTAAGATTTGTTGCGCATAGCCAATGGCGGTAGGGTAGTCACCAGTGCTTTGGGCGCTGGTCAGCAACTGGCCGAGCAGGGCAAAAAAGCGATTACGCAGCCGTTCGCGCACGCCAAAGAGCCAATCTTCGTACAATTCGGGGAGCAGATCGCCGGTGTAGAGTTGCACCGCCTGCGCCAGACCGGGCAGATCGGCGCCCGCTTCCTCAAAGGCCACCACATCACACCAATAGTCGGCCTGGCTATTCCACTGCACCGTATTGTTATCGACCAGCAACCAGGGGCGGTCGTCGTCCGCCGTGGGCAGGACGCGCCGTAATTCATACAGGTGCCGGCGTAAATTACTGCGCGCTGCGGCTTCGCTGCAATCGGGCCAGTGGGTAAAGGCCAGGGTTGTGCGGGGAATGGGCTTGGTGCGGTTGAGCAGCAGATCGACCAGGAGCGGCAAAGTCTTGGGCAGGGCGGCAAATTTTAGCGGCTGCTCTTGATAGCGTAAACGCAACGGCCCAAACAGGTAGATTTGCAACATGTGATCTGACAATGGCTTGGTTTCCTTAGGCCGCAACGGCTGCGCAACAAACCAGGTTTCTGGAAGAAACCTGGTTTGTGATTGCGGCACCCTGAGTTTTCGAAAAGCATCAATCGTTGCCATTGTAACATACTTTGGCTTGCCACCTGCTTGCGGTGAGCTTACATATTGCAATAATATTACAAATTGGGGTAGGCGCCCCTTTCTTTGTCCCGTAGGGACGCATGAATTTAGGCAAAAATGCTGATGCTTGGTAATTCCCAATCTGCTCCTAGCCGGTCACGGACCGGCTAGGAGCGGGCGGAAGCTTAGTCGTTACGCTGTTTGTTCCTAAACTCAGGCATCCCTACGGGACGGGTTAACCTGTGGCTTGTTGCGGCAAAACGATTACCGTTGAATCAAGGGCAGGTAGACATTGGTCGAGACCTTCAGATCGGTCGGCGTGAAGGTCTTGGGCGTATGTGGGCGCGCGGTGGGCAGCAGATTCACCACCACTTCGTCCGCCGGGCTGTTGGCCGCGCCGTCATTCACCACCAGTTGGAAGCGTAGCGTGGTCGCCGTCGCTACCGGTGTCACCTGGAAGTTGGGGGTGGCGCTGTTGGCGCCCGTCAACGTGACGGTGGGGCCGGCAACTTGCGTCCAACGGTAGATGAGGGTGTTGCCGTCGGGGTCAACGCTGCCGCTGCCATCCAGACCAATCGTCTTGGTGACGGCGACATTTTCATAGAGATCGGCGCCGGCATTGGCGGTGGGGGCCTGGTTGGCCGGCGCAGCCGGTGTACCGAGATAGGCCGCGGCCCAGGTCGCCGGTTGCGTGCGGTTGCCCGTCTCCGGCCAGAGACCGTTGGCGGCGGTGGCACCGGCAGCCAGCAGCGCATCGACGCCGGTGTGGCTGAAGAGAATACGCACACCATGATTCCAACCGCCCAGCAGCGCTTCATCCAGCGCCAGTTCGGCGCTCCAACCATTGGCATTGCGGCCAACCACGGCGCTATAACCTAATTGGGGCGCCAGCGTCACTTGCAGCGTACCATTGGCCGCCGTCAGTTGATAGGGAACGCCTTCCTGGTCAACGCCAAAGCCGAGATCCCCGGCCTGCACGGCGTTACCGCCACTGTTATCGACATCAAAGCGCAGCGTCAGCGTCATGGTCGGGGCATTGGCCGCCGCCAGTTGGAGATCGACAAAACAGGCGTAGAGCTTACCGCCGGCATGGAGCAACCAGCCGCGTGGCGCCTGCCCACTGGGCATGGCAATGACCACGGACGCGGCGCTGGTGTAACCGGCATCGGCGCAAGCGCCATCCAGCGTCGGCTCGGTGCGATCGGCGACGACCAACGGCAGCACTTCAAAGTGGCGAGTTGCGGCGCCGGTCTGGTTATCTTTGTCGGTGGCCGTCAGGGTGGCCGTGTAGCTGCCGGGGGCCAGGCGGGTCAGGGCGAGTTGCGTGCCGGTCCCGCTGGCGGCGGTCGGGCCGCTGATCGTCCAGCTTAATTTGTCCGCCGGGATGCCGCCGTCTTCGGCGTCCAGCCCCAACCCCAGCAAGGTGATGGTTTTGGTGTAGGGGATGCGTTCGCCTTCGATCACGCCGTCGATGATGGGAACCGGCGCATGTTTGGCCAGGGCAAAGGGCGCCGAGGTGGCAATGGTGGTGTTAAAACCATCACTTGCCAGCACGCGAATTAATGCCTGGGCGCCGCCGGGCAGCAGATCGGTCTCCACCGTTGCCGCCAGCCAGGGGTATTGCACCAACAGCGTGTACCAGGTGGCGCCATTGTCCGGGCTATATTGCACGGTGAAGAAGATGACATCAGTAAAACCGCCGGTGAGCGTGTTATCGTTATCGTAGGCCAGCCATTGCAGCGCCATCGTCTGGTTGACCGGATCAAGCACCGGCGCTTGCAGCGTGAGGCTCGGTGCGTTGGCGCTGGCGCTCTTTTCAGCCAGCACCTTGCTGCTCTGCACCAATTGCACTCGCTTCGTCTGGGCGTTGAAGGGGACATATTGGGCAAAGGGCGCCGCTGGGCCGGCATCATCATGGGCCGTATCGATAACCAGTTGCGTATCGGCAAGCGTCGCGCCATTGGCATCCAGTTGGCGGATCAGATAGGGATCGGCGCTGACCGCGGCGGCTTGCAAGATGGCGCTCAGTTGCTTGATGAGTTCCGTCTGGGGTGCGGCGCCATCGGGCAGCAGATAGAAGGTGTCAAAGCGACCGGTTCCTTGGGTCGGCGTCACCAGGCCGGTGACCAGGAGCATAGGGGCGTTGGACACTTGCACGGCGGACGCCTGTACACCCGCAGACGATGCTTCAACTTCAGCCAGGATGGCATCCCAGGTGTATTTGGAGGTCCAGCGCGTGGTGGCATAGCTCATGAGATCGCCCGCCGTGGTGGGCAGCACCAAGGTTTGGGATTGGGTGTCAAAGCCATTATAGGTGTTGGCGGCGCCGATGGTGCAGGTGTCATATGGGTAATTGCTATCCGGGCCGGCTGGGGTGGAGCCGCCACAGTTGAGCGAAGAGGCTGTTTGATCCACATGTTCGCGGCCATAGTTGTGACCCAGTTCATGGGCCAGGGTGCGACCGCCATAAGGCGTGTTGATCGCCAGCACCGGATTGGTCATCGTGTTGTCGGGGAAGGCGCCCGGCTCCATACGCACCATGAGATCATTCGAGAAGGTGGTTAACCCTAACCCATTAAAGCCGCCTTCACTGGGGTGAACCATACCGACCAAGTGCGAATCGCTGCAAGAGCCAAAATCGGAGTGAAAGGTGTCCCAGATGGTGAGCAGCGCCATCGCCCAACTTTTATCATTGGCCATTGTAAACGGTTCGTCGGTAACATAGGGCACCGGCACGCAGAAGGGGCCCCAGCACTCAATATCGACATGGAAGACCGGTTTGGAGATGCGGGTGTTGGCAGTGCGCACCTGGAATTCCTGCACCGGCAGGAGGGTCTTGGCGCGGGCGACAATGGCGGTTAAGCCGGTCGGGTTGGCCGAAATGGTGGTCGCCGTGTGCATGCGTACAAAGTCGAGACAGGTGTCTTCTTTCTTGACAATCGTTGCCGCCGCTTTCAGGCCGATCTTGTTGTCCGCCGTGCTGGCTGTTTCCGGCAAGGTGCCCATGGGATCGACCTTGAATTCGACGGTCAAGGAACCGGCATTTTTCACCCAACTATCGGGCAGGCGGAAGAGATAGCTGCGGGTCAGGCTATTGCGCAGGACATTGATGTCACTGGTGGTGTCGAGATTGACGCTGTTGAGCGCGGTCAGCGGCGAACCGGGTAATTCCGTGCCATTGAGGAAGCCGCGCAAGGTGGCCTGGGGCAGCCAGTCGGTCTTGCCGGTGGTGTTCTTGGCCAAATGCGCATAGCCGCGCGCAAAGGTCGGTTTGTTGGCCACCAGCTTGACATCCTGGTTTAAGCTCTGCACCACCTGGACAATCTCCACACCATCGGCTTTAATGTCCAATTCCAGCGCCGGGGCGTCGGTCTTGATGCGGTCGATCTGCTTGCCGCTGCCGGTGACATAGTAGAGCCACTGGTTATCGCTGCGCAGGGTGCTGCCGACGCCGCTGGCGACGATCAATTGCCAATTGTTGACATTGGCCGGTAAGGCATGACGGTAGATGGCGGTGTTGCCAATCGTACAGAGGACATCGCCACAGCCGACGCCGGCGACGGCAATGTAAATGTTGCGGGTCGGGCTATTCACCCCAGCGGTGCTATCCGTGGTGACGGCGAAGACCTGATCGTGGCCGGTGGCATTGTAGATCGTGCTTTGATTGCCGTTGTCAAGATTGATCTGTAATACTTTGCCGGCCGTACTGCTGGGTGAAACAGCCTCGCTGCCAATGGCGGCATAGATCGACGTGGTTGACGAAAAGAGGACGATATGGGTGTGGATGGCGAAATCGGCCACCCCGCTGGTCAGTTCTTGCGGGACGCCGGCGCTGCCGATGCGAAAGCGGAAGAGGCGGGCATCGTCGGTGAGCCAGACGAGCGCTTCCTGGGATTGGCTGTTGCTGTCGGTATAGCGCCGCCAGGCCAGCTTGGTGATGCGCCGTTGCGCCGTGGAGACAATGGTCGGCGCTTGGCTGCCATCGGCGGGCATCCGAAAGATCGTCGAGTTGTTGCTCTGGCTGTTGAAGACCGACCAATAGAGCTTGCCTTCGGCCAGGGCGAGATTGGCGCTATTGGCATTGGCCGGCAAGGCGGGCGCCTGCGCTAATGGCTGAGGGGCGTCCTGCTCGGTGGCGTTGAGCGCCTTGCGACTGAGTTGCCCATTGTGGAAGAAATAGAGATAGCTGTCATCGCGCACCACGTTATCAACCGGGCGGGGTAAGTCATTGCAATCTCTGAGCAGATTCTTGTTGCTGTTGCTGCTCAGGGTGTTGCGCAGGCGAATGGTGGCGTCATGCAGGAACTCACCGTTACAGCGGCCGGCGGCGCTCCACCAGTAGAGGCCGTTTTGGTACAACTCAAACTCACTGACGCCATCATCATCGGTAATGATGGTCTCGGCGAAGGCAACCCCGGTCAGGGTCCAGAGGGCGGCCAGTGCGAGAAGCATACGCCACGTAAATCTTTGCCAACGTTTCATAGAATCCTTCCTTGTATTAAGATGATTGATAAAAACCTTTTTCTATTGTAATAATTTGGCGTCCGAAGAGCGTCCGAAAGCTGTCGTTGGTTGGTTCGTTGATTGAGCTTGTCGAAATCAACGAACCAACCAACGACTCGTAACGATAACAAAGGCTCGTCCAGCCCTGGTCCGTCAGGCGTCCGGAGACGGACGGGGCAGGATCACCCTGAATCATTTGCTAACCGAGCTTGCCGAAGGGTGAGGCGAAGCTGCGCTGGATAGTTACGAAGCGCCCTAGTTATCAAAAATTGCATGGAACATTCCTGAACAACCACCCGTCTAATCGCACGATGGTGATTGAGGCAGGTGATTGAGGCAGGTGATTGAGGCAGGTGATTGAGGCAGGTGATTGAGGCAATACACTTGCTGCTTGCCCATCATTCAGTGCAACATAACTGGCATAGAAAGAACTTACAATGAAGCAACATCAATCGAAATTCCGCCGGTGGTATCCGGCTTTTTGCTTGATTCTACTCGTGCTGTTAGCCGCGTGTACGCCGGTGATCCGCCCGGCGGATGCCCAATCGACACCGGAAGATAATATGGCGGTAGCCAATGTGCGCCAGGTCTTAACCCAACAACTTCATGCGGATGCTACGGCGGTCGATGTCGTGGCCGCGGTCAAAGAAGAATGGCCGGATGCTTGTTTGGGCGCCGGTCGCGCCAACGAATCCTGCGCGCAGGTGCAGACGCCCGGCTACCAGATCACCCTCGCCGTCGATGGCAAGGAATACCGTTATCACACCAATGCGGATGGCAGCGAGTTCCGTCTTGTCGAAGCGCCGGCGCCGGCCATCGGTACACGAGTGCTCACCTGGACAGATGATAGTGAGCGTGGCTGCCAAACCCTTGAGGCCGGGACTGATGGCGTCGCTTTTGGGCCATGCTTTGGCCCCTTGCTGGGGGCGCCCTACAGCTTTGACACTCGCCAGACCGATCTGCTTGCTTTTGCCGACGAATACCAATCCTTTACGGCGGCGACAGTGGCCGGCACAGTGGATTTTGTCGGCAACGGTGACAAGATCGCCAGCGCCGCCGAGCAGCGCATGATCGCCGAGTGGGCGCGGCTAGTGGCCTTGGAAGCGCAAGGGGGCCGTTCCGGGGCAAGCTGGGGGCTTGTCTTTGCCTGGCGCCGTGAGGGGGGGATTGCCGGTTTTTGCGACGACGTCACCGTGTATGTCAGCGGCGACGCCTATGTCACTTCATGCAAGGGGAACGAGCCGCAGGATCTGGGGCGGTTGCGCCTCTCCTCGAATCAATTGCAGGTGGTCTACGACTGGGTCGATACGTTACAACCCTTTGAAGTCGAGCAAAGCGATCCCGCTACCGCTGACGCCATGACCACGCGCATTGTCTTCTCCGGCGCCGGCAACGCCGCCGCGGACGAAGCCACGTACCGGGCCATCAGCGACCTGGCATTGGCTTTGATCTTCCAGGCGACAACCACGACGCCTGCCACCAACCCGGATGTCACCAACCCGGAGCCGCTGCCAATCCCTGCCGCCAGCGCCGTGATCTCGACGGCGGTGCAATTGATCCAAGCCAACGTCAATGTCAACATTCGCAGCGGTCCGGGTACCAACTTTGGCATTGTCGGTAAGGTTTTTGCCGGTCAATCGGCCCAGGTGACCGGGGTGATGCCTGATCAAAGTTGGTGGCGCGTCATCTGCCCCGACGGCAGCGTCGGCAGTTGTTTTGTGGTCAATGACCCCAGCTTTGTGCAACCCTCAACCACGGTCACCGATAACAGCGGCGGCAACGCTACCGACAACCCGCCGGTGACAACGCCGATCACCGACACAGGCGAGGCGATGATTGAAAGCGTTGAAGTGCGCATCCTGGCGTCCGACCCGGTGCAGATCGAAGCCGTTATCCGCGGTCAACTGCCCGACGCCTGTAGCTTTATCCAAGATACCAGTGTGGCGGTTGAGGGTAACGTCTTCAACATCCGCTTGACGACCGCTCGTCAACTCGCCCAACGTTGCATCCAGGTGCTTACCCCCTTTGAACAAGTCGTCCGTCTCGGTTCACCTGAACCAGCCACCGGCAGCTATGAAGTGCGCGTTGGCGAAGTCGTAGAAAGCTTTACGCTGGGCGAATAAGTTGCGACTGCAATACCGGCGTGTGAGCAGCAACCGTCTCGAAATAACTTCCGCTCTGCACGAGTCCGTGACTTATAGTAACTCAGGGCGAGTCACGGACTCGTGCAGAGCGGATCGGGAAACTGTTTTTCGCCGCTTACTACGGATATGGAAAACTTAAAATCACGTAAGTTTTTGGGGCATGAATTTCGCAGGATGAGGAGGGTGTGGTACGATCGCACCTCTGCAAGCCAGTGCCATCTATCGATACAAGTCTAGGAAGAAAGAAGGGAATGATGAAACAAAACCGATTCTATCCGCACCGGATTGGCGCCATCGTTGCGATGGGGCTGCTTTGGCTGCTGGTGGCCTGCGTCCCGGTGATTCAACCGCCGGCAGAAGATTCTCGGCAGAGCGCTGCGCCACCAGCCGAGTCACCGGCCGTGCAGGCGGCGCGGGCGAATTTAGCGCAAGAACGCCAGGTGGATGCCGCGGCCATTACGGTGGTGCGTGTGGAAGCGATGGAATGGCCGGACGCCTGCCTCGGCGCGCCGACGGCTGAGGAAATGTGCGGCCAGGTGATCATCCCCGGCTATCTGATCACGCTGGCGGTGGATGGTACTGAGTATCGCTATCATACGAACGAGGATGGCAGTATGGTCCGGCAACCGACGGCGGCGGGTGACATGGGGGTTGCGCCCGGTAGTGGTGACATGGGAAGTGGCGAAATGACCTTTTTTGTCGAGAGCATTGAGGTGCGTATTCTCGAATCAAACCCCGTGCAGGTGCAAGCGGTGGTGCGCGGTCAACTGGCCGATGCCTGCACCACCATTGCGGGCGCCACAGTCGAAGCACAGGACCAAACCTTTGTCATCACCTTGCAAACCACCCGCCCCGCCGACCAGATGTGCGCCCAGGTACTCACCCCGTTTGAGGAAGTCGTCCCTCTCGGCACACCCGATCCGGCCACCGGAACCTACGAAGTGCAAGTGGGTGATGTAGTGCAGAGTTTTACACTAGGGGAGTAAATCAACGTAGTGTACTGTGTAGTATACTGTGATCACAAAAAAGCCGGCTATTCATAAGCCGGCTTTTTTGTGATCACACAACGGGCGCCTATTCATCGTGTGCAATACTAAAGAGGAGGGGTATACAATGGTCTCTGCGATCACAGAACAATTAGCTCTGCATGGCGGAAGCCCCGTCATCCAACGTGAACTCAACCGTTATAAAGGCGCCAGCGCCATTGGTGAAGAGGAAAAGCAGGCAGTCATGGAAGTCCTCGACAGCCAGTCGCTCTTTCGCTATTACGGCCCGAATCTGCTTGCCAAAGTGGCCGCCTTTGAGCAAGATTTCGCCCGCTTTGTCGGTTCCCAATATGCCGCGGCGGCGACCAATGGTACAGCCGCGCTACGCTTGGGGCTGGCCGCGTTGGGGGTCGGGCCGGGCGATGAAGTGATTGTTCCCGCCGTGACCTTTATCGCTTCCGTTGGCGCCATTGTAGCCCAGCGGGCGCGACCGGTCTTTGCCGAAGTCGATGCCACCTTGCAACTCGACCCCGCCGATCTGGCCCGCCGCCGCAGCAAGCGCACCAAGGCGATCATGCCGGTACACCTGGGCGGCGTCGCTGTTGATATGGACCCGGTGCTGGACTTTGCCAGGGCGCATGGGTTGAAGGTGATTGAAGACGCGGCTCAATCGTGCGGCAGCTTCTACAAAGGGCGTCATGTCGGCACGCTGGGCGATGTGGGCTGCTTCAGCTTCCAACTGGAAAAGAACATTACCAGCGGCGAGGGGGGCATTGTCGTCACCGATGATCATGAACTCTTCCGCCGCGCCGTCATCTATGGCGACCAGGGCGGGCAATTCTGGACTGCCCACGCCGGCATCCGTGACACCGTCGGCGGCCAGCCGGTCATCGGCGAGAATCTGCGCATGAGCGAAATTGCCGGGGCGATCCTCGGCGTGCAGTTGAAAAAACTGGACGAAATCCTCAACCGCATCGCCCGCAACCGCCAGATTTTGCGTAACGCCGCTGCTGACATTGCCGGGTTGGAACTCTCCCCCGCCGCGCCGGAGCGGGATCAACATGGCTTGGGCTTGCTCTTCTATTTGCCTACCGCAGAACAGGCGGATCAGGTGGCGCGTGCTTTGCGCGCCGAAGGGGTGCCGGCGGGTAAAGTTTACGGCGGCCAGCCGGTCTATGCCGCGCCGCAGATTCTCAACCAGTGGACAATCACCGACGGCTGTCCCTTCCGCTGCTCTACTTATTTCGATGCGCCCATCGAGTACAAAATGGGCATGTGTCCCCGCAGCGAGGATCTGCTGGCGCGCAGCGTCAGCATCAGCATTGGCCCCTTTTACGAAGAAGAGGATCTGGATGATCTGATTATCGGTCTGCAAAAAGTGGCGTATCATCTGGTGCGGTGATAGAGACGCAGCTTAGCGTCCCTACGGGACGAGTTTACTTTTGGCGATGGAGCTTATCATGCAAGGGACAATCAACAGGGACGCAGCCTTACTCTGTCTTCATCAATTACCGTCCACCACTGGTGTGGATCTACGCGGCCAGGGGTTAAAGGCGTTGCCGGCAGTGGAGACCTTACGCAACGGCACTGATCTATTGCTAGATCGCAATCAATTGACGGCCTTACCATCAACCATTGGCGCGCTAACACAGTTGACGACGCTGAGTCTCTACGACAACCAATTAACGGATCTACCGGCGGAAGTGTGGCAATTGACCGCACTGCGGACACTCAACGTCAGCGCCAATCGCCTGACCGCCATTGACCCGGCCATTGGCCAGTTGTGCAATCTGCAAATGGTAGATTTGGGGCATAATGCGTTGACCGCCTTGCCGGCGACCATGGGGAAGTTGCACGAGTTGCGCTTTCTCTATCTCAGTAACAATCGCTTGACCGAGTTGCCGGCGACCATGGCGGAGTTAGCGAAGCTGTGCTACCTCAATTTCACCGACAATGACATGACTGCCTTTCCGGCGTGGCTTGGGGCGTTGACCAATCTGGTCGAGTTACGGGTCTATCACAATCAATTCACAACGCTGCCTACATCCCTGGGAGATTTGACGCGTTTGCAGGAGTTACATCTACGCCATAATCGCTTGACGGCGCTGCCGGCAACCATCGGCGGGTTGACGGCGCTCAAGATTCTCAGTTTACAGGAGAATCAGTTGACTACGCTGCCGGCAACGATTGGCAACCTCGCCAACCTGACTGAACTTGATCTGCGCAACAATCGCTTAACAGATCTGCCGCCAACGGTGGGCCACTTGTCGAACCTACGTGTATTGGATCTCCGGGGCAACCGCTTGACGCTGCTCCCTGCTACCCTGGGCCAACTGTCGTGCCTGGAAAAGCTGGATTTGCGCTGGAACAGTCTGGCGGCGCCACCGGCGTGGGTACACCAACTAGCAGCGCGTGGGTGTGTCGTCTATCTATAAGCACAGCTTGCCTGTGCCAACCTTTCGGCGGTTGTGACAAGCTGTGCTTTAGGCGCCGCGCGCGGTTGCCGGCGTAGAGAGCGCCACCAGGGCGATAAGCAGCAGGATAATGGTTAAGGCGTCCATGTGATTTCTTCCTTTGCTTTTAGGTATCAAAACGCTTCCGTGCTTATAGCATAGCAGCCAACCGTTGATGAAACGTTCACAAAACGTTTTCAAAATGGCTAAAAAGTCTCATTTGAGAGTTTTTTGCTTACGGAGGCGTTTCTATTCCATCATAAATCAGGGTGGGCGAACAGCAACCAACTGTTACAAAAAGCTCTACTGATTGTATTACAAAGTGCTAAAAGAGTTTGGACCGGAATCAGTCCGAACTCTTGCGCTCGCGTCCTTTGAGGTGAATACAGTCGGTGGTTGATGCCAAGGATCGAAAAGCGCCCGCCAGAAATTGGGCGGGCGCGGGTAGGAACGGTGTGCTTTACAGGTGAATGGGATGATTGATCAGGCTGGATTCAAATAGACAAACTTGAAGCCGCTCATGTGTTGGACAACGTGCGGCTGAAAGTCCAGATCGCGATAGGGCGCAGCGCTGATGGTCAGGCTGTCGCGCGCCGGGTCGAAGTAGCGCACGTTGTTGGCGGCGTTTTTGGTCATGGCCTGGGCGGTGGCATTGCGGGGCAAAACCACACCCACCGGGTTGACAATCGCCATTGTCACCCACGGCTGGCGATTGATCTGCATGGCGCGACCCCAACCCAGTTGGCCGGCCAGGGCGAAGCTAGCTCCCAGTGCCGGCTGGTTCGGCTTGTGCAAGGTTGCGGTCAAAAGCAGGGCGGCACTGGCGTTGTCACCTACCTCGGCGCGCAGTTGCTGGCGGTCGCGGCTGATGGTGCTGGTTGACAACCTGGCATTCAGACTGAGCAGTTCGCGGTTGTAGGCCACGACCGGCAGCGTGTTGTTCCACAGCCCGTGACAGAGCATTTGCAGATCCGGCTTAGTCAGCATGGCGGCGAGCAAGCTCACGCGATGAGCGACAACGGGGGCCACCGGTTTGCGACTGACAAAGAGGGAAAATTGCAACTCATGATGCGGCCCCAGGCTGGCCTCTGTAAAGTCACAGAGCCAGATGCCCATGAGCGCTCGCCCCTCGACGCTCTGCATAGGTGTGACCGTTTCGGGTTGGAGCAAGCGTTGCACCGCCACCAGATCCGCCGTGCCGGCGATGAAAGCGCCGTAGCCATCGTAGATATGATAGGGTGTGGGGACCTGGCCGGTGGCAAGTATTGCCTTGCCATGGAGTGGAAATTGTTGAAAGAGTGAATGTTGGCGGGACATCAGTTTGACTCCTAACGCTTTGTGGCTGCTTGCGCCATCTCAACAAGCTGACAATCAATGGCGCGTTTCAGAAAAAATGAAATAAACCATAGAACTGGGTGTGTCAGGGCGTTTTTCGGGAAGAGTGAGAACGTCCGTGTGATCACTGTTACGTTCTCGCGCGCCGCCAAGTCCCATTCTTCCACAAAGTGGGTTGCCAATGACTTCACGGGCGGTGAAAAATCGCAGAATTTCATTGCCACCCGTTTGCCCTCCACCCATTCATCGATCTCTTCGCAGTGCGACGAGCCATCGGTGTTATGAACACGAATGCGTGAACCGATCATATTGCCGGTCCGCACTTCATATTCAGCGTGTGCAATGCCGGGTAGAAAGCCATAGCCTTTGAAGTCGCGCCACTGCGTGACATCGGCAATGGCAGAAGTGATCTGGGTGGGGGCAACAGCAATTGTGTGCCTGCACGTAAACGTAATGGGGCGGTTGAGCATGATCCTCTCCTTGTCGTCAAGAATGCTGGCGATTGTTCATGCTCAATACTTTACCTCGCAACCAGTGTGTATCGCATTCCCCTAAAGTTGAATCTACTGGTTGATTTTGGTTGATTGTAGAAGTTCTATCCGTGTGGTTGCAACAGGTCAAGCACGTACACCCGTACCAGCGCTTGTGTGCGGCTGACTACATCCAACTGCCATAGGCACCACCCGCAGCCAGCAGTGGGGCCAGCAGGGCGATCTTCCGCCCTAGCACCGGCGAATGGTGGCTTGCCCAAAGCCGCGATGGACAGAAGGTTGTGAACTTTGGTCAGGCGGGTGACATTCCGATTCAGGCCGATCACGATGGCGACAAGCGCACCGACATTGCCATTTGGCGACCGAGCAACGGGACAGCCTACTGGCCCAATGGCGGCGCCTACCCGTGGGGGCAAGCGGGCGACATCCCCGTCTATGCCGATTATGATGGCGATGGCAAAGCCGACTCGGCCATCTTCCGCCCCAGCACCAACGATTGGTTGATCTCCCAAACTAGGGATGGGCACAAAGTGGTGCGTTGGGGCGAAGCGGGCGACATCCCCGTGGCCCGCGATTACGATGGCGATGGCAAGGCGGATATCGCCATCTGGCGACCACGCGACGGCGTCTGGTGGATCATCAAGAGCAGCAACGGCGCCCACCAGAGTACTCTGCCGTGGGGGCAAGCGGGCGACACCCCCGTCCCCGCCGACTTCGATGGCGACGGCAAGGTCGATCCGGCGGTGGTGCGCAATGAAAATGGCGTACTCTTCTGGTACATCTGGTGCAGTTCAGATGGTCAGAAGCAGCGCATCGACTTTGGTGAGGCCGGGGATGTGCTAGTGCCGTAACGACGCTTCATCGCTCGTCTAGCTAGTACATGACGGCGTAAATAAACCCATAGTTGCCAGTGAGACAGTGAGACAGTGACTGACTTACTGTCCTACTGACCTACTGGCTTACTTATAGGCCGCTCTGTACTAGCTTTGTATCTTTTGACTAGGCCGCAAACTCGATTTTGTGAATCTGGTCAAGATCAAGCCGCTGCCGAGCTTGCCACAAATCATAATTGTCCTGCATAACCAGCCAGCTTTCAGGTGAGCGACCAATCGCTTTCGACAACCGTAACGCCATTTCAGGGCTGACACCGCTCTGTTTCTTGATCACACGATTTAGGGTGGAAGGGGCAACACCAAGTTTCTCTGCAAGAAAGCGATTGCTCAAGCCAAAGGGTTTTAGGTAAACTTCTTCAATAAATTCACCAGGGTGAGGTGGATTATTCATGTTAATTAGTGATATTTAGTGCTTGACCACTCGTACAACGACATTTTGATGTTGTTCAAAAGCCCGACTAAACAAATCAATATCGCGAACAAAGCCGGTATCATACACAACGAAGAACAGATTGCCAAACCTGGTCTGGTATGCCAATATATCATCATTAATCTCGGAAATGATTTCCTTTTCTCGTCCTTCGCGATTACACAATTTAATTTCAACAGCTAAATCGATTTGCTGAAATGTAAAATCGGGAATGTACGTTTTGAGGAGTATTCAATATTATCAGTCTCCCTTGAGTAAGGGACATCAGCGCCGATGAGAACGTTTTCAAACGCATCCTGAACAACCCGTTCACGATCAGGTTTATCGCGAATTACTTTTCGCAACTGCCGCTCTGCAATATTGATGATCTTAAGAATAAGGCTAGATTCTGGTGGGGTGTTTTTACCTTGGTAAAGTTTAGTAATATCGTGTATTCGGGTAAGATGATCTGCGGCAGCAAGGAGCAGCCCTCGCGCTGTATTCAATTGCTCGACATAAGCAGCTTGATGAAGTCGTTCAACTGATAGTTCAGGATTCATTGCGCCCTGTGGATCACCAGGCCCACCTACAAGAAATTTACCAGTCTTTTCCCATGTAAGCGCACGCAACGATTGATAGTAACGAGATTCTCGTCCAAAAACTTCTTCTAGAATGGAAAGAGTTCGCATTAGCCAACGCACATGCTTTGTCGAGAAACGATGATCAGAACCAAGCGCTAATGAATCATTTACAAGCGTATCTAGCTCAATAAGTGCTGTCTCCTTAGTCCAATTAACCATCTGTTTTCCTTATTCACAGGGTCAGCAACTACGTGCTGATCATTTGTAAGCAAGTTCTAAGAAATCTACCATTTTACCCTGGTATTCAGTGGCTTGTCGGTTGTGCCTTTACCATAAAAGTTTTGCCGAGTAGGCCGTAAATGCGGAGTCGACAGTGACGATTGTTAAACCTTCAACAATACTCTGCGCAAGTAACAGTCGGTCAAACGGGTCTCTGTGGTGAAACGGGAGATTGTCTATCGCTAAAATATGTTCGGTTCTGATTGGAAGAATTTCAACAGCATTATCGCGTTGTTGGCTTTGAAGTAAATCTTGTAGCGGTTGCTTCAGCCTGATCTTGCCAAGCTGTACTTTGATTTGCATTTCCCAAACACTGACATCGCTCACAAACAGACGGTTGCTTTCGTCTTCCAACGCCGCTAATGCCACCGACGAAAGCTTCGTCGGCTCATCGGCCCACCAAATAAAGCTGTGCGTGTCGAAAAGTAAATTTAGGCTCATTCTTTACCTAGCCAAAATTCATCTGGCAAAGGTGCATCGAAATCGGCGCTCGTCCAGATCATGCCACGATTTAAGCCGGCAATCCGTTTCTTCTTTTTGGGGGTAAGCGAGGCAAGACGTGCTAGTGGCTTGCCGTTTTGGGCAATGACAACGTCGCCATTGTGTTCAACAATTGCTAATAGCTCGGCTAATTGCTTTTCAACATGATCAAGATTGATAGTTTGTATTGGCATCATCACTCCTTATACTGATTAGTATAATACATCTAGCGCAACTTATGCAAAGCAGTAGAACATGCTTTCTGCCAATCTCTCTGTTATTTGCTTGACATTCCATCAAAAAGTTGTATACTTGTCACCAGTACACCTGCCAAGCCTCTACTCTTCGGAGTATGCTCAACTGTGGTGGGTTTTCTTTTTCCACTTTGATACAGCCCCTATAGCGCTATAACCTTTTCCGATTTGCCATCAGGTTCAAAGTTATTAAACGATAACTGAGGGTTACTCTCCTTGAAGAACTGTTGCAGTGGGAGTTCCTGCTCAAACGTTGCAACATCTTGACGATCACAAAGCGTCAGCAAGGTGTGCAAATCATCGGCAGTACGCACGGTTTGAAAGGATGACGTTGGCGCAAAGTAGGCTAAGATTTTCTTTTCTAGACGCAGCAAGTTGAGCATATTATTCAGCGTCCCTTTGCTTTTGGCATCCCAAATCATAAAGCCATAGGTTGCTTCTTTCGCCATCTGTAAATCTTTGACAGCATAGAAGTCAAAACCTTTGCTGCGCTTTGCTGGTGTCACATGATGGGTTTCCCAATGACCAACATTATTGCGGCAGGTGTTTCCAGTGCAAAATACAATCACATTCTTGTAGTTTTGGGTAAACAAGTACTTCTGCACAAGCAAATCAACGCCGCTCGCATCACCCACTAGCACGGTGAATTGGTTGTGAATAATGTTATCCAGTCGCTGCAGAACGGCTTGCGGTAGTCGGCTAATTTTTCGCGATCCCCCGATGAAGATGTTATGATAGTCCAAGACATACCCTTGTCGCCAGTTGCCGGGAATTCTACGTGGATTGATAACAGCCAAGGCTTGCCCCCAACCTTTTCACTGATTTGTAACAGTAGATTGTTGAAAGATTGCCACCATTGTTACTGGATAGTATAACACAGGTAACGTAGCTACCCAAAGCAAGTGAACAAAGGTTCTAGGAAAATTCACCAAACAACGCTAACAATAGCAGCGCAAAGTCTTTTTTAAGCGTTATCCATGCAACTGCTCCCACAACGCCCGAATTTTGTCATGAGCCGGCGCGGCCCAGAAGCAACGCAACAGGCGCGGATCGGTGATTCTGCTGGCGTCGCGCTGCAATTGGCTGTAGACCGTGGCTAACAGGCTCCTGGCGCGGGCGTCACCTTGCGCCGTTAGGATGGCATAAGCAGCCAGGTACATCTCACCGGCTTCATCCACCCCGTATGGTACTCGTTCGAGCAAGCCGGGTACGTAAGGGGCGAGCAGCGCCGCCGCTTGGGGTACGTCGCCCTGGTGAAAGAGGGCCGCCGCCAACCCGATGGTCGCCTCTTGGATCCGGCTGTCCCAGGCTAAGGTTTGCAGACCCTCCCGTGCCAGTTGAAAGGCCAGGGCGGCTTGCGCTAGATCGCCACGCGCTAACCAGACATAGCCCAGATGCACGCGCGCAAAGCAAATGTTCTCCAGGACATTATCCTCCAGCAGGGCCAGGCGCAGGGCTTCTTGGCCATATTCCTCGGCCAGATCCAAATTCCCTACTTTGCGCTGCACGGTGCAAAGGTTGTGCAGGGCTTGACTTTCTTGGATCGGGTGCCGAATCTCGCGACTAAGGCGGCGGGAAGCCGCATGGTGTTCGAGCGCGGCTGCGTAATCGCCCGTCATGGCCTCTGTATAGCCAAGGGCGTTGGCAGTGCGCGCCGCTTGGTGGCGGTTGCCGGTCAGTTGGAGTAAACGCAACCCTTCGGCCAGGTAGCGCGAAGCCGCCTGGAAGTCCCCATCCTGAATAGAATTGACACCAAGGTAGAGCAAAATCCATTGCTCGGCCGCTCGGTAGCTCTGGCTACGGACGATGGTTAGCGCTTCATGCAAATAGGTTGCGGCTGGGCTACCACTGCTTTCATCCAACAATGTGCGCCCAAACTCGAACAGCACATGACCCAACAGGCGCGGCTGGCCGCATTGGCGCGCGATGGTCAAGGCTTCCGTAAATTTCTGACGGGAAGCCTCGATCTCTCCACGGCCATTCAACGCCACTCCCCATAAAGAGCGGCCGCGCGCTTCAAATTCGCCGTTGCCAGCCGCTTGCGCCAGGGCAACGAGTTCTGGACACCAGACGAGGGCTTCGGCCACCTTGGCTTGGATCATCAAGATCCGACAGAATTGGTACAGCAGGCGTAAACAGAGGATGGCGCTGCCGTCACCCATTGGCGGCGGTTGCGCCAACAATTGCTGGGTTAGTGGCGCAAAGAGCGCTTCGCCCTCAGCGCTACGACCGCTGGCGGCATAATACTCGCCAAACGCATTGACGCTCGGCGCAAGCAATTCGGTGCGCCCCTGCCTTTCGGCCCAACGCCACGCCTGTTGCAGATTGTCTAATTCCCCCTCCATTGTACGGAGAGCGTTTTGCGGCGTCGCGCCATAGAAGATGCTCTCCTGCTCTGCCGCCAACTGGAGGTAAAGGGTTGCGACCTGGGCTTCGGCCACTTGCTGCGCCGTCGCGTCCAACTTCGCCAGGGCAAAACTCCGAATGAGCGGATGAAATTCACAGTACCCCGCCTCGGCAATACGCAGCAACGATTTGTAGCGCAGCCCCGTTAAATCAATCAACGAAGCGCCGGTATAGCGCGCCGCCATCTGCCCGGAAAAGCGCCCCTGGCAAAGGGCCAGTTGGCCCAAAATTTGTTGCTCACGCGCGGTTAGCGCCTGCCAGGAGTGGTCAAAGACGGTCTGGATACTGCGGTGGCGCGCGGGCAGATCACGCTGCGTGGTCATCAGAATGGCTTGGTTTTGGGCGATAGCCGCCGCTAGACCGGCGCAGTCGAACGCGCCCAACAACGTTGTCGCCAATTCAATAGCTAAGGGCATCCCTTCCACCAGTTGGCAGATGTTGACCACGGCGGGACAATTTTCCGGGGTGAGTTTGAACTGCTTATCCAAGCGATAGGCGCGTTCACAGAAGAGCCGTACCGCCGCATAGTGCCCCGCCTCCGCCAGGCTGGTCTCGGTCGGCGTGGCTAATCCATTCAACGTAAAACTATCTTCGGCTTGACAGTTCAGTTGCTCGCGCGTCGTCACCAACAAGGTCACGCCGGGGGCGGCCTGCAAAACCGCCAGCAGCAGATCCACCCCATCCAGCAAATGTTCCAGGTTGTCGATCACCAGCAAGAGCTTTTGCCGAGCCAGGAATTGCAAGATCTGCGTGGTGGGCGCAGCACTGCCCGCCAGGTCTGCGCCCATCGCCCCCAGGATCGTCGCCGGGATCGCCGCCACCGCTTGCACACCGGCCAACGCGACAAAGAAGACGCCATCGGGAAAGTGCTGCTGGTTGGCGGCGGCTACTTGCAGCGCCAGCCGCGTCTTGCCCATGCCCCCCGGCCCCACCAGTGAGATCAGGCGGGAATCGCCCGCTTGCAACCGTTCTTGCAACTGCGCTAGTTCGCGCTCACGCCCGATGAAAGGGGTAAGCTGTGGCGGTAGGTTGTGGCGCGTTGGTGCGGCTTCTGGCGTGGCTGCTACGGCAGGCGGCGCTGATTGACCTTGGCGCTGGTCGCGCGTTGGCTTCGGATCGGGGAGGAGCTGATCGGAGATGATCTGTTGGTGGAGCAAGAGCGTTTCCGGCTCCAGATCAATGCCCAACTCCTGAATGATGAGGGTGCGACAGCGCTCAAAGGCGGCCAGGGCCAGGCTGCGTTCCCCCTGGCGCGCCAGGATCTGCATCTGCTGGCGATAGGCCACCTCGCGCAGCGGATCAATGGCGATCTGCCGTTGCACAAAGGTCAGGGCGTGATCCAGATCCCCCTGCTCTTCGGCATAGGTGATCAGATCGTGATAGGCTTTGATCGCCACCATGTGCTGCCGCTCGCGCTGTAAAAAGAGCCACTCCTCAAAGGCCGGGCAATCCACCAGGGCAAAGCCCGCCAGCAATTCTGCTTCATAGAGCGCCACCGCTTGCTGTAACGCCGCCTGACACTCGGCGCAGGCGCTGCGGCTGACATGATCATGGCGTTGCGTCCCCTCAACCAAGCGCTGAAATTCCACCACATCCACCCATATATTGCTTGTGGGGTTGAATTGGACTTCGTTGCGTGTGGTGTGGAGCAGCCTGGTCGTGGTTGCCCCGCGCTCGTCGTTCGGCTCGGTCGGTGTCAATGCTTGTAAGTGCGCCAACACCACGCGCAAGTTGTTGCGTGCGCTCGTGGTGTCAAGGTCGGGCCAAAAGAGCGCTTGCAGCACATCGCGGCTATGGGTCTGTCCGCCTTCGAGCAGTAGGTAGGCGAGCGCGGCCACTTCTTTGCGCCGCAAGGTGATGAGGGCGCCTGTCGCCTTGCGCAGGCGGCCGGCGCCGAATAAGTGGATCTGTAGCGCTGTCATCGTTTTTGCCTCTACCTGATGATCGGACATTAGCCGCGCGCTAGCCATCCTGCTAATGGTGTGCTAATGATCCGGCAACGCCTGCCCGTATGCTGAAAGGAGTCAACAATGTTGCGTTCAACCGAAAGGAGCGCCTGTGACAAGTGATGCGCCCACCTACCGATCCTATTTATTACGTTTGTGGCAAACCACCAATCAGCAGTCTACCCGGGCATCGCTGTACAACGTGCATGATTCAACCGAACAGCATCACTTTGCCACCGTTGATGACCTGTACATGTTTTTGCGCTCTGCTCCTTTGTTTGCACCCGACGCGCAGACCCAGGGCAACGGCGCCACGAACCCACATCCGTAGTCCGTAGTCGTGTAGTCCGCAGTCGCGTAGTCGTGTAGTCGCGTAGTCGCGTAGTCGTGTAGTCGCGTAGTCGCGTAGTCGTGTAGTCCAGAGTCGAGCAAGACAATTGCCGATGCGGTCTACTGACCAGGATGGATTGGTCTGCGACCCACGATAAAGCGTAAAGGAGGGAAGGCGATTTAGCCATCAATTATTCAATACTACAATTATTCCATAGTACCAGGCAGTTTGCCAATCGCGTATCTGATGTAAGCGAAACAGTAAGGAGAAGGAAAAAAGTTATGAAGCACGCCACACAAACTCGTCCACCACGCTGGCTGCGTGTGTTGGAAAAAGGCATGGCCGTCTTGATGATCGTTGCCATGCTCTTGGGCAACCTGACGCCTGCGGTGCAAGCCGCACCCGTAACTGCTGCCAGCGCACAAGCGCAATCTACTGCCGGCAACTGTGCCGCCCCTTCCCGCAACGCCAGCGGCGGCAAGGCTATCTTCTTGCCGTTTGTTGCCAACGCTGCCCGGCAGTTGGTGAATCTGGTTGATGCCGCCCAGCCGGCGACCAACGATCAGGCGGCTGGCACCGTCCGTAGCCTGAACTACCAGGTGGGTAAGCGTTACACCTATCTTTACGATTACGTCATTGAAACCCAAAACAACACGCTGGATAAACAGAATGGTCAGCAGACCTCCGCCGCCGCGGTGACGCGCATCAACGCCTACGCCGATCTCACCGTGCTGGCTAAGGCTGCTGACGGCACGGTCGATGCGCAACTGGCGCTGCGCGACCCCTTTTTGTGTGCCGGCGGCGGGCAAGGCGAGCAGATCGTCAGTGACGACGCCAACCTCCTGGCCCAACTGACCACGCCCATCCGCTTTCAACAGGCCGCCAACGGCGTGGTACTGACCGTGACCAGTCAACCCGCCATCACCAACACCGTCACCAATCTGCAAAAGGGCGTGATTAACTTTCTCCAGGCTACCCTGCGTAGCGACAGCAATGACTATGTTGCCCAGGAAGCGGGGGGCCAGGGCCAGTACAATGTCCACTATCAACTGACTGACGTTGGGGCGGGGGACAGCGCCGCAGGGTTAGCGATCACCAAAACCATCAGCACTGCCGACTTTCAGCAGTTGATCACCGCCGGTGACCAGAGCCAGAGCTTGCAACTCAACATCCAATTGCAAATGCTGCTTGGCGCCCAAAGCCAGGTGCTAGAGTCGGTGACGGTGGTGGAAAACCATCTGAGCAATGACGGGAAGAAGATGCCCGCCAACACCCCCAGCGGCGGCGGCAGTGGTCTCTCGGTTTGGTCTACCTTTACGAGCCGCGGTTCGCTGCGCTTGCAGAGCGTCAACGCGGTGGCGACCGACACGCTGGTGGCAGCGGCGGCGCAAGAGGCCCTCTATGCGCCCGATACACTCGGCGCTGAACTCCAGGGGGTGGACATGAACGCCGTTCGGATCGATCTGAGCCAGGTCGATCTGGACAAGGTGCTGGCCGATTTTGACGCGGCTGAGGACAAAACCGCGCTCTTTATCCATCTGATCGACCTGGCCAATGCCGATCCCGGTACTGTCGTGGTCGACAAAATCGGTCAGCGGCTCCAACAGGTGATCGGCAATGAAAAGTTGGCGAAGCGCTATGTCGATCTCCTGGGCGCCATCGGCACGCCGCAGGCCCAAAGCTATCTGAATGGCCTCTTTAACCATTCGCTGATCGCCGCCGCCAATCTCGCCGGTTCGGCCTCGATCACCACGCAACAGCAGGCGCTGGTCAACATGGGCGCGCTGGTGCAACCGATCACCAGCACCATCAACACCTTGCAGCAGATCGGCTATGACAAGAGTGCGCCGCTCTCCCCTGTCGCCTCGCGGGCGTTGGGTGGGCTGGTCGATCAATTTGACCAGGACAACCCGGAGTTGGAGAGTGCGATCATCGCCTACTACGAGAACGATCTGCACAACGTCAAGACGGTGGCTGATGCGCTGACCTGTCTGCAAACGTTGGGCAACATCGGCGACCCGCGCTCGCTCCCCCAGATCAAGCCCTTTCTCAGCGACAAGATCAAGATCGACGGCCAGCCGTTGACCGATATCCACGACATCCTACGGTTGAACATCGCCGCCTACACCGCCCTGCGCGGCATCCCTGGCCAGGAAGCCGAGGATCTGCTGCTAGCGGCACTGCAAAATGGGAGCCAGCCGCTCTGGCTGCGCAACATCATCGCTGAACTGTTGCTCGACCGCCAGTTGGATGAGGAGGTTGGCCTGAGCGCAGCCGCCACCGCCGCCCTCAACGCTTACATTGATGCCCATCTGGAGAGCTGGGACAACGATTATGACCCGACAGAAAACAGTGAACTGGTCAGCGCCAACGCCAACGCGCCCGCAGTCGGGCAGCAGACCGACGCCGCGTTCGCTCGCAATTGGAACAAAGAACTGGGCAATGCCGATGTGGGCGTGCGCGCGTTTGGCAGCTTCTATGCCGCCACCCCGCCTGAATCGGATCAGTTTGGCGGCGGTCTTTACGCACGAGCTTCACAACGCATTGATGCCCATGTGTGGGAGGCGTTGCCCAGCATGAACATCGTCAGCGCCGACGCCGAGGCGCGCGCCAACAGCAACAACGGTCTTGACATCACAGCCAAGGTGAGTCTGGCGGGCAACGAAGTGCTCAACCAACGTTTCACCCTGGGCTGCACCCAGGAGATCGGCCCCTTTGACCTCTTTGATTTCACCGTTCTGCCGTTCTACCGGAAGCAGTTGCTCTTTCCAGCCTTTGGTGTGATTACCATCTCCGCCAGTTTTACGGCTGGCGCCCAACTCTACCTGGCGCTAGATGCCGGCGTCAAGGACATTTGCGGCAACGGTGTCCGCACACTACGCCTACGCTTGATCCCCGGCGTCTCGCTCTCGATGATCGCCGAAGGCCGGGCGGCGCTCCCGATCTACCGCGGCAGCGTGGAAATCCGTGGCGACCTCTTCAAGACCAAGTTCCCGATTCAGGGTACGCTGCAATACCAACCAAACAGCGCCAACCGCCGCTGGTGCCTCGACGTGAATGTAGTGATCGAACCATTCAACTTCCGCTTCAAGATCAATGTCGAGATCTTCAAACTCATTCCTCCGGGTTGGCAGGTGTATCAGGAATGGGTGGTTGCCCAGTTCAGCGCCCCCGCCATCACGACTGAGCCGCTGCTGGTCTACTGCCAGGGTGAACTGGCCAGTAAATACACCGCGGGTGATTTTGATGGCGACGGCAAGGCTGACATCGCCATCTTCCGGCCAGCCAACAACACCTGGTACTGGCTGGAGAGCAGCACGGGGACGATGCGCACGTTCGAGTGGGGCGAAGCCGGCGACCAGATCGCCCCCGGCGACTACGACGGCGATGGCAAGCTCGACGCCACGATCTTCCGCCCCAGCACAGGCGAGTGGTGGCTCTCACAGACCAGAGATGGCGTGAAGACCGTGAAATTAGGCCAGGCCGGTGACATCCCCGTCGCCCGCGACTACAACGGCGATGGCCGCACCGACATTGCCGTCTGGCGACCGAGCAACCGCACCGCCTACTGGCCCGAACCGAGTGTAATCGGCATCGGCGCCTACCAGTGGGGTGAAGCGGGTGACATCCCGGTCTTCGCCGATTATGATGGCGACAAGCGCACCGACTCGGCCATCTACCGCCCCAGCACGGGTCAGTGGTGGCTCTCACAAACCAGGGATGGACTAAAGGTGGTGCAATGGGGGCAAGCGGGTGACATTCCGCTGGCCCGCGATTACGATGGCGATGGCAAGACGGATATCGCCATCTGGCGACCCAGCGACGGCATGTGGTGGATCATCAAGAGCAGCGACGGCGCGATCCAGACCACCCAGTGGGGCCTCGGCAACGACATCCCCGCCCCCGCCGACTTCGATGGTGACGGCAAGGCCGATCTGACCGTGGTGCGCAACGTCGGCCTCTTCCAATGGTACATCCGGCGTAGTTCGGATGGTCAGGAACAGGAGGTAATGTTTGGTGAGGCCGGGGATGTGCCGATGCCGTAAGGAAAACCGCTGGCTGTATAGTGGAGATTGAGAGATACAGAGATTGAGAGATTGGATGCAAGAGCGGAGAATCTCTCAATCTCCCCTTTGTACAAATTGTTCACTTGCGAATTTTATACAATGACAGGAAAATGGAGCCATGAATCTCTTCAATCTGCCCTGGTGGGCCTTTGCGCTGCTTTCCGCCGTTTTTGCTGCGCCCACGACTATCTTTGCGAAACTAGGGGTCGAGCAGGTCAGTTCCAATCTGGCGACGGCGATCCGCACAGTCGTGATGCTGGGCATCGCCTTGAGCATTGTCGCCTTCACCGGCGAAATTCGCGCTCTGCCGACCATTACGCGCCAAAGCTGGTGGCTGTTGATCCTCTCGGCCGTGGCAACGGGGTTGTCCGGCTTGTGCTACTTTCGGGCCTTACAATTGGGCAACGCCTCGTCGGTCGCCCCGATTGACCGGGCGAGTGTGGCGCTGGTGCTGATTCTCTCGGTTGTTGTGCTGGGCGAACCGTTGACCTGGCAGTCGGTGGTGGGGACAGGCGCGATTCTGATTGGGCTATTGATTCTCCTGCTGTAATTGCACCAAATAATCTTTTCTAGAAACAAGCCGGAATCGCGTTTTCCACCATTGACAAATCCTGTAGTATATGGTATTATCCTACAACAGGATGGCGGTCAGGTGGCCTGACCAATTCACCCAGGGATTACCACATTGCCTCTGCTCAAGCCGGTTGCAACCACTCGTCTCTATGTGCAGATCGCGCGCCAGATCGCCGATGCTGTGCAACAGGAGCAGTTCAAGGTGGGGGATCGCTTGCCGCCGGAGCGAGCGCTGGCCGAGGAACTCAATGTCAGTCGCGCTTCAGTGCGCGAGGCGTTGAGCGCGTTGGAAATCCTGGGCATTGTCGAGAGCCGGTCGGGCAATGGCACCTTTATCCGCCGTCCACCGACCGAATGGACCTATCTCGGCACCATTTTTGAAGAATTTGTCGAACGCGAAGATAGCCCCCATGAAGTGTTAGAGGCGCGTCGCTTGCTCGAACCGTCGGTAGCCCAGCTTGCTGCCGAACGGGCGACCCCCGACCAAATCAACCAGATTGCGCTTGCCCTCGTCGCACTGGAACAAGCCATTACCAACGGTGCGGCCAGAACGGAAGCGGACACCAGCTTCCACTTGGCGATTGCCGCCGCCACCGGGAATAGCGTTGTCGTGCGTCAGGTGCAACTGCTCCTGAGCGCCATGCGCAGCCAGCTTTGGGCTTCCCTTAATCAACATACAGCGACCAATCCCCTGCTGGTGCAGAAGTTTTTAGAAGACCATCGGCAGATCTATCAAGCCATCCACAGCCACACCCCCAATGCGGCTGCTGCGGCCATGACTCAGCACATCAATAACGTAGCCGAAGATTTCTTTAGCTAAAAGCATACATTGGGTGATTGGGTGATTCGGTGGTTGAGGCTTCGGTGTGAGCTCAGCCGAACGCTTGTCGAAACCACCGAATCACCCAATCACCCAATCACCCAACCATCCACTGTGCAGAGAAAGGGACAAAGCGATGAACGAGCGAGATTCACTTCAGCGGTTGATCGAGGATTTGCAGAACAGTCGCCTGTCGCGACGCGAGCTATTCCGGCGGGCGGCGTTGCTGGGGCTGGGGGTGCCGGCGGTGGCGAGTTTGCTGGCCGCTTGTGCAGTTCCCGCGCCCGCCCCGGCGCCAGCGGCCTCCAGCGGTGAAGCGGCGACGGCCAGCGGCCCCAAAGCCGGCGGCGAGTCGATCTGGGCGGCAGAGAGCGACCCGGTGGCGCTCAACCCGATCACCAACTCCAACTTTGCTTCGACCCAGGGCTTTGAACATTGTTATGAAAGCCTCACCGCCTACGATGCTGACCTGAACATTGTGCCGTCGCTGGCCGAATCGTGGGAGCAGCCCGATGATCTGACCTATATTTTCAAGCTGCGCCAGGGGGTCAAGTGGCATGACGGCTCGGATTTTACGGCGGAGGATGTCAAGTACACCTTTGACATTGTGCTGGACCCCGATGGCCCGGCGATCTGGCGCAACAACTTTGACCAGGTCGAGTCGGTCGAGATTGTGGATAGCCACACCGTCAAGTTTACCACCAAGGCGCCTTTCCCGCCGCTGCTGGGCGCCTTTGCCATTCTGCGCAGTTCGGCCATTATCAAAAAGGGCGCGATGGAGTCAACGAACCTCGACAGCGAGATCATCGGCACCGGCCCCTACAAACTGATTCAATACATCCCGCAAGATGTGATCGAGCTGGAAAAATTCCCGGACTACTGGGGTGCGCCGCTGCCCTATCTGGATAAAGTCACCTTCAAAATTCTGATTGATGAAGATACGCGTGTCGCTGCCCTGCGCGCCGGCCAGGTCGATTATGCGTTCCTCACCGCCCTCGGCGAGCAGCGGTTGGCCGACGATCAAAATGTGGTGCTGCTCAAAGGGCCGCGCACCTTCCTCTTTGTCTTTGTCTTCAACATGTTGCGCGAGCCGTGGAGCGATGTTCGTGTTCGTCAAGCCATCAGTCTGGCGACCAATCGCGACGAGTTAATCGAAAAGGCGCTCTCCGGCGCCGGCGGCATCTCCGGCCCCATCCCTACCGGCTTTGGCGACTGGTTTATCCCGCCCGACGAGTTGCGCGAAAAATATTACACGGAAGATTTGGAGAAAGCCAAAGCGCTCTTGCAAGAAGCCGGTGTGGCGGAAGGACAGACGTTGGATCTCCTGGTCACAGACTTTGGCGGTTCCGGTTTCTACACCAGTGCCGGTGTGGTCTGGAAAGAACAACTGGCGCGCATTGGCATCAATGTGGAGATCCGCCTGGTCGAACAGGGCGTCTACATCAAGGAGGCCAGCCCCGACGGCAACTGGAACTATGATGTCGGCATCAACGCCTTTAGCCCCCGCCATGATCCCGACGGCTTTGTCTGGGCGCGCTTCTTCTCGGAGAACACCTACGCCGTCGGCTACAAGAATGAACGCATGGACGAAATCCTCCCCGCCGCCCGTGCCGAGCTGGATCGCGAAAAACGCCACGCCCTCTACCGCGAAGCTCAGGAGATCCTCCTCAACGAATCGCCCATGATCTGGGTGGCCGTGGATAACATTGTCGAAGGGCTGCAACCCTATGTCAAAGATTACCAACAGAGCGCCTTCACCCGCCGCTCGTGGTCGTTGAAGCATGTTTGGCTGGATAAGTAGTGGTAGATAGGTAGACAGGTAGATAGGTAGACAGGTAGATAGGTAGATACGTCCTATTTCCCTATTTCCCTATTTCCCTGTGTACCTATCTACCTGTGTACCTGTCTACCTATGAACAGATACATTCTACGCCGCCTCGTACAACTCGTGCCGACGCTCTTGGGCATTTCCGTGTTGGTCTTTGGGCTGATGCGTCTGCTGCCGGGGGATGTGGTGCGGGTGTTGGTTGGCCCGGAACTGAATATTTCGGCAGAGCAGCGGGCGACGTTGGAGCGGATGCTGGGCTTGGACGCGCCCTTGCATATCCAATATTTGCGCTGGCTAGGCGCGGTGTTGCAAGGGGATTTTGGCGTTTCGTTGCGCAGCAGTCAACCGGTGCTGGCGATTATCGGCCAACGCTTCCCCATCACCTTGGAGTTGAGCGTTCTCTCGCTGCTGGTCTCGTGGCTGATTGCCATGCCGTTGGGGATCTGGGCCGCGCTGCGTCGCCGGGGGACGGCTGAGTTTACCTCGCAGGTGGTGGGACTGGTCGGCCTCTCGTTGCCCAACTTCTGGCTGGCGACCATGTTGTTGCTCGGCACGTCGCTGCTGTTGCGCTGGCAACCGTCGCCGCTCTGGGTGAGTCTCTTCAAAGACCCGGCCACCAATCTCCAGATGATGATCCTGCCGGTGATCTCGTTGAGCGCGGCCCTGGTCGCGGCGATTATGCGCATGGTGCGCTCTTCCATGTTGGAGGTGTTGGGCCAAGACTACATTCGCACTGCACGAGCCAAAGGCTTGGGCGGGCGCTTGATCCTCTTGCGCCATGCCCTCAAAAATGCCTTGATCCCGGTGGTGACGGTGATGGGCGTGCAGTTGGGCTTGCTCCTGGGCGGCGCCGTCGTGGTCGAGCAGATCTATGGGCTGCCCGGCATCGGCTGGATGATCCTCAACGGCATCTACCAGCGCGACTACACCCTGGTGCAAGGCGGCGTCCTCTTTGTGGCGGTGACCTTTGTGTTGATCAACCTGCTGGTCGATGTGCTGTATGCCTACATTGACCCGCGTATTCGGTATGACTGAGGGTTAGGTATTGGATATTGGGTATTGGATACGATCTATCATCCGTTACCGAATATATAATACCCAATATCCAGTACCCAATATCCAATACTTAAATTGCACTTCCTATGGCAACACTTGAATTGCGACAACCGGTTCGGATCTACAAAGAACGCAGCCGCTGGGGAGAGATGGCGCGCGTGGTGCGCGGGCGGACATCGGGCCTGGTCGGCTTGTTGCTGGTCGGCTTTTTTGTGCTGCTGGCGATTGGCGCGCCCTGGCTGTCGCCCCATGACCCGATTGCCCAACCGGCGGAACGGCTCTCGCCGCCCGATGCCACCTACTGGCTGGGCGTTGACGAGTTTGGCCGCGATATTTTGAGCCGCCTGATCTATGGCTCGCGGGTGTCGCTCCAGGTGGGGGTTATTTCGGTTGGCATTGCGTTGCTCTTGGGCGGCGCGTTGGGGTTGGTGGCCGGCTATTACCGCGGCTGGCTCGACAGTGTGATTGGCCGGCTGGTCGATATTATGTTTGCCTTTCCCACGGTCATCCTGATCATTGTGCTGGCCGGTGTGCTGGGGCCGAGCATCTCCACGGCAATGCTGGCGATTGGCATTGTCTATGCGCCCCAGTTTGCCCGCATTGTCCGTGGCCCGACCCTTTCGGTGATGCAGCAACAATATGTCGAGGGGGCGCGGGCGATTGGCGCGCGCCAATTTCAGGTGATGTGGCGCTATGTGCTGCCCAACATCGCCGCGCCGATCATTGTGCAGGCGACCCTCTCTTTCTCGACCGCGATCCTGGCCGAGGCGACGCTCTCCTTCCTGGGCCTGGGCACCCAACCGCCCGATCCCTCCTGGGGCGCCATGCTGGGAACGGGGCGCAAATTTATGGAGCTGGCCCCCTGGGTCGCCATCTATCCGGGGTTGGCGATTGCGCTGGCGGTGCTGGGGTGGAATCTTTTTGGCGACGCGCTGCGCGATGCGCTTGACCCGCGGCTGCGGCAGAATGGGTGAAAATAATTAATGGAGAATGGAAAATTGTTAATGGTTGGGGATTGTTGATTGGTTGGATCTGGTGAGACCAGTGCAGAGGAGCGTGGGTAGTTCATGCGGCAACGTGCTTTGTTGGCACCAGCGCCGCCAATCACCGCTCCCCCCGCTCTACCTGGCAACTGGTTTCCGTCTGCGCCACGTCAAGCGGGCTTATCAACAGACGGTAGCACCGTGAATTTTGGGAGATTGAGAGATTCAGAGATTGGGTGGCGCTATACCCCAAGTGAGCAAACCAGAGCTAAGTAAGTTAACACGGATAGGAAAAAACACAGATATTTTGCATAAAATCAGTGTTTCTCCCTATCAGTGTTAACTAATCTCTCAATCTCTGTATCTCTTAATCTCCCCAATCAAAGCTGAGGAGTGCTATGCTGATCGGCTATGTGAGCGACGAACAATTTGTAGCGATTCCCGATGTGGCGGTGGAGTTGATTAGCTCCACCGGCTACCGGGTTGCGACCCATTCGACGGCAAGCGGCGCCATTTATGTCGATGTCGCGCCGGGGGAGTATCAGGTGATCCTGAACAAGGCCGGCTATGGCGCCAAACGGGTGGCGGTTTCTCTTCGCGCCGATCAGCCGTACCAATTTCGCCTGTTGCGCGATGGGCTGCTCGGTTATGTCTGGCCCAAATGGGTGCGCGCCGGCGAGAGCGCCGAGTTTCGCGTCCACGCACCGGAAGCCTACAAGTTGGGGCTATGGCGCTACGGACAGGAGAAGGAGTTGATCCGCAACCTGGGTTGGTATGACAACCACGGCCCACGCGTCACCGTACAACTGCTGCCCGATGGTGACTTTACCCAGACGGGCGTCCAGTGGAACCGCATTGGCTATGGCGCGGCCTGGCATCAGCAGCGAGTGACGGCGCCGGCGCGCAGTGGTCTTTATTATTTTCATGCCAAGACGCTGGCCGGTCACTTTTTCTCGTTTCCCTGGATCGTCATGCCGGCGACACCCCAGGCCGACATTGCGGTCCTCACCTCGAATTGCACCTGGAATGCCTATAACAACTTTGGCGGGCGCAGCAATTATGTCAACCAGGATCGCCTGCCACCCCAGCCGGTGATTCACGCCCGGCAAGATCTAAAGCGCTATACCTCGCCCGATGTCTGGCCCTTTGCCGTGACGGCGCCGCCGCTTTCCTTTGACCGCCCCGAACTCTTCAACTGTGTGCCGGAGAACGCCACGATTACCGACCCCATCGAAGGGCGGCTCGAATCAGCAATGGCCCCGGCGGAGTGGCGGCTGCTGGGCTGGTTGGAGCGCGAGGGTTTTGCCTATGACCTCTATTCCGAGACCGAGTTGCACTTTGGTCGCATCGACCTGGATCGCTACAAGGTGTTGGTCCTCAACACCCACCCCGAATATTGGTCAAAGGAGATGTACTTCCAGGTCAAGGCGTGGGTCTATGAACGGGGCGGCAAGCTCATGTACCTGGGCGGTTGCGGGCTGCTGGCCGAGTTTGAGATGGCCGACGAATACACCATGATCTGTCGTCAGGAAGAGAAGTGGGAGTTGCGTCAAGAGCCGGCGGCCACCCTGTTGGGGGTCGAGTATACCCATTCTGGCTATCAGTCGGGTGCGCCCTATCAGGTGATCGACGATAGCCACTGGGCCTTTGCCGGCACGGGTCTCAAGCGGGGGGATCGCTTTGGGCATAACAGCCTGCATGAACGCTGTCCCGGCGGCGCCTCCGGCCACGAGTTGGACAAGATCCAGCCCCATTCGCCGGCGAACCTCTGTCATCTGGCCAAGGGGACGAACGGTTCGTCCACATCGACCGCAACCCCTGACGGTGATGGCGCTGACCTGGCTTATTTCGATACGCCCAGCGGTGGCGCTGTCTTTGCCGCCGGTTCGCTCTGCTGGCCCTTGTCGATCATTGTCGATGAGGGGGTGAGCCAGGTGACGCGGAATGTGTTGACACGCTTCCTACAACACAACAACGGATGAGGGCGGGAACGGATTGTCTGGCTGCGGAACGAAACCGATAAAACCAGACAGTTTCATTTGGGAGGGCGGGTTCTTGATAGATAGCTGTTTCCAGTGACAGCGCCATCCGTTCCCGCCCTCATCCGTTGTTGTGTTCCTTACAAAGTAAACAAAGGAGTGCTTTGTGCTAATCGGCTATGTAAGTGATGAACGCTATGTGGCGGTCGCCGATGTGTTGATCGAGTTTCAGCAGGCGGGGCGGACGGTGGCGGTGGTGCGTTCGACGCCACGGGGCGCGGTTCAGGCTGACCTGCCGCCGGGCGACTACCGCGTGACCCTGGTCAAGGATGGCTTTGGTTCCAAGAGCGTCACGATGACCGTTGACCCGGCCCGTCCTTATCAATTCCGCTTGTTAACCGACAGCCTGTTGGGCTATGCCTGGCCGCGGGCAGTGAAGACGGGGGAACGCTCAGAGTTTCGCGTTCATGCCACCGAACCCTACCGTCTCAGTCTGTGGCGTTACGGGTGGAAGCGGGAGTTTGTCAAGCTCCTGGGGTGGTTTGATGAACATGGCCCGCGCGCCGTTATGCAAATCACTCCCGACGGCGACTACACTCAGAGCGGCGTCCAGTGGAACAAGACCGGCTATGGCAGCCCGCACCATACGCAACTGGTGGCCGGGCCGGCGCGCTCCGGTCTCTACTACTTTCATGCCAAAGGCGAGCAGTCGGGGGATTTTTTCGCCTTTCCGTGGGTGGTGGCGCCGGCGCAACCCAGCGCGCCGATTGCCGTGCTGGCTTCGACCAACACCTGGCTGGCCTACAACAACTTTGGCGGACGCAGCAACTACATCAACGCCCATCATCTGCCGCCGGAGCCGACGGTCAATGCGCGCCAGGATCTGATTCGCTATACCATGGCCGGTTCGTTTAATGTCTGGGGTTTTCAGGATGAGGAATATTTGCCCCTCTCCTTTGAACGCCCGGAACCGGGCAATATCGTGCGCGAAGACGAAGAAGTTACCGACCCGATTGAAGGACGGCTCACCTGTGGCATGGCGCCGGCGGAATGGCGGCTCCTGGGCTGGCTGGAACGGGAGGGCTTTGCTTATGACTACTACTCGGAGTGGCAACTGCACAACGGCGACCTGGACCTCGACGCCTACAAGATTCTGATCCTCAGCGTCCACCCCGAATATTGGTCGCGCCAGATGTACCAGCGGGTCAAGGATTGGGTTTATCAACGAGGCGGCAAGCTCATGTACTTGGGCGGCAACGGTCTCAACTGTGAAGTGGAATTTCTGGGCGAGGATCGCTTGCGCTTCAAGACTTATTTGGCGCCGGCAACGGGTGGCGCGTTAGGGATGCCCGACCCCAACAACCCCGACATCTACCTGGAAAGCCGAATGCACCGCACGCTCGAATCGGAGGCCAACCTGTTGGGCGTGGTCTGCACCGAAACCGGCATCATGACCGCCGCGCCCTACCAGGTGGTCAACGCCGATCATTGGATCTTTGCCGGCACTGGTCTGCAAAATGGCGCCATCTTTGGCGAAAAGAGTCTACAAGAGCGGGTCAACGGCGGCGCCTCCGGTCACGAAACCGACAAGATGAGTCCTCACTCGCCCTCCGGCACGGTGCTGCTCGCCAAAGGCACGAATATCGACGATGGCGGCGCCGAGATTGTCTACTATGAAACGACCAGCCCCACCGGCCAGCAGGGCGCCGTCTTCTCGGTCGGGTCGATCACCTACGTGCCTTGTCTGCTGGTTGATGACGCCATTTCACGGATCACGTCGAATGTGATCACGCGCTTTTTGGCATAAGAGAGAGATTGAGAGATTGAGAGATTGAATCTGACACAATCTCTGAATCTCTCAATCTCCCCACACAAGGAGGAACCGCCATGATCGTCGATTGTCACACCCATCTGATGTGGTACCCAGACCACGTCACAGAAGAGTATGCCCAGGAGGCGTTGGCTTCCAAGTTGATCAAGCTCAAATATTCGGGCGGGCAGGCGTATTCGGGTCGGCTCGATCTCCATTCGTATGACTCGACGCCGGAGATCCATTGGGAGGTCTCGCAGCCGGCGGACAGGGTGGTGGTCTTTGGCTTGCAGGCCAAGGCGACCGGCATCTGGGTGCCCAATGAGTTGATCGCTGACTATGTGCGCCAACACCCGGAGAAGTTGGAGGGCTGGGCCTCGGTCGATCCGAATGAACCCGATTGTCTGGATCAGATCGACTACTGTGTCAAGGAATTGGGGCTGCGGGGCATGAAGCTGGGGCCGACCTACCAGCACTTTGACCCGCAGGATCGCAAACATTGGCCCTTTTTCAAAAAGTGTCAGGAGTACGAATTGCCTATCATGTGGCATCAAGGCACCACCTTCCCCAGCAAGGCCAAACTCAAGTGGGCGCTGCCGCTGCAACTGGAAGATGTGGCGATGGACTTCCCCGATCTCAAGATGATCATCGCCCATCTCGGCCACCCGTGGGAGACCGACACGGTGGTCTTGATGCGCAAATGTCCCAACCTCTACACCGACATCTCCGCCGTCCACTACCGCCCCTGGCGCTACTGGCAGGCGATGGTCACGGCGATGGAGTATGGCGTTGTCCATAAGGTGCTGCTCGCCTCTGATTTCCCCTCCGGCACGGTGACGAATGTGATCAACGGCCTGCGCGCTGTCAACAAACCGGTCGAAGGCACCGGCTTACCCAAAGTGCCGACAGAGATTCAAGATTTGATCATCTACGAAAACTGGAAAAGCTTCTTCCCCCATTGGGCAAAAACGTAGGGTAGTAAACCAACACTACAGCGGATTCGGGCGGGAGCGGATTTGTCGTAAGTAGTCTCGACGCTCTTCCAATCAATCCGTTCCCGCCTAAATCCGCTGTAGTGTCCGCTTTGTTCACCAATTTCAGAGGAGAAAACGCACATGAACCTTGGCAACACTCACCTCACCCGCCGGGCCTTTATGAAAGCCGCCGGTTTGAGCGCCGTCAGCTTGGCGGCGCTGGCCTGCGCACCAGTGCCGAGCGCGGCGCCAGCAGCGGAAGCGCCCGCCGCCGCCGCGCCAGCCGGTGTCACGGGCGGGCCGCTGGAAGTTGGCGTCTTTTACGAAGAAGGCGCCTGGTTCGAGATGACCAAAGCGCTCGGCGACCAGATGCAGATCGACATTCCCGGCACCGAGATCAAATACACCTTTAACAACACCGCCTCCGACGCCGCCCGTGCGCTGCGTTGGGAAGCGGGCGACCCGCTGGATGTTGATGTTGGCCGCTGGAACAACCAGGCGCCGCAGACCTATTCCTATGTCGATAATGATCTGATTGTCGACCTGACCCCCTATCTGGAAGAAACCTTGCCCAGCGGCGAGACCTGGAAAGATATTTATGTGCCGATTGTCCAATCCTTTGCCGTAGACCAGCGGCCCGACAGCCCCACCGCCGGCAAATGGTTTGGCGTCCCCAACGAATTGGTGTTGATGCTGATCCACTACAACCAGAAAGCCTTTGACGAGATGGGTGTACAGCCGGCCAAAACCTGGCCCGAATTTCTTGAACTGTGCGCCACCATCAACGAAAAGGGCGCGGCCACCGGTATGAAGCCGATCTGCGTCTCCGGCCCCACCGATGTCTATGTCGGCCACTGGTGGGATCGCATGATCCAGCGCATGGTCGGCAAGGAAGAGGTGCATAAGGTCATCTACGGCGACGCCCATCTGCGCGACAACCCCGGCTTTCTCGCCGCCGCCAAAGAGATCGAGAAGATCCCGGCCAACGACTGGTTGATGGAGGGCTACGAAGGCGCCGACTTCACCGCAGCCCAGGCGCTCTTCTTCCAGGGCAAAGCGGCCATGATCCACATGGGCAGTTGGCTGCTCAGTGAGATGGCCGACGTGGTGCCGGATGATTTTGTCATGGGTACCTTTGATTTCCCCACTGTGCCGGAGGGCAAGGGCGATCAGGGCGCCATGTTTGGCACGACCCACATCTGGTCGATCCCCAACCCCAGCATGTCCAAATCGCATGAGGTCAATGTGCCGCTGGCTGTCGAATATCTCAAGCGCTTTACCGGTCGCGAACACACAGCGGAACGGGCCGCCAACTTAGGCGCCATCTCCCCCTGCACCAATGTCGCGCCGCCGCCCCGCTTGCCCGGCATTGACAAATTGCTGGAACAGGCCGCCCAGTCCGAACTGATTGTCTACTACTATGGCATTCACTGGGATGCTGCGCTCTGGGCTGCCTGGTATCCGCCGGTGCAGGCGCTCTGGCTCAAAAAGATCAACGCCGAACAGATGATCGAGCAGATGGACGAGGCGTTGGATCAGTATCGGGCGCAGAAGACGGGGTAGGTAATTGGGTGATTGGGTTCTTCGGTGGTTTCGCGCCCATAGGGCCCCCGCTCAACCACCGAAGAACCCAATCACCCAATTACCAATTTGCTAACAGGAGCGCGACATGTTTCAAAAGGCGCGGCGCCGGTTGGTGCTTCCCTTTTTGCTGCCCCAACTGATTTTGTATCTCTTGTTTACCTTTGTCCCGCTGGTGCTAACGGTTCTGTACAGCTTTACCAACTGGGAAGGGCTGGGCAACAGTTGGCAGGTGGCGGGGCTAACCAACTTTCGCCTGATTGTGACCGACGCACTCTTTTTGAACGCGGTCAAAAATTCCTTCTACTTGATGATCGTGGGGGGCGTCTTGCTCTTTATCCCCGCGCTGATCATGGCGTGGAGTCTGCACCAGCCGATCCGTGGCAAACGCTTTTTCCGCTTTATCATCCTGGCGCCGGTGGTGATGTCGGTGAGCGTAGCCGGGCTGCTCTGGAAGTGGATGTATAACCCCACCTTTGGCCTGATCAACCCGGTTTTGGAAGCGGTGGGGTTGAGCGCCTGGGCCTTGCCTTGGCTGGGTGAGCCGAACACGGCGCTCACAGCGGTGATCATCGCCAGTATCTGGCATGGGATCGGCACCTGGGTCTTGTTGATCTACGCCGGTCTGGAACGGATTCCGCCCGATCTGCCGGCGGCGGCGCGCATCGATGGGGCCAACGATTGGCACCTTTTCCGCTTTGTCACCCTGCCGCTGCTCTGGGAAGTGTTGCGGATTCTCTTGGTGCTGTGGGTGTTGCAAGCGTTACAAGCCTTTGCCTTTATCTATGTGATGACCGGGCCGGTAAGCGTCGGCGGCCCGATGAACTCGACCGAAGTCATGGCGACTTATGTCTTTAAGAACGCCTTTGTCAGCTTCAAGTGGGCTTATAGCATGGCGCTGGCGACGGTTATGTTGATCCTGATCTTTGTGTTGAGCGGTTTCACCCAGCGGGTGACGGTGACGGAGACGGTAGAATATTAGTAGAGGAGGATTCTTTTGGCCGCAATTGCATCACCACACCCGGCGTCCACCGAAAAATCAAGATTGGGGCGTTGGCGGCGGATTTCTCGACTGCACTGGGCGATCTATCTCTACCTGGGCAGCTATTGCCTCTCCTCGCTGCTGGCCTTTGGCTGGGTGATTGTCGTTTCGCTCAAGACCGACAAGGAGTTTATGGGGACGCCGCCCTGGAGCTTTCCGGCTGTGCCGCACTTTGCCAACTATCTCTCTGCCTGGAACAAGGGCGTCAGCGTGATGTTTCAAAACAGCCTGACCATCGCCACCATTGCCACCATTCTCTCGGTGGCGATTGCCTGTCTGGCCGCCTATCCAATTGCTCGCATCCCCTTTCGCTGGAATCAACCGGTGTTGATGTTCTTTTTGGTCGGCATTATGATCCCCTACTCGCTCACCGCCATTCCGCTCTATTTTATCTTGGAGCGCATCCGCCAACAGGTGGATATTGATAGTCGGTTGATCTTAACCCTCCTCTACACCGTGAGCAACCTGCCCTTTAACACCTTTGTCATGACCGGCTTCTTCAAAACGTTGCCGACCGAGTTGGAAGAAGCGGCGGCGGTCGATGGCGCGTCCCCCTTGCGCACCTTTGTCCAGGTCATGCTGCCGCTGGCGACGCCGGGGATTGCATCGCTCATGATCCTGAACTATCTCAGCAGTTGGAATGAATTTTTCTACGCCCTGATCTTTACCAAAGACAAAGCGTTCTACACCATTCCCCTTGGCGTCTTTTTTCTCGACCAAACCGCCCAATACACAGCCAAATGGACGGGCCTCTTTGCCGGCATGATCATTTCGATTGTGCCGGTGCTGATCATCTTCGCCTTTCTCCAGGAGCAGATCAGCAAAGGCTTGACCGTGGGCGCACTCAAAGGATAAGCCATGAGTACCCGTCTCCTCTTGCAAGAAGTCACTCGCACCGTTGCTCGTGAACAGGCCGCCGACACGCTGGTCGTCTGGCCGGTGGGCGCGCTGGAACAACATGGCCCGCATTTGCCCGTCGGCACCGACTATCTCACCGTCGAATCGCTCTCCCGCGCCGCGGCCCAACAAGCCACCAGCCAGATCCCGGTCCTGGTCGCGCCGACCCTGCCCTTTGGCTCGTCGCAACACCATCTGCCCTTTGGCGGCACCATGTCGCTGAGTACCGAGGTCTACTACCGCATCGTCTATGAACTGGCCGAGTCGTTGATCATCAGCGGCTTCCGCAAAATCTTTATTGTCAACGGGCATGGCGGCAACAACGAACTGGTGCAACTGGTGGCGCGTGACCTGGCGCTCAAACACCCAGCCAGTCTGGCCGCCGCTTCCTATTGGACAGTGGCGTGGGACGCCTTGGTCGCCCTCGATGCCCACAAACCGGGGCGTCTCCCTGGTCATGCCGGCGCATTTGAAAGCTCACTGATCCTGGCGCTCTATCCCGACCTGGTGCAAGAACCACGCCCCCACCGGGACAACGTCGCCGGCTCCGACCCACGCAGCTTCTACCGCCCCTACCGCGCCGAGCATCACGGCTCCTGGCAAGCCATCGACGGCTACAGCGACAGCCCCGCTCGCGGCGACGCCGACCGCGGTCGCGCCTACTGGACAGCCATTGTCAACGCCCTGGCGGCGGCGATGGTGGAGTTTTATGGACAAAGTAAGTGATTAGGTGATTGGGTGATTAGGTGACTCCTGACCAGCTTCAATCACCTAATCACCCAATTACCCAATCACCCTTGAAGAGGATGCTATGAAGATCACCACCATTGAAACCATCCCCGTCCGCATCGGTGTTGACCGGCGGGTGGGAGAGGTGAAGGATACGAAGGGCTTTCGCTTTACATCGCACATTGTGTTGGTCGTGGTGCGGACCGATGTCGGCCTTGAGGGGGTCGGCGAGGTGAATGGGTCGCCGGATTGGAGTGGCGAGACCTATTTGGGGGCGAAGGCGATCATTGATTTGCATCTGGCCCCGCGCTTGCTTGGCGAAGACCCGCGACAGATTCGTCACTGTATGGCAAAGATCGGGCGCACCTTTGCCAACCCCTTTGCCAAAGCGGGGATCGAGATGGCGCTCTTTGACCTGCTGGGCAAGAGTCTGGGCGCGCCGCTCTATCAACTGTTGGGGGGGGCGGTGCGGGCCTTTGAACTGCCGTTGCGCTTTCCGGTTATGCCGGTGGGGCCGCAGGAATCAGCCGCGGCGGCCAAACGGATTGTGGGCGAAGGCTGTCGCACCATCAAGCTCAAGGTGGGGCATGACCCGCTAGACTTTGACCTGGCGCGCATTCGGCAAGTGCGCGACGCGATTGGCCCCGATGTCCGCCTCACCGTCGATGCCAATGGCGGTTGGTCGGTCAATGAGGCGATTCGCGCCGCGCCCCTGTTGGAAGAGTATGGCGTCGCTTTTGTTGAACAGCCGGTGCATCGGCTCGATCTCGACGGATTGGCACGGGTGCGCAGCCAAATCCGCCTGCCGGTAATGGCCGATGAAGCGATCTTTACCGTGCAGGATGCGTTGGCCTGCATCCAAAAGGGCGCTGCCGACATCATTAGCGTCTACCCCGGCAAACATGGCGGTCTCCTGAACACCATCGCCATTGTGAGCATGGCCGAAGCCGCCGGCGTCCATTGCGCCATCGGCAGCAACCTGGAGTGGGATATTGCCTCCGCCGCCATGACCCATGTGACGGTGGCCCTGGCCAACATCGCCGTGGAACGCTACGCCGCCGACATCATTGGCCCCCTCTTCCACATCGAACATGCCCTGACCACCCCCCTCGTCACCGACCGCTGGCAAATCACCGTCCCCCAAGGGCCAGGGCTGGGGGTGGAACTCGACTGGGAACAATTGGCGGCTTTACGTATTTGAATATTGGTGATTGGGTGATTCGGTGAGTGAGCTTGTCGAACTCACCGAACCACCCAATCACCCAAGGAACAAACCCAATGCAACCCGAACGCGCCGAACATGTCATGCGTCTCCACCGGCAAGCGCCGGTCATCGACTGTCACAATGACAGTTTGATTGCCGTCTTGAGTGGTGACGCCCGCTACAACCCGCTCAAATATCGCCCGGCGCGACCGCGGCGGCTCTGGCAACAAGGGGAATCGGGTCACTGGGATTTCCCGCGTGCGCTGGCTGCTGGTCAGACCGGGCAGATGACCAACCTGTTGGTGCCACGGGTGAAGGAAGACCCCTGCAAGTCGATCCTAAAAGCCTACCGCCAGTTGCAACTCGACCTGGCCGCCGCACCCCATCTGGCCTTGCTGGCGACCAGCGCCGCCGACATTGAACGCGCCCACCAAGAGGGCAAAGTGGCGGTGATCCTGACGATTGAAGGGGGCGAAGGGCTGGAAGGGGAGTTGGACTTGCTCCATGTTTATCACCAACTGGGGGTGCGCAGCCTGGGCTTGACCTGGATGTATCGCAACGCGCTGGCCGAAGGCAACTGGGAGGATACCGGCGCAGGGTTGACCGCCTTTGGTCGCGCTGTCGTGCGTGAGATGAATGCGTTGCAGATGCTGGTCGATGTGGCCCACGCCACCGAGCAGACCTTCTGGGATACGCTGGAAGTTTCTACCGCGCCGGTGATCTGTTCGCATACTTCCTGTCGCGCCCTGGTCAAGGATTTTCACAGCCACGCCGTCAGCCGTTACCTGAGCGATGAACAGATGAAGGCAATTGCTGCACAGGGTGGGGTGGTGGGCATCTTTTTCTCCGCCAACCGCGAACTGGATGATGACGCCGCCAGCGCGGTCGATCTGGCCCGCTTTATTGCCCACGCTGCTACCGTCTGTGGCCCGGCCCACGTTGGCTTTGGCTCCGACCTGGATGGCGGCTTTCCACCCCACGGCTTGGAGGACATCCGCGGCTTGCCCAACCTGACCAGCGCCCTGATCGACCTGGGCTTTTCCGATGCCGAGTTGTTGGGCATTCTGGGCGGCAACTGGCTGCGGGTTTTTCGCACCGTCTGGGGTGGCTGAATGAGGGACCATGTCATGAATGAGACGATCCGCATTGACCGTTCGCTGGGTGAATATGCCTACTCGCCGGACACGCCGCCGCGCGCCCATGTCGCGCCAGGGAGTACGTTGTTGGTGGAAACCCGCGACCCGCGCTCCGGTGCCATTCTTGTCGGGGAACCGGGGACCTTTCAAGCCTATCCACCCCCGCCTGGCGGCAAGTCCAACGCCTTGACCGGCCCGGTTTATATCGACGGGGCGGAACCGGGCGACCTCCTGGTCATTGAGGTGTTGACCATTGCGCCGGCCGCCAAAGGCTATATGGCCGCCGGTGATTTTGGCTGGGTCGTGCCGGCGGGGCGCATCGGCGACCGCAAAATCGGCATTGTCGCCTACCGTGACGGCGCAATCCACTGGCGCGACGGCATCACCTTTCCGGCCCGCCCCATGATCGGCGAGATTGGCGTCGCTCATTCCAACCGCCCTAGCTCCGGCAGCATCGGGGTCAATGGCGGTAATTTTGACTGTATCCTCATCGCGCCGGGCTGTCGTGTCTATCTACCGGTGTTAGTGCCAGGGGCGTTGCTCTATGTGGGTGATGTTCACGCCGCAATGGGCGATGGCGAACTGAGTTGCGGCGGGGTGGAAATTGCCGCAGAGGTGGGGTTGCGTGTCGATCTGCGCAAACAAATCGCCCTGTCCGCCCCGCGCTTGGAAACGGCTGATCGCATTGTCACCACCGGTTGGAGCCGCGACTTTGCCGAAGCGCGGCGCATGGCGGTCGAAGAGATGCTCGGTCTCATGGAAACGGGCATGGGGATCAGCGCCGTGGAAGCGCTCATGCTCATCAGCGTCACCGGCGATCTGCGCATCGGCCAAGCGTGCGGTAACATGGAGATCACGCTTCGCCTGGAAATGCCGCGTCTCCCCGGTTTGTCGGTTCTACCGGAATAATAGTTAATGGAGAATGGAGAATCATTAATTGTTATTCATTCTCCATTTTCCATTAATTGTTGCTCCGGTTCAACTTTGGAGGAAACAATGACAACATCCGCCAATGTGCGTATCCAACTCGATCTCTGGATTCCCATGCGTGATGGGGTGCGCCTTTATGCTGCGCTCTATCGTCCGGTTGATGGCGAGAAATTTCCGGTGCTGCTGATTCGTTCGCCGTATAGCACCCAACATCCGCGCTATGTGCCGTGGGCCATGCGTTTTGCCCAACAAGGCTACGCCGTGGTCATGCAGGACAGTCGCGGGCGCTACGAATCGGAGGGCAAATGGCGGCCCTATATCGACGAGACGGCGGATGGTCATGACACCCTTCAGTGGCTTGGCGCGCAAGCCTGGTGTGACGGGAACATTGGCGCCTTTGGCATCTCCTACCCCGGCTTTACCCAGATTCTGCCCGCACCGTTGGGTAGCCCCTACCTGAAAGCGCTCGTGCCGATTGCCAACCAGGAGGACAACTATGGTCACATGCGCTACAATGGCGTGCTGCAACTGCAAAATGCCATGAACTTTATCTGGCTTGGCGACCGCACCAACCAGAACGCGCCCCGCGACCTGATCCACTGGGACGCCGTCTATCGCCGCCTGCCGCTGCTCACGGCGCTGGATGACATCGGCGACCGGCCTTTCTACCGGGAGGTCATTCGCCATCCCAACTTTGATGAATTTTGGCAAAGCTACAGCATGAAAGGGCGCTACGGTACAGTCAAAGCGCCGGCCTATTTTATCACCGGCTGGTATGACAATCTGCTGCACGAGGGCTTTAAATGTTTTCGTGGTTGGACTGCGGAAGCAGAGGACGCGACGGTGCGGGCGCGCTCTCGTCTATTAGTCGGGCCGTGGACGCACACCGCCATCGGCAGCGCTGAATCCTTTGGCGATATTGACTTTGGCCCGACCGCCGCCGTCGATATACCGGGCGAACATCTGCGCTGGTATGACCAACGGTTGAAAGGCGTCGCCACCGGCATTGATGACGAGCCACCGGTGCGCCTCTTTGTCATGGGCGAAAATCGCTGGCGGGGTGAGCAGGCGTGGCCCTTGGCGCGTACCCGGTACACCAAGTTCTATCTCCACAGCCAGGGCCGCGCCAACTCGCTCTATGGCGATGGTCTGTTGAGTTTGGCCGCGCCCGGCGATGAGGCAGTTGATCGCTTTACCTATGACCCCGCCGACCCCGCCCCCACCCTGGGCGGCCAGAGCATGTTTATCACCAACACCGGCCCCAAAGATCGCCGGCCGGTCGAGCGACGGGATGACGTGTTGGTCTATTCCACGCTGCCGTTAAGCGAAGCGGTCGAAGTCACCGGCCCGATCACCTTGACCCTTTACGCCGCCTCCAGCGCGCCCGATACCGACTTTACCGCCACCCTGGTCGATGTCCACCCCAACGGCAAGGCCATCCACCTCACCGAAGGCATAGTGCGCGCCCGCTTCCGTGAATCCTACACCGCGCCGACCTTGCTTCAACCGGGTGCGGTCTATGCTTATGAAATAGTTCTTTGGGAGACCAGTAATCTCTTCAAGGTCGGTCACTGCATCCGCTTGGAAGTTTCCAGCAGCAACTTCCCTCGCTTCGACCGCAACCAGAACACCGGCAACCCGTCAGGGCTGGATGCGGAAACGCAGGTAGCGCACCAGACCATTTATCACACGGCGCAGCATCCGTCGCACCTGACCTTGCCGATCATTCCCCGTTGATTGTTAGAAACCAGGGTTTTGCCAAAACCCTGGTTTCTTTATGTCACGACCAACACCTCAAGGGTCCGCGGTCCATGTACCCCTTCGACCCGATTCAGTTCAATATCAGAGGTGGCCGAGGGACCGGAGATAAACGTAATCGGTCGCCGCGCTTGCACCGCCGTTTCCAGTTGCCGGATCGCTTCCGGCACCAGCCCCACAATCTGGTCGGCACGGACAATGCAGAGATGATAGTCAGACACCAGCGAAATTGCCCGCCGACCTTGATAGCTGCTATGGTCAAGCACAATAGTCCCCGTCTGGGCAATGCCGATGGCGCAGCCGGTAAGGACACCCTGGGTGCTGTCCAGCGTTTCGTGGGTCAGATCGCCATTGTCACGCAGCGTGGTGACTGATGTCGGTGTCCATTCCGCCGGGACATCTGCTGGGATGACCAGCCGTTCGATCCCGCGCCGGTGGAGCGCGTCGGCAATCGATGCCGGCAGTTGCTCATCTGTCACTCGGTGGACTTGGGCTTTGTATTCGATGACGCGCTCGATGAAGCGGGTAATGATTTCGTCCCGTGGCGCTTCGTCCCGTTGGCGATAGGTGCGGGCGACGGCTGTATTGACCACAGGTGGCGGCGCATCTGCTACTGCTGGGGCGTCAGTATGTAAGGCTGTTTGAATTCGTTGGAGAATGCGTTCGCGTGCGTTGCTCATGCTTTTTCCCGCGCCTCCCACCATTCGCGGAAGGTTTGTTGGGGCAGCGCCGGCATGTCGCGCATGGCCGTCCACCCGCTTAAGAGACCGGGCAGCCAGGTGATGTAGCCGTCCTGTTGCAAGGGCCATTGCCCGACTTTCCCCGCTTTCTGCGCTTGCTCATAGGCCATGCGACTGCCGAAAACTTTGGCCAGGGTTTTGAAAGCGACATTTTCCGGGTCGAGCGTGGCCCGCATTCCGCCTTCGTCCTGCTTCTGGCGCACCGCTTCGCCCCGCAAATGGATCAACACTTCGGGGATGTTAATCTTCACCGGACAGACATCATAACAAGCGCCGCACAACGACGAGGCGTAGGGCAGCGAGTTGGCATGTTCCACCCCCACCAGTTGCGGCGTCAAGATCGCGCCAATCGGCCCCGGATAGACCGAGCCGTAGGCATGGCCGCCAGTGCGCTCATAGACCGGGCAGATATTCAGACAGGCCGAGCAGCGGATGCAGTTGAGCGTCTGCCGCCCAATCTCATCAGCCAGGACATTGGTGCGCCCATTGTCGAGCAGCACTAGATGAAACTCCTGCGGCCCATCGCCAGGGGTGACGCCCGTCCAGAGCGAGGTGTAGGGGTTCATCCGTTCACCAGTGGAGGAGCGGGGCAACAGTTGCAAAAAGACCTCGAAATCCTGAAAGGTCGGGATGATCTTCTCAATACCCATGACGGAAACCAGCACTTTGGGCAGGGTCAGACACATGCGCCCGTTGCCTTCGCTTTCGACGATGCAGACGGTGCCGGTTTCGGCCACGGCAAAGTTAGCGCCGCTGATCGCCACTGGCGTTGACAGAAACTTGCGCCGCAAATGGGTCCGCGCAACCGCCGCCAGTTCCTTGGGTTGGTCGGAAAGCTCGCGCACCCCCAGCTTTTGCATGAAGATTTCGCGAATTTCGGAGCGGTTTTTGTGGATGGCCGGCACGAGAATGTGTGACGAATGTTCACCGGCCAATTGAATAATCAACTCGGCTAGATCGGTCTCGACGGCCTGAATACCAGCGCCGGCTAACGCCTTGTTGAGCTTGATCTCGTCGGTGGTCAACGACTTGATCTTGATAACTTCCTTGGCCTGGTGCGACTGGACGATGCCGGTGATGATCTGGTTGGCTTCTGCCGCATCCGCCGCCCAGTGGACGTGACCACCCGCCTTTTGCACCGCCGCTTCCAGTTGCAAGAGATATCGGTCTAGATGTTCGAGTGTGTGCGCTTTGCTGGCGCGACCGGCCTCACGCAACGCCTCCCAATCGGGCAATTCGCCGACGACGTTGGCCCGTTTGCCGCGAATGGTCTGGGTCGCTTTGCCCATGTTGCGGCGCAGTTGGGTGTTCGCCAGCGCGACCGGGGCGTTGCGTTCAAATTTAGGTTCCAGTTCGATCAGAACCGAAGTTGGTTTTGTCTTCTGGCTGCTCATACGCCCCTCTCGGTGGTAGCGAGAATTTCGGCAATGTGCATGGTGCGCACGCCGGCCCGTTGCCGGTGCAGCGCCCCGCCAATGTGCATTAAACAAGAGTTGTCGGCGGCGACACAGACTTCGGCTCGCGTCTCACGGACGGCGCGCAGCTTGTCGCCCAGCATGGCCATCGACGTGTCGGCATTCTTTACGGCAAAAGTGCCGCCAAAACCGCAACATTGGTCGGCGTCGGGCAGCGTCACCAAGTCGATGCCGCGGACAGCGCGCAGTAATCGCAACGGTGCATCGCCGACGCGCAACAGCCGCAGCGAATGACAAGTTGGATGATAGGTCACCCGATGCGGAAAATAAGCGCCGACATCTTCGATGCCTAGCTTCTTGACCAGAAACTCGGTCAACTCAAAGACGCGTGGTCGCAGCGCCTCGACATCACGGGTCAGGGTGGGATTGGCGGCCAGGTCGGCGGCCATCGGGTAAAGGTCGCGCACCATACCGACACAGGAGGCCGAGGGCGCGACGATCACGTCGGCATCGTGAAAGACCTTGACAAAGCGTTCCACCAGCGGGATCGCTTCGCGTTGATAGCCGGTGTTAAAGTGCATCTGGCCGCAACAGGTCTGCTCGCGGCGAAATTCGACCGTGTGACCGAGTCGCTCCAACAGCTTCACCGTGGCGCGACCGGCGTCGGGGAAGAGCGTGTCATTAAAACAGGTGATAAAAAGTGAAATGCGCATCAAATTCTACTTCTTTGTTATGACGTTTTACGGTTTACCCTGATGGCCCGGCGGTAAGAATGGTTGCAGCCTGACCAAAAAGTCTGATAACACTTTCACATCCCACGCACTATCAGCTAACTTCTCTAGAGCCTCTTCATTGTTGACCCATGCTAACTGCTGTTCAAAGAGCCGCCAAGTTAATTCATTGTCGGGAAAACGCCGCTGGAGAATTTGAAGAATCATCTTGCGCAGGACTTTGATCTCCCCTCGCTTTTCTCCTTCACGTAAACCGAGCGTTTTGCCTTCTTCGATCCATTCCTCAGCCATCGTTTGCATAAGCACGCCTCCCTCTGTAGGCAATAATTCTACCAACTTCGTAGTCACTTCTTCTTTGTCCACTTTGATGCCAGCCCGGCTCAGATAGCGTAACAAGGCAACAACCATCTCCATCCCGCTAGGTTGATTCAGTACGTCAGCGACCATCCCTAGAATCTCAGGCAACCGTCCCCCCAGACCTTGCTCAAAAATATGTTTCAAGACAAGGATAAAGAGACGGGTCATAATCTCGCCGCGAATCTCTTCATCGCTCATGGCGGTGAGATTGACAAAGTGGGGCTGGAAGTCCGGGATGTAGGGGGCCAGCGCTTTAGACAGGTCGGATTCGGGGTCGCTCAACCCGGCTAGGTGACGAGCAAAGCGCAGCGAAATTTTCCACTCGTCTTTGCCATGATAGACCAGCAAAACCAGAATCGGCGTCTGGCGACGTTTGGGCAGGTCGCGCGGGTTTTCGGCTTTGGCGCGCTCGGCGATGATTGCATCCAACTCCTGTTGCCAGAACTGGACTTGATACCGCAACATTTGAAAATCAACCCACTCATCGGGGTAACTTTTGTGTTCAAAGAGCAAAGCCAGCGCCAACGGTGTTTGGTCTTTGGTCTGGGTGCGATAGATCAGATCGCTAAAGTGACCGCGCAGCCGTTCATCAATAAAAGAATCTTTTACCAGGTGCAAGTGGGCCAAATCAACCTGTTGCACAACTGCCGCCGGTAGATGATGGCGCAGAAAATCGGTCGCCACCTGTGGGTGACTTAAGTATTGTTTGAAAAAAGCGTCATGCGGATTGATCGGTTCGTTTGCCATAGTTGATAGTATACCACAAACTGTTGTAACAGGTAGAGTCAACCATTCACTAGTTGTGTAACAGCGCGGTGATAAGCTGGTAACAAAGTGGTAACAACATCAGTAAACGGTACCGCTACCAGTGGACACAGGTTGGACAGCCGCCGTTTCGCCACTATGGCTGAATTGACACAAGCGGGTGAGCGCAGTAGATTTACAAAAGCGGAAGCGTGTTGTCATGATTTGATCAAGGAGTGGGTTTGCCTTTGCCACGTCAGCGTTTTGCTACCTATTTGATTACCGGCTGTGTCATTTTGATTTTTGCCAGCACGATCAGCGCCGGCGCGCCGGCCTATTGGATCACGCGCAACCAACTGGAACGGCAGGCGTGGTCCCATGTGGAAAATGCCCAACAGGCGACCCAATCGCTGCTGCTGGCCGAACAAAATCGTCTGAGTGACCTGACGAGCCTTTTTGCTGAACGGCCAACCTTGCGGCGTCTGGCCCAAGCCGGGGTCATCGACGAGTTGGAACCGTTTATGGCTGCGTTCCAGGCGCGCAGCAACATGGATCTGTTGCTCTTCTGCGATGCAACCGGCGTGCGTGTGGTCGGCGACCCGTTGCTGGATCGTTGTCCGGCGGTTATGCCACCGCAGTATATGCGCATTGGCGACCAGCCCGCCATTGTGGTGAGCCAGCCGGTGGCAAATGATAGCGGCGGCGTTTTGGGCATTGCCACCGCCGGCATCTGGCTTGATCAAGCGTTCTTGGACTATCTGGCCGCCAGCACCGGCGCAGAACAGAGTATTCTGTTAGCCAATCAACGAATCGCCAGTAGCATGACGGCGGCGGTGGTTGGCGCGCCATTGCCACGATCGTTGGCGGCGGGTCAGGCGACGGCCAGCCCTGCCACTGTGACCGCGCCGCTGGATTACGCCGGTCAGCACTATTATGCGGCCTATTCGACCTTAGCGCCGTCGCCATCTCTTCCCCACTTTCATCTGGAAGTCGCCCTGCCGGTCGATGAATTAATTGCCACCGAAAACCGAGCCTTTGCCATTCTCGTGACCAGCACTGGTCTTGTCGCGCTGCTTGGCGTGGCGTTATCTACCTGGTATGTCCGCCGCTTGACCCAGCCGCTGGCTGAGTTGACCCAGGTGGCCGAGCGGATCAGCCGTGGCGATTTTGTTGCGCCCATTCCCGCCGTCGCCAATCCCAGTGAAGTGGCGACGCTTTCCACTGCGTTGATTCGTAGCCAGGCCAGCATGTTGCGGGCGCTAGATGAACGCGCCCAAGCGCATGACTGGCTGAACAATCTCATTCAGTCGATTGTCGAAGGGGTGGTGACTTTTGACGCCAAAGGCTATGTGACCTTTCTGAGTCACGGCGCAGAAGCGTTGACCGGCTGGCGTAGTGACGAAGCGGTCGGTCAATCCGTTGAAACGCTTTTTCCTAGTAGTGGTGCAGAAGAAAAATCCTTCCTGAGTCAGATCCCACAGCCGGGGGACAAGCGCTTGATTGATGTTTACACCCGCAGCGGCAAAGCGATTTCATTGTCCGTGACGGGTGCGCGTCTTGCGCCACCCAACGAGAAGACCGCTCAAGTCGCCTTAGTGCTGCGCGATGTCACCCATGAGGAAGCGTTGCGCAACCTGCGTTCTTATTTTCTCGCCAACATTTCCCATGAGTTCAAGACGCCGTTAAGCACCCTCAATGCCTCGCTGGAGTTGCTGCTTGACCACAACGAGGAGTATTCGGTCGAGGAGGTGCGCGAAGTGTTGAAACCGGCGCATTTGAGTCTGCTCAGTTTGCAGAACCTGATCGACAATTTGTTGCAGAGCAGCAGCGTCGAAGCCGGTCGCTTTGTGATTCGCAAACAGGCGATTGCGTTGCTGCATGTGGTGGAGGATGCCCTGCGGCTGGTGCAACCGCTCTTTGACCGCCGCCGCCAAAGCTTTGCAATGAATGCTGATGACCACTGGTTGGATAGCGCCGCGCCCGCAAACATTGCCGCCGACAAAGGGCGGCTGACCCAAGTGTTGGTCAATCTATTGGTCAATGCCAGCAAATACAGCCCCCTTGGCGGTCCCATTGAATTGTCGGTCAACGCCGCGGATGACTGGTTGCGCGTTGCCGTCGCCGACCGTGGCCCCGGCATCCCGCCCCATGACCGCTTGAACCTCTTCCGGCGCTATGTGCGCTTGGATATACAAGATAACGAGGAATACGGGATCGGGCTGGGACTGTATGTCGTCAAGACTACGATTGAAGCCCACGGCGGCGCAGTCGGTATTGAGGATCGACCGGGCGGCGGTTCACTCTTTTGGTTTACCTTGCCGCTGGGGCCTGATGGCGACGAGAGACTGAGGACTACGGACTACGGACTGGAGACTGCGGACTCATGAAGATTTTGGTAGTGGAGGACGATCTGTCATTGTCGGATGTGATTGCTTTTACTTTGCGGCGCGCTGGGTTTGAGATTCTGACCGCCTACGATGGCGTGGCGGCGTTGGCGACCTGGGAGCAGCAGCGGCCCGATCTGCTCGTGCTGGATCTGAATCTGCCCAAGTTGGATGGGCTAGATGTCTGCCGGCGCATACGCATGGTGAACAAGACGCCGATTATCATGCTCAGTGTGCGCAGCGGGGACGAAGCAGTGGTGAAGGGGTTGGAACTGGGCGCGGATGACTACATCGTCAAACCCTTTAGCCCCAGCCAACTGGTGGCGCGGGTGCGGGCTGTGTTGCGCCGCGCCGGCGTGGTCGAGACGCCCAGTGTGTTGACCGTTGGTAACCTGACCCTGGATCGTAGCCGCAACGAAGTGCAACGCCCCGACGCGCCTCCCCTACGGCTGACGCAACTGGAAGTGCGGCTGTTGGAAATGCTTATGCTCAACGCCGGCCAGGTCTTGACCAGCGAACAACTGATCACCGCCGTCTGGGGGGCCGATGGCGGCGACCGGGCGATGCTCAAGCAGTTGGTCTACCGGCTGCGCACCAAGCTAGAAGCCGGTGCAGCGCAGCCACTTATCGAGACAATTCCAAACGTTGGCTATACCCTAGCTGCTCTTGCCAGGTAACAGCCCTGATCCGATTATGGTAGGAGTAAGCAACAATCTTGCGAACCGGCTCCGGCAGCGGTTGTGTGCATGGAAACAAGCGGATGAGATCAACTGGCCGGAACGAGTGCCATGTTATTGGGAGCGAGTGTCAGTACCGGAATACTTTCTGTCCGCTCCGGTTGGCGCTTGCCGGTCGCAATTTCGTGGACGGTGTGTAAAATCTCTGCCGAATAATAGCGGCTCCCACAACTGTCACAAACGCCAATAACCACATTACCTAGAATGACAAAGCCTTTTTTGTGCTTGAATGCTTCTCGTTCGACGACACGCGGTTGGACAGTGCCATCACAATGTTCACAAGGGTAGCCGTACAAGGATTGAGTTGGTTGTGTTTTATTCATCTGATTTGGTAACTTCATAGACAGTGATAATCAAATATCGTTCCGGACTGACAAAGCGGCCCGCACTGCCAACAGGTGTAATTTGATCAACTGCTACGCCTTCGACTACATACTTCGTTCCTCTTGGATCGCCTCGATCAATGCGTGCGATTGACCCGTTCAGAATAGAATATTCAAGATCTTCAATGTCTAGGTTATCTTCTGCCATTTCTTCAACGGCGTGAAAGGTCATATCGTATTGTTGACGGCGAATTCTTTCTCGGATATGTGCAATCGTGTATCTCGGCATAGATCGTTTACAAAAGTAGGCGTTTATGCGCCTCATGGGAAGGCAATTCTGATAGCGTGATTATACAGGTCAGAAGGCGATCCTGCAAAACCTATTTGGTGGTTGTTTTGCGTGGTTGTACAGTGTAATCTTCGATATTGTTACCCCTTTGTTACCCACCCGTTACCGCCGCTGTGACCACCATTGCTTACTCTTCGTTAAACAAATGGCAGCAGTCCGAGCAAACGCAGAGGAGCGAACACGATGTCTATTCTTTTACAACAATTGACGAAACGCTACGACGACCACCCAGTGGTCAACGACGTTTCGCTCGAAATTGCCGATGGTGAGTTTTTTGTCCTCCTCGGCTCCAGCGGCAGCGGCAAGACCACCGTCCTCAGCATGATCGCCGGGCTGACGGACATTGATGAAGGGCGGGTTTTGCTGCATGGCCGCGATGTCAGCCACTTACCCACCCAAGAGCGCAATGTCGGTTACGTCTTCCAGAACTATGCCCTCTTTCAGCACATGACCGTGGCCGACAACATTGAATTTGGCCTGCGCGTGCGCAAAGTGGCGGCGGCGCAACGACGCAAACGGCGCGATGAATTGCTCGAACTGGTGGGGCTGGCCGGGCTGGGGGGACGGATGCCGCGCCAGATTTCCGGTGGTCAACAACAGCGGGTGGCGTTGGCTCGTGCGCTGGCCCACAAGCCGGATGTCCTCTTGCTCGATGAACCATTGGGTGCGCTCGATGCCAAGATTCGTGTCGAATTGCGCCGCACCTTAAAGGCAATCCAGCGCGAACTGGGCGTCACCTCGATCCTCGTCACCCATGACCAGGAAGAAGCCTTTGAACTGGCCGACCGCCTGGGGGTGATGAGCTTTGGCCGCTTGCTCGAAGTGGGGTTGCCGGAGGTGCTTTATCAGCAGCCGCAGACCGAGTTTGTCGCCACCTTTTTGGGAACAGCCAATCTCTGGGTGGGGCAGGCTACGCACAGCGGTGTCCAGGTCGGGCCGCACCATTTCCCCATGCGCCACGAACCAGGGTCGGTGGATGCGGCGCAACGGGTGCAGGTGCTGTTCCGCCCGGAAGATGTCGCCCTGGCCCACGCACCGACCGAATTGCGCAGTCAACCGCTGGGTGAGGCAACGGTGGAGCAGGTCACCTTTGGCGGTTCTTTTGAGCGTTTACGTTTGAGCCTGCCGCCGATCCCTGGTGTGCGCGCTATTGCGCCGCCGGTGGCCTATGGCAGCCACGCCTTTACCATTGAAGCGACCCGCACCCAGGATCAAGTGGCCCAACTCCCTTTGTTGCCGGGCCAAACTGTCTGGGTTGGCGTCAACCGGATTCACGCCCTCACCCACCCTGGTCTCCGCTTTCTGTTGCCCACCGATGGCGGTCCGCCGGCGCAGGCAGCATTGGTTGTCGCCAGCCAGATTGCCCGCTTGGCCCATGCACGGGTCACGCTGCTCGGTTATGGCCTGACCGGCGAACCGTTACAGCGCCATTTACAGGAGGCCAAAGAGCAGATGGGGAGCGGGTTGGCGGCGCTGGAAACCTTGACCACAACCGAAGCGCCCGACGAGAGCATCAGCGAAGAGGCCGAACGCCATCCCTATGACCTGGTGGTGCTGGGCATGGGCGGCGCCGATAGCGTGGCGTTGGCCGAACAGATTTTGCAGAGCGGTGACCATAACTTGCTCCTGGTCCCTTGTTCACAATCGACGCCACAACGGGCGCTGGTCTGTGTCGCCAGCGGCGAGCCGGGGAAAGAGGATGTCCTCTTTACGGGGCGTCTGGTGCGCCATTTGGGGGCGACGGTCAAGCTCTTATCGATCCTACCCGAAGCGCACGATACGCCGGAGACACAAGAGCGCGTACATCGCTTCCTGGGCAAAGGAGTCGAAACGCTGGATGCTATCGGCGTCGCCGCCAGCAAACAGGTGCGGGTAGGCCGCGTACGCGAGACGATTCTGGATGAAATCAAAGCCGGCGCTCATGACCTGCTGGTCTTGGGCGCGCCCCTGCCCGACGCCGACGGCAAGATTGTGCTGGGCGGCCTGGTCGGCCAACTGGTGCGCACGATCAACACCTGTCCGATCCTGATTGTACGCACACCGACGCGTGGCGGTGTCAGCGCCCTCTGGACGCCCTTATCAGGACGCATGCCAGCCCGCAAAGAGATTGTCTAAAACCAACGACTAACCCCCTCCTAACCTCCCCCTGATAAGGGGAGGAACTGTTCCTCCCCTTATCAGGGGGAGGTTAGGAGGGGGTGCCTTGGTAGTTACGATCAAAGAAAGAGAGTCGCAAATGTTGACGAAAGTTACCAAATTCATGCTCCTGGTTGTCGTGTTAAGCTTGTTGGCGGCCTGTGGTGCGCCAGCCAACAACAGCGCGACCGGTGCAGCCAGCCCCGGCGCAACCGGCAACCCACTGACCATCACCCTGGGCGCTTATACCACGCCGCGGGAAGCCTACGCCGAGTTGATCCCGATCTTCCAGGCGCAGTGGAAGGAGCAGACCGGCCAGGAGGTAGTCTTTGAAGAATCCTATCTGGCTTCGGGCGCACAATCGCGGGCGGTGGTAGAAGGCTTTGAAGCCGATGTCGTGGCGCTCTCGCTGGAAGCGGACATTACCCGCATTGTCAACGCCGGCCTCATCACCCATGACTGGAAGAGCGGCCCGACCAAGGGCATGGTGAGCCAGTCGGTGGTCGCCTTTGCCGTGCGCAAGGGCAACCCCAAAGGCATCCAGGATTGGGCTGATCTGGCCAAGCCAGGAGTGGAAATCCTCACGCCCAACCCGAAGACCAGCGGCGGCGCAATGTGGAATATCCTTTCGCTCTATGGCGCAGCCAAACGGGGCTTTGTGGATGGCGTCGCCAAGGATGATGACGCGGCGGCGCAGGCGTTTCTACTCAGTGTCCTCAAAAATGTGACCGTCATGGACAAGGGTGCGCGCGAAAGCATCACCAACTTTGAACAGGGCGTCGGCGATGTGGCCATTACCTACGAAAACGAAGTGCTGGTTGCGCAACAAGGCGGTCAAGACTATGACATGGTGTTGCCCCGCTCGTCGATCTTGATTGAGAACCCGATTGCCGTGGTGGATACTTATGTCGATAAACATGGCACCCGTGAAGTGGCCGAAGCCTTTGTCGCCTTCCTCCTGACCAAAGAGGCGCAGGAAATTTTTGCCAAGCATGGCTTGCGCTCGGTTGACGCCGATGTCGCCATCGCCACCGCCGCCCAATACCCCGCCCTGACCGACCAATTCACCATCGACTACTTCGGTGGCTGGGCCGCGGCCACTCCACAGTTCTTTCATGAAACCGACGGCATCTTTAGCAAGGCCGTCGCTGAAGCGCAAACAGCGGGGCAGTGAGAATATACGAGTTACGAATTACGAGTTACGAGGCATACAGTAATCACACTCGTAACTCGTAACTCGTAATTCGTAACTCGTAACAAGCATAGGGGTAACTTATGACAACAATTGCGCTTGCAAGAGCAGAACGCCCCGCCGGTCGGCCACGGTTGCCGTGGGGGGTATGGAGTGTGAGGGGGGTGGCGATCACCTATTTGGTGGTGATGTTGGTGATTCCGCTGGCGGTCATCTTTCGTGATGGGTTGCGTGGCGGGGTCGAGGAGTTGTGGCGGCAGATTACCTTGCCGGTGGCGTGGCACGCGTTGATGTTGACGCTCTGGACGGCGGCGGTGATGACAGTGATCAATGCCATCATGGGGACGATGACGGCCTATGTGCTGGTGCGTTATAGCTTTCGGGGGCAGGCGTTGCTCAATGCCCTGGTGGACCTGCCGCTGACGATCCCGACGCTGGTGACGGGGGTGATGTTGGTGGCGCTCTATGGGCCGCAGCAGGCGTTGGGGGCATGGCTAAAGGAGGCGCTGGGCTGGCAGATCATCTTTGCGCCGCCGGGGATTATTCTGGCGCTGCTCTTTGTCACCTTTCCCTTTGTGGTGCGGGCAGTGGAGCCGGTGCTGGCGGGGTTGGATCGCACGCAAGAGGATGCGGCGGCTAGTTTGGGGGCTGGCCCGTTTACTATCTTCCGGCGCATTGTGCTGCCGCCGTTGTTGTTGCCTTTGAGCAGCGGCGCGCTGTTGAGCTTTGCCCGTGCGATTGGTGAATTTGGCGCGATTGTGATTGTCGCCGGCAATATTCCCCTGCGCTCACAGACAGCGGCGGTCTATGTGCTGGGTGAAGTCGAATCAGAAAACCGGCTGGGGGCCAGTGCGATTTCGATTGTGATGGTGGCGCTGGCCTTTAGCCTGCTCTTGTTGGTCGATTGGTTGCAGAACCGCAACCGGAAGGAGGCCGCATGACCAGCATTGTACTACCGCTCCGTGAATTGGCGGCGCATACCAAGCCGATTGCCCGTAGCCGCGCCTGGGGTCGCCGGTTGTTGATTGGCCTGGTGATGCTCTATGTCGGCATTTTGATCATTGCCCCGCTGGCGCGGCTGGTCATTGGCGCGTTTGCCGAGGGGGTGAGTCCGATCTTGGCGGCGTTGGCCCAACCGGATGTGTTGGCGGCGTTTCGGCTCACCTTGCTGATCAGTCTGCTCACGGTGGTCTTTCATGCGATCTTTGGCATGGCGACGGCGTGGGTGTTGGTGCGTCATCGCTTTCCGGGGCGGCGGTTGCTCAATGGGTTGATTGATACGCCCTTTGCCGTGTCGCCGGTGGTGGTGGGCTATATGCTGCTGCTGCTCTTTGGGCGCAATGGCTTGATGGCCCCGCTGCTGACCACCTGGGACATCAAGATCGCCTTTGCGCTGCCGGGGATGATTCTGGCGACCTTTTTTGTGACGTTGCCCTTTATGGCGCGTGAATTGATCCCGGTGCTGGAAGCCTTTGGCGTCCAACAGGAACGGGCCGCCGCCACCCTCGGCGCAAGCGGTTGGCAGACCTTCTGGTATGTCACCCTGCCGGCGATTCGCTGGGGTTTTCTCTACGGCTTGACGCTGACCTTTGCTCGTGCCTTGGGCGAGTTTGGCGCTGTCCTGGTCATCGGCGGCGGCATTCAGGGACGCACCGAGACGGCGACGCTCTTTATCTTCCGGGCGCTGGATGACCGGCAGTATATTGGCGCGTATAGCGCGGCGCTGGTGCTGGGTCTCTTTTCACTTCTGCTGGTGATGGGGACGGAATTTTTGCGCCGGCGGCATCAGCATTGATGATATTCAATCAATCGACAATAATCGACGAAACGCAACGATTCATGCCGGGGGCGGTTACGGTCGATGTACACACCGTTCAGCCGTTGTTGGCCGCCTATGTGGCTCATCCCCATGCCAACTTGGCCGTCTGTGCCGAATGGCGCACCCACCTGGCGCCGGCGGTGGAGCTCTACCGTATAACGTGCCGCTCCAGCGCCCCTTGTTCGCGGCGACTTTGTTGGATAAGATGACAAGCTGATGCCATGCCCCGCAAAAACTTGGTTGTGGTTCAACTCCCTTATGGCGTATAATGAACCTATTACCAACAACTCTGTTCACTGCTGTTTTGTTACGGGAGTTTTGACGGATGAGGCGTGCGCACGCCTCAAAAACACTACAGTAATGAACAACAGAACTAGCAAGGAAGCACGCCATGTACTTAGGCTTTAGCACCTGGGGGATGCCTGCGCTCCCCATCGACCCGGTTGTCGCCCATCTGGCCGCTGTCGGCTTTGATGCGATTGAGATTTGTGTCTTGCCCCATTTCACCACTGCTCTGGCCAAGTTGGACAGCGCCGAACGCAAGCGCATTCCCCAACTGCTGCGCGACCATAAGCTGAAATTGTCCGCCGTGAACGCCTACGTCGACATGATGGAACCGGACGCCGCCAAATTTGCCGACAACGTCGCCTATATCCAGCGCGCCGCCGACCTGGCCGCCGCGTGGATTCAGGATGGGCGACAGCCGGTGGTTATCAGCGGCTTTGGCGGTCGCCCCGGTGAGTTAGCGACGCGTCAGGGCGAGTTGGTCGAACGGATCAACAAGCTGGGCGACGATGTCCAGGCGCGCGGGGTGGTTGTCGCGCTGGAACACCATGTCGGCAACGCGGTGGAGACGCCGGATCAGGTGGTGTCGATCATGCAACAGGTCACCTCGCCGGGGGTGCGCATCAACTTTGACATTAGCCACTTTAATGTCGTCGGCATCCCGATTGAGGAATCAGTGGCGAAGGTGCTGCCCTACGCCGTCCACACCCATATCAAAGATGAGTCCGGGCGCGCCCCGAACCACCAATATCTCATCCCCGGCGAAGGAGTCTTTGATTATGTGCGCTACCTAAAGGCCATGCACGCCCGCGGCTACAATGGCGCGATTTCGACGGAGATCAGCGTCATGGTGCAGCGTCGCCCCACCTACGATGCGCTGGCAACGGCAACTCGTTCATATGAGGTGGTTAGTCGAGCATTTGTTGAGGCGGGGATTGAGAGATTGAGAGATTAAGGAAACCGATTATGACTTTGCAACTCGCCCTTTGTGGCTGTGGCGGCATGGGCCGGCGCCATATTCGGGGGATGAAAAAATTACAGGCCGTCGGTCACAGGGTTAGTCGGGCTACGTGCGCTGGGGCTGATGATGGGCTTTCTCGAAGCGGAATTGTTGGGGCGGCTGGTCACGATGGATGAGCTATTGACCAGCGAGACCATGCCGTATGAAAGCGCAATCCTGGCGGAAGGTCGCCCATAAGCACCGCCCGGCCGCAAGTGCTCTTTGCGTTTAGTCAACAGGTGCGGAGCGCTTTCCGGATCCCGCCGCTTCAACGCGGCTGGAAAACTTTGCTGACTGTTCGTGGCTGTCCTGCGAAGGGGGCGCGCACCTACTTCCGGGCCGAAAATGACGCCGCCAGCGACCAGTTGCGCGCAAAGATTGGCGGCGATGCCTATCAACCCTTTCTGCCGCTCGCTGATGGTCGATGCATTGGCACGCTTTTTCCAGGGGCATGAGACGCACTTTGATCTCACCCTCGGTCACAGGCGCACCGCACGGGGGGCAGTAGAAAGGAAATGAGTTATGCTAACAACCATGCGCGGGGTCTTCCCCATTTTGGTCACGCCCTTTGATGAAAAGGGGCGCATTGATGAAGAGAGTCTACAGCGCCTGATTGAATTTAATCTGGCCGCCGGTGTTCATGGCCTGGGGGTTGCCCTGGGCAGTGAAATCTTCAAATTATCGGAGACGGAACGGGATCAGGTTACACGGCTTGTCGTTGACCAGGTGCGGAAACGCGTACCGGTGGTGATCAACACCGGCGCGCCGGGAACCGATCTGGCCGTCTTCTATAGCCAACAGGCCGAAGAACTGGGGGCCGATGCGCTGATGATCCTGCCGCCTTCTTTCATGCCGGCCAGCGCCGGTGAAGTCCATGCCTATTTCCAAAGCATCTCTGACGCCGTTCACATTCCGATCTTTTTGCAGGATACGCCGACTGCTTCAATTGGGGCTGAACTGGCGCGCCAGATTGCCGAGCGTTGCGAATGGGCGCGCTATATCAAGGTGGAAAGCCTGCCGATTACGGCCAAGGTGGCTGAGATGGTCGAGAAGGCGGGTGATCAACTGATTGTCTTTGGCGGCGCGGGCGGCGGCTACTTTATTGAGGAACTGCGCCGCGGCTCGGTCGGTACCATGCCCTTTTGCAGCCAGCCGGAAGCCTTTGTCGGCATCTGGAATGCTTGTCAGGCCGGCGATGAACGGGCGGCCCGTGACCTCTTCGACCGCACCATCGCGCCGATCAGCCGGATCGCGGGGCAGGGGGTGGGGATCTTCTATCATGTTCACAAGGAGTTGTTGCGTCACCGCGGCATCATTCGCACGGCGACGGTGCGTAGTCCGGCGCCGCCGGTCGATGCGCTGACGCAGCGCGAACTGCAACAGGTGTTGAATGAGATCTACCCCCGCGCCTAACGCCAGACACAACAACGGATTTGGGTAGCAACGGATTTATCCTTTAGGCAGAAATCCGTTGCTACCCAAATCCGTTGTTGTGTTCGCCGCTATGTTGACTAACTTTCTTGACTAAGATATATTGTTAGTGAACCAAGAACTAACGCCTTTTAGCCGAAAAAGAGGATTAATGACCCAAGTAACTATTCATGAAGCAAAGACCCATCTATCAAAACTGATCCAACTGGCGTTAACAGGCGAAGAGATCATTATCGCCAAAGGCAAACAACCTTTGGTGAAACTGATCGCTTTGCCAACGGCGCGCCCGCAACGCCGGTTGGGAATGTATCCCAACGCCATTATTCACATCGCTGATGATTTTGATGAACCCTTAGCGGAATTTGCCGAGTATATGTCATGAAAATTTTGTTGGATACACATGTTCTATTATGGGTGATGACCCGGCAAAATTTGAGTATAGCGGCAACCAGCGCTTTTCTGGATACACAGAATCAACTGTATTTCAGTGTGGCAAGCTACTGGGAGATCTGTATCAAGGTCAGTCTAGGCAAGTTGGCGCTGGTGTCGAACTGGATAGATCTAGTAGATGAAGTCATCGCGGTCAATGGCATCCAGTGGTTAGCCATTGACAAAGCGCATTGTCAACGACTGCTTGTGTTGCCTCACCTGCACGGCGATCCCTTTGATCGCTTACTCATTGCCCAAGTGCTGGCTGAGGGCATGGCTATCATGAGCGCAGATGCAAAGATCCGCCAATATCCGCTTACTACCGTATGGTGACAATGACCAACATCCCTCCGGCGGAACTAGCTAGCGAAGCTACGCCTCAAATCAATGAATTTCTCCGTGTTCCTTCAATCCGTGTTTAGTCTTTTGTGGTTGCCTAAAGACTAAACACGGATTGAAGGAACACGGAATGACAAGGAGAGTACCATCATGGAAAAACGAACCTTCGGTAATACTGGCATGGCTGTAACCACCTTGGGCTACGGCGCAATGGAGTTTCGTCATATCGATGAAGCGCAAGCGGGCCGGCTGCTGGCCGGCGTGCTGGATGCCGGGATCAATTTTATCGACACGTCGCCTGATTATGGCCCCAGTGAAGATCGGATTGGCAAGTGGATCGCCCATCGCCGTGACGAATATTTTCTGGCGACCAAGTGCGGTTGTAATGTACCGCAACAGGGTGGGGATGATGCCCCCCGCCATATCTGGACCGGGGCGCAGGTGCGCCACAACATTGAACACAGCTTGCAACGGCTAAAGACTGAGTACGTCGATATCTGGCAGGTCCACAGTGCATCCCCAGATGATCTGGCCCAGAGCGATGTGCTGGAGACCATGCTGCGGATCAAGGAAGAGGGGAAAGTCCGCCACATTGCGGTGAGTATGAGCGGCGCCGCCACTGGACGTGGCTACGGTCAACTCCGCCCCTATCTCGATGGCGACTGGGATCAATTTGAGGCGATCCAGGTTTGGTACTCCGCGCTGGCGCGGGCGAGTGAAGGGGCCATGCGCGAGGCCGCCAATCGCGGCAAAGGCATGATCATCCGGGGTGTCGTCCGCACGGTGGAACCCTATACCAGCCTGACCGATTTCATGGACAAAGTGGGGCTGAATGACCTGCGGGCGAGTGGCGAAAGCGCCGCCCAATTCCTGCTACGCTTTGCCATAGCACACCCGGCGCTTCATACGACGATCATTGGCACGAAAAGTCTCGACCATCTGGCCGACAATGTCAAGGCGGTCGAGGCGGGACCGCTGGCCCCGGATGTGTTAGCGGCAGTGAAAGCACGCTTGGCAGCCGCTGGCATTACGCCGGCAAGTTGATCGCGTAAGTTCAAAGTTCCCGCCGCGCAAGGCGTTGCGGTACGCCTGCCGCTGCCTACAGAGCGCCCGCATAAGCTTTCCGGCAGTCAGATAACTTGCGCAGTAAGCGCAGGTAAGGAGTCCTGATGACCGCAATCGACCCATTCCGCCGAGAAATTGAAGCGGCCATTGGCCCGATCCAGACGATTACTCCGATTGCCAAAGGCTTCTCTTTTGAAAAAAAGTTCAAGCTCACAAGTGACCGTGGCGACTTTTTAGCGCGGCTGTCGCCAATCGACGCTTATGCCACCAAAGCGCAAGAGTTCGCGCTCATGCAACAACTGTATGCGGTCGGGGTTCATTGCAATCAACCTATCCTCATCTTGCAGGATGAAGCGAGTGCAACCGTCTGTACGCTCTATCGCTACCTGGCCGGAGTTGACGCCGAGGAGAATATTGGCGCCTTGTCGGTTGCCACGCAGTATGCAATCGGCGTTGCTGCCGGCCAGGATTTGCACCGGATCAACAGCTTGAGCCGTGCGACCAATACCTGGAAAGCGCGGAAATGGCAGAAGCACGAACGTTATGTCAAGCGCTATTTTCAACAAGCATATCGACTCAAAAACGACGAACAACTTCTACGCTTTATCGAAACTCACTATGACCCGACCGAAGCAACGCAGGATCATCTACAACATGATGATTTCCATCTGGGCAATATCGTTCTCAATGGGGAACAGTACGGCGGCATCCTCGACTTCGAGCGCTATGATTGGGGTGATCCGCTGCACGAGTTTGTCAAGCTGGAGTGGTTTACCTGGCCGGTGAGCGCAGCCTTTGCCCGTGGACAGGTGGCAGGCTATTTTGGCAAACGGCCGCTTAGTGACGCTGAATGTCTTCAGATCGCCGTCTACCTTGCCATGAGCCTGCTATCGACGCTGGTCTGGACGCGGGAATTTCATCCGCACGTCTGGCCTGAAACGGAAAAACAGATTCTGTCGATCATGGCGCGTTATGACAATTTCGCCCGCATTCGCCCGCCGTGGACGGCTTGAGCAACCACTGTCAGTAGTCCGCAGTCATGTAGTCGCGTAGTCCAGAGTCAGGCGATTGCACTCTCGGCTATGTCGCGGCCTACTGACTGTCTTAGAACGGACGCAGCATCAAAGTTATCCGATTTCCAAAACCTGAGAACGCTTGTGCTGCGTCGCTCCTCTTGATCTCGCCTTTTATACCTTCAGCCTTGTCATCTTCGGATCCCACAGCGGCTCTTCACTCACCACCGCCGACCAGCGTTGGCCCAGATATTCCACTTCCAGGGCGGCGCCCGGTGTGGCGTACTCCACCGGCAAATAGCCATAGACCAGAAACTTGCCGATGCTGTAACCATAGTTGGCGCTGGTGACATGGCCAATCGCCTCCCCCCTAGCCTGGGGGGGATTTGGGGGGGGGTAGATCGGCTCATAGCCAAAGGCCATCGCCCCCTTGTCGTCCGAGACCAGACAGGCCAGCTTCTTCTTGAGCGGTTTGTCCTTGAGCTGCAAACAGGCGTCGCGCCCGACAAAATCACCCTTGTTAAGCCGCACCGTCCACGCCATGCCGGCCTGATAGGGATTGTATTCGGTATAGACATCGCCCCCCCAGAGGCGGTAGCCCTTTTCCAGGCGCAGCGAATCAAAGGCGCCCTGACCGGCGGCGACTATCTCAAACTCATGACCGGCCTGCCACAAGGCATCCCAGACCGGCAGCGCGGCGTCGTTGGGGAAGTGCAATTCCCAGCCCAGTTCACCGGCGTAGGAGATGCGCAGCGCCAACACCCGTGCAAAGCCGACATCGATCCATTGACAGGTGAAATAGGGGAAGGCTTCGTTACTCACATCGGTGTGGGTGGCCTTTTGCAACACCTTGCGCGCATTCGGTCCCCAGAGACCCAACGCCGTGTAGTTGTCCGACAAATCATTGATAATCACCGAACCGTTGCCCACGGCAAACTTTTCGGCAATGCTCTTGACCCAGACCAGATCTTGCGGGCGGGTGCCTTCGCCGACAAACATCCAGAATTGGTCAGCGGCCAGCCGGGCCACCGCCAGGTCGCGGCGGATGCCGCCGCTAGGGGTCAACCAACAGGTGTAGATCACGCTGCCCACCGGCTTGTCCATCTGGTTGCTGCACAGATAGTTGACAAAGGCGAGCGCGTCCTTGCCCTTGACTTCAATGATCGAGAGGCCGGTCAGGTCAAAGAGCGCGACATTTTCGCGCGTCGCCAGATGTTCAGCGCCCTGGATGCGCGACCAGAATTGGGCGGCAAAACCGGTGCGGTCGGGGATACGGTCGTCATACTTTTCCAATAAGCGGGCGTTTTCTTCGCTCCAGTTGCCCAGTTCCAGCCCGGCAAAGGTGGTGTAGACCGTTTTCAAGGCATCCAAGCGAGGGGCAAAGGGGGAAACACGGACATTGCGCGGCTCAGTCAACGGTTGGCGCGGGTGGCCCGGCTCCCACACTTCACGATAATTTTTGCCGCTCACCGCCAGCAGATAGGTGGGCGTGCTGTGGAAATCATGGAAGCGGTGGAGATGCACCTGGCGCATATCCCACTCGGTCTCGCCGTGGGTCATCCACTCGGCAATCGACTTGCCGACGCCGCCGGCATGGGTGAGCCACGACCCCAACGCCGTCCACAACCCCTTGATCTGGTGCGCTTCGCCTAGGATCGGGTAGCCGTCCACCGGGAAGGCAAAGATGCCGTTAAAGGCGTGGGTGAGTTGTTTCCCCTTGAAGGCTGGAAAAAGCTCTTGCGCCCGTTCCCACGATTGCACCATATCTTCCGGCGTATAGGGGTTCATCGCCGTGCGCCCCAGTTTGTAGGGGCTGACCAGTAGCGGGCGATGCCAGTAGTTGCCGATGCCGTAATAGTTCCAGTGTTGGCGGAAGTAGGTGACGATGTCTTGCACGCGAGCGGTCGGCCAGATCACTTCATCTTCACGTTTGTTGGGGTCAAAGCGGGCCAGTTCGGGCAGCGGTTCGGTGAAGGCATATTGATGTTCACAGGGCATGAGCGGCACCGGCACCCCCAGCTTATCACCGAGGATCGGCCCCCAAATGTTAGTGCAGAGCAGAACCGCTTCGCACGCAATGCGTGGCATAGCCGGATTGTTGGTCTGCACGGCAACGACGCGGCCATCTTTTACCTCAATGTCGGTGACGGCGGTATTGCCGACAAACTGCACCGCCCCCTCTTTACCGGCATCACGCAGCAAGGCGCGGGTCAGGTACATCCCGCCGGCCAGCGCGCTGCTGGGGACAAAGATGCTGCCGCGGATCGCTTTATCGTTGATCAGCGGTAACTTCTCTTTGGTCTCTTGCGGTGAAAGCAGATAGGCTTCTACGCCAAAGGCTTTGGCTTTACCTTCCAACCGCACCAGATCGAGCCACTTCTCTTCGCCAATCGCCACATCCATACCGCCGACCAGATTATAGGTGTTGCGGTTGGCGCCATACGGCTCCATGCGGTTGGTCAAATCGGGTTCAAAGGGGGCGATCTGCGGATAAAGGGTCGCGCCATAGTGGGCCAACTGGGTCATCAGTTTGGAATGGCTCAGGGCAATCACGCCGCCGGGCGCGTGAGCGGTGGAACCGTCGGTGTTGGCTAAGTCGCCTTTGTCGAGTACGAGTACATCGCGCCAACCGAGTTGGGCCAGATGATAGGCGGCGCTGGCCCCGACAATCCCCGCGCCGACAATGATGAGACGAGCTTTGGTGGTCATGTTCGTTGAACCTCAGTTTTATGATGGAACGAGAACGGCCGATTGCTGCTTTTTGCGTCAAAACGTTGAGCATTTCCCCTGTTTGTACAAGCACATCGACTGTACCAACAATGCCTAAGCGGCCTTGTCCTGGCGCGCTAAAGGTGACGGGAATTCGCCAGGCAACGACATCATCGACAATGAGCATAGGGGTGTCAGTCCCTATATTATACACCATTTCGTTAAAATGATAAGTTGCCGGCCCTGTCTGATACGCTACTAAAGCGTCGTTTGATAATACTCCGCGATCCCTGCATCAACCTCACTGGCGTCAACCCCGGCGATCTGATCAGCCATCAAAGCACTCATGCTTGTTTCCTGACGGGTAAATCATCAAAGATTACGCAGATTGCGTAGATTAGAATAGAGAAAAATCTGTGAAATCTGCGTAATCTTTGAGCAAATTGAAGACTTTCACTGTTTATTGGTGAACTGAGTTCATGTGACCTGTTCAGGGAATTACGGGCGGCGGTGAATTAATGTGAGAATGGCCTCCTCGACTGTCGGCCAGACCGTCGTCCCCGGCGCGACAATCTCAAAATGACCCGTGTTGGGCAGAACGGTGTACGCCACCTCATCGCCAAGTTGGCGCGCCGCCGCTACGTAGGCTGTATTGTGTTCCACCTGCACCGCCTGATCCAGGTCGCCAATGATGAGATGTTGGGGAGTCCCCAGTGGTAGATGGGCGCTGGGCGAGGCTGCCGCATAATGTGTTGGTACATCTTGCGCCGTCCCATTCATCAACTCTGTCACCGCTCCGCGACAAAGATCACGTTGTTCCGCATCGACTAAATCAGGAATCCCCGCCAGGGCAACAATCCCGGTTAGTGGTAGTGGTTCAGGCGTGGCAAGTGGCGAAGTAGTAGGTAAGCGGTGGCGCGCGGCCAACCAAAGCGCTAAATGACCACCGGCTGAGTGACCCACGGCGACAACACGACTGAGATCCAAGCCATGTTGGGGTGCAAGCGTGCGCAAATAATCAGTGCCGGCGGCGACATCAAAAAAGGTGTGCGGCCACCCGCCGCCATTGCCCAACCGGCGATATTCCAAGCTCCAAACGGCAACCCCTAACGCGGCAAAGGTGGCGCAGAAATTGCCCAACTGGGCCAGCCCATATTGCGCGCGCCAACAGCCGCCGTGGATCAGGACGATAATGGGGCGCTGTTCCCCTTGCGTCGGCACATAGAGATTGCCAAACTGAGCCGGATCGGCGCCGTAGGCGTAGCGCGCGGTTGCGGTAACAGCGGGTAACTTCATGTAGTCATCAACGGTCAAAATGGTTGGCTCAGACATGCTTATTCCTCATTGTGTGCTTGACGCCAGGCGTTATAGAAATCCTTCATGGTGGCAAAGCGTTGGTCACGATTCGCCTGGCAAGCTTGGACCATGACCGCATGGAGCGCATCCTTGCCGCGAAAAGGCGTCCGTTCCAACGTGCCATCCGACAAAAAGACGGCAGCCGTGCGCCCCATGGTGAAAACAGTAGTGCGTTGATCAATGAGCGCACCCAATTGAAATTCTTCCGGCGCCATAAAGCGGCTGGAGCCAAACATGCGCCCCATTGTGTTGGTGAACGCTCCCTGGTGATAGGTGTCCAGATCCATGATACGCAACGTTTGCCGGCTGAAGTTATAGAGCAAACAGCCGTCATAAAAATCAGCGGCGATCCAGCCTTTTTCCGCCAGGTAGGCGTGCAACGCATAGATGACATCCAGCGCTTGCAACAGTTCTGCCACCGGCAGCGCACGAAAGCGTTGATAGGGTGAAGCCGGATCAGCGCGCCGGGCGCTTGGTGTTCCAATCAGCTCACCGTCGATCCATTCGTAAACAAGCAACGGCCCCTGTGGTGACTCAATCACATGATAGAGCCGACAGAGGGCAGGATGATCAACGCTTTGGGCAAGTTGCACCGCATTGCGCAGTAACGCCACCCGTTGCGGATGGGACAGGTAAGGCTGTGGGTTTGCCGGATCGCCGGCGGTTTTCACAAAATAACGCGCATCGTTGACCAGCACACCATAGGAAATATTGCCTGAATCCTGCGTATTAAACACCGCAAAGACCTGACCACTGTTTTGTAGGTAGCGCTCAGGTGTGTCGTCGATAGAATTAGCGTTTAGTAATGGATGGTGCATGGCCTATCAAACAAGCAGCTTCGTCCACCACCTGCCTTGAAAATAACCACAAAGCCACGAAGTTCACGAAGAAAACCCTTCGTGCTCTTTGTCGGGCGCCCCCTGGGCGCGTGGTTGATTCATCCCCCGTGGCGCACCATCGTGCATGGCTACTTCCGGGAAGTAGCCATGCACGATGGTGCGCCACAGCCATAGGAGTTACGCAGTTGGACAAGTGCGTAACTCCTAAGCCAATGAAAACAACAAGGATTTCGCAGATTTCAAAGTTTTATATTGCAAATTAATCTGTATAATCTGCGAAACCCCTGTTGTTTTCAGGGCAGGTTTACCCGGTGACAAACTCATTTTTACGTATACAGTTCCACCCCCGCCAACTCCCGCTCGCGGCGCTGGACAAATTCGCGCAACTCTTGTTCGATGGCAACATCCAGCGGCGGCGCTTCGTATTCTTCCAGCAGTTGTTTCCAGATGCGATTGGCCCGTTGGGCCGTGTCGAGTGAACCGCTCTGCTGCCAGTTCTCAAAATTCTGGCGGTCGCCGAGGAAGATGGGGTGGAACTCGGTTGAGTACCGTTCCTGGGTATGGGGTGTGCCAAAGTGATGTCCGCCCGGCGGCACGGCGGCGATCATGTCGAGTGCCAGGGTATCTTGGTTGATCTTCATGCCGGCCAGGAAGGTTTGGAACATCGCCAGACTTTCGGTGTCAATGATGATCTTTTCGTAGGAGACGGTCAAGCCGCCATCGAGCCAGCCGACAGCGTGCATGATAAAGTTGGTGTGGGCCATTACCGCCGGCCAGGTCGTCCACATCGTTTCGTAAGAAGCCTGGGCGTCAGGAACTTTCGATGTGTTGAGACTGCCGCTGCCGCGGTAGGGCAGGTTGTAATGGCGGGCCAGTTGGGCGCCAATCGCCATGGCCCAGGCGCCTTCCGGTGTGCCAAAGGCCGGCGCACCGCTCTTCATGTCAATATTAGAGGTAAAGCCGCCATAAATGACCGGTGAACCGGGGCGTAACAGTTGAATCAAGGCAATCCCGGCCAGCGCTTCCGCATTCTGCTGCGCCACTGCCGACGCAATCGTGATCGGACTCATGGCGCCGGCCAACACAAAGGGGGTAATGATCAGCACCTGCCCGGCGCGTCCATACGTGACCATCCCGCCCAACATGCGATCATCATAGCGCAGAGGGCTGCTCGAATTGATGATCCCGCCCAGCACCGGTTCCGGCAGCATGGTGACGTCCGTGCCAAAGACAATATTCGCCATCTGGACAGCGTCGCCGGCAATGATGCGACCGTGGGGCGCTTCCATATACGCTTTATCGGAAAGCGTAAAGGCGCCGTAGGAGCGGTGGAGATGGCGGTAGCTGACCCGAATATCATGCGGCACCACCAGTTGGTCACCGGTAAAGTGCATCAACGGGTTGATCTGAGCCAGCTTCAAGAAGTTGTAGTAATCTTCCAGCGTGCCGGGACGGCGCCCCTTGTCCATATCCTGGGCAAAGATGACGCCACCGTGGGGGACAAAGTTGACATAGTTGCCGCCGATCAAACGATCTTTGTCCCGATTGCGCGCCCGCCAGCGAAACTGGGCAGGCGCCTTCGCCACCAATTCCAGCACCATACCCCGATCAAACCAGACATGCTGCCGACTATGATCCACCCTGGCCCCCGCTTTCTCCCAGAGATCCAGCACCTCGGCATCCATAAACGTAATGCCGATTTCTTCCAAAATGTGCATAGAAGCTTCGTGTAGTTGATCGATCTGTTCCGATGTGATCACTTCCAACGGCGGAAAATGATTCTGAATGTGACCAAAAGGAAGTTGGGCAAAAGGCGACAGCACCCGTCGTTGACGGCGTGCCGCGCGGCGTTCAGCGGAAGTGGGTGTGGTCATAGACTCCTCATTGCGATGGTGGTGACAGTCGGGAAAGGATGAAGGATGAGAGATGAAGGCCGTAAACTTCATCCCTCATCCTTCATCCTTCTTAAATTAAACGGTTTTCGGTCAATTGTGAACGGGCGGTTTGGATGCCGGTGAACAGAGCGTCATGTAAGGTCGGTTGACCGTTGCCGGCGATCAACCCGGCTTTGCCCGGCAATTGCCAGGGATTGCCCTGGTAATCGGTCACTTGGCCGCCGGCTTCGCGCACCAGTAGCACACCGGCAGTCGCATCCCAGGGGCCAAGCCAGCCCTCCCAGTAGGCGGCCAAGGCGCCGCTGGCGACAAAGGCCAGATCGAGGGCGGCCGAGCCTGAACAGCGCACGCCCTGACAGCGCGCCAGGAAGTAGGCAAATTCGGCGCCATTATGATCGGTTGATTCGGCGCGGTGATAGGGGAAACCGGTTGTCACCAACGCACGATTGAGTTGTTGAACGGTATTGACTTGTAGACGTTGTTGCTGCCCGTCCGCCATACGCAAAAAGGCGCCCTTGCCGGCTACCGCCCAGTAAACATTGCCCACCGGCAAGTGCAGGGTGACAGCCAGGATGGCATTTTTGCCCTGACAAAGGGCGACATTAACGGCATAGTGGGGGAGGCCGTTGGCAAAATTGGTGGTGCCGTCAATCGGGTCCACCAGCCAGAAGAATTCTTCAGTGGGCGGTTGGTTGCTCTCTTCACCCCAAAAGCCGACTTCTGGGTAAAGGCGTTGTAACTCTTTACGTAAGAACGCCTCACTGGCGAGATCGGCTTCGGTGACTAGATCAATGACGGCAGACTTGCTTTGCACCTGCTGCAAACCAGTCTGCCGCATCTCTGTAACCAGTTGGCCCGCTTTGCGTACAATCGAGATGATTGCTTCACTATCAAAGGTGGGCGCAGTCATGATCAACCTTTACATATCTTCACGGTAGCGGAGACCGCGGCGTTCTTTTTCCTTGTTGACGGCGTTGCGAATCAATTCGCGTACTTCCATCGGGTTTTTGACATTGTTCAAAACCATTTCGGGGTTGCTGGCGTCATTGCTGATAATGGTAATATCACCAACGTCAAGCACGCGTTCGCCCAAATGTTGCTTGACCCGTGTATCACGGATACGCACCAACTCGACTTCGTCAATGGTATTGCCAAACAAGCCTTTGATCACGCGGATCCGTTGCGAGGTGACTTCGTAGATCGTGCCGACCGTCAAATAGGGGCGGCCACGCCAGAGTTGTTGTTCGGGAACATCGGCTGTCATTTGTGATCCTCCATTTGTGGCGGCCATTGCCATCGCAGCCGGCCGCGCCATCTGCTCATCCTCAACGGCGTCGATAGCAGCAAAGATACTGTCTGCCATCGCCCCGACCAGCGCCTGCAATTGATTGGCAGGCACTGCTGTAATCGGTGTGCCTGCCTCAGCAAGCGACCGTTCAAAGGTCGAACTCACAAGCTTTCGAATTTCATCACGTTGCATTTGTAGACTCCTTTAATCTATATATAATGCCGCGGGGCCAGCGATGTAAAGCTGCAATGGTGTACGGTAAGTGAACTTGCTAATCATAACACCGGCAGGTGATCCACGCAACCAAAGCGCCGTTTCCGATCACAAAATGACAGCGTTTTGCAAGAACTTTCTCAGCCCATCCCGCTAAAAATTAGCAAAATCCGCAAAATTGCGGTATACTACCATGAAACATTTGTTCCGATTTTTAATCTCTTAATCGCTTAGTCTCTATTATACAAGGGACTAAGGACTAAGGACTAAGGACTAAGAGGTATCTATGGATATTACGTGGTATGGCTTGTCTTGTTTCAGAATTCGGGAAGGGGGCGTGACGATCATCTGTGACCCCTATGATCGCTCGGTGGGCCTAACCCTGCCCAAACCACGCGCCGATATTGTTACGGTCAGCCATCAACAGCCGGGCCACAACGCCGTGGATCGCGTCCTGGGCGAGCCGCGCGTCTTCACTGGTCCCGGCGAGTATGAGATTCAAAATATCTTCGTCACCGGCGCCACCACCTATCATCGCAAAAGTTCTCATAATGCTAATGAACGCAATGTGGTCTACTTTTTTGATTTTGGTGAGTTGGTGGTTGGGCATCTGGGTGATTTGGGGGAAGCGCCTTCGCAGGCGGAAATTGAGGAGCTAAATCTGGGCGATGTTCACATTCTGCTGGTGCCGGTCGGCGGCGGCTCGACGCTGGATCCGACGCGGGCGGTGGAGGTGGTGAGCGCCTTTGAACCCAAGATCGTCATCCCCATGCACTATCGTCACCCCGGCTTGGCTGAACCGCTGGCCGCCAGCCTGGAGCCAGTGGAAAAGTTTGTCAAAGAGCTAGGCGCCGGCGCCCCCGAACCGCTGGAAATGCTCAAGATTAGCAAGAGCAACCTGCCGGAAGAGACGCAACTGGTGTTGTTGACGCCGGTGCAGTAGTGCAGCATGGTGCGCGATTCGTAAACCGTTGCCTGAGCTTGTCGAAGGCAACGGTTCACGAATCACGCAACACGTTTTACTTTGTCAACGAATACGGACTTGTCCGCCGGCGGATCAAGGTGTAGTAGAGTTTGCGCACCCAGGCTTTCCAGAAGACCCGTTCGAGCGCTTGCCAGCTTTGGCCCAACTCATTGCCCGCCACTTGTCCTTGGCTGCCGGGCGGGCGGAAGAGGGCGCTGTTGTCCTGGGTTTGCCGGCTAAAGCGATAGCGCACATAGCTTTGGGTGATGCGCTGGATGAAGGGGCGCCCTTCGGGCAGCGCTTGAGTCAACCGTCGCTCCCGCTCGAACGGAGTGTCGCTCTCCGGCAGCCGTAGCCCAAGCCGTTCGGTCCAGCGTTGGAGGCGTTCATAAAGAATGGGTGGCAAATCTGGGGTAAAGTTGGTTGGTCCCCAGATCGGAATGAAGCGCAGCCCCCAAATTCCGATAAGCAAGACCACAGGGGCAAGAATTGCCCAAACCCACCACGGCCAGTTGGCAATCCCGCTACCACCGGTTGCGCCATCTAACCCACCTAATGGCATGTCGTCAGGCTGATTCAGCAATTGATCGTCATAAGGGTTTGTATCGGGGAGATTCGTGTTCGTAACCGGGTTGCTGCTGCCGAGTGAACTCTCATCTGCGCCCGATTCATCACCGACAGGCCGGTTCAATGCGCTCTCGCCGGCCGTTGGTTCAAATTCCACCCAACCATAATCCGGGAAAAAGACCTCCACCCAGGTATGCGCATCGGCGGCGGTGACAAAGTAGACATTGCTCTCTTCATCATAGGTGCCTTCGGCATAACCGCTGGCTGTGCGGGCCGGAATGCCAATGCTGCGCAACATGGTCGCCATCGCCGAGGCATAGTAGTCACAATAGCCCCGTTGCAGATCAAAGAGAAAATATTCGAGCGGGTCAACACCGGCGGCCGGCGCCGGAATTTTGTCATCATAGGTGATCCCGCGCAAGTAGCTCTCGACTGCTTTGGCTTTTTCATAAACCGTTGGGAACGGCTCGGTGACGGTGCGCGCCAGTTCCGCGACTCGTGGCGAAAAATTTTCCGGCAGTTGCAAATACTTGTCGGTGATCAACGCCGAATAGCTGGCGCCGGTGCGCTTCAGCGCATTTTCGGTCACCGACGTTTGGCGACTGATGATCGTGTAGCTGTCGCCGACATCCATTGTCCGCCCGGCACGCGCATAGGTGAACTCCACTGCCTGCGTCTGCGGTTGACCACCCTCAATCGACGAGCTGGTAATGCTGCCGGCGGGCGCCGCATCCACTTGGGCATCGATCGGCACGTCGGCCAGATAGATGTCGGGGGCGCCAAAGATGACATCACCGGTGGGCGCCATCAACTGAATCGTCTGGGTAATCGGATCACGTAAGAGCCAGTTCGGCACGGGGAGAACCGTTGCCGCCTCATAGCCAACGGTCTCGCTACTGGTGTTTTGCCACTGGCGACCGTCAAAGGTGTCAAAAACCACAGCGCGCCAATAGCGACCGCGCGCCGTCGAAACGGTAAAGATAATCTCCTGCCCCACATTGCGTTCGCCGCTCAAGGTTAAAGAACGACCAAAGGCGGCATTGCTGGGTCGCACCTGACGAATCAGGCTGGGGTAGAGTTTGTTGACCTCTTCATTCCATTGCACCCAGGTGTCATTGAGCGGACGCAGTATATCGCGCACTGGCCCACTCCGCCCCAATCCCGGCGCAAACCAGGCAATCGCCATGACGCAGAGAGCATAGAGCAGACCGGTGCGTAGAAAATCTAGGGTAATGTCCTGGCTGAAATAGGTGCGTTGGTAGCGCCAGCGCAACTGCTGCTCGGCCAGGTTGGTGCGCACCAGCAGAATTAAGGCCAAAAAGGCGAAGATGAAGAGAAAACCGGTAACGGACTGGGGCGCAAAGTAGGTGTTGATCAACATGACCACCCCCGCCGGCATGATGGCGCGCCAGGTGTAGCCGTGGCGGAAGATCGACCAGATGCCCAAGTAGGTCAGCCACCAGACCAGGAGACAGATTTCAAAGATAAACATGTAGTTATCGGCCGCCGCCTGTCCACCCCAGGCTAACTGCACCCAGCGCATCAGCCGATAGAGGACAAAGTAGACTTTGGCTTGAAGTTCAGGGAAGCCAAATTCCATAAAGGAGCGGCTTTCCTCGGCTGTTACCAGATCGCGCATCAGAAAAAGAATCCACGCGAGACCCGTGAACATGCCGTGCGAAAAGGCAAAAAAACTGTCAAAGCGGCTGTAGGCCATCAACAAACTCATGCCGACGGCGCCCAGCGTGACTGGGTAGAGCAGCCCCATCGCTTTGACATAGCCCGCCCCATCCAACGAGGCGGCGACCAATAGATAGAGTAACCCCACAATAATGGTGCTAAAGACCACCCCATCTTGAAAATAAAGATTGTGGGCATAGTGAAATGACCGTCCCGTTGGCCCCGTTGCTGGTGTCGCCGTGGTTGTTGTCATAGAGATTTCTCCGATCCTGCTATTTACCACATCGGCGTTGCCGTGCTTTTCGTAGGGGTGCCCCTACGAAAAGCACGGCAACGCCGGCCGTAGATTGCTCACAGCAGCCACCAAAGGAAGGCGGTGAGCAAAAAAAGCCCGATGAATGCGAAGACTGCCATTGTTACCGCCCCCCAACTGGAAGCGGGCTGAATGGTCAGCGCCAACTGCTGCGCGGGCGAGACGGGGGTGAGCAGCCAGGTGCGCTCCTGCGTTCCGGTTTGTCCTGTGAAGCGAACGGCGACCAGGCTGTCACGCGTCAATTTTTGCCACTGCTGGGCGGCGCTGCGATAGTTGGCGGCCTGGACGCGCGCCCGCAACGCATTTTCGGCGCCGACAGCATCGGTCGTGTCAAAGCCGGCGCTCTCCGCCTCGAATTGGGTGGCCTGGCGCTCCAACGTGGTTGCCATCCCCTGCCATTGTTCAGCCGCCGCTGCCAACGCCAGGAATTGCGTAATCGTCCAGCGGCGATCGAGCCAGGCGCGTTCTTGCGCAATCGTCGGCTGTAATTGTTCCAAGAGGGTGCGTAAGAGCGCCCAGTCGGCACGCGGGGGGATTAAGTTGACAAAATCAGCGAAAGTCCTCGTCGGCGGCCCTGTCAACACCATCTGTAGCGGTGTACTTGCTTGTGCTCCACTGTTGGCTTCCCCAGCAGCAGCCGGTGCGGCCGCTTGCGTTACAACAAAGGTTGCGCCCCGTCCGGCCACCGTTTGCCAGAGATCGGCCAACGCGGTAAAGGCGGCGGTGGCATCATCTACCCGTTCTTTGATCGGTTGCCCGACAATTTCCACCTGTTGTTGTTGCGGCGTTATGGTGACGGTGACCGACCAACGACTAAAGAGCGTGTCGGCGCTGGGGGGCGGCAACAGGCTGGGGTCACGCAATTCGTCCCCGCCTAAGGCCGTCGCGGCGGCGCGATTGTCTTCGGCCAGCAACTGCAACGCTTGTTGCACTAACAATAAGCGCTTTGTCTTGGCCAGTGTAATCGAATCAACGACATCTGACGGTAAGGCCGCCAACTGATCGGCCAGCCGGAGCGCATTTTGCCAATCCTGTCGCTGTTGGGCCTCGGTTAACAAGACCTGTAAGCCGTCGGCCAGCCATTGGGTCAACTCGCGGCGACGGGCGTCATCAGCCGGCAAGCGATCCAGCGCGGCTTGGGTGGCCTCGGCTAAGGGCATGGCATAAACGGCGCCGGCGCCGTCGGCAATGCGGCTGCGGTAGAGTGTCGCCAGTCCGGTGTACAGGGTTGCCAACTCGGCCGGTGGCGCCGTGGCGGCCAGCCGGTCGATGCCGGTTGTATAGGCCGCCAGCGCCTGGGCATAGAAACGCTCACGCACAGCGCCCGGTGCATTTTCCGCCATTGCCGCCATGACCAATTGCTGATAGAGGTCGCCCAGTTGGGCAAAGTCACTGACGGTGGCGTCACTCTGTGTGCGTTGGGTCAGTTGGTTGAGTTGCGACCAAAGCGCCGGGTGGATAAAGTGCAAGATAAAGGGGGCGTCGGGTTGTTTGGCGTCATAAAGCCATTTGGCGCCCAACCGGTCGGCATCTTCCGCAAAAAAGTGCCAGCCGTCCGGCCCGATGCGCAGCCAACTGGGCTGGGTAATCGACCCCGGCACCGTGGCCGTCACCCGTAGACTGGGCGAACCGGACCAACGTTGCAAGCCCACCACCACATATTCGAGCAGCGGTAATTTTTGCTGTTGCATATCGACGGTATAGGCCAGGAGGAGATCGGTGCGAGCGTCGGCGCTAATTTCGACTTGCGCCGTGTAAATGCCGGCGTCACCGGGCGCCAAACTCACGGGTCGGTTATCCGCCAACAGCGACAGCCCTTCTACCGGCGCCGAGGCGTCGGCGGCAATCATAGGCGCGATACGCAAGGCAACCGTGGCCGGTTCTTCTGTGCTATTATTTTTCAGGCGATAGCGCGACTCCACCGCCAGAATTAAGTTGCCCGAACTATCGTCAAAATAAAAGTCGGCGGCGTGCATCTGCAACTGAACACGGGTTGCTTCCAGCGGTGTAATGAGCAAGGGAACAAAGCGGGGCCCGCTGGTCTGCAACTGGGCCGCCAGCTCAACCATGGGGGCATTGTCAGGCGCAGTCAGTGCCGCCGCATGGACTACGAAGGGTTGGGTTAGCGTTAACCAGATCAGCAAAAGTAACAGGGTATTAGCGAAGCGTAGGTGCGGTTTGTAACCGCACGGGTCCCCGATCAGCGTGCGGTTACAAACCGCACCTACGGTTGCCGGCGAGTTGCATTTTCCCCCGACTACCCAGGACAGAAGCGTTTTCCGGTAAACGATAGAGCGTCGCCCCCTCACACAAGTTGCATTTCCAGTCTGCTTTTGGTATTGTGACATAAACAAGTTTTATCTAGGTAGACAGGGAAACAGGTAGACAGGGAAACAGGTAGACAGGTAGATACACCCTATTTCCCTGTGTACCTGTCTACCTGTTTCCCTGTCTACCTACCTGATTATACCAGGAAAGGACAAAATCGTCCGCATGTTAAAGTTGCTGATGCAATGGGACATCAAACCGGGGCGGGAACAGGAGTTCACCGAGTTTGTGTTACGAGAATTTGCGCCCCGCTTGATGCAGCTTGGGATCGAACCGAGCGAAGTCTTATATACCATGTATGGCGAAGGGCCGCAAATGTTGACGATGGGCGTTGTTGATAACCAGGAAAAGCTCGAAGAAATTCTGCGCAGCAGCAGTTGGAAAAAGTTGCATGGCAAATTGCTCAACTTTGTCAATAATTATAGTCAAAAAGTTGTCGTCGACAATGGTCGCGACTTTCAGAGATAAGCACGATGCCAACCACTTCCACTGACCCAACGACCGCCGGCTTTGCTTCGGCGCGCCTTGACCGGCTTTATACCTTTCTGACAGCGGCGACCGCCAACGGAAGGCTGCCGGGCGCTGCAATCCAATGGGGACGCGCCGGACAATTTCTCGCACCGCGCTCCTTTGGCCGGATGCGACCGGATGCTAACGCGCCTCCCGTCCAACCTGACACTATTTTTCTGACCGCTTCGGTGACAAAGCCGGTGACAGTGACCGCGGTCATGTTGTTGGTGGAACAGGGCGATCTGCTCCTGGATGATCCAGTTTACACGATTTTGCCCGCTTTTGGCAATCGGGGCAAGGAAGCGGTGACAGTGCGTCACCTGATGACCCACACCTCCGGTCTGCCCGATATGTTGCCCAACAATATTGCGCTGCGCCAGGCTCATGCCCCATTGACCGAATTTTACCGCCAAATTTGCGAATTGCCGCTCGACTTTGCGCCGGGAACCCATATTCAATACCAAAGCTGCGGCACGGCAACCCTGGCGATGATTGCCGAACAGTTGACCGGCATGGCGCTCCCGGACTTTTTGCACCGGGCGATCTTTGCGCCACTTGGCATGAACGACACGGCGCTAGGGGTGCGCGATCTGCCGCAACAGCGCATTGCTCATGTCAATGTCGGCCCCGATATGTTGGGGATGGATTGGGGCTGGAACACACCTTATTGGTGGAACCTGGGCGTGCCGTGGGGCGGCATGTTTTCGACCGTGGGCGATATGGCCCGTTTCTGCCAGATGTTCCTCAATGGCGGCGAACTCAATGGCGTGCGCATTCTCAGCCCTGCCACCGTCCAGGCCATGACCAGCGACCAAACCTCCGCCAACCCCGCCATCCCTGCGGATGTGCGCGCCCAGCAAGCGTGGGGTCTCGGCTGGCGCCGGATGCCGACGAGTACGTGGTCCTATGGCGGCAACCTACTCTCGCCCGGCTCCTATGGTCACGGCGGCGCGACGGGGACGGTGGTCTGGGTCGATCCGGTGCGGCAGGTGGTCTGTACGCTCTTTACCAACGAGCCGGCGGTGCAGAGCGAAGGGCTGTTGGGACGGGTGTCGAATTTGGTGGCGGCAGCAGTATTATAAGCAGAATATCGCAAACATAAAGTTCATCGACAGTAACCAAGCCATCACCATTGGCATCCGCACGTAGGCTCTCTAGCCCTTCTACAAGGTAGTGAGTGAAGATCGAATGGGTTTGGCGGCCTATTGTATTTTCTGTTTCAAAGGCATATTGAAATCGTTTTAACAAATCCTTTGTGCTGGTTGCAAGAGTGTACTATCCCACGGCGAGAGTTTGGGTGACGAGTCGCGCCAGTAATACTTCAGGTTTTCATCCGTCCAGCCTTCATAGACTTCTTCCCAAGTTAACTTGCAATGCGGTTTGAGCGACTTTTCCTCAATCGGCTCGCTGATGGCCTGATAGCGGGCGTCGATAGAGAGGCGGATCTGCTCTGGTTCCTGGCTGCGCAAGGCTTTATGAACCATAAAGCAGGGGAAGGTTAAGACATCGCCGATTTCATAATCCCCTTCGACCCACACTTGCGCCCCTGGACAGAGCTGGACGGCAATCCCACCCGCACCAAGAGCTGGCTGGATCGGGATATAGCCCTCGTGGTGTGAACCACGTAACACCGTCAAACCACCCATCGACCGTGGGCAGTCGCCCAGCGGAAACCAGCAAGTCCAGGTATTGGGGCTGCCCTGTACCAGCGGGAAGTCCTGATGTTGCGGCGTCGGGTGCATGCTGCGGTGGGCGGTGATCATGCGGGCGATGTGGCGCGGGTGGACAAAGACCTCCTCGCCAAAGAGGCCGCGATAGAGTGCCAACAACACCGGATGGTGCGGCAACTTGTGGAAGCTGGGTAGCTTCTGCACAGCGTGATAGGCATCATGCGTGACACCAATGTCGCGGCGCATGGCTTCATCGGGAACTTCATTGAGCGCATCCAGATTGATGCGGCCGCCATACACATCCTGCCCCGGTTGTCGCCAGCCATAGCGCTCGACAACCGACAGCATATCGGCGCGCACAGTCAGCACCGCATCGACCGGCAAGAGCTTAGGAAAGAAGAGATAGCCCTCTTCCGCGGCCCGTTCACGCAGCGCCGCAAAGTTGCCGGCGCGCAACAGGGGCATCGAGTCGATAAAGGTTGTCCGTACGATGGGGTTTGCAGCTTTTGTTGTTGATGAATCGGTGCTGACATTCATAGAAGCTCTGACTTTCCTCTATTGTTGGCACATAACGACTGTGATTGATGACTCTATTCTACCATTTGCCATGCCAAAATTGCAATCGCCCCTACTGCCCCCTAAGTAGATTGCCGTCCCGCCTAAAGTGCGGTATGATCAACTGCATGGGTAACATTTGTTCGCCGAGGAGTTGTCTATGACGACCACCACAGTATCACCGTCATCAAGCCATGCGCACGAGGACAAAGCGCACGGGGAAACCGTTGCTGGCGTCGCCGCCGGCTATGGCGAAAATGGGTATGTACAACAGAATGGTCACGCCCTGCCTGCTTCACCGGTGCGGATGGAACGGGCCGCGTTGCCCACCTTCCCCCTAGAGGTCGGTTGGCGCACGGTCTATGATCCAACAACCCAAAACTACACCCAACAGCCGTTAACCCTCTTAGATATTCTTTTCCCGACTGAAGACGATGTGGATGTGGTGTTTATGGCGCAAAGCCCCTTACATAATCTGTGGCTGCGTTGGCTATCGGCCATGCTAGAGACCTATCTGGTGGTGCAAAAGCTCATTACCAATGATGTCCTCATTCATTGGGGGCTGCCGGGTACACCGCCGAAAAGCCCTGATCTGGCGATCATGCCGGCTGGTCACGTACCTGCGGAAGGGCAAAAATCCTACCGTGTTGGTCGCGATGGGCCACCCCCTAGCTTTATTATCGAAATTACGTCGAAAGAGACACGCGCCATCGATCGCCATGTGAAACCCATTTTCTATGCCGCCGTTGGCGTCAAAGAATTTTTGGTCATTGACCTGTTGACCAGACGCAAACACCCCTGGCGCTTACTGGGCTATCGTTTAGGCGACAGCCCTTATTATCAAAGTGTGACACCGGATGCCGATGGTAGCCTGGCCTTTCCGACCATTGGTCTGCGGTTCCGTGTGGTTGGCCGTGAACGCATTGAGGTCTATTCATTAGCGACCGGTGAACGGCTGCTAACACCGCAAGAATTAAAAGCCCATGCCGATGCGGAAACGGCGCGTGCTGACCAAGAAATGGCCGCACGACAGGCGACTGTAGTTGAGCTGGCTGCTACCCGAAGGCGTTTGCGTGAATTAGAAGCACGCTATCATTTACAGTCAGAAAACAAATAAAACCGATTTGCATAAGGAGAGATTCATGGAATACGGCAAGATCCCCGGCATTGACAAGCCCATTTCGCGGCTGGTGCAGGGCACGGTGATGATCAGCATGAAGAAGTTGGAAGAGAGCATGGCCCTGCTCGACGGCGTCTTTGCCCAGGGTTGTACGACCTTTGACACGGCGCACGGTTATGGCAATGGCGACTGCGAGCGCACGCTCGGCCACTGGATCAACGAACGGGGAATTCGTGATCAGGTTGTTGTTCTGGGCAAGGGGGCGCATCACAACCAGGATCGCCAGCGCGTCACGCCTTTTGACATTACGGCTGATCTTTTTGATTCCCTAGCTCGCCAGAAGACGGATTACATTGATCTCTACGTTCTCCACCGCGATGACCCCAGCCAACCGGTTGGCCCCATTGTCGAGGTGTTGAACGAGCATTATGCCGCCGGGCGCATCCATGCCTTTGGCGGTTCTAACTGGAAGACGGCGCGCCTGGAAGAAGCCAACGAATATGCCGACAAGCATGGCCTCAAGCCCTTTGTGGTGAGCAGCCCGAACTTTACCCTGGCCGTGCAGCGCAAGGAACCGTGGCCCAACTGTATCAGTATTGCCGGCCCCGCTGGGGAAGGCGAACGAGCCTGGTATGCCCAACGCAACACGCCGCTCTTCACTTGGTCGAGCCTGGCGGGCGGTTTCTTTAGCGGGCGTTTTAATCGGGACAATCTCGACACCTTTGAAACTTATGGCGACAAACTCTGTGTCGAATGCTATTGCACCGAAGAGAACTTCCAACGGCTGGATCGGGTCAAGACTCTGGCGGAAGAGCATAACATGAGCATCCCGCAGATCGCCACCGCCTATGTGATGAGCTACCCGCTCAACATCTTCGCCCTCGTCGGTTGCGCCACCCCGGACGAGTATAAGGCGAACAGCGCAGCGCTCGCGCTCAAACTGACGCCGCAGGAAGTGGCCTGGTTGGATTTGCGGAGTGATAGTCGAGCGTAAAGGTTCTAAACCATGAATGCAATTGTTTTCCCCGCCCCCGAAACTATCACCATTGAACGCGTACCCGATCCCACGCCGGCCGCCGACGAAGTAGTGGTACAGGTGGCGACCTGTGGCATCTGCGGCACGGATCTGCACATCTACCGTAATGAATATATGTCCACCTTCCCGCTCATTCCCGGCCATGAATTTAGCGGGCGTGTTGTGGCGGTGGGCAAGGAAGTGACGGATGTCAAAGTTGGCGAGCGGGTGGCGGTGGATCCCAATCTCTACTGTGGGCGCTGTGACTTCTGTCGCAACGAACAGGCCAACCACTGTCGCAACTGGCAGGGCGTTGGCGTGACGCGCGACGGCGGTTTTGCTGAATATATCAAAGCGCCGGCCCGCGCCTGTTATCGCATTCCCGACCACCTGACCGACGCTCAGGCGGCCTTTATCGAGCCGTTAGCCTGTGTGATTCATGCGCTCAAACGGATTCAAGTGCCGCCGGCGGCGCAAACGCTCATCTTTGGCGCCGGGCCGATGGGGTTGCTGCTATTACAAGCGCTTCGCCAGCGGGGCGCGTCGCAGGTGGTGATGGTGGAAAAGCAACCGGCGCGGCTCGACCTGGCAACCCAACTGGGTGGCACCGCCATTCCGGTCAACGGTCAACAGGCCGAAGCGTTGCGCGACATGGCCCCCTCTGGCTTTGATCTCGTCATTGACGCTACGGGTGTACCGGCGGTGATCGAGCAGGCGTTTGGCTATCTACGGCCACGGGGGCAATACCTGCAATTTGGCGTCACCCCGATGGACGCTTCGATTCGCCTGCGCCCCTATGACCTCTTCCGCAATGACTGGACGGTGATCGGCAGCTTTGCCCTCTGTTACACCTTTCTGCCGGCCATTGCCTGGTTGGCGAATGGCGTGGTGGATGTGTCCAAACTGGTCAGCCATACCGTGCCGATGGCGGACTTTGTGCCGGCCTTTCATGCCTTTGCGGCGGGGCAGACGCTGAAGGTGCATGTACAGATGTAACCCCTGTTTTCGTCACGTTGGAATACGTGACTTTAAAAACGAAGATGAAACAACAAGTTCGCTATGGCAAACAAATCGCAACGGTTAAGAGCGCTGATGGCGTGGAAGGCATCTTGATTCGCAGCCTCAATCATCGCTATTTCTTTCGGGTTTATCATGGCAATGGCGATTTTACTGATTATGATCTCCGCCATTTTGACCTGGCTGTGACCATCTGTGATAGCGACGCCGCTTTTTACCAAGTGGGTGATCGCCATATTCTGGATCACGCACCCGCTACACTGGGCTTGGAAGAAGTTCACGAAAAAAGTGAATGACGCGATGCGTTACTGATGAGCGTTCCCTAATTTTCGGTAATCAAAGCCGGGTCGGCACGGGGCGTGCCTGACTCCTCGTTGCCCAAATGGATGAACAATGCTCATCAGTAGCGCACCACATTCCTGTACTCTGAGCATAGCAGTGGCGTATTACCGCGCCACATGATCGGCAAAATAAGACAGCCACGGCCCACACCCCTGAATAAAGGGTTGCATCAACGCCCGCTCCGCCTGGACGGTGTGCATGAGATCATGGCCGGCCCACTCATGGATCAACTCGCTGAGGGTGACAATGCCCAACTCTTGATGGCGGGCGCGTTTCGATAAATCAGCCACTGTGACTGTAGCCAACACAGCCAGCGCTTCGATGCGCAGCCGGGCAAATTCTGCCGCCAGCACCGCCGGCGACTGATCCACAACCGGCGCGCTGCCCTGGCGATCGGGGTCAAAGGCGGGAAAATCCTGCTCAGCCAATAGATAGCCCACCCGCTTGGGGAAGACCATCCGCTCCGTATCCACCAGATGTTGCAGACATTGCAGCGCCGACCATTCACCGGCTTTCGGCGGCAGGCTTAGTAAGGCCGGTGGGAGAGTGGCTGTCAGGTCGTGCCAGCGGTTGGGGGTGGTCGTCAAAACTGTGCGGCTCCACATGAGGATGTCAACCATGATTTTTCTCCTTCTTGCTTTGTCCAATTGTTTTCCTGAGAGTATGATTGTAGCGGAAAGGCAAAGACCGGGGCAAGAGACAATCGAGTCGCCCTGAATGTGACAATGCAATGACGCTACAAGCAGAGACCAACCAATTACTCATCGCGCTCCCCGAACCAGCGAATCGGCGTATCGCGTTACACGTCAACCGCGAGGCGGAACGGGCAATCCGTAACGGCCACCCCTGGCTCTTTGAAAATTCGATTGAGCGCCAGAGCCATGAGGGCAAGCCGGGCGATCTAGCGGTCGTCTTTGATCAAAAACGACGCTTTTTAGCGATTGGTCTCTATGATCCAACCTCACCGCTTCGCCTGCGTGTTTTGCAACAGGGTACACAGGCGACGATTGACCAGCCTTGGTTTCTTGCGCAGGTAACCAAAGCCGCCCAACGGCGCGCACCCTTGTTGACGGGGCGTACCACCGGCTATCGTCTTGTGCATGGCGAAAATGACGGGCTACCGGGGCTGGTGGTTGACCGTTATGACCAAACCCTGGTTATCAAACTTTACACCGCAGGCTGGGTGCCCCATCTGCCCGATCTGCTGGCCGGATTGGCAACCGTTCAACCCACTGAACGCATTGTTTTGCGCATGAGCCGTGCCTTGCAAAAAGCGCCGGAATATCTTTATGGCTTGACCGATGGGATGATCCTAACTGGCCCACCGTTGCATGGCCCGGTGGTCTTTCTGGAAAATGGGTTGCGCTTTGAAGCCGATCCGATTCACGGGCAAAAGACCGGCTTTTTTCTCGATCAACGGGACAATCGTGCACGGGTGGAAGGATTGGCAGCCGGCAAGCGAGTACTCAATGTCTTTGCCTACAATGGTGGCTTTTCGCTTTATGCGGCCCGTGGTGGCGCACCCCTGGTCGCCAGCCTGGACATTAGCCGACCGGCGTTGCAGGCAGCCGAACGTAATTTTGCCCTCAACCAGGATGTGCTAACGGTCGCTGCCACAACCCATCAACTCCTTGTCGGTGACGCCTTTTCGTTGCTGGCGGAAATGGCAAGCAACCGGCGCACCTTCGACCTGGTCATCATCGACCCGCCGGCTTTTGCCAAACAACAAAGCGAGGTCGAGCGGGCGCTGGCGGCCTATGCCCAGTTGACGCGGCTGGGGCTGGGCGTCTTGTCGCCAGGTGGGACCATTGTGCTGGCTTCCTGTTCCAGCCGGGTGAGTACCGACGCTTTTGTCAACGCGACTACCAGTGCTGCCGCCAGCCAAGACCGTCCATTGCGCGCCTTTGCCCAAACGGCCCATGCGCTGGATCACCCCATCGGCTTTCCCGAAGGCGCTTATCTCAAATGTCTCTTTGCGACGGCTTAGTGGGTGATAGCATCAGTAAGTGATGACGGCTTTGCTTGGATCAACGGTAAATAGAGGTGACGTGACAACACAAGGGCCGGGGTGGCATACTCCACATGCAATAACGGCGCCTGTGACGGATTGCCGTCATAGGCAACGGCTGTGCGCCGGCCAACGCCGCTCATGATCAAGGCCAGCGCATTGCCGGCTGCCCAATCCGAGCGATTAACAACTTCTTGCAGAATGGGCGTGAGATCCGGCGTGCGCACTTTTTCGCCAACGGTAGGCCACACCGGAATGTTGGGCCAGGCCACGGTCGCGACGGTGCGGGCGCGCTGCGAAATATTCGCCGGCGTGGTGCTAAAGGTGAGCGCATTGCCGGTCGCTTCCCCATAGATCTGGACAGTTGTCGTTTCGGTGCTGACTTCATCAACGGTGAATTCGACATAGGCGCGCGTAATTGTCATCTGGCGGGTGAGCGCTAAGGCGGCAAAACGCACCCCAACCGTTTGCGTAACTTGTGGTGTGGTGGCATCAATGGTCAGTTCCAGGTCGGTGCTATTCAGATAAACTGGCGCCCTCGGCGTGCCTTCTTCGGCATCATCGGAAGATTGGTTGACCACCTGTTCGATCCGCCCCTGTGGTTGCTCCCGCACGACACAGTTTCCGCTGCCGCTATCCTGAAAATTCTGGCCGGCGATGGGAATAAATTGCCAGTCATAGCTCGTTTCATGTAGGGTGAATTGCAAGACGCCCCAGCTATCGGTTGCCCGTACTTCGCTGTTGGGTTGGATCCGGCTAAAGGGGCGCTGTCCTGTACCGCCTGTGCCGACTACAAACTCGCGAATGCCGTTGGCATCAGCCTGGGCGCTGGGGTCTTGTGGCGCAAAGCGTTCGTAGTTGTGGTCATGTCCGTTCAAGACTACATCAACCCCAGCTTCATAGAGCGCCACCCAGAAGGCATGAAAATTGGTGTTGTTCTGATGTTCGCCGGAGCTAAAGCGTGGTTTATGCCAGTAGGCCAGGGTGCAAGCGGTGGGGTGCGCCGCCAAATCCTGGCGTAACCATTGTTCCTGGGCCGAGCCGGCCTTGACATCGATCTCGCTGTTGAGCGCAATGATATGCCAGGCGCCCAAATCATAGGAGTAATACCCTTTGCAATCGCTGGTACAGTTCACGTCTTGCGGTGACGCGGCGGCGCCAAAATAGCTGTAATAGCCGGCGGCCCCCGTCACATGATAATCGTGATTGCCGGGTACGGGTTTGATGCGCGCCAGGTGGCGACCCCAGGTTGGCCCAAAGCAATCGGCAAAATTAGCGCTGGTACCATCGGGGTAGGCGTTATCGCCCAAGGTGTAGATGGTGCCGGTAATCACATCCAGCAGTTGAGCGGTGGCTTCGTCCTCGTCCGCACCACAATTGGCAATATCACCAGCGCCGATAAAAATTGGATCGGTGCTGCTGGTGATTAGCGGCTTAAAGTTACGTCTGGCTAACGACGCAACGTTGTGCGCTGGCGCGGCCGGAACGGTGAAGGTGATTGCCAACCGGTGGTAGATAAAGCTCAACAACAGCGCACTGAAGCATACGCCTGTCAGCAGAAGTTTACGTGTCGTCATTGCCCGTATACCTCCGTTGTTGCTTCGTTGTACTCCGTTGCCGTTTGCGCGCCAACCGCTTTTGTTGGGCCGCGGCGGTCGGTTTGGTTTTGCGGCGGACTTTGGGACGGATCGTCGCCTGACGGATCAAGTCGGCCAGTTGCTGGCGCGCATCTGCGCGGTTTTGCAACTGGCTGCGAAACCGTTTCGCTTCGATGATCAGCTCACCTTCGTCGGTCATGCGGCTGCCGACCAGTTGCCGCAAGCGTTGACGCACCCATTCCGGCAGCGAAGGGGAAGTCAGCACATTAAAGCGTAATTGCACGGCTGTTTCCACTTTATTGACATTCTGCCCGCCCGGCCCGGAGGCGCGTACAAACTCTTCGTGCAGTTCGCTTTCATCCAGCGTAATGGTTGGGGTTACTTGTAGCACGTGCTTAACTCTGATAAACCAAGGGGGCGCTGACATCCGGCGCTGGTGGCGCGGTACGTTCCGGTTGCTGCAACGGCCACCAAACCGTGACCGTTGTCCCCTGGTTGAGGCCGGGGCTGGTAATCGTCATACGTCCTCCGTACAAATCGACAATTGATTGCACCAACGCCAGCCCCAGCCCAATGCCGTCGGTCTGCCGTTGATGCGCTTTATCGGCCCGGTAGAAGCGCTTGGTGAGATTGGGCAAATCCGCTGCCCCAATGCCCTGCCCGGTGTCCGCTACGGCTAATTGTAACATGGTTTCTTGCTGTGTCATAGTCACCACCACCTGACCGCCCGCTGCTGTATATTTGAGGGCATTGTCGAGCAGGTTGCGCACCACCACATGGAGATGATTCAGGTTTGTCTGGATCGGCGGCAGCGGCGTGACCGGCGTCGCCACCTGCACGGTAATCCCCTTGGCAGCGGCCAGGGGCGCCAACTCCTGCTGAAGTCGGCGCACCAGCCGCACCGCATCCACCTGCTCCTCACCCACGGCCAGCCGGTGGGCATCGAGCCGCGATAACAGAATCAAGTCATCGACCAGACCCGCCATGCGCACCACTTCCTGGTTGATCTCGGTCAGGTAGCGTTGTGCCGTGGCCGGATCTACTTCACCGGCGAGCAGCGGCTCGGTGCGCAGGCGGATGGTGGTCAACGGGGTGCGCAGTTCATGGGAGGCATTGCTGGCAAAGGCGCGCTGTTCCGCCAGCATCGCTTCGACGTGATCGGCCATTTGGTTGAAAGCTTGCGCCACCGCGCCAATTTCGTCGCGGTCCGGGGTGGGCACCCGCTGTTGCAAATCACCGGCAGCCAGCGCCAGGGCGGTGTTGCGCAGACGGGCCAACGGTCGCGTCAACGAGCCAAGCAACCAGAGGCTGATGACCACTCCTGCCAGCGCAAAGAGGAGAAAACCGCTCCCCAGCGCTACCCAACGTTGGCGCACCATGCTTTGTGGCTGGGCCGCCGGCGCCGCCAGTTGGACATAGCCGTTTTCCTCGTCACCCATGCGGATGGGCGCGGTGGTGACGATCTGCGCAATGCCCTGTTCGTCAACGGTGAAGATATAGCCGCCAGTGCTTGTGCCGGGAAAGCCGCGCCGCCGGGTCGCCCCAGTCGCACTGTCAAAGAGGACAGCGCCGTGCGCATCCAACAGCAGCACTCGCCCATCAACACTGTTGGCGATCCGTTGCAGGTCAACGGCATCGACCTGACCGCCGGCCGCGGCGGGTTGATGTTCCTCATGTTCTTCATGGCCGGGAGTGGAGAGGCGCGCAGCCAGCAAGGCGGCATTAACTTGCAAGGTGGCGGCAAAATCGGTGTAGGCGCTGTTGGCAATTTGCCAGCCGGCCAGCACGGTTAAGCCGCCAAAGCCCAAGACAATCAAGCCCAAATAGGTCGCCAGGAGCTTGGCGCGCAAGGTGGTGAACATGGGCCTAGCCGCCTTTCCCGCTAGGGGATAGAAAACGATAACCCACCCCGCGCACGGTCTGAATATACGCGGGGTGAGCCGGGTCATCTTCGATCCGTTCGCGTAGCCAGCGAATGTGCACATCCAGGGTGCGCGTGTCGCCTAACCAGTCGGTGCCCCACACCTGATCAAAAATTTCGGCGCGCGTAATGGTTTCCCCGGCCCGGCTCATGAGTAGAGCTAACAATTCAAACTCTTTATGACGCAAGGGCAGCGGCTCCCCGGCTTTACTGGCTTGAAAGGTGGTGAGATTGAGTTCAACGGCGCCAATTTTGATCACGCTCTGCTCGGTGACGGTGCGATCCAGGGCAATGCGGCGCAACATGGCCTTAATGCGCGCCAGCAACTCCCGTCGGCTAAAGGGCTTGGTCAAGTAATCATCGGCGCCCAGTTCCAACCCCAACACCCGGTCAACCTCTTCGTTGAGGGCAGTCAGCATCAGGATCGGCACCACACTCCGTTCACGCAATTGCCGACAGACTGTCCACCCATCCATCCCCGGCATCATCACATCGAGGATGACCAGATCGGGCGGCTGGGCCAGGGCTTGTTGTAACCCATCCTGCCCATTGTGCGCCACCGCCACCGTATAGCCATGTTCGGTCAAGGTGCGCGCCAGCGGTTCGGTGATATAGGGGTCGTCATCAATCAAGAGAAGCCGTGTCATTGGTTGAACTCACTGCTGTTTTGCCACCGAAGGCATGAGCGGTCGTAAAGACTGATGAACGTTACGAAAATAAAGCGGTAACTGTAGGTCATCGCCGCCGGCGTGACAAGTTCCAAGGATTACCGAAACAAAAGTCTTTACTACCGATCACAACTTATTTTACAAAACCCATTGCCAAAGCGACAGCCACCATCCATTGCGGATGATAGCTGTCGCTATTGTATCATAGCTTGTCCAAAAGGGCGTCAGTTGGTTGCCCGCTGTCGTTTGGGGTGTGGCAGCGCCTGGGCGCTTCCGCTGATGGCGATTATGCGATAGATCGTTAAAAAGATGACGGTAAAGGCGCTGGCGCCGTAGAGCCAGCCAAAGGTGGCGCTGTCAGTACCGGCCAGCCAGCCGTGCAGGGTGATCAACACGTAGACGCCAAAAGTGAGATAGTGCAGCCGCCGCCATTGGCGCGCCCCCAACCAGCGCCGGGCATAGAAGGAGGCCGAAAGCAGGAGCAACAGGTAGAAAGCCAACATACCCAGCCCCACCCAGAGCGGTTGATAGGGACCGGTAAAGGGAATGAGTAAGTTGCTGAGGGTATAAGTGTAGTAATGGTCAAAGAGCAGGACCAGGGCATGAAAGGCCGCCAGCCCAGCCGCCAGCCAGGACAAGGTCTCGTGCATGGTAAGCGCCACCGCTGCCGGCACCCACTCTTTGATCACCCTGGTGCTGAGGAGCAATCCCCATACCGTTGATGCGCTCAGGATAATATAGGCCACAGCGCCGCTGGAACGGGTGAGATACCACGCCAGCTTTTCACTCGCCCACAGCGTACCGTCCCCGGTGATGTAGGCAACAAGGGGCGGGAAAAGCCACCACAACAAGAGCAGGAGTTCAATGATAATGAGGCCGGTGAGCAAACGGAGGGATACCGGCGACTTTTTGGCCGTTGTTAATAAGATCGTCCACATAAGTTCTCTTTCTGTCGTGATCGAGAAAGCCGGGTTTTGCCAAAACCCGGCTTTCTTTGGCTCAGACGCCCCTTTGTACAAACGGCTGTAGCGCCGGGGTCAGCGTCAGCCGCTGCTGTTGATCGACCAGGGCGGCGGGTAGCCGGTGCTCATGTAACAACGCCCCGCCGGCCTGCGCGCCGGCAATCAGCCCCGCTTTGGCCCAAGCTTCGGCGACAGTGGCATCGGCGGCCAAGACCGAAACGGTGAGCAGATCGGTCGCTGCCGGTGCGCCGGTGCGTGGGTCAATTACATGATGACGTGTGGCGTTCCCTTGTTGCCAGCGCCGGTAATCAATGCCGGCGGTCGCCAGGGCGCTGTTCTTGAGCCAGATTTGGGCTAGATCCCGTTCCGGTTCGTCGGCAAGCGTAGGGCTGGCAATCGCGACTAGCCACCCAGGCCACCCGGCAGGGGCGTCGCCGGCTACGAGATCGCCACCGGCATCGACCAAGCAAGGCCCCCATTGACTCAGGAAGGCGACCGCCTGTTGCGCCGTCTCCCCCTTGGCAATGCCGCCAAAGTCAAGCCGGATGCCGGGCGGCAATCGCACGCCATGTTGCGCCGGGTCGAGTTCGACCGCCTGCCAGCAACCTTGCAAGCGGTCTAATGGTTGCGCCAATGTCAATGACTTTGTAGCTTGACCGATCGCCGGTTGCGCTAGTTCAGCAAAGTCACGGTCATAGCCGGCCGTAGCAACAGCATTGAGTACCGTTGGATCAAAGAGACCGTCGGTCGCCTGGCTCAGACGCAACGCCTGCGTCAAGATGCGCCAGAAGACATTCGAGACGGTCGTCCACTGCCCGGCCTGCGCATTGAGCTGTGCCAGTTCACTGGTGGCGCGGAAGCGGGTCAAGCGGGCTTCCGCGGCCTGAAAGAGCGCTTCCACCTGGCGTAAGACGCTTTGGGCCAGATGTTGGTCGGTCAGATCGAGCCAGGCATTGATATGGCTGCCCATGGCATAGAAGTGATGGGCAGGCCAGGTGGTGCGATTACTTACGGTCATCAGTAGAACATCCTATTACCTTTATGCTGCTTGCCCTAGCGGCTGGAACGGCTTCTTGCCACCGGCAGGGCAAGCGCTGGAATCGGCGCTAAGGGTTGGTTGAGTAGCTTGTCCACAGCCACGCCATTCAGATCGGATGCCGCCGGTAAATTCGGCACAGCGGCCAGTGACTGCGGTAGCTGCCCTTTTGCGCCGGCAACTTGATCTGGCGTAAATAGCGGAGTCAGTGTGGCGGCCTGGTCCCGGTGTGCAACCATGTTGGCGCCCAGCAGGGTCGCGATGATACTGCCGGCGACCAAGGTTGTCTTGAGAATAGCAGCGCCCTGGTTAGTCATCTTCACCACCCTCTTCGTGTTCGCCATGTTCCGCCCGTTCATGTTCGTTATGTTCACTTTCCCCATAATCGTGTCCTGCCGGCGCCGTTTGGGGTGCTTCTAGCGCCTGGGTGGCGGCCTGTAATTGCGCTTGATACTGGCGTTCCCGTTCTTGCATGGTTTGCACCATCTGGATTAACTTTGCATTTTGCGCTTGCAGAGCAGTTAGGCTTGCCTCTGGCACGGGAGCAGTCTGGGGCGCTGACAAGATTTGTGCGTTATCAATTTGCTCATTGCCCGGCGCAAGTCCGGCTACCGCAGCGTCGCCCCCGCCAATGGTTGCCGCGTCAGCGACGGCGCCCAGGAAATTGCCGCCAAAGAGCAAGTAGGTTGCAAAGAGTAACACCGTGAGCGTGCCGGCGGTTAAAAGATAATAGAGTCGATTGTTGTTTTTCATCTGTCGCCATTCCTTTACCAAGTTATCTGGATCGATTGAGCCTGATCACAAAAAATAGGTCATCCCTGACCAGCAGAGATGACCCTATTCTAGCCCAAAAGCAGAGCGCCTGTTTGAAATTCAGCCTAAATGATGTTAAATCCAGCTTAAATCTTGACGGCAAAAGAGTGCTTGTCAACTACGCGGTCGGCGGCCTATCCTGGCCGGCGCGTTCACCAGATAGCTTTCACACTCACTCCCCAGTGCGCCATTGTATTTGTAGGAAATGACTTTCCGGCTCGCCCCGGACAACGGTCAGTTGCCCTTCGCCGTCCCGCACATCATAGACCACCAACTGCGCCAACTCTTGCGGAAAGTCCGTTACTTGTAAAATGTCTTCATAGAGATAGGACAGCTCAATCGCCATGATGTGATAGAGTAGCGTCCCGATGGTATTGCCTCGTTCGGGCGGCGTCCAGTCAACCACCTGGTCGCTGATCTCTTGCACTGCGGCTTTGGTGCGTCGCCGCGTAGCTTCCAGCATCGAAACCCAGGGCGCAATCAGTGGGTCATAGCCAGTTGGGCGTTCGAGAATGCGTTGTTCACGCGTTGATGGTTCCATAAGTTTCTCCTTGGGTGATAGGTTGCCGCATAGTTGCACAACAAACCAGGTTTCTGCCAGAAACCTGGTTTGTGCTTGTATCTGTCGATTATCAGTAGTCCGCAGTCCTAAGTCCAGAGTCCTAAGTCAGGCTCGACAGCCTTGCGGTCTACTGATTATAGCGCCAAGTACGTTCAACACCTGGATCGCTCGGCCTGTCGGCGCAATTCGCCAATTTCCCCGCGATGGCCGGTCTCATGCTCCAGCAGATGGTATAAGACCCACTCCGGCGTCACATCATACGGTTCAAAGCGACGGACGTGATAAAGCTCTGCCGCCGTGAGCGAACGTAATTCGTCCAGCAACAGTTGGCGGCTGGCAGCCAATCGGGCCAGATGGCTTGTCAAGCTTTCCCCATAGACCGGCGTCAAGCGACCGGCAGCGTCACGCACATCATAAGGCAATAGTCCGGCGACGGCAGCGCTATAGTCGGGCTGCTCTAACAGTTCGACATAGAGCCAATCCAGTTCGATGGCGACAATGTGATAGAGCAGCGTGCCGATGGTGTTGGCCCCTTCATCCGGTCGCCAATCGAGGGCGCTTTCGGCCATACCGGCCAGCGCTTCCAAGGTGCGCTGACGACTGTCGGTCAGGAGCCAGAGCCAGCGGCCAACGAGTGGATCATAGTCAGCGAGGGGTGTGATAAGTAGTTGATCGCGTTCTTTGGTCGTCAACTTAAGTTCTCCTTTGTCCAGATCCTAAAAAGTCGAGGACAAGCTTGTTAAACCGTTGCGGTTGTTCCATGTTGGGTAGATGGGCTGTGCCGGGCATGATCACCTTGCGCCCATTGGGCAGGCGTTCGGTCATAAAATCAATGGCTTCCCGAATGCGCGGTTGATCCAGGTCGCCGACCAGCAACAGGGTCGGGAGCAAAAGTTCATGGAGGCGCTCGGCTGCCGGTGGCGCAAGCGGCTCTAGTTGTCCTAGATCCAGCATTTCATTTTGCAGGGCAATGGTGTCCATGGTGCGCACGCGATCTCGAATCGTCGCCGGCGCCTGATCTGGTGTGCGCCTGACGCCATCGACCCAAATCTGCACTTCCAGTTCCGCCGCCTGTTCAAAATTGCCCTCATTTAACGCGCTGTTGACTGCCTCGATCTGGGCCGGCCAGGGCTGGTGAGCTTTGTAGCCGCCGGGTGTAGACCCAACCAGAATCAACCGGTTGACCATTGCCGGGTAGGCCAACGCAAAATCAAGACAGGCCGAGCCGCCCATTGAGCAACCGACCAGGTACGTTTGTGTAATCCCCAGGTGTTGTAGGAGGGCATACAGATCCTGGTAATGGGCAAACGGTCCATCCACCGCGGGTGTTTGTCCGTAGCCGCGTTGATCGTAGCGCACCACGCGGTAGGATTGCGCAAAGAAAGCAAACTGTTCATCCCACATGCGGGCGTCGCAAATACCGGCGTGGACGAGTATCAACGGCTCCCCTGTGCCGGCAACTTCGTAGTAGATCGTTGCCTCGTTCAGATCAGCAAACCCAGTCTGTACTGTTGTCATTCAATACCTTTCTTGTCTTATCACACATACTCTGTGTTCCTTCCATCCGTGTTTAGTCTTTTGTGATTGCCTAAAGACTAAACACGGATGGAAGGAACACGGAGGCAATCCATCGGTTTGTGGCCAAATTTCGTTGGATAGTTGCTATCAACCGATAAATTCGTCACGCAGCAACCCAAACATGGCACTGTCGTGAAAGGTGCCGTCATCTTCCCACGAGTAGCTGCGGCGGATGCCTTCTAATGTAAAGCCCAGCTTTTTGAGCAGGTTGACCGATTCGTGGTTATCGGCAATCGTGGCTGCTTCAATACGGTTGAGGTTCAACTGGGTAAAGCCAAAGTGCAGCACGGCCCGCACGGCCTCGCTGCCAATCCCTTGTCCCCAACGGGCGCGCGCCAGATCATAGCCCACTTCGGCCCGGCGGTGATATTGACTCCAGGAATGTAGGCTCACGCCGCCTAGCACGCGGTCTTCCCCGCGCAAGGTAATGCCCCAGCCAATGCCGCCTTGCGCATCGTAGAGGTTGCGCGCATCGGCAATAAATAACGTCGCTTCTTCAATGGTCTGCAATGGCGCGGAATTGAACCGTTGCACGTATGCGTCGCCACGAAAGACGAGAACATCAGCCGCATCAGCCGGCTGCACTTCACGCAAGATCAAGCGTTCGGTCTGCAAAACTGGATAGCTGGACAATGCAGAAATTTTCATTCAAGCAATCTCCTTCCTCATCGACAGATAGGTCAGTTGGTCTTCGTCATCAAAGTGTTGATCATACGCCACAAAGCCGCAGCTTTGATAGAGATGGATGGCGCGCTGGTTGTCATGCACAACAATCAGATAAATCGTTGGCAACGGATATTGGCGCGCCTGAACCAGCAACCCGTTCAGCAGCGCCCGCCCAACTCCCTGCCCTTGCCACGCATCAGTTACCCCGAGGCCGAGTTGTGGTTCGGCGCTAGTAAGCTGTTCCAGAAAAGCCCAGCCGACCATTTGCTCCCCATGCCAGGCCACCAGGTCAAAGCGTGGCGCTGGCATGGCGGTATTGGCCTGCACAATTGCCTGGCAAACCGCCAACGTCGTCTTTTCACGCAAAGGGCGAAAGTTGTGAATCGTTGTGGTGCTGAGACCGTTGTAGAAGGTCAGTAAGGCGGGCGCGTCGTCCTTTTGTAATTGTCGCAAAGCAAGCTGTTTGGTTGTCATGCTTACAGCCGTGCGCCCCAGATACAGAAGAGCGTATCCTCTGCTTTCGACGGTTCAAGGGTAAAGTTACTGGTGAGTCGCAGGTTGGTAAATCTGGCTTCCGTATAAAGCTGTTGCGCCTGCGCCTGCGAATAGCCACGCGTTGCCGGTGAACGGGAATGGCTTTCCGACGCGATGATCTCCCCATTTAGGATGATCTCGTAGCGATCTTCGGTGTGTTCCAGGTCGTTGATGCGATCAATCCGTGAGCGCGACCAGCGGCGAATGGTCGCCCCATCTTCTGGTCGCACGGTTTCGCGACTCCATTCTTCCACCACCTCCGCCGCCTGGTTGTCACCGGTGTAGAGCGCCATCAAGGGCATCACCAGGACGCCGCCCGGTAACAAGTGATTGAAAAACCGCCGCATCGCTTCCTGCGCATCCGCCGGGTCCGTGACCAGTTGAAAGGAACTGGAGGGAACGATGATCGTCTGATAACGCCGGGGCAGATCCAGCGTCTCCATTGTTTGCAAGTAAAGACGCGGTTCCAAGCCCAAGCTGGCTGCCTTTTGCCGGCAGCGGTCGAGCATCTCCGGCGAGTTGTCCATACCGTCGATGTCGATACCATCCTGCATAAAGTCGAGCAACAAGCGTCCGGTGCCACAGCCGACATCCAGCACCGGTTGCCCACATTGGGCGACCACCTCCTTGAAGAAAAAGCGATCTGCCCAGTTGCTGGTGTCGCCCCGAAAGAGATCCCAAAATTCGGCCATCATGCCGCCATATTCATAGGTTGTGTGAGTCATGCAAAAAGCGCTCTCCTTTAGGTATTGTCAAGCATAAGCGAAACGAAGCAAACAACCGTCGCGTTGGCGCTGCTGCCGTTTGACCGGCCATACCCTGGTGATAGGCGCTGACTGTGGAAATAAAAAAACGCCACAAGCAGAGGCGCTCATGGCGTTGCGGACGAAGTGACGACAAGCATCAACCGAGCATAGTGACTTGATCGGTTACGTTGCCGTGGATGCAGCCAGAGGCACACAAGGGTATGCAGTTGCGGTCAACAGCGCTACGCTGTTCAGAAACTTAGCGTTTTGTTGTTTTGTTGTCATGTGTACCTCCTTTCTGCTTTTTATGATGAAACAAGGGAAGAACTGATCACTGTTCAAAGCATACCAAAAGCGCAATCAAACGTCAACTTTTCCAGCATACCAAAATTAGATTCACGCAAATTTGAGGTAACGCACGTCGTACAAAAGTGAGCAGTACAGCACTTCCAGCCATTTTGCTTGAACCAGCGTATTGCGGCTATACTATCATCACCGAAGAACGATTTGTCGAAAGGGGCCATGAATGACCTATCCATCTGTGGCTGTCGTAGCGCCATCATTACCCACTGAACAAGCAACGCTGCTATTGAGCGCCAATCGATATTTATGTTAACGATCCGGACTTTTCTTCTGCCCCTATTGTACTCGGTCATGATGAGTTTTTAGCCGCTTGGCAAGAACGTGAAAATCGCTATGCCGTATTGCAATTGACTGGCGATGTAGAGCCATAAGTGATGTTTAGTGAGTAACTCACTCATGGCCCTATCTGTGCTAAACCTGTGTCTGAATCGCGCTGCCACTCTCATATCGGCGCAGGCCACGATAAAAGACCATAATTGCCAGCGTCAAAAAAACAGTTGTCACCACCAGCAACTGCCCCAGTGCCGTCCATGAAAATGAGCGCACAAACTCTGCCGGCACCGCGCCGATAAAGGCGGCGGGCAAAATCGTAAAGAGCAGAAAGCGCGCCACGCCATCAAACATGGTGAGCGGATAGAGCGAAAAGGTGATCAGCGCATTGAACGCCTGTCCCGCCAGCACATCGGCCTGACCCAACCAGAAGGCCGCGCTATGCACAACCACCATCACCGCGATAAAGAGCAGCATGGCGACCACCACGCCAAAGAGAAACCGGGCAAAGGCATCCCACGTATAGTACCCCGCCGCCAAAAAACTCAAAATGCCATAGGTGACATCACCAATGCCGGCGGCGTGACTCCCCGTTGCCAACACATGGAGCAAGACCGGACGCGGCAGCGAAAGATAATAATCCAACCGCCCACCCGCAATCACCTCCGTCAGCGCCAGGGCATTGCCAAAGAGTACCATCGCTGCGCCAAAGCCCGTTGCCACCACGCCGAAGAGCAGCAACATATCACTCAATGCCCACCCCCGCACCGTCTGGAAACGCTCGAAAAAGAGAATCCAAAAGATAAAGTAGATGGCATTGTTGAGCATCATCCCAATCACCTGCGACAAAAAGGCCGCCCGATACTCCATCGCCGCCAGCAGGTTCGCCTGCCAGACGGCGAGGAGGAAGCGTAGTTCACGTTGTATGCGTTTCATGGTTGTTCCCCCTCATGAACTGAGACACGAGACAGGAGACACGAGACAAGGAGAAATACTCGATCTATGTCTCGTGTCTCGTGTCTCGTGTCTTGCCTCACCCGCCGTTAATCGCCAACCGCTGCGCGCTCTGTTGGTAGAGAAAGGTCAATAGACCAATCAGCGCGGCCAGCCAGAGCCATTGTCCCAGCAGCACCTGCCCAAAGCGTTCCAGCGACGGATCGACAAAAAAGCGGGCCGGGCCGTAGATCGCCTGGGCAAAGGGGGTGGCTTTGGCGATAGGTTGCAGCCACGCCGGGTAGAGATCGAGCGGGATTAGAAAGCCGCCCAGGATAAAGATCAGTTTCTGGTAGATCCACTCAAAGGCGCGCACTTCTTCGGTGACAAAGGCGGCCAAGCCGATCAGCGCCGTGAAACAGAAATAGATGAGCCACGCGCCCAAGACCGTCACCAACACCAACGGCCACCAGCGCGGATCAGGCGGCGGTCCCACCATGAGCCAGACAATGGCGCCCCCTACCACGGCATTAAAGATCACTTTGAGAACACTATCACCCAACCCCACACTGCATTGATAGAGCAGGAAGTTGTAGGGTTTGCTCAGTTGGTAGGCAATCGACCCGTCGCGCACGGTTTGGGCAATGCCTTGCGCTAGGCGCGGTTTGCTCAGTTCGATCACTTCAGCCAGCAGCAAGTACCAAAGCACATCATGGAATGACAAACCGGCAATGACGCTGTTTCCTGTCGAGCTATAGGCGACGCGCCAAAGCTGGGCAAAGATAAACATAAAGATGACGATCGCAATGCTCCCGGTCAGCAGGTTGCCGACATAGGCCAGGTTGTTGAGCAGTTGTGTTTGAAAGATCGCCCAATATTTGCTCATGCTGCCCTCACTTTCTCCGGGGCGCCCTGCTTATGCCCATTTTGACTTGCCTGACTGCCACCATTTACCGTCTCAGCAGGCGTAGCCCTCGGCGCGGCCTGCTCATAGATCGTCCGAATCACCTCTTCCAGCGAGGGATCGGAGATGGTCACATCGACCAGGCTGCCCACCCCCGCCAGTTGCGCCATCATCCGTTCCACCGGCGTCGTCTTGGTATCGACCCGCAGTTTAGCGCCGTAGGTTCCTTGTTTTACCACCTCGACGCCGTCCAGGTGAAAATCGGCGGGCAATTGCTCGGCATAGCGCACGTCGATCTGCTTGTCGGTCAGAAAGTTGCGTTTGAGCGCCGACACTTTGTCTTGATAAACGATCTGCCCATGATTGACAATGATGACCCGTTTACAGAGCGCCTCAATGTCGCCGGCATCATGGGAGGTGAGCAGCACGCCGACCTTCTCGATCTCATTCATGCGCTTGATCGTGTCACGAATGCGCTGTTTCGCCACCACATCCAGCCCGATCGACGGTTCATCCAAGAGCAGCAACTTGGGTTTGTGCAGCAAGGAGGCCGCCACCTCACACCGCATCCGCTGTCCCAACGACAACTTGCGCACCGGCGTCTCTAACAAATCCGCAATCTCAAAGGCTTCGGCCAGAAAGCCAATGCGCTGGCGGATCGTGCGCTCATCCACTTCGTAAATCTTGCCGAAGAGATAGAAGGTGTCCATGGCCGGCAGGTGATACCAAAGCTGGGGCCGCTGCCCAAAGACCGTGCCGATGTGATAGGCCAGCGCGCGCCGCTGGGACCACGGCGTATAGCCCAATACCGTCGCCTGCCCGCTGGTGGGGTAGAGGATGCCGGTGAGCATCTTGATCGTCGTCGATTTGCCGGCGCCGTTGGGGCCGATAAAGCCGAGCAACTCCCCCTCTTCCATGGCAAACGAAATGGCGCGTACCGCTTCAACGGTCTGCCACTCCGGTCGCCAGAGGGAACGGAAGCTGCCCTGAAATCCGGCGGCTTTGCGCTTGGTGCGGAAGCTCTTGTGCAGGTTCTGTACGTCGATGGCTGGCATGAGTCACCTCCAAGAAACAGTTGACGGCTCAAAGTTGGATTATCAGAAGAGATAAGGAGATTGAGAGAAACCCAATCTCTCAATCTCTCTTTTCCCAATAAAACAAGCCGCAGGTATCTCCCCCACGGCTTGTGCAACAACTAAAAAAGGCCGTGGACTTGGCGACGGTCCACGGCCTTTGGTGATACGATCCTACAGCATCGCCTACCCCGCGAACCAACGTCTCTCCATTGCAGTAACGGAAAGGATCCAAATCATTTGCGGTACGTAGGTAAAGCGAATTTGCTGATTCATCAATTAACTGGTCATCCAAACAACAAAGACGGCACGCTGCCGACAAGCATAGCAGAGAGTAGGCGGCTTGTCAATAGGGTTGCGCAATTTTGCCCGCTTTTCGTCGAGTTTGGCTTTGTCGCTCCTTTATTGCGTCGGCTTGAGCCAACCTTCATCGACTGCCTGCTGACGTACTTCTTCCATTGCATTGACAAACTCATCGATCTGGTCTGGGTTGCGCAAAAAGCTTTCAACCGCCCGCTCCATCAGCGGCCACATTTCGGTCGGCAGGGTGAGTATAAAGGGCGAGACTAGATCGGGTACGTCACGCACAATTTCCTTGCCTTGTTTGAGCGCCGGTGACAAAAGGGCGGCGTCAATATCATCGCGCGCCGGCGCCCAAATGGTGCCTTTGCCCAGTTGTTGCATCATGGTCGTTTGCCCTTCCTTCGACCCCATGTAGGTGAGAAAGGCCAACGTTTCGCTACGATGTTGCCCATTACTTGGCGCCATATAGCCCAGCGTCGTCACCACCTCAGCGGTGGGCGTGGCCGGGTCTATGACCGGGAAGCGGAAGAAGTCGATCTCCTCGTGGTACTTGGTGGGCAACTCGGTCATCCAGAAAGGACTGACCAGTATCATCACGGCTTTTTGTTCTTGTAACACATTGTTGTCTGTGCGCATGAGCGCCATCAAGCTCAAGAGGGCGCTGTTCTGCTCCGGCCGTTCGACGAAATAGCCGTTGCCCAATAGTTGACTCCACTGCTCCACCACGGTCAGCACCCGGCTGTCGTTATAGGGGAGTTGCCCTTGTAGCAGCGCCCGGTGAAAGGCGGCGCCGTTGAGACGTAGACTGAGATAATCAAACCAAAGGAGGGTGAGCCAGGTATCCTGCCCGGCCAGCGTTAGCGGCGTCTCGCCGTTTGCTAACAAGGTGTCACAGATGGCAAGAAATTCCTCCCAACTTTGGGGCGGCTGCAGACCGTACTGGTCAAAGATGGCGCGATTATAGTAGATCGCGCTCCAGGCGTAGCCGACCGGCAGATAATATTGCTTGCCCTCATAGGCGCTCAAACTTTGGAAACCAGCAGGGAAGGCGTCACGCAACCCCGTCTCGGCCCACAGTTCGGTGAGATCCAGGACGAGATTTTGTTGCGCCGCCTGGGTCAGAAACGAGTAGGCGCCACTGGTCATCATATCCGGTGGCGGCGTCTGGGTCAGGTAGCTTTGCGGCGCCTGGCGAAACTCCTGGTGGTCAAAGGTGATGTTGGGTTCACGCGTCTGGAATTGCTTGATCGCATGATCTTCTGCTGCCCGCCAGGCCCCGGTGCTTTCAAAGGAGATCAAGGTCAGTTCGACCGGCTCTTTCGCTACCGGTTCCGGCGTTGCTTCACCGCCACACTGGGTCAACAAGAGCGGGGTGAGGAGAAGACAAAGGTGTAGAAGCTGTTTGATGGACAAGTGCATAAAATTCCCCCGAAGAATGACAGGGTGACAAGGTGAAGGGGTGAAGGGGTGAAATAGCCGTGATGCCTCACCTTGTCACCCTGTCACGATATAGTTTGCTGGCTTGATTGTGCTAGACGACAACATCGCGCAGCCAGGCGCGTTGGATCGACCAGGCGTTGGTCGCCGGGTCTAGGCAGAGTTCGTAGGTGTTGTCATCGACCGTCTGCACCAGATAGTGGCGGATCGTCTTGCCGGCCTGGCGTTCTTCCCATTGGCGACCAATGTGATTGACATAGCGTGTGCGATCACGCCACAGAAAAGAAGTGGGACGCACATTGCCATCCCCCATCACCCGCACCAACGCATTGATTGGTTCTTCGACTAATACTTCACGTACCATTGTAACTTCTCCTGTAATATCGGTAGATAGGTAGACAGGTAGACAGGTAGACAGGTAGATAGGTACACAGGTGCATAGGTCATTACCGCCCTGTCTACCTGTCTACCTGTCTACCTACACAACCCGTTCCCCCAGTAACATCAACCGTTCATCGCTCCGCCGGGTAAAGATGACCACGCCCGATTTGCCCGTGGTGGGTAACTTGAGGCGCGGGCGTAACTCTTCCGGTTGGAAGGGGACGCCCCGTTTCTTCAGTTCAACCACATGATAGCCCAGCGCCTGTAACCGGCGGTTGAGCAACTTGAGGTTAAAGCTATGCACTTCCTGAATCACAAAGCTCTGCACCAGCGGGTCGGTTTTGGCCGCCGCTGAAACCAGATAGGCAATCTGCGGATCAAAGAGATGGGCCTCCAGCTGGCGACAAAGTTCGGTGAACACGCCGGCCCGAATCAACGCCGGATCAGGTTCATGCAAAGTATAACCAGCCTCCACTGGACCGACGGGCGGTTTTTGTTCATTGTCCCCCGGCAGTGATACCCACCCCTGTTCGATATATACGCTGGCCCAGCGCGAATGTTTCATTAAATCACCAAACCATAAGATGGCCTCTTTACAGACGCCTTCATGGCTAATAAATTCGACGCCGCTATTGGCGGGAATCTCTTCATCCGCTATCCCCGGCATGGTTTTGACCCCCAGGTGCGGCAACCGGCGTTGTAAAGCGAGCAATTGCGACAGCGGCGGCTGCATCGCCTCGACGGAAAAGAGCCGCCGCCCCTCCACCCGTCGCGCCGGATCGGCAAAGGCGGCCGCGGCGGGCGGCAACCGATCAGCGGCCAACCACGCTGTCCAATCAGCCTGGATGAATTGCACCTGTTCCCGTAGCCCCAGCGCTGCCACGTTAGCCTCTGCCAGGCGAATACGCACCGGATCGGTTTCAAAGGCGATCACGGGTCGCCGCTGCGCCAACGCCAGCAGATCCCCGCCAATGCCGCAGCCCAAGTCCAAGAGCGCACCCGGCGGCGCCTGCTGGTCAAGCCACGCCGCCCGCCACTGGGCAATCGGCCAGGCGGTTGCTTGCTCCAACGCTTCTGCTGTAAAAAAGAGGCGATCCGCAGCAGGGAATTTAGCCCTGGCCCGCTGACGTACCCTTGCCAGACTTAGCAACGCACCCGCCTCAACCGCAGTAAATTGCCGCCGCAACGATTGCAACACCGCCAACGTCTGCGTCTCGGCCAGGTCACGCTCTTTCAACGTGGCCAAGGCAACCTGCGCAACCGGTGATAACAAAAACTCAACCGTCGCCAATTCCATCATTTCCGCCACAATTGCTCATTCACCCCGTCATCCAGCCGCCTTGCCACCTTGTCACCGCTGTAAACTCCTCTATTATACTGGACTTCCGTCAGAACTGCATTTTCTATTTTGGACAGGCGGAAAGTTGGGAGTAAAATTACGGTTCTACCGGCTTGACGGATAGGTGCTGCGCCGGTAAGATATACTGGAAATTTATGATCTGCACTCCTGCCCTTTACAGGATGGGAGACCATACTTTTGCGAACAAAACAACCTGAAGGAAGGAAGCCCATGAGCGTTCAGCACGAATCAAGCGGGGTAGGAAGATCGACAGAGCGAACCGAAGCGGCGCCGGAGCTTGAATATCGCGCCGTTCATCAGGACTCCTTGTCCATGTTCATTGCGGCGATTGCCGGCGCCATTCTCGGCACAGCGTTAACGTTATTGATCCTGGCCCTGATCAACGGCGGCACCTTGAGCTACGCCGGCGAGCGGATGCAAAGTTTGGAGTCGCATCTGCAACAGGTCGATGAAAATGTCGGCGCGGTCAGCGCCAACATCAACATTGTGAGCGAACAAGCCGCCGCTATTCAACAACAACTAGGCGCCGTCGAAACCTCGCTGCGCAACGAGATCGCTGCCCAGGATGGCGACATTGCTGCGCTCAGTGAAACGATGACCACGTTGAACCAGACTCGCGAGCAATTTGATATTTTTGTCAGCGCCTTGACCGGCGCGCTGACCGAAATGGGCGCCATTGAAGCCCCGGCGGCGCCGGAAGAACCAGCCCTTGCCGCCGACGCTGCCATCACCGCAACGGCCACCCTGACGGAGACCGCACCTGTGACCGAAGCGGCTGCGCTGACCGAGACAACCTCAATCACCGAAACAGCGGTCATTACCGAAAGCACCCCTGTGACCGATAGCGCAGAGCTAACCGAAACGGCGGTCGTAACGGCTGAGAATGCCCTGACCGCAACCGATGCAGTAACGGCGACAACGGTCGTCACAACAGCGGGGACCCTTACCGAAACCACGGAAGTGACAGAGACGGACGTACTCACGGGAACAGCCGAAGTGACGCCAACCGAGGCCATCACGGCGGAAGGGACGATCACGGAAACCGAGGCGATTACCCAATAGTTGCTTGTCCCAGCTACCATGAAATGTTTAACAAAACCAGGCGTGCAACCTTCGCCTGGTTTTTTATTAGCCCCCTTTGCCCCCTGCCAATCGGTAACCAGCCAACCCGGTAACTATCAAGCCCGCTCACAGTCGGTCCGTGACCGGCGTTTGGGGCGCCGGTCACGGACCGGCTGTGAGCGGCCAGATGCTTGGTAATTACCCAACCTGTACAAAAGGAAGACGCCATGACCACCCATCACTTTCAACCAACCCACTACCACACCGCCATCGGTTCCCATGAACCGGTTTTGCGCCTTCGCCCCGGCGACACCGTCGTCACCACCACCGTCGATGCCCGCGGGCAGGACGCCAGCGGCGCCCAGATCACCCGCCCCGGCAACCCGATGACCGGCCCCTTCTACATCGATGGCGCCGAGCCGGGTGACATTCTGGTGGTGCATCTGGACAAGTTGACCCCCAATCGCCCCTACGGCTGGACGCGCCGGATGCTCGCCCCCAACGTCGTTGATCCCGAATACATTCCCCAATTGCCCTGGCCGACGGATGAGAGCCAGACCCTGGCGAACTGGGCTGTCGATGTCGCCGCCGGCACGGCCACCTTAGTCGAGCCGGCGACCAAACTGGGGCAGATCGCGCTGCCGCTTGACCCGATGGTCGGCTGCTTTGGGGTAGCGCCCCACGGCGGGCAAGCCATCTCCACGGCTACCTCAGCCCAACATGGCGGCAATATGGACTACAACGGCTTTGTCGCCGGGGTGACGGTCTATTTCCCCGTCTTTGTGGCGGGTGCGCTCTTTCATATCGGCGACGGCCACGCCGTTCAGGGCGACGGTGAGATTGTCGGCACCGGTGTGGAAATCTCCTTTGATGTGCAATTCACCGTGGATCTGAAAAAGGGGAAGCGCGCCTTCTGGCCGCGCGGCGAAAACCGCGACTACATCTTCACCGTCGGCAATGCGCGACCGCTCGATCAATGTGTGCAACATGCCACCACCGAAATGGCGCGCTGGCTGCAAGACGACTATGGTCTGGACGCCATCGGCGCCCATCTGCTCATGGGGCAGGCGGTAAAATATGACCTGGGCAACATCTTCGACCCGGCGTATACGATGGTGTGTAAGATGCCGAAGCGGTGGTTGAAGTAGGGAGAGATTGGGAGATTGAGAGATAAAGAGATTCGTGCTAACCTCTCAATCTCGTAACGACTAAGCTCGTAGCCGGTCCATGACCAGCGATGGGGGCGCCGGTCACGGACCGGCTACGAGCTTAGTCGTTACTCAATCTCTTTATCTCTCAATCTCTTTATCTTTTCGTCACTGTTTGTGATAAGTGCGCAGGACATCCAAAAAAACATCGGCATGGTTGAGGTTGATCATCTCCACCCCCCAGTCGAGGACCGCACGGAACGCAGCGTGGTTCTTCTGCTGTTCGTAGAGCATCATTTTGATGCCCCGTTCCCGACAGGCGCTACAAAGCGCCGGGTTCATGTTGGCTAATCCTACCTCCACAATGTTGGCGCGATAGACTTCGTGCGCGCGCAAGACATCTTCAACTGTTTCAACATTGATCTTGAGCGCCAAATGAGGGGCTAACCGGCGCAACGCCAGCGCCCAGGCGTCGCTACCACTCCAGAAGAATACATCATCAGCCATACCAACGGCGTGGATCAGATCAATCATCTGCTGCGGATCGGCGGCTTTGACATCCAAAAACACTTTGGCTTTTCCCTTGATCCAGCGCAGAAACTCTGCCAGCCGGGGGACGCGTTGGTCGGCAAAGCGGGGATCAAACCAACTGCCGGCATTCAGTTGATCAATCTCTGTCGCTGTGCGTTCAGCAATAGGCCCGCGTCCGTTGGTAGTGCGTTCGAGGGTGGCATCGTGGAGCAGGTAGCAGACGCCATCTTTACTGGTGCGTACATCGATCTCGACATAATCGACGCCCCAATCGATACAACGCTGCGCGGCGGCATAGGTGTTCTCCGGCGCATATTCGTTGGCGCCCTTATGACAGACAATTTCAATGCGTTGCATACGCGTTCCGTTCTTGCTCGAGTCGTTGGAGCAGCGGCAGTAAATCTAGTGGTAATTTGATCGTGTACTGGGGTTGTTCACTGGCATCGGCGGGAATTTTGGAACGGCGCGGCGCCCAATCGAGCCAGACGCTGACCATGCCCAACGCGTTGGCCCCCTTGATGTCCCGTTCCAGGTTGTTCCCCACCATAATCACCCGGCCATAGTCAGCCGGCGCAATGCCCAACTGGGCCAGGGCATGGTGAAACATGCGTTCATCCGGCTTGGCGACGCCCACTTCCTCAGAGATGGCAAAGGCATCAAAATAATGGCGCAGATTGTGTTGCCTTAAGATATTCGCAAACGAACCAACCGGCCCATCCGCCACCAGTGCCAGCGGATAGCCCCACGCTTGCAGGGTCTTGACCAATTCGGCTGCGCCGGGAATTAATTCCGCCCGTTGTACAACCTCTCGCTCATCTTTGATTTCCGTTCCTTCATCGACCAGCGTATCGCCGCTATCCAAACAGATCGCCAGGAAGTAACGTTGCAGATGCACCATGAACTTTCCTTTATCATTGTTGTGGAGTAACGACTAAGCCCTTAGCCAGTCCATGATTAGCGGCCCATCGCCAGTCACGGACTGGCTAAGCGCTTAGTCGTTACGTTGTGGAAACCAGCGAGCCTGAACCAGCGTATGATGAACGTTACGAAAATAAAGCGGTAACAGTAGGTCATCGCCGCCGGCGTGACAAGTTCCAAGGATTACCGAAACCATTCGCTAACCTTCATCAATCCGTGACGCCTGAACTCCGGTAACGGCTCACGCAACACGCAATACGCAACACGTCAATCGACAGGAGTAACCAGGTGAACGAGCAACCCGGCGCTGCCGCCTTTATTGCCGATGTCAAAACACGCACCACAAAGAGTTTGGCCGAGCAACGCTCAACGCGTGCGTTCATTTTGGAAATTAGCGATGCCTACGCCTTTATCCGCCTGCAAGACTGGCGGCGCCCGCACCGGTTTCTCAAACAGATGGCCGGGGAACCGCCCATCAAATTTGGCACAACCGGCTTCAAGCGCGCCATTGTCGATGACCAAAACCCGGCGCGCCACTACACCGCCTTTGTCTTTGTCGGTTACTGGCTCTCAGCGCCGTTGGCCGTGATGGTGCTGTGGGCTTGGGAAATTCTTGGCTTCTTCCGCTATCGCTTCCGTTGGAGCTGGCGTGATCTCCAATGTGGGTACATCGGCATCCGCCACGGTCGGCTGGTGCGCCGGCATGGGCCGAGCGTGCTGGCGCCATTGATTGAACGCGATTTGGTTGAGGAAGAGATTGGGAGATTAGGAGATTGAGAGATTCATTGTTGCAAACGAATCTCTCAATCTCCTAATCTCTCAATCTCTTGGTCTGCCGCATCCGCCGCCGTCACACTACGTGCCGCGCTGTTCGCCAGCTCATCTACCCGTTCATTCAAGGCATGGCCGGCGTGACCCTTTGTCCAGTGCCAGGTGACGCCACCAGCCGGCTGATGACGCTCAACGGCGGCCAGCAAGCGTTGCCAGAGATCCTGATTCTTCACCGGCTCCTTCTTAGCCGTGCGCCAGCCGTTGCGCCGCCAGCCCTCGATCCACTTGGTGATGCCGTTGCGCAAATATTCGCTATCGGTATATAGCTCGACGCGACAGGGGCGCTTGAGTGTTTCCAGCGCTTCAATCGCCGCCCGTAGCTCCATGCGGTTGTTGGTGGTCTCCCGAAAACGTCCGCTAATCGCCTTCTCATGGTCGCCATATTGCAACACGGCGGCCCAACCCCCCGGCCCTGGATTGCCAAGACAGCCGCCGTCAGTGTAAATAATGACTGTTGTGTTGGTCATTTAGATTTTGGCTTTGTGCGTTGGGATTTTGGCGAGCCGGAATGCGCAATCGATACGCCAAAATCTAAAAGTAGTTATTGTTTTGTGCGTAGCTCAACAAAGGAAGTTTCCCCGGCCCGAACCGTGATCTCCGCGCTCAGCCGCTCGCCATTCACCATGCCGACCACATAGTAGCTGCCGGCTGGCACCCCGTCCATCGCGCCGTTTTCACCCCAAGCGGGATCCGGTCCGATGTTCTCCGAATCCATATAGGTGATAATCTGGCGCGCCCAGGCCGCCACGCCACCGGAGAAGCGCACAATCGAAATGGCCGCGCCCGGCCAGGTGCGCCCATCCGCCGTCAAGACACGCACCGCCACCGACCCTTGCCCTGCCGGCGGCGCCATCCAGAGATAGGGGTTGACGTTGTTATAATAGGTGTTGGAACCCAGGCGAATCTCGACATGGAGGTGCGGGCCAATCGCAATGCCGGTCATGCCCACGGCGCCGATGACATCTTCCGGGCGCACCTTTTGCCCCATCGTGACATTGACCTGGCTCAAGTGGCCGTAGAGCAGATAGACATCCAGTTCGCCACTGGCAACCGGCAACTTGCGCTCCAGGCGAATGACGACAGTATTGCCAAAGAAATTATTGTAGGGGCCAAGCAGCATGGTGTCATCCGGCCCGGCATGAACCACCTCGCCGGCGGTCGCCGCCAGGACAGGGGTGCCAAAGGGGTTAGAAATATCCACGCCATGATGGATGCGGTAGCGATTGCCTGCCGTCGAGCCAAATTGATAGCTGGGGCTGGCAAGTTGGTTGGGCGCGTAGTCGCCAAAGGGGCGACCCACCCAGTAGTGATCATTGTCAGACGCCGCTTTCGGGACAAAGGTTGACCAGAGCCGACCGGCGACCAGATTGACAGGGACGGGCGTCGGCGAAGGCGTCGGCGTCGGTGTCGGCGGCTCTGGCGTCAAGGAACGGCGCAATTCGACGCCGGGTAAGACTCGCACTTGCGGCACCACATTCACCACCGGCGGCATCACCACATTAAAGGCCGTCGCCGTTGGCACCAGGATCAAACTGGCAGGATCAACGGCGACGGGGAGGGCGTCATTCAACGGCGGCGCTGCCACTGGTTCACTGGGAACCATGACCACCGGCGCGCCGGCTGGCGTTGGCGTCGGCTGCAAAATGGGTTGGAGCAGCACCGGTTGCGCCCCTTGCGTGTTGCCCGCACCACTGACGGCGTTGACAATCGCCAACGACCGAAGCGCAGTACTCGTCCGTCCATCCCCTTCTTCGCGTTGCGCAGCCAGTGACGGCGGCAGTTGGGACGAGGGCCAGGTCCACCACATGACGACTACAATGGCGCCCAACAGCCCCAACCGGATGCCGTTCGGCACAACCGGATTCAGCCCGTCCATCTGCTTCTGCCGTAGATCACTCTGTGGTACAATGGAGACCAACTTCTGCCAGAGCGGCAGGCTAAAGAGCGCCTGTTCCAGTTGCGCCAGTGCGGTCAGCCCATGATTCACCCCCCGTTGCAGAGCAGCGATCTGGGGTGGCAGCGACTGCACCTGGGGCGCCGGTTTCTCCTGTGGCTGTCTGGGGAACGGTTGCTCAGCTTGGGGCGGCGGCAGGTCACGGCCATAGAGATGGGCGTGCGACTGCGGCGTCCGTTGTCCAACCACCGGTTCACGCTTGATGGTTGGCGCTCCTAGCTCTGGTCTAGGCGGCGCGGGGATTTGATGAACGGTTCGCGCATAGGGGGGCGCCGGAGTGGGCGGCGGTGCGAACGAAGTACGAATGGATTGTGAGAGACGATGAGTGAGAGAACGCAAGAAGTGTCGTTGCCGGGCGAAGGGTTTACGGCGGACTCGTTCACGGACGCGGTAGCGCGTCACGAGCTGGGAACCCTGCATTTCGACATTTTTACCCTCTTCCCGCAGATGTTCAGTGCGCCCTTTGCGGAAAGCATCATCCGTCGGGCGCTGGACAGCCGATTGATAGCGATTGCGCTGCATAATATTCGTGATTATACCGTTGATCGCCACCACGTTTGTGATGATACACCCTACGGCGGTGGCGGTGGGATGATAATGAAACCCGCACCGATCATTCGGGCGGTTGAGACGGTCTTGACCCGGCCCGCCGGTTGGTCTTTGCCACCGGAAGACGCCTATGTCAACTTACCGCCGTGGACAGCCGAAGCGGCGCCTGTATTGCCGACCGATCTCCCCGTGATTTTATTAACGCCCCAAGGTCGCCTTTTGAACCAAACCGTCGTGGTCGAATTGAGCAACTACCCCCGGCTCGCCTTGATCTGTGGGCGTTATGAAGGCATTGACGAACGGGTGCGCACCCAAGTCGTTACCGACGAAATCAGCATTGGCGACTATGTCATCAGCGGGGGTGAACTGGCGGCGATGATCCTGGTCGATGCCATCACCCGCCTGCGACCGGGGGCATTGGGCGATGCGTTGGGCGCCCATCGCGACAGCCATTCACCCGGCCTGGATGGCTTACTCGAAGGGCCGCAATATACGCGGCCCCACACCTTCCGCGGCGAAAGCGTCCCTGACATCTTACTCAGTGGTCACCATGCCAAACAGCAACAGTGGCATCGCGAACAGGCGCTCCTGCGCACCCTCCACCGCCGACCGGAATTGTTAGCCACCCTCTCCTTGACGGCTAAGGATTATGCCTTTTTGCAAAAGCACGGTTGGCAACCGCCGAACAAAGTTGGATAATTGCCATCTATTATAGGGCGCTTTGTGTCGATGACCAAATTGATCAGTGGCTACGGGATTACTTTTCGCTACCTGGTTTGGGCGGCAACTCACTGTTCGGTATGATAATACAAATGAACCCGTCTAGATGCCAAAATTATGGACGGCAGAAAGGATCTTACTTATGCACTTTGACGCATTGACTTTAGCTTGTATTACTGCCGAACTGCAACAGACCCTGGCGGGTGGCCGTGTTCAGCAGGTGTTAATGCCCGATGCTACCAGCATCGGTTTTGAAATTTACGCCAACCACCATCGTCACTATCTGGTTGCCATCACCGATGCCAGGAAAAGCCGGGTGCAGTTGTCAACACAGAAGTTACGGCGCGGCGTCGAGCAACCAACGCCCCTCTTGTTGTTATTGCGCAAATATGTGCGTGGCGCATTGCTCACTGCCATCGACCAGCCGGAGCCGACCGAACGGGTTCTTAATCTCCATTTTGACCATTCCGAACATGGCGCCACCCAACTGGTGATCGAAATCATGGGTCAGCGCAGCAATGTGCTGTTGCTCAACCCTGGCGGGCAGATCATGGAATGTCTGCGGCGCGTCTGGCCGGGAGAGAAGGTGCAGCGGGAATTGCTGCCAGGGCGGCGTTATGTTGCGCCACCGCAACAATCCAAGCTGCCACCATTGGACGACGGCACGCCTGACTATTACACCAGACTCGAAGCAATCACCCAGATGAATGGCCTGCTGTGGCGCATGTTGGTGGAGCAGATGATTGGCGTTAGCCCGTCACAAGCGCGTGAAGTGGCCTGGCGCGCGACTGGTGACGCCGAAGCGCCGGCCCAAGCCGCAAACATGTTGGCCCTAGCGCAGGCGTTGCAAGAACTCTGGTCGCCGTTGACGACTGGTGCATGGCAACCCGGTCTGTGGCAGGAACATGAGCGCTTTGTTGGTTTTTCGCCCTATGTCGGCCATGTGCGCGGCGAGTTTGTCCCTTGCCCTACCATGAGCGACGCACTGGAACGTTACTTCGCTCAAAGCGACGGCGACGAAACGCAATCCCAAGCGGACGCTTATGCCGGGATGCGCACTCTCTTGGAAGATCAGGTGCGGCAAGCGCAACAACGGGTGCAACGCCAGTTGGCCGCCGCCATTGCTGACGAACCGGCGCCGGGTGAAGCGGAACAACTGCGCATGGAAGCCGAATGGCTGCTGGCCTTGAGCAGTCAGATCAGCGCGGGGCAAACAACCTTGCCGGTGGATCTAGGCGACAAACAGTTCGTGATCCAACTCGACCCTGAGCAGACGCCCGTGGAGCAGGCCGAAACCTGGTTCAAGCGCGCCGCCAAGTTGGAACGCGCTGCTGAGATCATCCCCGAACGGCGCAAACAGTTAGAGGCTGAGTTAGCCTTTCTCGCGCAGATGGCCGAGGATCTACAACAAGCGACCAATCAACCTGAGTTGCAGGCCGTGCGCGCGGAACTGGAAGCCGCCGGTTTACTGCCGCGCACCGTCAGCAAAACCAAAGCCAAAGCGATGGGTAAAGCCAAAACCGGCAAAGCGCCCGAAGCGCAGCTTTTGCGTTATTACAGTCCACAGGGCTTTGAAATTGTGGTGGGGCGTAATGCCCGGCAAAACGAGGAAGTCACCTTTGGGGTGGCCAAAGCGGAGGACACCTGGCTCCATGCGCGCGGTGCACCCGGTTCCCATGTCGTCATTCGCAATGGCGGTCAACAGGTGCAGCCGGAAACCTTGCGCATGGCTGCCCAACTCGCCGCCTACTACTCCAAATTGCGGGGCGAAAAAGCCGCTACCGTCATCTTCACGCCGCGCCGTTTTATCAGTCGCGCCCCTGGCGGTCATACGGGACAGGTGCTGGTGCGCGAAGAAGGGACAATCACCGTACCGGGGGAGTTGCCGACCTTTGATGAGTAATGAGCCACTTTCTTTTGCCAACCTTGGAAGAGCTTGCATTAGATCCGGTCTACCAGGGCTATGTCTTGCTCAAGTACCAGGCGGCGGCGCAAGAGGCAGAACAAGAGCGCCAACGCGCTGAACGGCTTGCCGCTTTATTACGCGACATGGGCATCGATGTTGATGAAGTCTAAGGTACTATTAAGCTCTCCCGCTCCTAGCCAGTCACGGACTGGCCAGGAGCGGGCTTGGTAATTACCGCGTAATAATCACCCGCATCACCTTATAATCCTGACTGCCAAAGCGATATTTGTACTCTTCATCGCCCTGCATAAAATCAAAGACGCGACAACCGGCGGCAATGGCGTATTGGATGCTGTAGGCCAGGATCACCCAGCCGGGACTGAGTTGGGCATGGGCCTCAGGGTCATAACCGGAGTTGTAGAGCAGGAATTTGCGGTCGAACTCAAAGGCATAGAGGGACGCCGCTTTTTCGCCGTTAATGGTCAGAAAACAGAGACGCAGATAGCCGGCATCCAACATGCGACGGGCGACGGCGCCAAAGAAGCGGCGCATGGGGGGCGTCATAAACTCGGCTTTGTCTTCCCGGCTGGCCCGTTGGAGCGCCACAAAGTCATCAACCTCGGCTTCCAGGCTATGTTCTTTGCCGACAATGTAAAAGCCGATCTCGGCCTCGCGTTCGGCGCGGCGTTGCTTGCGGCGGATCTCGTGGCGTTGTTTTTTGTCCACCTGCTCTTGCAGATAGGTTTCATAATGCAGAGGCAGGACAAACTGCGGGGCGACATCTTCCTGCTTCACCACCACCATGTGCCCGGCGGCTTCTGCCAACGGCGGCAGCACCGTATAGGTCAGGCTGACCTCCGGCAGATTGCACAGATCCACCACATCCCAGGCGGGCGCTTCCGTACTATGGAGCCAGGTCAGAAATTCAGCGTAGACATCGGCTTCCCAGCCCTGTGCCATAATGAGATCCAGATAATCACTGACTTCAATACAGCCCACCAACGTAAAAACCCGTTTGCCGGCATTCACACCGCTTGTCCGTTCGGTTAAATAGAGGGGGGCGATGCCCACTAATTCATCAGTGTCGGGGGTGCGAAAGGCGACAATCCAGAGATCACCCGTGCCCAGCGCTTCCCACCAGGTTGTTTGCCATTCATACGTTAAGAAAAAAACATTGGCGCGACTGCGTTGCAAGAGGCGATTCCACTCGCCGGCCAATGGGGTAAAACCATTTGGTTTGGACGCGGGGCCATAGACAACGCGACGCAGGGGGCGGTGTACGCTGGCGACATCACCAGTGATTGCTCCTGTGGCGATGGCGGCCTGGCGATCCTCTGCGCAGAGAGTTTGCAAACTCATGACTGCTTCTGCCCTTTCATCTGTAAAGTAGTCTCGTGTAAGTAATACGACAATGTTACCGTAGACCCAGACCGCCGGGCGGTGGCTCGAAGATGGCTTGAAGTTCAGCACCATTTCCGGCCACCTCCCGGCGGTCTGGCGGCGACCAATTCGCGCATGTAACCTTGTCGTAGTAAGCGCGGTACGCTTCGTAGCAATTGCACTATAATTAGTATAGCGTAAAGGGGTGGAAGCAACAAGTATCAGGAGTCAAGAGTCGTATCGTCGCGTAGTCGTGCAGTCGCATAGAGGGGCAGTCGCGTAATCTGGTGTTGTTTGGGGAGGAGGAGTTCCTGTGAGCCTGTCTAGAGGTTGACAGCATGAACGAAACTATATATAATCTGTGTAATAATTCTAAAGTTGATCATAAAAATTCAGGTTGACGAATCACGGGCTGTTGGGAAATTCCTGATTCTTGCTTGACAACAGTTGTCTTTCCAGTGTAGGATGGTGATTCACAGAGTGAGCTTTCCATAATCAGCTTTCAATAATCCGTCGACCGCACTGTCGCTCAGGTTGCTCTTGACCGACGCTGGACTATGCGCCTACATGACTGCGGACGACTGATAATGATTTGGCAAAATAAATCTATGCAGACATTTTGTGGACTGACGACAGACGGGATGCTGGAGTATCTGGCAGCCATTCATAAACTGGGGCAGAGCGGCGATAAGGTCACAACCTCGGCGCTGGCGGAACGTATGCATGTCTCGCCGGCGGCGGCCAGCAGTATGCTGAAACGATTGGAAGAATCGGGCTTTGTCGATCGCTCCTCCGGCGGCGGCATTACGCTGACCGAACAGGGCCGTTTGGCTGCGCTCCAATTGATCCGGCGTCACCGCCTATTGGAAGTTTTCCTGATCGATGTCATGGGCTACACTTGGGATCAGGTCGATCTGGAGGCGCACCGCTTGCAACATGCCGTGAGCGCCTACTTTGAAGATCGGATGGATGAGCTTTGCCACTATCCCACCCATTGCCCGCATGGCGATCCGATTCCACGTAAAGATGGCGCCATGCCGACGGAACGGCTGGTGTCGCTCATGGGGCTGGAACCGGGCCAACATGGGGAATTACGCCGCGTTGGTCGCACGGATGCACATGTCCTGCGCTACCTGACGCAACTCGATTTAGTGCCGGGGCGCAAGGTCAAACTGGTGGAAAAGGCGCCCTTTAGTGGCCCCGTCACCTTAGAAGTTTTCAATGGCCTACAAACTGCCGGTGCAACCAAGATTGTCGGCAGTGAATTGGCCGACCAACTCTTTGTCTGCTTATAGCGGTGCAACCCATGTCCACAACGCCAACCCCAATCCAGCGCTATGAGACCGGCGGTGGCGTCGTCATCTACCAGCAGCAGATGTTGCTCTTGAAGCGCCCGGCACGCCAGGAGGTCAGGCTGCCCAAAGGTCATATCGACTCTGGTGAAACGCCGGCAATGACGGCGCTTCGTGAAACAACGGAAGAGAGTGGCTACGCGGATCTGCGCATCCTGGCCGATTTGGGCAGTCAAGTTGTGACCTTTCACCATGAGGGAAGACACTACATCCGCACGGAATTCTACTTCTTGATGACCTTGCAGAGTGAAACCCAAGTGGAACGCTCAACCGAGGATGCCACGCAATTTCAAGCGCTTTGGACGCCGCTGACAGAAGCCGTCGCGCTGCTGACCTACGAGGCCGAAAAAAATATAGCGCGCAAAGCTATCGAAGCTTACGCGCGCTCATAAAGTAGCATTATGCTTGTGTTGTACATCACTGTCTCCTTAAAAGAGGCAGCGCGAAAATCGTCAACCGACAGAAGACCGGTCAGCAATCGGCGTTTGACCCATCATCAGTAGACCGCAAGGTAGCCGAGATGGCAATAGACTGACTCTGGACTACGCGACTCCGAACTACTGATCATCAGTTCTTGTATCGATAGACAATCCGGCCACGGGTGAGATCATATGGACTCATCTCCACCTTGACCTTGTCACCCAGCAACACCCGAATATAATATTTGCGCATCTTGCCGGACAGGTACGCCAGCACAGTGTGTCCATTGTCGAGCTCCACCCGAAACATTGCGTTGGGCAGCGTATCAACAATTTTTCCTTCAAAGACTACAGTTTCTTCAGCAGCCATGTAACTCCCATCTTTTTGCAGATAAAGGTACTTACTTTAATCGATCAAAGATTTCGCAGATTATTGATTTTATCTTGATAGGAGTTACGCAGTTGACGGGCGCTACCAGAGACCTGTCAGGTTTCGCAAACCTGACAGGTCTTGTCCAACTGCGTAACTCCTACTTGAAATTAAGCTGCGTAATCTGTGAAATCTTTGATAACGCTTACGGCGTCATCGGCGGTCGTTGCGACTTGCGAATGGCCTTCTGCCGCTTGATCCGCTTGACCTCGCTCTTGGAGGTAAACCAGCGCTTCTGCCGGACAATCGGCAGGATGCGCGCCTCAGCGACGGCTTTGCGGAACCGGCGCAGCAGGCTATCCTGTGATTCTCCCGGTCGTAAATCTACACTCATGCGTTTCACCTCCTTTCAAAGAGAGCGGGTTGGTTCGCTGATGCGGTGGTTTCGACAGGCTCAACCACCGCATCAGCGAACCAACCAACAAAAATCCACTATTCTATGACAAAACAGAACCTGTCAGCGAGGCGCTTCCTCTCACTGACAGGTTTAGCGTAGACAAGTAGTCATTTCGCAAACAACCAAGATTATACTTGATTGGGGCAATTCGTAAAAATCGCGCAGCGCTAGAGATCTCTAGTTGGCGGCATTGTCATCCTCGGCAGGGGCGCCGCCTTCGGCCTGACGGCGGCTGAGACCAATGCGCTGGCGCTTGGCATCAACCCGCAGCACTTTGACCTTGACAGTATCGCCGGCCTTGATCGTCTTCAACGGTTCAGCGACGGCAATATCAGCCAGCTCACTAATGTGGATCAATCCCTCGACGCCCGGTTCCAGTTGGGCAAAAGCGCCAAAATCCACCACACGCGTGATCGTTGCATTCATCACGGCGCCGGGTTGGTAGCGCTGTTCGATGCTGTCCCACGGGTTGGGTAGGGCGCGTTTGCGGCTGAGGGCAATGCGCTGCTCTTTGGGATCCAGCCGGATGACCTGCACCTGAATTTTGTCGCCGACATTGAGCGCTTCGCGCGGGTGGGTGATGGGCGACCAGCCAATCTCGCTGACATGGAGCAGCCCGTCGGCCCCACCGATATCGACAAAGGCGCCAAAGGGGCGGAGGTTGCGCACTTCGCCGGTGATAATATCGCCCACCTTCAAGGTGGTGAAGAGTTCCTCGCGGCGGCTGTCGCGGTATTCGCGTTCGGCCAGCATTTGCGACATGACCAGGCGGCGGCGGCGGCGATCCACTTCAATCACCTTGAGGCGCATATCGCTGCCGATAAAGCCTTCCAACTCGCTGCGGCGTTGATCCTCGCTCATGTTGCGCGGCATGTCAATAATGTGTGACGCCGGCACAAAGCCTTTGAGGTGGCGGAATTCAATGGTCAGACCACCTTTGTTGTAGCCGATCACCTTGTGCGTGACAATCTTGCCGTTGTCCAGCAACTCCTGGGCATCGAGCCAATCCCGCTGTTGCAAGGCATCGGCCATGCTCAACTGGAAGGTGCCATCATCTTCCGGGGGTTTGCTGATCACAACATCGACTACTTGACCAACGTGAAGATTTTTGACAAATTCAGGATCTAACTTGGCGAGATCAGATTGGGGGATCACGCCATCCCGCTTGCTGCCGACATTGACCAGCAGCTCATTTTGTCTGATCTCGACGATCACCCCTTCGCGCAGATCGCCACGCTCCGGTAGATCAAAATCCGTGTCCGCTTCTAAATATTTCTCGAAGATTTCGAGATCGGAAGCGTCTTGTCCACTGATAGATGCGCTTAATTCACTCATGCCAACTTCACTCGTCATTGTTTGATTGGTTGCTGTTTGATTAGTAGTCTGATTTGTTGTGTTTGCTTCAGTCTGCACTGCTTCAGCTTGTCTAGGATCATCTGGTTGAAACGCTGCTTCCGCCATGGGTACGATTGCTCCAATGCGTTGGTGGCGAGGTCGGAAGCCATTTGCCGACTATGACCCCAAAAAAATGGGTTTCCAGGCTGGTCGAACACCATCTATCTCATTTTACACTGTTTTTTTCATTTTTTTGGGATAACCCGCTTGCGAATGACCTTGCTACAACCTTGCACAGATTCTTCTGCCCCTCATAACTATAGGATTATAGCAGAAATGTAACGTATAGTCAAGGAAATATTTTTGGCAAATTTGTTCCAAAACTACAAGCTTAGGTACACCTTAAGTTTTTCCCAAATGCGGGACAAGAGTGTGCTTTCGGTTGTTGCCAGCGCTCTCCTACTATAGCGTGCTTGAATAAAAGCTTCTGTCAGCTTTTGTACAGCCTGTTGCTTTTCCGCCCGTTGAATTTCTGAATTTTCGGTTGTTTCTGCGGCATTAATTTCTGTTACACTAAGATGGGCAGCCAGACGAGGTGCATATTGGCTGGGTGTCTCCCCAGTGGTGCGACCGATGCCCCGTTCTTTGGCCTGTTCCAGCGTCGTCAAGTAGAAATAGCGCACCTGCTGTGTCGGGTCGAGCCGTCGCCAATCCAGCCCCCGTTTTGACCAATGTACCGGCGGCGTTTCACGCTCGGCTTCCACACCACCTGCCCGACTGTGCACTAGGTTCCGCTGCCAGCGGCGATAGCCGCCAAAAAAGGCCGCCCACCGTTCGCGCAATAACTGCCAAAAGGTCAGCAGCCAGGTGAATTGCACGCCCCGATCACTCAAGTAAATATAAGCGGCGTAGCCCAAAATTAACGCCATCGTGAGCCAGAAAAGGGCACCACCGGCCCACGCCGGCAAATGCGCCGCCGCCGGCGGCAGTTGCTCAATCATGGGGGGCGGCGGGGGCGGCGGCGCCTGAACGGCTTCCTGCGGTGGCGGCTCACCCAGCAACGCCGCCATCAACAGCATAAACAGCCCCATGAAAAAGCGAAAAATAGTTAGGAATAGGTTGAAAACAAAGTTTACCACAGCAAAGAGAATTTGGCCTAATAGGAAAGTACCGCCGAAAGGCAAGAGCGCCGCCAAGAGATCAATGGCAACCAGCAGCAGCAGCACATAGAGCGGCCACATGCGCAGCACACTCTCGCTGGCCGGCACCCGATCCAGCAGCCAGCGGGTGCGCAGGAGCGCCAGTTGGCCGTGGCTGATCAGGACCAGCCCAACCAGAAAATAGATCACAATCGCCGCAATGATCGTTGGATCGAGATTTTGTTGACTGAGGGCGAAAAAAGCGCCGGGAGCGGGGCGCTCCACCTGCAACCCTGCCGCCGCCATCACCATCAGAATGCCGCCGCCTACCCACCGGCTGACAATCCGCCCCAAGATCATGGGCCGGTCACTGTTGGAGGTGCGAATCATTTCACCAATACGGTCGGTTTGCAGCGCAAAGAGTTCATCGGGTTGTAACGCCAGCCGGAGCAAATCGCCCGTCATCTCAATCGCCGCCCACCAGGAGAATAAGACAACCAGACCGGCGCTGAAAAAGAGACCATCCAGTAAGCTATCAACGGGTTGATAGATCAACGCCGTCAGCGTCGGCCAACTGCCGGTCACACCCCAGAGCAGGAGACGGGTCGCCGCCACAATAAAAGCAAACTCGACCCAGCGATAGGTCGGTCGTCGGCGCTGCCGTTCGCCCGGTTGGGCCAGGTAGGTCGTGGTGGTACAGCCGATGATCGCCACCAGGACGCTAAAGAGAAGGACAAGCTGTCCATAGCCGCCTGCCAACGCCGGCACAAAGCGCCCAATCAACGCCAGCCAGGCAATGTCCAAACAAGCCACCATCAGTGCAATCAAAAAAGGGCGCAGCAACGAGCGCAGCCAAGCCTGATCATAAGGCACTGGTTTGGTCGGTGGCATCTCTACCGTATTTGCGTCTGCCAGCCCCATACCTGGCGCTGAACTCTCTGTGGTCATATCCCTCAATTTCTCCGTCTGCCGCTCAGACGCCAGTAACAATTCTCAATTTTCCATTTTCCATTAATTATTGCGCCCCCTGCAACGCCGCCAAATCCCGCTCCCACACCGTCTTCTGCACCTGCACCCCCAACTTCTTGCTCTGGCTTTGCATCTGCTCAAAGTCCGGTTGGGGCGCACAGACCAGCGCGATCACATTGGAGCCACGCCGGTAGGCATGGTGCAGCGCCCAGAGGGTCGTGTCCGTCACTTTGGGCGTGATCAAGATGATCGTCGCCCCCCATTCCATGCCCACCAACTGACGGGGCAGCCAATCAGCCATTTGCGTATTGTTGCGCTCCATTTCGGCACGGGCCAGGGTGCTGAGGATATTCATCAACTGGCCCTGTCCAGTACGCGCCGGTATGGGTAACATTGGTTGACCAGAAACCGCATCCAGCCCATTGCTGATCAACCCCACGGCCTGCCGCTGGCTGGTCAGATGATTCGCCACCGACGCCGCCACCACAATCGCCCATTCGCTAAAGCCAATCTCGCCACGATAGGGATAGTTGTCACGATTGAGATCCAACACAATCGCCACGTTGAGCGCAATCGCCGGTTGAAATTTTTTGACCAGCAACTCCTCTTCGCGTGCGCTGGCTTTCCAGTGGATGATGCGTTGACTGTCGCCGCTACTATAGCTGCGCACGCCGGCCACCCGCGCCGGATCTTCAAAGAGCCGCTGGCGACTGGCCAACGTGCCAAAAGGCGACCGGCTCGGCAGCCCCAGTTTTTCCAGCGTTAACACCTGCGGATAAACCGTCACCGCAACGGCATTATTTTCCTGGCGCGCCCCGTTGACAAAACCAAAGAGATCGCCGGTGCGCAGTTGCAGCGGGCCAACGTGGTAATAGCCGCGCTTTTTGCAATAGAGTTGATATTCGTGTTCCAGCGTCGAGCGGCTGGCAACGGTGACAATTTTGTTGTACTCGCTGGCTTCTTTAAGGTCGAGGGGAATTTGCTCTTGAATTTGGAGCCACGCCAGCGGCAACCAACTGCGGTTGACAAAGCGCAACTTCACGGTCGGTTTTTCGCCCAGAAAGGCATGGTCGGTCATCACCCGAAAGACATCGAGCTGGCGCAGCACCCGGCGAATCCACCAATGGCTGAAGATCCAGACGCCCCCAAGGACATAGACCAGATAGTAGATCCAATCCATTTGAAAAAAGACGCCGGCCAGAAAGAGAATCAGCAGCGCCCAGAAGAGATTGTGCATGAGTTATCGTTCCACATCGCCCAAATCCAGTGGCGTATTGGTCATGATCTCCCCGATGATCGCCTCCGCCGTGCGCCCGCGCAACTGGCTCTCCGGGCGTACAATACAGCGGTGGGGCAGGGTGAGGGGAATCAGCGCCTGAATATCATCCGGCTCGACATAGTCGCGGCCCTTGACTGCCGCCCGCGCCTGTGCACCCCGGTAGAGCGCCAGCGTGCCGCGGGGACTAGCGCCTAGCGCCAGTTCACTATGGGTGCGGGTGGCCTGAATCAGGGCGACGATGTAGTTGCGCAGACTCTCATCGACATGCACCTGCCAGACCCGCTCGGCCAGTTGGGGAATGGTGACGCCTTCGCTTTGGGCCGTCAGCGTCTCAATCGGATGGCGCCCGCCCAGGTTGAGCAACATGGCCCCTTCCTGTGCCGGTGAGAGGTAGCCCAGCCGCACCTTGAAGAGAAAGCGGTCAAGTTGCGCTTCGGGCAGGGGGAAGGTGCCTTCGTACTCGACCGGATTTTGCGTCGCCAGCACGAGAAAGGGGCGCGGCAAGGGGCGGGTCACGCCATCGACGGTCACCTGGCGTTCACCCATACATTCGAGCAAGGACGCCTGCGCTCTGGGCGTCGCCCGGTTGATCTCGTCGGCGAGGAGAATATTGGTAAAGGCCGGGCCGGGGACAAATTGAAAGTGGCGTGTCTCCTGGTTAAAGACGCTCACCCCGGTCACATCACTGGGCAAGAGATCGGGCGTACATTGCAGCCGCCGAAAGTCAATGCCCAACGTCACTGCCAGCGCACGGGCCAACATCGTCTTGCCCACACCCGGCACATCCTCCAGCAACACATGCCCCTCACAGAGAAGGGCGATCACCAACGTCTCCACCACCTCGGTCTTGCCGACGATCACCTTTTCTACATTCTGGATAACCGCCTGGGCAAACCGCTGAATTTCCTGCATGTCATGTCTCCCGTCGTTGGGTAGTCTGGTAACAAAGCTAGGATATATTGTACCTGATCCTGAGGAACTTAGCGAACCGGGAAAACTTTGCTTTATTCTTTGCCTGCGCTTATGATAGAAAAACTTGTCAAGTTTCACCTATCGCCAAGCTTGAATTGCTGAGGAGTAGGCGTGCCAGTTCGAGCCGACGCTGCGTTTTGCCTGCGCAGTGCCCCAGTCGGTGATTGATTCGTCGCTGGCAAAGACATGCACCTTGCGCGTCGGGCCGGAGATGTATCGCAATCGGTTGCCGTCGGCGGCTGTTTGTGATAGAATACGGACGCCACTGTACCTGCGGTGTTGGATCATTTCGCCATCAAGAGTTGCCAATGTCATCGAATGACGAGTTCGTTGTCTATCATAGTAGCACCGAGCCATTGACCGCAAAGCTGCTGCAAGTGCTTGCCAACTGGCAAAAAGCGGACAATGACCTCACGCCCTTGACTGCGCTATGGCTTTTCCGCCAGGCGGCCCAAGCGCACAATGGGGACGCCGCGCACGCGCTCAACCAGCTATTGGGCCAGGCGCTGGCAGTGCTGGCGCGCACTCATCCAGTCCATGCGCAGCTATTGCAAAGCCGTTTGCTCGGTCAGGAAAAGATCGATATGGCTGCCCGTCGCCTGCATCTCTCGCTGGCCACCTTTTATCGTAAGCAAAAGGAAGCGCTCCCCTTATTGAGCGCTATCCTGACGCAGTTGGAAGCGGAAGCACGCCAACAGTATGCTGACCGGATGATGCAACGGCTTGAACCGCCAACCTACGGCCAGCTCATCGGCAATGAGGACGCGTTGCAACGCCTGACGTCATTACTGCTGACGAACGACGCACCCTGGCTCCTCGCCATCACCGGCATCGGCGGCATTGGCAAGACGGCACTGGCCGATCAGGTGCTGCGCCGCCTGATTGCCACCGCCGTCTGGGATGAGATCGGCTGGGTGACGGCGCGCCAGACGGTCTTTAATGCCGGCGGCGCCATTACGCCGTTGCCCAGCCCCGCCCTGACGACCCATGCCCTGGTTGCGGCGCTGACAAACCAGTTGTTGGGGGATGATGCGCAGCGCGTCCCACGCACGAGTGACGAGACGTTGGCGCTGTTAACGCAGCAACTTAAAAGCCGGCCTCATCTGGTCGTCATCGACAATCTCGAAACGGTGCTGGATCTGGCGCAGTTGTTGCCCATCCTACGGCGGCTGGCCAACCCCAGCAAATTTCTGCTCACCACGCGCATGGCGTTGTTCGACGAACCTGACCTCTATCACCTGGCTGTGCCGGAGTTGCCGGAAACCGCTGCGCTGGCCTTGGTGCGGCAGGAAGCGCACGCGCGCAACATTGCTCACGTTACTGCCGCTGCGGACGCTGATCTACGACCGCTCTACACCATCGTTGGCGGCAACCCGCTCGCGCTGCGTTTGCTCACCGGGCAACTGCGTTTCTACCCGCTTGCCCTACTCCTGGCGGATCTGGCGGCAGCGCGCAGTGACAATGTTGAGGCGCTCTATGCGTTCATCTACCGTCAGGCCTGGTTCTTATTGGACGCCGCCGCGCGCGATGTGTTGATGACCATGCCGCTGGTCAGCGAACAGGGCGGGCGCTTTGATCTGCTGGCCGCCATGAGTGATCTGGCCGAACAGGAGGTGCGTGCGGCGCTCGAACAATTGGTGACGCTCAATCTGGTTGACATGCATGGAGACCTGCACGAACGCCGCTATACCATTCATAGCCTCACCAGAACCTTCTTGCAAGAGCAGGTGCTCCGCTGGCAAGGCGCGTAGTGAACGGGCAAGCAGAATGATGTGTGAGACCGAACCCCTTTCGTTCGACCCAGCCAAATTTACCCGCTATTTAACGCGCAATATCACCTATTTGCTGGCGCTTGTACCGCCGTCGCCATCGCCCCTGCCCACCGATCTCTGTACCCAAGCCCTCCATACATTGAGTTTTGCCCTACATACCCCTGACGCCTGGTCAGAGACGCGGGCCTTGCTCCTGACCCTGGCCCCCAAGTTGGAACAGGCTGGCTTGCGCGATGAGTGGATCCCTTATCTGCAAAAAGGGGTTGTCCAGGCAGAGACGCTGGGTGACGACGGCGCGGCAGGGGAACTCCATCTCCATTTGGGCTATCTATTGCAATTGCGCAACAACTATCAAGCCGCCCATGATTCTTTTATGGCCGCCGCAGCCTTTGCCGAAAGTGGCGACCGGGAGCAGCAGGCACGCGCCCTCAATCGGCTGGCCTTTCTGGCCCGATTACACCCGGCGGTCGGCGATCCGGTGACGTTGGCGCAGGAAGCGTTGGCCTCTTTGCCGCCGGCGCACCCGGAGCGCGCCGCCAGTTATGTAGTCTTGGGGTGGCGCGCCTATGATCGGCGTGATTGGCCGGACGCCGTTGCTTATTTTGAACAAGCCTTAGCCATTGCCCAGCAACAAGGCAACGAACGCCAGCTTGCTCGCCGGTTACGGGATCTGGCTGCTGCGTGGCAGATGCAAGGGAAATACAGCGCCGCCCTCGCCTCTTATGCCGAGGCGATTCGCCGCTTTGCCGCCATTGATGATGCGTATGATCAGGCAGTGGCGCGGATGAACCTGGGCGTTGTCCATCTCGTTTTAGGCGATGCCCACGCTGCCCTCACCTGTTTTACGCCAGCGGAAGCGGTCTTTCTTCGCGTCCAGGATCAGTTGCATCTGGCGATGCTCTATAACAATTGCGGCATTGCGCTGCGTCTGTTGGGCCAGTGGTCGGAAGCGGAACAAGCCTTTTTGCGCAGCCTGGCCCTGAACGAGCAAGTGGACAATCACCTGGAGTTGATCAATGTCACCGATGAACTGGCGTTGACCTATCTCCAGCAAGGCAAGGTTGCGTTAGCGCTGCGCTACTTGCGCCAGGCGCTTGACCGCTTGCCGCAAATCGCCGCCAATCCGGCCTATTCGTATTGGCAGGCAAAGGTGACGGCTCACTGGCAAGCCGCCTTGGCTGCTACAAACGCTACGTCACCGGTTACCGCCGCCCGAACCGACTGACGGGTCGGCGCAGATGATTGTGAGTAGGCTAGTCATCGTTTTACCCTTCCTTTTTATGTTATGGACTGTCGGAATTTCATGCTATGATGAGATAACTGCTGGGAGTGGGCAGCGCAGCTCCCAAAAAATACTCCCAATTTTTGGAGTCAAGGTGTGCGACCATGAAAGAATTACCCGCACAATTTGCCGAGTTGTTGACCCTGGCGGTGCGCCGGATCAAGGCCATCGAAGACAAAAATCTGGAGGTGATCCAGGATGAGTTGGGCTACACCTTGCTGCGTGACGGCGGCTCCTTCATTGCCTATCTGCGCAAGGGCCATGTGCCGTCAGAACGCAGCGACCTGGAAACATTGGCGCGCGAATTGGTGCGCCGCCACGGCCTGAACGAGCAGGAATGTGGCCGTTTCTTGCGTTATGGCGGGCATCCCAATCCTGAAGCTGTCATGGCACAGGTGATGGCTGCGCCTGCCGTTACCAATAAACCGCACCTACACAGGAGCAGACCGGAGGCGTTAGAAGAGGAAGTTTTTGTCGCCGGCCCGCCGATTACGCAGCCGCGCCAATTCTTTGGCCGCACGCGCACGTTGACCCGGATTTTCTCCTGGTGGCGGCGCTCGCCCTTGCACCAGATCACGCTGGTTGGCCCGCGCCGCAGCGGCAAAACATCGCTGTTGCACTACCTGCAAAAGATTACGCTCACGCCGCCGGCCCTCCTGCGGCCTGGTCAGAAACAGGATTGGCTGCCGGCGCCGGAACAGTATGATTGGCTGCGCATTGATTTTCAGGATGTGCGGATGCGCAAGCGAAGTAGCCTCTTGCGCTATCTGTTGCAGAGCCTGGAATTGCCGATCCCGGAACCCTGCACGCTGGATCTATGTATGGAGCGGCTGGTCGATCACACCTGGCAACGACCAACCATTATCCTGATGGATGAGTTGGGGGCGGCGTTGCAAGCGCCGGAACTGGATCAGGATTTTTGGTGGAGTATGCGCTCCCTGCTCAACCATGTCACTGAGGGCAACCTGGCTTTTCTGCTGGCCGCCCATGCGCCGCCAGAAGCATTGGCCGAGGATGCGGGCAAAAGCTCGCCCTTTTTCAATCTCTTCAATCAGGTGGACTTAGGGCCATTGACCGAAACGGAGGCGCGTGAATTGATTGCCAATGCCCCGATCCCCTTTCCCGACGCCGATGTGGAATGGATTTTGGCGCAGAGCGGCTTGTGGCCCTGTCTGTTGCAACACCTCTGTCAGGAACGGCTGCACGCATTGGAAGGAGCGGAAGCTGAGCCACAGTGGCAAGAAGCAGGTTTACGTCGTATTGCGCCGTTTCGTTACTTGCTCGCGTAATGCCTTCCAGACAGGCAACAACGATGACTGCATTCCGCTTTATCGCCAGCTTTGCTTTGCTGTTGCTCACCTTCATCCTGATTGCGCGTTCTTACACGGCGCGTTCGGTTTCGTTGCCGCCGGAAGCCTATTGTGGCTATCCCGTTCAAGCGGCTTCTCCGCTTGCGGCAGAGACCATCCAACTCCAGTTGTGGGCAGTCGCTTATGGCCAATATTGTGGACGAGCCTTTGGCCCGGTTGTCGCCGCCCGACAGCTTGTTGAGCCGAAGATTGCCGTCGTCGCCAAACCGCTCAGTATGTTATCGGATGCGTTTCGACTACAATTTGCCCAGGCGGCCCAGGCCGGTAGGGCGCCGGATATTACCGTTGCCAACATTGGTGATCTGGTGGACTGGAGCAACGCTGGCTATCTTGTTCCCCTGGATCGCTGCCGCACCCAGCATACTGGATTTACTAATGTGATTGAGCAACTGTGGACGACTCAGTTGTGGCAAAATCAGGTGTGGGGTATTCCGGTTAATGTGCGATTGGAGATTCTCTACTTCAATAAAGCAAAACTCAAGGCGCTAGGTTGGTCGGACCGGCAGATCAAGGAGCTACCGGATCAAATCAAAACGGGCAACTTTACCCTGGACGATCTGGTAATGACAGCCCAACAGGCCATTGTTGCCGGCGTTGTTGAGCCAGGCTTCGGTTATTGGCCCCACCTTTACAGAGACCACATGCTCCAACTGATCTACCTTGCCTATGGTGGGCGGCTGTATGATGCCGACCAGGAAAAGCGGGTCATCACACAGAAGGCATTAGTCAAAACCTATGCACTTCGCCACCGGCTCACAATGGAGCAGATCACCTTGCCAAACTTTGCCGAGAGCGCAGGTGACACCTGGCAGAATGGCAACCTTTGGCATGATGCCGTGATGCAGGGTCGGGTACTCTTCTGGACGGCCAATACCAGTGATTGGCGAGAATGGACAGTAAACTATGTAAACGATCTGGGCGGTTTGGCCTATCAACTGCGCACAGTGGGCTATGCGCTCTTCCCTTCGGCCCAGCCCGGCGTAGCCGGTCACGCTTTGTGGAATAGCGCCACGTACTATGTAGTTGTTGCTGAAAAAGCGTCCGGTCGCACCTATCAGGATGCAGCTTGCGCCGTCTTGGCCCAGACCGCAACCCCAGCGATCAATGTCAATTTGGGGATGACCACGGGTGAACAGACCATCCTTCAGTCAGAAGTGCAAAAACCGACCTATACAACCGACCCATTTAATAAAGGTGTAGCCTACATGTGGAACTATGCGGTTGCCGACAGTCGCCGGAAGGCCACCCTGCTGGCGGCGACACCCTATACGCCACTTTTGGTCGAATTTATGGAAAAGGTCGAGCGTGGCGAGTTGCCGCCAGACGTGGCTGCTGCCAATGCCGTACAACGGCTGCGTGAGACATTGGGTGATGCCTTGGTCGTCGAATAAGAATCAAGAGCAAGCCCCGCTATGGACACGACAATACCACCTTCCTACAGTGACCAATTGGGTACACCAGCCAACGCTTTCCACAGGCGCAGCGTTTGGCAAGCGCCACTTTGGCTTTTCCTACAACCAGCGGCCTGGCGCACCTATCTTGTGCGTATCGATCCGGCGCTTGCGCCCCAATTTTGTCTGGCCGGCCTAGCCTGGTCGCACTGGCGCAACCCCTTGCTGCAACATCTGTTGTGGATTGGCTATTTTGCCTGGCCTGTCTTTATCGGCCTTGCCTTGAGCGTGAGCGTCTGGCTGGCAAACTGGCTCGATCCCTTGGCCCTCTTTGGCTGGGCTTTGGGGTGCAGCCTGGGTTTGATTGTTGGCGCCGTCGTTAGCGCCGCTGCGGGCATGGTGGTCGCCATTGCCACCGGCCTGACCTTTGGCCTCATCTGGGGAACGCCCCATCTGATCGCGCTGGATATTGTCGCCGGTCCCCACTTTGCCCTCGTCTTTGGTGTGACGAGCGCCCTCATCATCTATATTACTGGTAATTTGACTCAATTGAGTGTGAAGACGCTGTTGCTTCGTCAGGCCGGCAGCTTTGTCCTCGGCTTTTTGGCGAGCTTGCTGTTGTCAGCCGGTTTTGTGGCGGCTATTGTCACCCTCATTCAGGCCAATCAAGCCGATCTGGTGACGGGCCAGGCGCTTGGTTTGGCTGTAGGCGGCATTCCCGGTCTCGTCTTGGGGTTGGCCGCGGCTTGGCGTACCCGTAGTTGGCGCGGAGGCGCCAGCGTTGGTCTACTCTGTTGGCTCTATATTGCCGCTCTCTATGGCAATGTCGGCGGCGCCTTCGAGCGCAATCCGGGTGGTCAAGAACTGATCGCCGGCTATAGTGTGATTACGGCCTTTCTCTACATTGCCTTGTTTGTTTTGCCCTACGTGCTGGTGGAACGCTTGGCCGGTGAATGGGCCGGGGTCATTGCCGGCGCACTGACCAGTCTGGCGATTCACTCGATCGCTGATAATTTGGTTGATTTCTATGCGCTGGCAATCAACCTCACCGTTGGTAGCGGCCTTACCCTTCTCGGCATTAGCATGGCCTGGTGGCGACCGCTACTTTTCTATCCGTTTGAGGCGGCGTGGAATACGCTCTTACTCCGCCTGGAGCGCGAGCAGCAGGCGCCAAACGCTACCTATTTATTCTGGCACGCTGCCTTTTGGGATGAACTGCAATTCCTGCCCCTTTATGGGTTGGATGACCACTTACTCTTGCTGATGGAGCGTAACCCCGTTGACGGGCAGGCTGCCCTTGATTATATTAGCGCCAGTCGGCAACGGTGGGCGGCGCGTGCTGCGCAAATTGAACTGGATGCGCGCCGGTTGGAACGTTGCGTGACCATTGAGCAGATCGCCGCCATGCGCAGCGGCTTAACCGCCGGCGACCTGGAAGGGCCGGTCAGCGCCCTGCTGCGTCGCTTTAGCAGCGCCGGCAATGACATTGCGGTTGGCCTGAGCCAGATCAGCACGTACAATCAGCGCCTGGTACTCACCGCGGTCGAACAGGAGTTGAACGGCCTCTTGCTCGATTTAACGCGCAGCACCGACCCCTATGCCCAGCGCTTTCAACCAATTGCCCACGGCTGGCGGCAGACGGTTGCCGGCTATGTGCAACAATTGACGGTGGTAGCGGAGTTGCGTAGCGAAATTCCCAATCCCTATGTGGTCGGCGTGCCATTGACCAAGCACCAGGAGATTTTTGTGGGACGCACCGACATTAGCGCCCGCATTGAACAACTGCTGCAAGATACCAACCATCCGCCCCTGCTGCTCTATGGACAACGGCGCATGGGCAAGACATCGCTGCTCTATAACCTGCGCTGGTTGTTGCCCCACCGCATTGTTCCGTTGCTTGTCGATCTGCAAGGGCCGGTGGCGCTGGCGACCGATCATGCCGGTTTTCTCTACAACATTGCCAAAGCGATCTACACCTCCGCCCAGCAACAGAAGCTGACGCTCACCCAACTTAACCGGGAGGCATTGGCTAGTGATCCCTTTACCGTCTTTGATGACTGGCTCGACAGCGTGGAAGCCGCCGCGGTGACCCAAGGCCGCACAACCCTGCTGTTGGCCCTGGACGAATTTGAGGCGTTGGACAGCGCCTTGCGCAAAGGCCGGTTGAGTGATGAAGCCGTGTTAGGTACGTTGCGTCATATCATTCAACATCGGGAACGCTTCAAATTGTTGCTGGCCGGTTCCCATACACTGGACGAATTTGCTCGTTGGTCAAGCTACCTGATCAATGCCCAAATGGTGCATCTGAGCTATCTCCGTGCGTCGGAAGCGCGCCAACTGATCGAGCAGCCGATTCAAGACTTTCCATTGGTCTACGCCCCGGACGCCAGTCAGCAGGTTCTGGCGCTGACACGGGGGCACCCCTACCTGGTGCAGTTGCTCTGTAGCGAAATCGTCTTGGGGAAAAATGAAGGCCCCCTCAGCACCCGCCGCTATGTCACCATAGCCGATGTGGAAGCGGCCGTGCCGATGATGCTGACCCGTGGTCGCCAATTTTTTGCTGATATTGCGCTGCATCAAGTGGATGCAACAGGGGTGCAGCTATTGCAGCGGCTGGCTAAACAAGAGGAGAACAAACCGCGGGCTTGGGAAAGCTTACTTGATGCCGAATGTGAGCCTGACGAGTTGCACCAAACGCTTGCTTTGCTCCTACGCCGCGAACTGATCGAGACGGTTGAAAGCGGCTACCGTTTTCAAGTCGAGGTTATTCGTCGTTGGTTTGCGCAAGCCTGACAAATCTATGCTATTTTCCTGTCGCTAGAAATTCCAGTGTCCTTGGTACAATCAAGTCGACAGCGGCTGAGGTCTGGGCATGGTTCAAGCCAGGCAAGATCAGGATCGTTGCGTTAGGCATTTGTTTCGCATAGGTGAGGACATGCTCAGGATCGTCCTGGTCGCCGATGTAGATCAGACAGGGCATGGTCATGGTGGGCAAAACATCGTCAAGGGCTTCGTCATCCCATGAAAATTCAAAAAAAGCCATCATCGCACGGGGATCGACTGCGCGTAACCGTTCTGCTGACGAAGGATGAATGGTGCCGCCGGCCCAGATTCGGTAGCCTTCAATCATCGCCTCAACGCCTTCCTCGGCGCCGCGCCGCATGATTTCCAGCAACGGATTGGGTGGAGGCGGGTCATCCTTGCGGTAGGGCGGCGTCATGCCGTTGAGATAGGGTGAGGCTCCGCCAAGAATTAAAGAGCGCAGCCGGTGGGGGTAGTACTTGGCCAAGCCAAAGCCTGCATAGCCGCCCATGGAAAAGCCCCAGTAGTGAGTTTGGTCAATTCCCAGATCGTCCAGGACAGCGACCACATCATCAACCATCGGTTTGCCGTTATAAGCTGCTCGCGTGTACAACTTATCGCTCTTGCCATGACCACGGGCATCGACCAGGATCAGCTTGTATTGATCCTGGAGCCGCTCCACATAGCCATAACTTGACCACATCGTGCGGTTGCCCATGGCGCCGTGACCAAAGACAATGGGCGGACCTTCCCCGATCACTTCGTAGTAAATCTTGACCCCTTGGTTGTTTGCACAGGGCATGGTCTCTTCCTTTCTATTTGAGCAGGCAAAAGAAAGTTGTACAAGCTGGTGTTATCTGAGAAGTTCGACTTCGGCGAGAAGTCGAACTTCTAGGAGGGATGCGCTTACTGCCGCGGCTCCTTGATCATAAACTGATTCCCAGTCGGATCGACACAGACCGCAAAGGGGGCATCGGTGCAAGGGCAGACGCCGGACGAGAGCAGGACGCTGCCGCCGCTGGCCTTGACCTTCTCTTCATAGGCCGGCACCGACTCGACCTTGATCGTCGCCAGGCTATCGGACAGCGGGTTGTTCGGCCCCTTTTGAAAGATGTTGATCAGCGTCTCGCCATCGCGCATGAGCGAGATGTAGGGGATGCCGGCAAAGGTGCTGCGAAAGACTTTGTCGTGGGTGTAAAAGCTGGCGTAGAACTGGCCGGCGGCTTCGATATTCTCCGCGTTGACCGACATGCCGAATGGTTCCGGTTGCGTAAACATAGCTGTGGCTCCTTCTTGAAATTGGTTTGTAAACTGTCTTTACCAGTATATCGGTAGTGAGGCGTCGGTTGCGTCGCAAGCTACTCTCAACCGACTCTCATCCTACTCTCATGCCCCTTGTCAATGTCCACTATTGGCTGCATAATGGACAAGGCGACGACTACTCTGTGATCTGTTGCATAAAATCACGCACGGTGGCAAAAAAGGCAACGGGCGCTTCGACAAAGGGGATATGACCGATGCCCTCCAGCACCACCAGTTGTGAACCGGCAATGGCTTCATGAATCTGCTGCGAGGATTCTAGCGGGATCAAATCCTCGTCGCCGTGGATGATCAAAGTGGGTGATGTGATCCTGGCTATTGCTGCGAGTTCATCATAAGTTTCCAAATCAGTAAATAGCCCGGCGGCTACAGCATCGCCGTAGATGGCGGAGTTGTCGGGGATGACGATTTCCAACCCGTGGATCAGCGACTTATCGGCCATGTAGATCGGCAAGAGTAATCTGGCGAACTCATTGTAGGCTTCACCGCTCTTCTCGGTTGTCAGCTTTTGATAAGCGGCATCGAGCGCATCTAACTCTTCGGGGGTCGTGCGCTCTTCAAATTTTGCGTTGAACGCCTCATCAAATGCCGGGTCAATATTACCGGGATCAACCAGGATGATGCCGTTGAGATATTGCGGATACTTAGCGGCATAATACATCGCCAGATTGCCGCCCCAAGACCAGCCCAGCAGCGTCACCTGCTCTAACTTGAGTGCCTGGCGGATGCCTTCCAGGTCTTCGACAAAGGTATCAATCGTCAGGTTGGCCGGCTCCGTATCAGGAATGGAAAAGCCGGTGCTGCGTTGGTCATAGTAGATCAGTTGATAATCGTCGGCCAGCACCTCGGTATATTTGCTAAAAAAGATATGCTCGGCGCCGGGACCGCCATGCAACATGATGATCGGCTCGCCCTCGCCCACTACCTTGACAAAAAGCTCGGTGCCGTTGATCGCCATGAGTTCACCGGCGTCAAACGCTTTTTCGACCGGCGATCGGTCATCGACAATGGGTTGGCAGGCGGTCAGCGCAAGGAGCAGAACCGACAACGCCAGAAGCCAGGGAACGGAACGGCGCTTGCGTGAAAAAATTTGCATCAAATCCTATCCTTTCTTTTTGCGAGTGAAATTGGTTCGGAAACGGGGCGTGGGGGCGAACACAACAACGGATTTAGGAAGCAACCGATTGCCGTAACGACGCTACAAAATGACCTTTTGCAGCGATCTCCATTCCAGCCGTTTTCAGTAAGCAAGCACAGCATCCGTTGCTTCCTAAATCCGTTGTTGTGTTACCCGCGCACCGTCACTTGAAGGCTGGTTAAATGCTCCTCCGCTGAATCAATGAGGACAGCTTGAAAGAGTTGACCGGCGCTCATGGTGGTGTCAAAGATTTTGAGGTAGGCTTCCCGGTGGAGCGCGGTTTCGTTAAGTGTCTGCAGATAGGCGACAACCTTGTCGCCCTCCTGCTGCAAGAGTTGCACCACTTCGGTCGGCCTGCAATCGGCCTGGACCACGACATGTTGCCGGTTCATTTCATCGACATCGGTCATGGTGATGGCCGGGGTGGGCGTGCCTTCGACCATCATCTGCACCCAAGCGAGAACCGGGTAGTGGATGGCGCCGACATGATGGGCCGTGACTCCCACCGGCCACCCTTCGGCCTTTGTCACCTGGCGCCACTTGTCGGCTGGACATTGTTCGACAAAAGCGATAAGGCGTTGATTAAAGTCTTGAAAGCGGTCGGCGACAGTTAGCGGGTTCAGATTGTTTGTACTCATGATGCGCTCCTTTGGTTGGTTGGTTAGTTAGTTGGTTAGTTGGTTGGTTTTATTAAAGCAAAACTTTTCTTGTTTTTGTATCCCTTACGGCCCGAATAGGGGATACAATTTGCCGGAATAGTGGATACAAAAGCGTATCCCGCGCCTGTCACCGCGAATCAAACGGGATTTGCGAATCATTTGGGGGGAAGAAGACTAAAGTCTTTACTACGGTTCACGAATCACGAATCACGTATCACGTATCACGCATCATCAACTATGGAAACACCTTTATCATTTGGCGATTGGGTCAAACAGCGGCGCACGGCATTGGGCCTCACCAGGGAGCAACTGGCGGCGCAGATGAGCTGTGCGACCGTAACCATCAAGAAAATTGAACAAGATGTGCGCAAACCGTCGCCGCAGATGAGTGAGTTGCTGGCGACCCATCTCCACATTGCCGACAAAGATCGTGCGGCTTTTCTGCGGGCGGCCAGGGGGATGGGTGCGCCGCCGGCGCTACCCGTCGCCTTGCCCGGTGCATCGACTACGGCGCCCCAGCCGGCCTTCGCTGGTGACGAAGCGTTGCCGTTGAGCGCATCGCCGGCGGCCAGAGCCTTTGTCTTGCGCGAAGCGGAACTGACCCAGTTACAAACACAGTTGACACAAACGCTGGCTGGCAAGCCGCAAGTCATCTTTGTCACGGGGGAGGCGGGGAGCGGCAAGAGCAGCCTGCTCCAGGAATTTGCCCGGCGCGCCCAGCGGCGTCATCCAGAACTGGTGGTGGCCGGCGGCAGTTGTAATGCCTTTGCCGGCGCTGGCGATCCCTATCTGCCCTTCCGCGATGCCATGATCATGTTGCTGGGCGAGGCGGATGGCCCGTGGGCGAGCTTGAGTACGGCGCGCATCACGTTGTATAAGGCGTTGCTGCCGCAGATTGCCCAAGCCCTCATCGCTTATGCCCCCGATGTTGTCGATGTGCTGGCCCCCGCGCATCTCTTGTTGCAAAGAGCTAATACCGCCCAGACCACGCCCAAAGCCGCCGCGCCGGCCACCGATTGGCCTGGGCAATTGCGCCAGTTGATCAGCCAGCAACGGGCGCGCGCCACCTATCCGGCCCCCAAACAACTCTTTGAGCAGATTCGCCTGCTTTGGGAAGGGTTGGCCCAACAACAGCCGCTGCTCTTGCTACTCGATGATCTGCAATGGATGGACACTGCTTCGCTCAACCTGCTCTTTCACCTGGGCCAACGGCTGACCAACAGTCGCCTGCTCCTGGTCTGCGCCTTTCGCCCCAGCGAAGTGCATAGCTGGCATGGGCGCGACGGGCAAAGCGCCGAACCTCACCCGCTCCTCTTTGTGCGCAACGAGTTACAACGCCGCTTTGGTGCGCCCAACATCAACCTCGATCACGATGCAGCGGAGGATGGGCGCGCCTTTGTCAATGCGTTGTTAGACAGCGAACCGAACCGCCTGGACGCCGCCTTTCGCGAACAACTCTTTCAGCGCACCAAGGGCTACCCGCTCTTTACTGTCGAATTGTTGCGCACCATGCAAGAGCAGGGCCAACTGACCCAGGACCAAAACGGCCGCTGGCAGAGTCGCGCCGATCTAGACTGGGCAACGTTACCCGCACAGGTCGAAGTGGTGATCGAACAGCGCATCAGCCGTCTGCCCGCCGATTGTCAGGAGTCGTTGAAGGTCGCCAGCGTGATCGGTGAAGAGTTTGCTGCTGAGATTGTCGCCCTGGCTTCCAGCGAACAACCACAGCCGGTGATCCAGCGCCTGAGCGATCTGCTGGTCACTCGTCACCGCTTACTCAAAAGCATTGGCAGCCGGCGGTTGGGCGTCCAACGCCTTTCCCAATACAAATTCCAACATATTCTCTTCCAGGGCTACCTCTACCACCTGTTGGACGAGAGCCGACGCAGCTATCTACATGAAACGGTTGGGCAGGTGATCGAGACAATCTATGCTGAAGAGCCGGAACTGCTGGCGGCGACGGCGGTGCAACTGGCGCACCATTTTGAAAAGGCGCATCTGCCCAGCAAAACCGTGCCTTATCTCCTACTGGCCGGGCAGCGCGCCATGCAGCTTTCAGCCTATGAAAATGCCATTGTCCACTTTGAACAGGGCTTAACCTTGCTGGCGCAAACCCCGCCTACGCCGGCCCGCAATCGGCAAGAGCTGGAGCTATTGGTGGGGTTAGGCAATTCGCTGATCGCGACCCGTGGCAGCGCGGTGGAAAGTGTCGGCAACACCTTCCGGCGCGTGCTGGCCCTGGCCGAAGGCGCGGCGGATCAGGAACAACAGGCGTTGGCGCTCTTCAATCTCTGGCGCTTCTATTCGGATCGCGCTGATTATGCCCAATGCAGCGCCATTGCCGGTCAACTGCAACGGTTGGCCGAACAGAGTCAGCAGGGGGCGGTGCATCTGAGCTATGACCATGTCTTGTGGACCATGCGCTTGTATGCCGGTGATTTTGCCGGCGCGCTGACTCATGCCGAACAGGGCATTGCCCGCTATGAGCCAGCGTTACATCACACCTTAACCGCCGCCCATGCCGGTCATGATCCGGGGATGTGTTGTCGTGTCTTTGCCGCTTATGCGCTCTGGTATCTGGGCTACCCCGACCAGGCGCGACAACGGGCGCAGGCAGCGGTGGATCTGGCCCGCCAGGTTGATCACCCTTTCAGCCTGGCGATGGCCTTGACCCTGGGCGCGGAGGTGCGTCTGCTCTGTCGCGAACCGGCGGCGGCGCAAAGCTATCTGCAAGAGGCGTTGGCGCTTTCCAAAACGCATGGCTTTACGTCGTGGCTGGAACTGGGCGCCATCTTTCAGGGCTGGGCGTTGGCGCAAGCTGGTGATCCTGAAGCCGGTATTCACTTAATGTTGTATGGCCTAGATGCCAACCGCATGGCGGTGGGTGAAGAGAGCGGGTTGCACTGTTTTGCTCAACTGGCCGAGGCATATCACCGAGCCAACCGCCCCGCCGAAGGCTTGGCGCTGTTGGCGAAGGCGCTCGATGTTAGCGACAAAAACAAACTGCGCCACTGGTCGCAATGGCAGGCGGAGTTATACCGCTTACAGGGTGAACTCTTTCTGTTGCAACAGGGCGACGCGCCCTTGGATGCCGCCACCAGCGCCCAGATCGAAGTTTGTTTCCAGCAAGCCATCACCATTGCCCAGGCCCAACAAGCCAAAGCCACCGAATTGCGCGCCACCATGAGTTTAAGCCGTTTCCGGCTCCGCCAGGGCCAACCGGTGTCCGCCTATGCACCCCTAGCGTCGATTTACCACTGGTTTACCGAGGGGCTTGACACACCGGATTTGTTGGAAGCGAAAGCGTTGTTGGCGCAATTTTCCGCCAGCTAAAAACAAAGTGCGCCTGACCGGTCATATACCGGCCAGGCGCACTTTAAGTGGTGTTGCTGAGAATTTGCCAGGCTTGCCGAATGTCAAGCAACGGCAACCGCTTCTTTGGGTGTAATCGCCAATCGTAAATCCAACTGATCCAGGGTAACGGTCAGATTTGCTAAACGCGGATTCTGTTCTGCGCTGAAGGAATGTATATTACGTGCTTCAGCGACATTTTGTAGCGCCAACAAAAAAAGTTCAACCGAACCTTCTTCCAGCGCTGCATTCAAATAAGCCGCCGCTTCGTCAGGGTCTTTGAGCGCTATAATCAACTGTTCCTGATAGGATTGAGAAAGTTGTGTCATGAGTTAGCTCCGCTCACCGCGCTTTCTACGCTTGTAGTCCACCCAGAACTCATGGGCTGCTTCGATATCTTTGTCTTGCGTGCTTTTGTCACCGCCACAGAGCAACAAAATTAAGTTTGCGCCGTCCTGTCCAAAATAGACACGATAGCCGGGGCCAAAATCAATGCGTACTTCGTGAACTCCGCTTCCTACAGGTTTGCAATCACCCAGGTTGCCAAGGGATAACCGGTCGAGCCGAACTCGTATTTTCGCTCTGCCCCGTACATCTTTCAGCGAACGTAACCATTCACCAAAGGGTGATCTACCAGCAGTAGTCAAATACTCGCGAATTTCTTTGGGACCTACACTCGCCATATAAATACGCTCAAAAATCGGATTTGCGTCAAGACAAAGTTGCCTTGCTAGGCATTATTATAACTTGACAGGAAGCGGTATTGCAATATTGCTGAGACGGAAGAGGTACATCTCAACTAAAACTCACCCAACACCACATAATCGGTAAACACCGTCGGCGACCCAGCCCAGGCGGCATACTGTTGCCATTCACCGACAAAGGGCAACCACGCCGCCAGATGCTGTTCGGCTTCGGGGCCAAGCACATCCGGTTGGGGGAAGTAGCGGTTGCGGGTCGCCACATCAGCAAATTCAAAGATCAACGTGTAGTGGCCGGCCCGGTCGCCACGGTCGCCTTTGGCAACATAGCTTTTCATGCCCGGCCAAGGGGAGACCGACGGCACGGCACGAGCGAGAAACTGTTCAAAGGCTTCCGGTTGTACACCAGGGCGTAAGACCAGATATTGAACACTGATAATTTTTGCCATCATTCCTCCTACTCAATCGGCGTCAGGTCATCGCTATAGGCCCAGCGTTCCAGAATTTTGCCGTCGCGCACGCGCCACCACGAGGTGCCGGACCAAGTCACTTTCTGCCCCGGCTTGATTGTCTCGGTGGGTTCGCCTTGATAAATGCCGACGCATGTCCAATTCGCTGCCGCCAATTCGCCTTCGGCGATCAAGGCATTGACCGAAACGTTGAAATCGGCATATTCGGTGTGCAGAAAGTGATACGTCTCTCTGACCGCTTCATGCCCATACTTTGCCTGTTCCCGTTGTGGCCCATAACGCATGGCGTAATTCACATCAAACAGTTCTTCAATCAGTTCCAGTTTGCCGTCATTCATGATTTCATCATTCAAGCGTTGTAACAGCGCTTTGATTTCATCCGGCGTCATCACGTTTCTCCTGATTATATCCCTGCGGATCGATCCTGAAATAGAATGCGGATTGGGCGGATTGGGCGGATCCGCCCAATCCGCATTCTATCTGGCTGCTTACCCCATCTGAATTTCCAGCGGGAAATCGGCATTCATCAACGACGCACCCCCATCAGCGGCGATAGTCTGCCCAGTGATCCAGTTCGCTTCGGGCGAACAGAGCATGGCGACGGCGTTGCCGATGTCAGCCGGCTTGCCCATGCGCCCCATCGGCACCCAGCCCCGTTGACACCACTGCTGAATCATCTCTTGCGCCACCGGCGGCAGGGCGCTGATAATGCTATCTTCGGTCAGGCCGGGGCTGATGGCGTTGACGGTGATGCCCCGTTTGGCCAGCGCCACGGCAAAGTAGCGCACCAGCGATTCGAGCGCGGCCTTGGCGGTGCCTTGGGCAATGTAGGGCTGCCAACTGCCCTTGTTGCCGCCGGGTGCGTAGGTGATCGCCACAATGCGCCCGCCATCCGGCATCAAGGGGGCCGCGGCCTGGACGCCCAGCAAAAACGCCTGCCCTTGCGAAGCTGCCGCCAGGGTCAGTTGTTCGGGCGTAGAGGCCAGCGGCGGGGCCAACACGGCAAAGAGATCGCCCAGCGCATTGGCGACAAAAATGTCCAGCCGGCCAAATTCACTCTGCACGCGCTGGAAGAGACGGCTGATCTCTTCAGGACGCGCGACATCAGCGCCAATCACAAAGCCATCAGCGCCCCGTTCCCGCACCATTGCCAGTGTAGCGTTGGCCGCTTCTTCATTCTGCCGGTAATTGATGGCGACATTGACCCCCTGTTCCGCCAGTTTCAACGCGATACCCCGCCCAATGCCGCGTGAACTGCCGGTGACCAGTGCATACTTTCCCGCAGGTGCCATGACCTTCTCCTTTTTTATTGTGTTGTTTAACAGTGAAGACCCATGTGTATCAAGGCCAAGACACGACAGCGGATGAAGGCGGGAACGGATGTTTCTGCTATGACAAATGTTTTAGATTACTGATGTTACGCACCAGGAGCGCCGCCATCCCTGGCGGCAGGCCGGCAGGATGCCGGCGTTCCCAGGAGAGGCTGCGTAACATCAGTTAGATTAATTGAGAGACCACCTTGCATAATGCCCGCTTTTCGTCGGTTTTTGTTCGGCAGCCAGTCCATCCGTTTCCGCCTTCATCCGCTGTCGTGTTGCGCGCCCCTGATCCCTTACCTTGATACACATGGTGGTTTAACAGCAAAAACCTAATCACTATAGCGCACGGCGGCTGCGGTTGGACTCTCAACTTGCTCTCATCTTACTCCCATTGCATTTTCAGTTGCTTCCCACCCAGCTTTATGCTACACTTCTAAACTCAGGCGTCCCGCTGGGACGGGGTTTAGGTGGTGCGGATCGCTTCCCTGACTAACGATGATCCGCGTTACCTGAATCCGTGATCTTATTTGCATAACTTGTATACAAGCATCAACTATGTCAACCAACGGAGAAGCTTCACCAGACGAATCGTCGTTGCCGCCAGGGGCCGCGCCCTTGTTGCACGCATTGACCCAGTGGCAGAAACCCGACAACGATCTGACGCCACTGACCGCCCTGCGGCTCTACCAACAGGCGCGACTGACCCACAGTGGCGACCCAACGCTGGCTATCAACCATCTCCTGCAACAAGGCTTGACACGGCTGGCCCACACGAATGCCACCCACGCCGATGTGTTGCAGAGCCGTTTGTTGGCCCAGGAAAAGGGCGACGTGGCAGCGCGGCGTCAGGGCGTCTCGGAATCGCACTTCTATCGCCTGCGCAAAGAGGGGCTGCCGCTGCTCTGTGAAGCCTTGTTACACTTGGAAGCGGAAGCCCAACACAGCTATCGCACCGCCATGCTCACCCGCTTGGAGGCGACCACCGACAGTCGTCCCATCGGCCACCAGGGCGCGCTGGCCGCGGTGACGGCCTTGCTCGAACGGGCGGCTGCGCCGTGGCTGGTCGCCATCACCGGCATCGGCGGCATTGGCAAGACGACGCTGGCCGACGCCATCCTCCGCGCCCAGATCGAGAACCCCCACTGGCAGGCCATCGGCTGGGTGACGGCGCGCCAGCATCGCTTGAATGCCGGCGGCGCACTGACCAGTCACCCCAACCCGCTGCTGACCACGCACCTGTTGATCGATGCCCTGGCCGCTCAACTGCTGGGCGAAGCGACCGGCAGCCACCGCCGCACCACCGCCGAGACTGTGGCCCAGTTGGAACGGTTGCTCAAAGCCGACCCCTACCTGCTGGTGATCGACAACTTGGAGAGCGTGAGCGATCTGAGCCACCTGCTGCCGATCCTGCGCCGGTTGGCCAACCCCAGCAAATTTCTGCTCACCACCCGGGTTAGCCTCTTTGATGAGGGCGATCTCGCCCACTGGGTTGCGCCCGAATTGGCGGAAGCCGCCGCCCTGGCCTTGCTGCGCCAGGAAGCCGAACGGCGCAACATTGGCGCACTGCTGACCGCGTCGCCCGCCGATCTGCTGCCCATCTACACCACCGTTGGCGGCAATCCATTGGCGCTCAAACTGGTTGCCGGCCAGTTGCATATTCACCCCCTGGCCGTGGTGCTGGCCGACCTGATGGCGGCGCGCACCCGCTCGGTGGAAGCGCTCTACAGCTATATCTACCGCCGTACCTGGGCATTGTTGGATGAACCGGCGCAAGATCTGCTGCTGGCCATGCCGCTGGTGAGCGAACAGGGCGGGCGCTGGGAACTCTTGCAAACCATGGTCGATCTGCCGCCGGCAGAGCTGCGGGCGGCGTTGGAGACGCTGGTCAGCTTCAATCTGGTCGAGGTGCGGGGCGATCTGCACAGCCGCCGCTACACCATCCACAGCCTGACCCGCGCCTTTTTGCAACAACAGGTGCTGCAATGGCAATAGCAACGCCTGACCAACAAGCCAAATTCCAAAGCTATCTGGAACGTAACTTGCGCTATCTTCTCGACCTGGTGGCGACGGCGACGCCCCTGCCGGATGCAGAGGCGCGCAGCCAGGCCATGCACACCCTGAGCTTTGCCTTGCGCGTCCCGGCCTTGTGGGACTTGACCCGCCAGTTGCTCTTGACGCTTGCCCCCAAAATGGAGCAGGCCGGTCATCGCGACGACTGGCTGGTCTACCTGGAAGAGGCCGCCACCCTGAGCGAACAACGCGCCGACTGGGCCACCGCCGCCGAATGTTATCTGCAACGGGGGCTGCTCCACCGCCTGTTGAGCGACTTTCCGCTGGCGATTGACCGGCTGCAACGCAGTGTCGCCCTCTGGCAACAGATCGACGCTGGGCGCGATCAGGCGCGGGCGTTGAATGAGTTGGCCTGGGTCGCCTATCTGCAAAACCAAACCGCGCCGGCCACCACCTATGTCGAGGGGGCGTTAGCCCTCCTGCCCGCCGCCGACCCGGAACGGGCCATGTGCTATCGCGTACAGGGGATGATTGCCATTGCCCATGAACGGTGGGGCGAAGCGGAAGCCTATCACCGCCAGGCGTTGACCCTCTTTGCCACCCACGGCGATGACCGGAAAGCGGCGTGGAGTCTGCAAAATCTTGCCTACGCGCTCCGTGGACAGGCGCGCTACGAGGAAGCGATTGAGTATTATGAACAGGCGGCGGCGCTGTTGCAGGAAGAGGGTGATCTTTACCACTGGTCGACGGTGCAGATGAATTTAGGTTTAGCCTATAGTTCTTCTGGTAGACCAGAAATTGCCGTTACTTGTTATACCGCTGCACGTTCAATTCCCCAAAGCTTGCTGGATGCATTCCATCTGGCTCGTTTGCATGTCAATACTGCGATAGCGTTGATGAAGCTATCTGAATTTCCGCAAGCAGAAAAGGCATTTCTCGAAGCAATTCAACTTCATAGAGACGTAGGGGCTGTCGCTTGGCGGTTAAATGCTATGGATGGTTTGGCGATGACTTATATTGGTTGGAAAAGATTTGACCAAGCAATAGTTGCACTCCAACAAGCATTAATTGAATTGCCTACCGTAGTTGATGCACCGAATTATGATTACTTGTATCATTCGCTTCATCAACATGTAGAGGAAGCTCATCTGGGGTTACGTGATAACAGGTAAAATACTCTGTTTCTGATGAACTTCCTCTTTCTATTTTTTAGCAACCACCTCCCTGCCCTTGACAGGCAAATGCGATAGCCGTAAACCAGGGGCTATTGGCGGCAACAAAGGCCAGCACGCCCAGGGCGACCCAGACAACCAGACGACGACTTTGCTTACCAAATCCGTGGGTAATCATCTCAATGCTCCTTGTGAAGAATCCCTCCGCAACTTCGGTTGTGGCCCAGCGGGAACTGCGAATTTGCGGCAGAGAAAAAAGAGAGTTCATTGCGCTCGGGAATTCCACCGTGGCCCGCCACCGGCGAACCACGGCGCACGTGCTTTCCCCAATCAACCCGGTGGTAATTGTGAAGATGACATGACTTATTCTGTTTTGTTGTACCTCTATATTTGTGTTTTACTGATATACTGCCGCAGCATGGGACAACTCTATTGTAGTTAGGAGTTACGCAGTTGACGGGCGCTACCAGAGACCTGTCAGGTTTCGCAAACCTGACAGGTCTTGTCCAACTGCGTAACTCCTAGTAGTAAAAAGTTGTGACCATGTCATTGACAAAAATAGCAAATTAAGTTTACCAATTTTAGTAAAAAGAGAAACGGTATGGCTGAGGAACAAACCTGGGGCGCAAAGCTGAAACAGATCCGTGAGCGGTGTGGTTATTCGCAAGCAGAACTGGCTGAAAAAATTAGCGAGTTGCTTCGCGATTTATCAACTGACGAGGAACAGAAACTACGTGACGCCGGGATTGAGTTACCCGACCGAGATTTTTCCAATGTTACGATCAACCGTTATGAAAATAACCCCCGTTATACTCCTGCAGCCCCTAAACGCCACTGGTTCCTCATTTGGGCGCTCACACAGCTTGGCGCACCTCTGTCGCTTGAGGAAGTGAATACGTGGCTCAGTTTAGCAAGGCAAGGGATATTACCACCAGCACTAAGTAGATGGTTTTCTGAGCGAGATAATGCAAAATGGCAGGCTTCGTCACGGCCCAGTGAATTACGGCTGCCTTCTATGGAAGTACAAGCACTAAATTGTACCTTTGACCTACATGAGGCGCCGCAGACAAAGATCTTTTTCGGCAGGCAAGTTGAGCTGGCGCAATTACAGGATTGGGTTATGGATGGTGGTTGTCGCCTTATTGCTGTTTTGGGTACGGGTGGCATCGGCAAAAGTGCCTTGATCGAAAAATTTGTTCGTTCACGGGGTGATCAAGCAACTAACTTGAGCCATCATCAATTTCATTACAAGCATGTAATCTGGCGTTCTTTGCTCAACGCGCCTCCTTTGCAAGAGATAATCCAACAATGGCTGCTCACTTTATCTCACCAACAGATCACGGTGCTGCCAGCTAATCTAGATGAGTGTATTAGATTATTACTAAATGTGCTCAAGCAGCAACGCGTTCTGTTAATTCTCGACAACGTCGAGAGTATTTTACAAGGTAATACACGAGCCGGACTTTACCGTGTTGGATATGAAGCATATGGTCAACTTTTTCAGCGTATGGCACAAACCGAACACCAAAGCTGTTTATTGCTCACCAGTCGCGAATGTCCGCGCAACATTCAACGTCTTGTGCATGATGTACCCTTCGCCAAATCACTTCAGGTAAAGGGATTATTGGTCATGGATGTTCAAAAGCTCTTGCTGATTAACGGTCTGCACGTCTCAGATACAGCACTAAACCAATTAGTGATCCGTTACTCAGGCAATCCTCTGGCGCTGAAATTAGTCATAGAAACCATTCAAGATCTCTACGCCGGCAATATTAGTGCTTTTTTAGGAGAAGGTACACTTATTTTTGATGATATCCGTGATGTATTAGACCAACAAGTTGCACGTCTATCAGCATTAGAGCAAGAGATCCTCATCTGGTTAGCTATTGCGCGTGACGCAATTACGGAATCGGCGCTTTGGCACAATCTTATGGATCCGCCACTCAAACATGTCTTCATCGAAGCCCTGCGCTCGTTGCAACGCCGCTCACTAATCGAAACCGTGATTCATGCCGATGAGGATAATACATACAAAGATGAGTATAGCGCGCTTCGCTTTACCTTACAGCATGTCGTGATCGAATATTTTTCGGATCATCTTATTACGGTGATTACTCAGGAAATTGAATATGGGCAATTAGATTACCTGCAACGTTATGCCCTTATTCAAGCGCAAGCCCAAGAATACATTCGGGCGAGCCAAACGCGCCTTATCTTGGCGCCGGTAGCGGATCACCTATTGCACAGGCTGGGTAAGGGAGGATTTGCAGAGCAGATGAAGCAGATTCTTACTTTGCTTCGTCAGTCAACGAAATGTGAACTAGGATATGGTGGTGGGAATGTATTAAATTTGCTCCGTTATGCCGATATTGACCTGAGTGGTTGTTTTTTTTCTAACTTAACGATACGCCAAGCCTATCTGCAAGGCATGAATCTATCACAGGTTGACTTTGCCAACTCAAATCTGCTTGAAACCGTCCTCACTGATACATTTGGCGCAGTATTTTCCGTTGCTTTCAGTCCTGATGGTAAACAACTTGCTGCCGGTACATCTGATCGCCAAATTCATATCTGGCAGGCTGCAACTGGACAACCACTGGTCACCCTAGCTGGTCATACAGGCTTTGTCCGTATGATCGCCTTTAACCCCAAGGGCGACAGACTAGTCAGTGGTAGTGAGGATCAGACAGTTGCCATCTGGGATATGCAAACAGGTCAATGTACTAAAATTTTACGTGGACATCTTGCTGCCTTGTGGGCTGTTCGTTATAGCCCCGATGGCCATACAATAGCAAGCATTAGTGACGATCAAGTTATTCTGCTGTGGGATGTGAATAGTGGTCATTGCACTCAAATTCTACAAAGTCACCCTAATCCGAAAGACACTATTTGTTTTAGTCCTGATGGTAGACTATTAGCCAGTGGTAGTGCTGATCGTAGTATCTGTTTATGGGATGTACGAACTGGGCAATGTATCCGAACTTTTCCAAGTCATACCCACGCTTTACGATCCCTATGCTTCAGTCACGATTGTGCGATCCTAGCGAGTGGCAGTGTTGATCAAAGTATTCGGCTTTGGGCCGTCAATACTGGCCAATGCGTAAAGATTTGGCGCGGCTACACTAAACAGATTAGTTCACTCTGTTTTGCAAGCGACAGTAAGTTGCTGATCAGTGGTAGCGCGGACGGAATGATTTGCCTTTGGGATCTTCAACAGAAAGATTACACCCCAGAGAGTACGCCGCCGCTACGAATCTTTCAAGGACATCGGGGCGCTGTTCGGTCATTATCTGTCAGTCCTGATGGCAAGACATTAGCGAGTGGCAGTGAGGATCAGACTGTTCGCTTATGGAATATAGAGACCGGTGACTGTCTGAGGATCTTTAGCGGATACGCCAACCCAGTTTGGTCACTTTCGTTTTGCTCTGATGGGGCAGTAATGGCTACCGGTAACGACGATCAAACAGTGCAGCTATTCAATGTTGATACTGGCACGCGCTTGAAGCGATTAGTGGGCCATACGGGTAGAGTCAGTTCTGTCTGTTTTGATTCAAACGGAACAATCCTGGTTAGCGGAAGTCACGATCGAACCATACGTTGCTGGAATGTTCATACTGGGCAATGTACGGGAATTTTGGGCGGCCATGATGGTCCCATAAATTCAGTCTGTTGTAGCCCAAATAAAAACAGGTGAATGCCTCAAAACAATGAAACTACCAGGCCCTTATGCTGGCATGAATATTCATAGTGTCAAGGGTATCTCTGCAGCACAACGGCGAGCGCTCAAGGCATTAGGAGCAGTTGAACATTTTAATTCATGAGATAGGGACACTAAAGAGTACTGCTGTTCCAACCACATCTACCGTATGGCGGCATCAATGGCCGCCGATTCTTCATAAAAGCAATGGCATGCACGGGATCGTCCGTCAGCTAGCACCCACGATTATTTTATCAGAGTACCACCTCTATCAGGCGCGGCCCACTCCCCCTGAACGCCCCCGCCAGTTGATCCGCTAACGCCTCCGCCGTCGTCGCCCGCGACGCTTCGACGCCCATGCCTTGGGCCAGTTGCACCCAGTCCAGCGTCGGGTTGCTCAGGTCGAGCATCTCTTGCGCTTTGCGACTGTTGCTGTCGGCGCCGACCCGTTGCAACTCGCCTTGGAGAATGGCATAGGCGCGGTTGGCAAAGAGCAGCGTCACCACATCGAGCCGTTCACGCGCTTGCGTCCAGAGCGCCTGGAGGGTATACATGGCCGAGCCATCGGCTTGCGTGTTGATCACCTTGCGCCCCGGACAGGCGACCGCCGCTCCCGTCGCCACCGGCATCCCCTGGCCGATGGAGCCGCCGAGGTTGCTCAACCAATCATGGGGCGGCGCGCCGGCCATCCACTTGCCCGCGCCAAAGCTGGCCGTCACCGACTCGTCGGCGATGATCGCATCCTCCGGCATGAGCGCCGCCAATGTCGCCCAAACCTTTTCCGATTTGAGTTCGCCACTAGGCAATGGTGGGCGCAAAAACTGCTGCACCGGCCCTGATTCGGGTGGCACATTCAATTCTTCAGCTAGGGCATGGAGTGCGCTCACAATGTCCTCTGCCAGTGTCGCCAACGTGTAGATCTGGCTATCCTCTGGCAGCATAGTGCTGGGTTGGTTGGGATAGGCAAAAAAGGCGACCGGCGGTCGCGCCCCGACCAGGATGGCCTGTTTGGCGTTGGCCAACATGTTCCGGGCATGAGGAATCGCATAGGGCACCCGCTCAAAGACCGGCGAACCGGCCCCCAACCGTGTCCGTGCATTTGACCATTCGCTAATCAACCGCGCCCCCGTCGCCCGGCAAATGCGGCTGGCCAGCCACAGCCCTTCCTGGCTTGTCGCCAACCCGCCGATGAGGAAGACAGTAGACTGGCCGTTGGTGAGTAAGCGAGCGATTTCTTGGATGCGGGCGCTGTCAACTGTGGCCCGTTGGGGTGTTGGCGGGGCTGCGGCGGCTTCCACACTTTCGCCCCAAGCGCAATCCGCCGGCAGAATCAGGGTGGCGATTTGACCAGGTGGTTGCTGGGCAGCGGCAATGGCGGCGGCTGCGGTGGCCGGTACGCTGGCCGCATCGCGACACGCCTCCACCCAGCCCGACACCGGTCGCGCCACCGAGACAATGTCGCTGGTCAACGGCGCATCGTGACGCAGGTGATAGGTGGCGTGGTCGCCGACAATGTTGATCATCGGTGTGTGGGCGCGCCGGGCGTTGTGCAGATTGGCAAAGGCATTGCCCAACCCCGGCCCCAGATGAAGTAACGTTGCCGCCGGTTTCCCTGCCATGCGTGCATAGCCATCCGCTGCCCCGGTGCAGACGCCCTCGAAGAGACAGAGAAGCGTCCGCATGGCCGGCACTTTATCGACGGCGGCGACAAAGTGCATTTCGGAAGTGCCGGGGTTGGTAAAACAAGTATCTACGCCGCCGTTGACGAGCGTTTGGATCAGACTATGCGCGCCATTCATAAAAAATTCTGCTTTCTTGTTTTCGTAGGTGCCCAATTCAACGTTTGCGTCAGCCGCGAACAGCTTTTTTCACACGGATAGGAAGAAGCACGGATCGAATTTTTATCATCCGTGCTTCTTCCTATCCGTGTGAAAAATTTGTCTCTCCCTTATTCAGGGTATGCAAGGGACGCAGAGCGTCCAGCCTGCATCACGACGGCGACCGTCGTGACGAGCAAGCGCAGGGGCTAGGGAAAGAATCCGTTCTAGTGTCCGTTCAATCCGTTCCCGGAATTTGTTGACAGTGCGCGTTTGCCCGCTTCCAGCAATTCGATAATGCGGTCCACATCATAGACACACCCCGTCCAGGTGCCGCCGCTGGCGTTTTGCAGGGCGGCCCAGAGGCGGGTGTCGTCGGGCAGCTTTTCGTCGGGGCGCATGGTGGGGAGTGGGCTGCGGTCGGCGAGGACTTGGGCGCCCTCGGCGGGACTGTAGCGTTGCCCATTGTGGCCGATGAGATCGACGCTGCCGGTCAGGTTGACGGTGTCGATAAGGATCTGGATCGTGTCCCCCTCGCGCACGCGACCGATGGGGCCGCCGGCCAGCCCTTCCGGCCCCATGTGGCCGATACAGGCGCCGGTGCTGACGCCGCTAAAGCGGGCATCGGTGATCAGCGCAACTTCCTTGCCCCAATCCATGTGCTTGAGCGCAGCGGTCAACTGGTAGGTTTCCTCCATGCCGCTGCCCATTGGCCCGCGCCCGACCAGGACAATAATATCGCCCGGCTGCACCTTCTTATCGGGGCCGGTGCCTTTGACCGCGGCCATCGCCGCCCGTTCGGTGGTAAAGACACGGGCCGGGCCAATCTTGCGGTAGACGCCATCAGGGTCGATCACGCTAGGGTTGATGGCCGTGCTTTTGATCACCGACCCTTCCGGGCAAAGGTTGCCGACCGGGAAGGTGACGGTGCTGGTCAAGCCCCGTTCGCGGGCGGCTTTGGGGTTCATGATCACGTTGTCGGGGTCGATGCCATCCTGCGCGAAGAGGATGTCGCGCACCCGTTTGCGCCGTTCGCTCTTTTGCCATTCGTCCAGCAGACCATCCAGATGGCGACCATGAACGGTGAGTGCATTCAGCCGCAACAATCCCAGTTCACGCAGATGGAGCATCACCTCCGGTACGCCGCCGGCCATAAAGACCTGCACTGTGGGGTGGCCGACCGGCCCATTCGGCAGGGCGTCAACCAGGCGTGGCACCAGCGCATTGATCCGTTGCCAGTCGTTGACCGTGGGACGGGGCAGGCCAGCGGCGTAGGCGACGGCGGGGATGTGGAGCAGCAGGTTGGTGCTGCCGCCAAAGGCTGCATGGACGACCATTGCGTTGTGCAGCGCATCTTCGGTCAAAATATCTTTGGTTTTCAAACCGTTGGCTTGCAGGTGCATGAGCGCCGTGGCCGAACGACGGGCAATATCAAGCCAGATCGGTTGACCGGAGGGCGCCAGCGCCGAATGGACTAGGGTCATGCCAAAGGCTTCAGCGACAACCTGGCTGGTCGCCGCCGTGCCTAAGAATTGGCAACCACCACCCGGCGATGCACAGGCGCGACAACCGATCTCCGCCGCTTCTTCCAGGGTAATCAAGCCGTGGGCATAGCGCACGCCGATGGTCTGCGCCTTGCCGGCATCTTCGCCATCTTCGGCGGGCAGGGTGACGCCGCCGGGGACGAGAATGGTCGGCATATCATGTTGCGCGGCCAGCGCGATCAACATGGCCGGCAAGCCTTTGTCACAGGTGGCGACGCCCATGATTCCTTTGCGCGTCGGCAGGGAGCGCACCAGACGACGCAGGACAAGCGCGGCGTCATTGCGATAGGGCAGGCTGTCAAACATGCCGGTCGTCCCCTGGCTGCGGCCATCACAGGGATCGGTGACAAAGCCGGCAAAGGGGATAGCCCCTTCGGCAGTAAACTCTTTGGCGGCGGCTTGCATGAGCAGACCCACTTCCCAGTGGCCGGTGTGGTAGCCCAAGGCAATCGGTGTGCCGTCGGGGGCGCGGATGCCGCCCTGGGTGCTGAGGATCAAAAACTCCTTGCGCCGGAGCATATCGGGGTTCCAGCCCATGCCCACATTCTGGCTCAGGGCAAAGAGATCGCCGCTAGGGGCGTTGAGCAACAGTTCCGGGTCAAGCGGCAGCGCGCCTTCGGGGCCGGCGGCTTTGGTGTAGATCTCATAGATGCCGGCATCGGTCGTGTCCACGGGGAGCGTTTGTTGGGTTATCGTCATATCAGAACTCCTGATTGGTGAATGGTGTGTCGAGTTGAATCGGGGTGCGTTGCTTGCAATAGTATCATCTTTGGGCAGCAAAGACAACCTCTGTTGTAGACTGCCTTTGATTCATACTCAATGTGTGACTCGACTTGACAATTGTAAGCCAGTGGATTACTCTACCTGTATGAATATCACCATTGTTGAGTTAGCCGAGTTCAGACGTCAGGTGCAAGATCTGTTAGACGAGGATGAACAGGAAAAGTTAATTACCTACCTGTGGTAGCGCGACTATTGCTAACGTCATATCGGAGAAAATTATTATGAGTCAACTTTTTGAAAGCATTAAAAGGGGATTAGAGGAAGCGATTGAGTTTGCAGAAGGCAACACAGCACAGGCTCGCGTATTTAAACCGGTTACCGTTGATGTAAAAAGCATTCGCAAAAAGGTGGGGATGACACAAGAAGAATTTGCTGTAACTTTTGGCATCAATCTAGGGACGCTACGCCACTGGGAACGTGGCGATCGGGTTCCGCGTGGCCCAGCCTTAGCGCTTTTGCATCTGATTCAAAAAGATCCGGCGACCATCCTTAAAGTTATCAATCAATAGTGGTGCCAGTGGCATTTGTCACCGGGGATCGGGCTGCTAATCAATGACTTTGACGGTTTTGTGCCTTATGCTACAATCAACCCCATCAAGCCGCGCTCACCAATGTTCATCACCTTGCTGATCGGGCGCATTTTTCAATGGACAGGGACACACGACCTGTCAGCATGACAGTACAGAAAATCGTGACGAATGATTCGACAACTTCCTGGTTGGATTTGGGTGGGCGCAGCGGTGCTGGCGCTTTCGGCGGGGTTGATTAATGCGGTGGCTTTCTCTGGCTTTTCACACAATGCCGTCACCCATGTGACTGGTACGCTGACGCGCAGCGCCATTGCGTTGGCTTCCGGTGACTTTACGGCCTATTTTCTCAGCACCGGCTTGATCATGGCCTTTGGCGCCGGCGCCATTATCAGCGGCCTTGTCATCGGTAATGAACACCTGCGCCTTGGCCGGCGCTATGGTCTGGCGTTGATCATCGAAAGCGGACTGCTCTTGCTTTCCTATCACCTCTTCGTCCGTGGCATTCGGGAAGGCGAACTCTTTGCCTCGGCGGCTTGTGGTCTGCAAAATGCCATGGTGGCGACTTACAGCGGCAACGCTATTCGCACCACCCACATGACCGGCGTTGTCTCGGATCTGGGGTCGCTTGTCGGCAATTTTCTGGCCCGCCGCCGTGTCGATGGCCGCCAGTTCTTGTTATTGAGCATTGTCTTTGTCCATTTCTATCTGGGGGGAATTGTGGGCACGACGCTCTTTCGGCTCTATACCTTTGGCGCCATTCTGGCGCCGGCGGGGTTGACCCTAACAACCGGGCTGGCCTACTTTGTCTACCGCATCCATAAACATCTGCGTCTTCAGTCACCGGAGCGCAGGCTGATTCGCTTGCCAATGCCCCGGCAACGGGTTGAAACTGGCGAGTAAGGAACCCTGATGATCATTCTTGATGGCGCCTATGGCGAAGGAGGCGGGCAGATTCTGCGCACGGCGCTCTTGCTCAGCCTTTTAACTGACCAACCCTTTCGGATCGAAAATATTCGCGCCGGTCGTCCCAACCCAGGGCTGAAGCCGCAGCATCTCCATATCATCCAGGCGTTACGGCAGATGGGGCCGGTCACAGTGACGGGTGCAACCGCCGGCTCATTGCAAGTCAGCTTTACGCCGGCGCCGCTCAAAGGTGGCAACTACCAATTTGACATCGGCACCGCCGGCGCCATCCCCCTCTTTTTGCAAACTTTGTTGCCGGTGGCCTGCTTTCTGGGCGAGCCGATCACCTTTACCGTCACCGGCGGCACCGATGTCCGCGGCGCCATGACGATCCATTTCTGGGAAGCGGTGCTGTTGCCCTTTCTCCGCCCCTATGCCGCCGAACTAAGCCTGACCATTGACCAACATGGCTTTTACCCGGTCGGCGGCGGACGGGTGCGGGTGGCGGTCACGCCCCATTTTGACCAGAGCGGCTGGCGCAACCAAGTCACAAGGTTTCCACCACTGGCGCTACCGGAACGCGGCCCCCTGCAACGGGTGCGCGTGCTATCAATCGCCGGCAAACAATTGCGCGAAAAACGGGTGGCGACCCGCCAAGCCGCCGCCTTTACCACCATCTTTGCCAAGCCATTGCCGGAGAGCAATATCCAGTATGTCGATGGCCGCTCCCCCGGCTCCGCAGTGACAGCCGTTGCCGAATTTGCCCACACCCGCCTGGGCGCCGACGCCTTAGGTGAACGGGACAAATCCTCGGAACAAGTGGGCAAAGAAGCCGCCGCCGCCTTGCAAAGCGAAGTCGCCGCCGCCGGCACGGTCGATGTCCACACGGCTGACAACCTCATGGTCTGGGTCGCCCTCTTTGGCGGCTACTACACCTTTGCCCACACCACCGGCCACATCACCACCAACGCTTGGGTCATTGAACAATTCCTTCCCGGTGCGCTCCGTCTCGAAGCCAATCGCGTCGTCGGTAGTCCGTAGTCCGTAGTCCAGAGTCCGGAGTCGGACTAGCTGACGTAAGACTGTGGACTCTGGACTACGGACTAGAGAACTCCCCAGCTAACCAGGGGATAGACTCCCCACCTGGTCAGCGTCATGAGCAGCAACCCGCGGTATGCTTGGGGCAGCGGTTTCAACGGCGAGGCCGCCAACGTCAGTAGATCACGGCTAATCGGGAGGGGCGCCACTTGTTTTGGCGCGCCGTCCATGTTGTGATCTACTGAAAAATCGATAGCGAATGCAATCAAAAAGCAGTAGCTCGCAGCGCCCCATGGCTTACATCAATGGACTCTGGACTATGCGACTGTGGACTACTGAGAATACAAGGGGGTATTCTATGCAATGGATTCGCTGGTTCAATGAACTGACGATTGCGGATGTGCCCCAAGTGGGCGGCAAGAATGCCAGCTTGGGCGAAATGGTGCGGGAGTTGACGCCCAAAGGGATCCAGATTCCCAATGGCTTTGCCATCACGGCGCAAGCCTATCGCGCCTTCTTGCAATACAACGAATTGGAAAATGAAATCGGCAACATCTTGCGCGATCTCGACATCCATAATGTTGATGATCTGCTCCAACGCACCGCCGACATTCGTCGCTTGATCCTCACAGGCGAATTCCCCGACGATATGCGCACCGAGATTCTCACCTGCTACCATGAACTGAGCCAGCAATATGGCGCCCGCGCGACCGATGTGGCCGTGCGCTCTTCCGCCACCGCCGAGGATCTGCCCACCGCCAGCTTTGCCGGCCAGCAAGAGACCTATCTGAATGTGCGCGGCGAAGCGATGGTGCTGGAATCGGTCAAGAAATGCTTCGCCAGCCTCTTCACCCCGCGCGCCACCAGCTATCGCGCCGATATGGGCTTTGGTCAATTAGAAGTGGGCCTGTCCGTCGGTGTGCAAAAGATGGTGCGCGCCGACCTGGCCTCTAGCGGTGTCATCTTCACGCTGGATACCGAAACCGGCTTCCGTGATGTGGTCTTTGTCACCTCGGCCTACGGCTTGGGTGAAAATGTGGTGCAGGGTCGCGTGGCGCCGGACGAGTTCTATGTCTTCAAGCCGACGCTCAGACAAGGCTTCAAGCCGTTGATCTGGAAGCGGCTGGGGTCAAAAGAATTGCGCATGGTCTATGACGAGTCCGGCAACAAATTGGTGAAGAACGTTCCCGTCGCCGATGCCGAGCGCCGGCGCTTCTCGGTCAGTGAGCCGGATGTTCTCAAACTGGCCAAGTGGGCCATGTTGATTGAGGAGCATTACAGCGCCAAGCGGTGCGTTGACTGCCCGATGGATGTGGAATGGGCGAAGGATGGCCGCACGGGTGAACTCTTTATTGTACAAGCCCGCCCCGAAACTGTCCACAGCCAGAACCATCTGAACGCTATTGAAACCTACACCTTACAGGAACATAGCAAGGTGCTGGTCGAAGGGTTGGCTGTCGGTGACAAGATTGCCGTTGGGCAGGCGCGCGTCATCCCGACCGTCGCTCACATTCGCGATTTCCAGGCCGGCGAAGTGCTGGTCACGGACATTACCGACCCCGACTGGGAACCGATTATGAAGAAGGCTGCGGCGATCATCACCAACCGCGGCGGGCGCACCAGCCATGCCGCCATCGTCGCCCGTGAACTGGGCATTCCGGCCATTGTCGGCACCAATGAGGCGACCCATCTGCTCACCACCGGCCAACCGGTAACGGTCTGTTGCGCCGAAGGGGAGACCGGGCGCGTCTATGCCGGCCAGTTGCCTTTTGTGGTCGAACGGGTTGATGTCAGCGCAACCACCCGGCCTCACACCAAGATCATGATGAATGTGGGCAACCCGGAGATCGCCTTCAAAGAGTCCGCTATCCCGAATGACGGCGTCGGTCTGGCGCGGATGGAGTTTATCTTTGCCAACTGGGTGCAGGTTCACCCGCTGGCGTTGACCCGCTATGCCACGCTGCCGATCGAAGTGCAGCAACAAGTCGATGCCGTCACCGCCGGCTACGCCGATAAGGTGGAGTTCTTTGTTGATAAACTGGCGCAAGGCATCGGCACTATCGCCGCCGCCTTCTATCCGAAGCCGGTGATTCTGCGGCTCTCTGACTTTAAGACCAACGAGTATGCCCACCTGGTGGGCGGTCAAGCTTTTGAACCGATTGAAGCGAACCCGATGTTAGGGTGGCGCGGCGCCAGTCGCTACTATCACTCTGATTACAAGGAAGGCTTTGTCCTGGAAGTGCGCGCCATCAAACGGGTGCGCGAAGAATTTGGCCTGACTAACCTGGTGGTAATGGTGCCCTTCTGCCGTACACCGGCGGAGGGACAGCGGGTGCTGGATGTGATGGCCGAAGAGGGATTGCCGCGCGGCAAAGATGGGCTTGAAGTCTATGTGATGGCTGAAATTCCATCCAATATTGTCCTGGCCGACCGCTTTGCCGAGTTGTTTGACGGCTTCTCGATTGGCTCGAATGACCTCACCCAGTTGACCCTGGGCGTCGATCGCGATTCGTCGCAAATTGCGTCGCTCTTTGACGAACGGGATGAAGCGGTGCGCCGCTCCTGTGCCGAACTGATTCGGGTCGCCCACCGCTACGGGCGTAAGGTTGGCATCTGTGGCCAGGCGCCGTCCGATTACCCTGAATTTGCCAGCTTCCTGGTGGCAGAAGGGATCGATTCGTTGAGCCTCAACCCCGATGCGCTCCTACGAACCACGGTGCAGATTGGTCAGATTGAGCAAACGAGGGAAATGGTCTTGGCGTAAGTTTTTGTAAAGGGATCAAAAAAAGGATGGTCACGGTTAGGGCCGGCGACCATCCTTTTTTTATTTTAAAGTTAGCTGTACGTGCCAAGGCTGCCTCTGGCGCTACCCTGCCGAGTTCCGATGCGTGCGATTAGAAGTGAACACCATTTAGTCGTCGCTTTTGTTATTGGGAAGGCGATATGTTGACAAGATTGTCAGCATTTAGTCATACCGTTTATTCGTCTACTATGATATATTCCTAGTACATTTAGCGGATTTTCTACTGCTTTCTATTGAGATGAATGTAGGAGTCAGGTAAAATAATCGTAGCTCTACTGCAAAACTTTTGTGGTAGAGTTTTTTATAATGAGACTCATGATTTTGCTGTAGCTTCTCGGTGCAAAGAATTACAGACAAATCAATCGATTATCTATAAAAATCATTGCAACCTCCGTTTATTTCATAGGTTCTCTTTTATAGGTTCTCTTTTATAGGTTCTCTTTTATAGGTTCTCTTTTATAGGTTCTCATCGTGTAGGTTTTTCCGGGGTTTGACTGGCTGTTGCTCTCTCTTTCCGCACTGATTCATGCCTGCTCGCCGAACCCTATAGTGTTTGATCGTATCTGCAGTACACAGGATACGATCATGTAGTGCAATGTACAGTTATGTTGTACTTACCACCTGATAGGAGCATGTTAATGTCAAAAATGTCTGGCAAGAGTTATCATCGAATCATTGTTCTGCTAGGCGTTGTTATCAGCACCATCCTGCTGACCGCCCTGGCTGGCGCATCATCGGTCAAAGCCCAAAGTCCGGTTACGCCCTATGATATTACCCAACAGTGTTTTGCCGTGGCGGATGAGCGCAGTCTCGGCGGCGGTAACGCCGATGCCCAGGATGCCTTGGTTCGCCTGAACCGAACCAATGGCCAAACCACTGTCATCGGCCTGACCGGCACCCAAGGGATTGAAGCGATTGCCTTTGGACCAATGGGAACGCTTTACGCCAATAACGGCGGTCAACTAGGCACGCTTGATTTAAATACCGGGGTGTTTACGGCCAAGCCACAACCCATTGGCGCCGGGAACGGGGCGCAAGGCAATGTGACCATGAGTGACGCCGACGGGTTGTTCTATGATGTGGGTAATAACATCCTCTGGGGGGTGCAACGGCGCGGTAGTCGGCCCGATCTGCTGTTCCAGATCAACCCGGTTACGGGCGCGTTGGTGGCCAATGCTTTCGGCGCCGGTCAGGATTATGTGGAAATTCAACCCACCGTTTCCAATGGCCAGACGCTGGCCGATTTGGATGATATTGCCATCGATCCAGTGGACGATGTGATGTATGGCGCAGCCAATAGCGGGGGCTCCGGCGGCGTTTTGGTGATCATCAACCGACAGACCGGCGCCACCACACCTGTGGGCGAATTTCGCTATCCCAACCCCTATCCGACCAACCCGGCGTTGGCTGGCCAGGTAGTGGATGACATTGAAGGGTTGTCCTTCTTTAATGATGGTCAGTTGTATGGCAGCACCGGTGACAACGGGCCTGATAACAATGACAAGAACCAACTCTTTATTCTTGATAAGACCACGGCGCAGGCGACGCGGGTAGGCGCCTTCCCTGTCGGTCACATGGACTATGAAGCGCTGGCCTGTTTAACCGCACCCGCCTTTATCAACCTGCGCAAATACACCAATGGCGAAGATGCCGATACACCCACCGGCCCGGTTGTGCCACCCGGCAGCCAGGTGACCTGGACTTACATTATCACCAACACCGGTTCTATTACCTTGACCGATCTCATCCTCACCGATGACAAAGTTGGTTTGATCGGCCCCGGCGGTTTGAGCAACTGCCCGCCGCCAGGAACCATTCTCGGCCCCGGCGATAGTCTGACCTGTACGGCGACCGGCGTTGCCCAGGTCGGCCAATACGCCAATATCGGTAGTGTCACCGGTATAACCCAGATCGGCGTGGTCTTCCCCCGCCAGACGGTCACCGACACCAATCCCAGCCACTACTTTGGCAACGGCCCGGCGATTGCGATCAAGAAATACACCAACGGTGAAGACGCCGACACGCCCACTGGCCCCTTCATTCCGCCGGGCGGCGCTGTAACGTGGACTTATATTGTCACCAATACGGGCAATGTGGCGCTGAACCCGGTGACGGTGACGGATGACAAAGGGGTGGCTGTCACCTGTCCCAAGACCACCCTTCAACCCCAGGAGAGCATGACCTGCACCGGCGCCGGGGTAGCCGTGGCTGGTCAGTATGCCAATATCGGCGCTGTAACCGGTATTCCGCCGTCCGGCCCGCCGGTCACCAGCACCGATCCGAGCCACTACTTTGGCGCCGCGCCGGCCATTGTGATCAAGAAGTATACCAATGGCGAAGATGCCGACACCCCCACCGGGCCAAAGATCCCGATTGGCGGCGCCGTCACCTGGACCTATATTGTGACCAATACCGGCAATGTCACCCTCGCCCAGGTCAACGTCACTGACGACAAAGGGGTGGTGGTCACCTGTCCCAAGACCGTCCTCCTGCCGCAGGAGAGCATGACCTGCACCGGCGCCGGCGTGGCGGTGGAAGGGCAGTATGCGAACATGGGCACAGTGGTTGGGACGCCGCCGGTCGGCCCGCCGGTCACCAGCAAGGATCCGAGCCATTACCTCGGTTACAAACCGGCTTCGGTCGGCAACCTTGTCTTTGGCGATATTGACCCCGATGGCACAACGCCTGCCGAGATCGAGGGGGGGAATGGCATCCAAGATTCAGGGGAAATCGGTATCGACGGCATCATTGTGCAACTCTATGACGCCACGACCAACACCTTGATCAGCGAGACTGTGACCAGTAATGGCGGCAAATATCTCTTTACCGACCTGCCGCCGGGCACCTATTACATCGTCTTTATCAATCCCTTCCCCGAAGGTGTCTGGACACTGCCGAACGTGGGTAATAATGATGAGATCGACAGCGATCCAATTTCTGACCCCAACATCACCGATCCGCGCGGCGAAGCGCAGAAGACCGATCCCTTTGTTCTCACCTCCGGCGAGGCGGACCTGAGTTGGGATGCTGGTCTGGTGGGTCTCTCGTCTACCGCTTCGGCCAACGTTGGCGATTTTGTCTGGTTTGATCTCAACAAGAATGGGATTCAGGATGCGGGCGAGAATGGCTTCCCTGGTGTGACGGTGCGGCTCTTCAATGCCGATACCAACACGCTGGTTAGAGAGACGCAAACCGCTTCCAACGGCAAATATCTCTTCTCTGGTGTTGATCCGGGCAACTACTACATTGAATTTGTCATTCCGCCCAACTTCACGGTTAGCCCGCAAAACGCCACGGCGGACGATGAGAAAGATAGCGACATCGACCCGAACACCAAGCGCACCGCCGTCTTTACGCTGCCCAGCTTTGTCACCGATCTACGCTGGGACGCCGGGATCTTCCAAACCGGCACCGGTCTGGAACCAGATCGGGAACCGGGCGCGATTCGCTCCTTCCTACCGCTAATTCGGACGAAGTAAACCGTAGGGGCGTCCCCTTGCGGGCGCCCCTACAAATCACCGCACAATCTGAAAGCGCGCTTCCAACTGGGGCAGGTTGACTTCGCTGACACTCAGGGGGAGAACGCTATCAAGCGCCAGATCCGGGCGCCCGTAAATTTCAGTCTCCAAGTCCAATGCGGGGAGGAGGACGAGATTACGGGCGCCATTCTTTTCGACGACGATCCCCTCGCCTGCCCATGTCGGGTTGCGCCGCAAATGGACCAACTTCCAGTGTTGATTCGAGAGCCGTTCCACCGTCCGCAACGGGCGCGCACTGTTGCTTGCCTCGGCGGACCGTTCCATCACCATCTGTGCATCTAGCGGGCTGGCGCCGGCTGGTTGCGCATCACTGCCGGCTGCTGCGCACCGCAAATGGGCGCGCAGTTGCTGATGAATCAACAGATCGGTGTAGCGGCGCAACGGGCTGGTGACCTGGCAGTAGAGGGCCATGCCCAATCCGGCATGGGGGCTGGGCGCACTCTTCTGCTGACTGGGCTTTAACAACCGGCGCAGGGCAAACATGTCGGAAAGCGTCTTGGGCGTTTGGGCGCGTGCTTCGTCGGTGGCATCTTGGGTCGTAAAGGGGATCGGCAGCGTGTGGTCGAGGGCATAGCGCGCCACGGCTTCACCGGTCAGCAACATCGCTTCCCGCACCAGTGTACGGCTGCGCAAGGGAGGCAACGGCTTGATCACCACCTGCCCCTCGACGATACGCACCTTCACTTCGGGTAATTCCAACTCAATGGCGCCACTAGCCCAGCGGCGGGTGATGGCGCGTTCCGCCAAGGCGTAAAGCTGAGCAAAGGGCGCTTCCGCCAGCCGGCTCTCGGCTTCGTCATAGGTGAGCCGCGTGACGCGCACCCAACTGGGCATGATCGCCACCTGCGCCACGGCCCCATCCTCGGCAAAGTCAATGCCAAAGGAGAGCGCCGGTGATACTTCCTGCAGCCCCAGCCCTAACGCCGCCGTCGCTGCCATGGGGAGCATGTGAATTGTGCCTTCGGGCAGATAGAGGTTGGCGCCCCGCGCCCGCGCCTCTTCGTCCACCGGGCTGCCGGGCGGCACCAGCGCCGCGACATCGGCCACATGCACCCAAAGGCGACCATTCTCCCAACTGATGGCGTCGTCGGGGTCGGTGGCGTCGGTGTCATCAATGGCAAAGGCAGGGAGATGGGTGAGATCGCGCCGGGGTTCATCCGGTAGCGCGGGTAAGTCAAGCATGGGTTGTGTGGTCGGCACGCCTAGCCGCTGGGGATAGGGATTGAAGGTCTCCGCCCAATAGCCGATGTTGAGGAGCAGGGTGTGGGCTTGCTCCCGGTTTTCACTCTGTCCCAAGGCGCGGAGCACCCGGCTCTGCTCCCGCTGTTCCAGAGCTACGGCAACAACATCGCCCAGGTAACGTTCGTCTTCAGGGGCATAGGTATGCGCTTTCATGCGCGCCAGGAAGGCTTGCCAGGCGCGCTCCTCCGCGGCTTTGGCGTCGCGGTGGGCCTGGATGGCGGCCACTTTGGCCGCATCGTGAACAGTGATGGTGTCCGGCGCGCCGCTGAAGTAGAGGCCATCCTCCACCAGTTGCCAGGCGGCCCAGGCGCTCTGTGGCGTATAGCTGCCAAAGGCCAGTTCGGCCAGCTCCGCCACCGCGGTGAGCGCGCCGGCCAACAATTCCCAGGCCGCCATCACCTCCCCCTGGAGCGGGCGCAATTCACTAAAGGAGCGCAGCGGGCCGGGGTGCAGCAAGGTGACATCCTTAGGGCGCACACTTACAGGGCCGGCTTCAGTTTGAATATCGATTTTTTTGTCGCCAGTTGTGGTTATGCGCGCCGGTCGATTCTTGTAAAGAACCAGACTGTCAACGCGCAGATCAGGTTGTGCCATAGTGGATTTTGTCTCGTTGTCGGGTTAAATTGCTGGATGGCATTGTACCTCAACTTGGCGGGATGCCCAAACTGGTCAAAGATTTCAGGTAATTACGCGCGCGAAGACTTGTAGGTAAAGTTGTTAATCAGGTGGTGATCCGGTAAGATGAGAGGCAATGAATTGTTTTCGTAACAAATAGGACTTGCGCAAGACGAATCTTTCCTGGGAACGCCGCCATCCTGGCGGCACGCCTCTTGCCGCCAGGATGGCGCGGGAACCCGCTGGGTGCCCGGCGTCTTGCGTAAGTCCTGACAAATAAGGAATCTGTGATGCTGACCGAAGAACAACTGCAAGCCGCACTGGCAATGACGCTGACGACCACCGATCTCGCTTTTCTTGGCCCCAAGCGGAGCGGGAAGGTGCGTGATATTTATGAGCAAGCCGGGCGCTTGTTCTTGGTGACGACCGACCGCCTCTCCGCCTTTGATCGCATTTTGGGAGCGGTGCCCTACAAAGGACAGGTGCTCAATCAACTGGCCGCATTCTGGTTTCGCCAAACCCAGGACATTCTTCCGAACCATTTGCTCGCTGTGCCCGACCCGAATGTGACCGTTGCCCGCCGCTGTCAACCGCTGCCCGTCGAAGTGGTTGTGCGCGGCTATATCACCGGCGTCACTTCGACGGCGCTCTGGTATCGCTACAGCCAAGGCGAGCGTACGATTTATGGCATTGACTTTCCCGATGGCTTGCACAAAAATGACCCCTTGCCGACGCCGATTATTACACCGACAACCAAGGCGAGTGACGGCGGCCATGATGAACGGATCACCAGCGCCGAAGTGGTGGCAATGGGCTTAGTCCCGGCGCGCCAATGGGAGGAAATTTGTGCGGCGGCCATTGCGCTCTTTCAGCGCGGCCAGGCCATTGCCCAACGCGCCGGCTTGATTCTGGTCGATACCAAATATGAATTTGGCGTGACAGAAGATGGCCAAGTGTTCTTGATCGACGAAGTCCACACGCCCGATTCCAGCCGCTTCTGGCTTGCCAATAGTTATGCTGATCGTCATGCCGGCGGGGAAGAGCCGGAGAATTTTGACAAGGAGTTTATCCGCCTCTACTATGCCGCCCACGGCTACCGGGGCGAAGGCGAGCCGTTTCCCATGCCCGACGCGCTACGGGTGGCGGCGGCCCAACGCTATATCCGCACCTATGAGCTGGTGACGGGGGAGCCGTTTGTCCCCGGCGCCTTGCCGGCCGGACCACGTATGGCGGAGAATTTGCAACGGTGGCGCAACGCCTGACCCATCGCTGGTAGGCGCCCACAATGACCACTCCGCTCTTGGCGAGTCCGTGACTCGCCCCAGCCCAGGGCGAGTCACGGACTCGCCAGGAGCAGCTTTGCCTGGTTGTGGGGGCGAGTCACGGACTCGCCAGGAGCAGTTTGATACCTTACTGAGGTTACGATGTCAACCAAACCGCACTATCAACCACTTGACGCCATGGTCTACCCCCGCTATTCGGGGATTCGCACCTTTATGCGGCTGCCCCATGTCACGGATCTGACCGGCGTCGATTTTGCCATTGTCGGCGTGCCCTTTGACACCGGCGGCACTTATCGCGTCGGCGCGCGCTTTGGGCCGGCAGGGATTCGCGACCAATCGGTGCTGCTGCGGCCGTATAACCCGGCGCTGCAGGTCAATATTTTTGACCACTGCTCTGGGGTGGACTATGGCGATTTTTCGACCATCCCCGGCTACCTGCCCGAATCACATGGGTTGATCACCGCGGGCGCGCTGACGCTCTTTCAGAGTGGGGCGACACCAATCTTCCTGGGGGGCGACCATTCGGTTTCGTTACCCTTGCTACGGGCGGCGGCGCAGGTGCATGGGCCGCTGGCGCTGGTGCATTTTGATTCGCATAGCGACCTGTGGCATGGCTACTTTGGCGGCAAGGATACGCATGGCACTCCCTTTCGCCGGGCGCTGGAAGAGGGCTTGATCGACACAGCACGGTCGAGCCAAGTGGGGCTACGCGGTCCGCTCTATGGCCCGGACGATTATAACATGACGACCGCGGCAGGAATGTTGCTCATTGATGGGCCGGAACTGCACCAGATCGGCATGGCGGAAGCGATCCGCCGCGTGCGCGCACGGGTGGGCGCGGGGCCGGCCTATCTCTCCTTTGACATTGATTTTGTCGATCCGACCTTCGCCCCCGGCACGGGAACGCCGGAGGTAGGCGGCTTTACCAGCGCACAGAGCCAACAATTGGTGCGTGGGCTGGTAGGGGTCAACTTTGTCGGCTTTGATCTGGTTGAGGTAATGCCCCCCTATGATGTGGGTGGGACAACCTGTCTGCTGGCCGCCAATCTGGTCTATGAATTTATCTCGTTGGTGGCGTGCCGAAAAGCGGCGCGTTCGTCAGCCTAGCCTGTCATTTTGCACGAAGTGTGGCGGCCAGAGAAGTTCGACTTTTATCAAAAGTCGAACTTCTGCGCAACTGCGTGACTCCTCTTTGCTTTAGAAGTCGTAGTCGATCCGCCAACTTACTTGTTGACCACTAGCGACTGTACGCTCCAAGTATGGCTCCCAGGAAAACGTATGCTGGTTGCCCCAAATCGGGAAGAAATCAGGTGCATAGCTACAGGTGGCGGTCAGTTGCCCCAGTTGTGGGTGGCGCTGAATGATGATCAGATTGCTGGCGGCATTGTGATCCAGCCCCTGGAAGTAGCCGGCGGTCCACGGCCAGCCCTTGCGGTTGATAAAACCATTCGCCGCCTGCATATAAGCCGGGCTTTCGGGAAAGCTAACGGGGATGTTGAGTTTCAGCAACTCGTCATTGCCCGCCGGCAATTGCGGAAAGAAGGGGTGGGGAAACCAGCGTACCGGTATAGGTCGGCGCCCTGTACAATGCACGGTTGTGTCCGAACGTACCGTGCGGTTCAGCAGCGTTACCGTGCGTTTCAGCGTCACGCTCCACTCGTCAAAGCTTTGTTGGGTCGTGAAGTGAAGCGCATTGTCACGCTGGCTGACTTGCCATTGGCAGAACTCCTCGATGGTTTTGGCGGTGAGATCACAGCGGCCGATGCCCAGGATCAGCGCCACCGGTTCGCTCTCGCTCGTTTTCAGCGGCGACAGGTTAAAAGCATCGGGGATGCCCTGGCCGTCAAACCAGTTAAAGCTAGCGGGATAAGTCGGCCCGGAGAGCAGGGGGCCGTGGTTGGCGTCATGAATCTGAAAGATATAACCGCCAGTACAGTAGCGCACGCCAAAGCGCGCACGGTCGGCGACGGGGTCGAGGATTTCAACGGTCAGTTGGTTGTTTTGTAACGTTAGCATAGTTCGACAGTTTCATTGGCTTTGGGCAGCGGCCAGACACTTATCCGCCCAGGCGGCATCGGCTGGCTCCAACTGCGGGATGGATGGTTTGCGATTATGCGCTCTCCACTTGGTGGATCACTGTGTTTGTACACGTTCGCTCTTCCAGTCAGTGATGTTGCGCTTTTCCTTGTCAAAGGCAATGCCCACCAGAATGATGGTCTTGCCGCTCCCCTGGTATGTCTGGGCATAGCCTTTGTCACGGATCTGTTGGAGGGCAATGTCGGCGGTGCTCATCTTAAATTCAAGGATGTAGATCACATCGTCTAGCACCAAGACGGCGTCAATGCGCCCGACGTTGGTCAACTTTTCCGGGTCGATCTGAAAGTTGAGTAGCCGCAATACGAGATACACAACCGAGTGATAATAGGCTTCTTCTTCCAGAAAGAGGGTGTAAGGGATGCCGGCGAAGACCGACTGAAAAATCTGCATAAAGCGGGGGATATCTTGCTGGGTAAGTGCGTCTTCTAAACGGACGAGTAGCGAGTCCACCAGTTGATCGACAGAAATGTCCAGATAGTCAGCTAGCAAATATTGTTGGAATGCTTGTTCCACTTCAAAGTTGGGGTAGCCTAAGCGGTATCGTGGCTGCCCCAGCCGAAATTGGACAGATTTTATGGTCAGATAGCCGGTTTGGAACAACAGGGAAGTGGGTCTTAGGTCAGCCACCGCGGCACTTTCGAGTAAGCGGCGATCGGCAATCACGTCAGCCAATGCTGTGGCTGGAAGCTTCTTTTGTTTGAGCAATTTGATTAAGAAGGTCGGGGTGGCTGTTGAAAACCAGAAGTTCGCAAATTGCTGTTGTTCTAAGAATACCAATGTGGAAAAAGGCACATAGACGCGCTGGTTGCCATCCCAGGAATAACCATCGTACCAGAAACGAATTCGCGCCAACATCGCTTCCTGGCTTAAACCGTGGGTAACACATAAACGGGCAATGTGATCGCTAAAGTAGTGCTCTAATTCTGTTTGCGTATAGCCTAACAGGGTCGCAAAGCGTGTATCCAACGTCAGATCGAGCAAATTATTGAGATCAGAAAAGACCGAAATTTTGCCATATTTAGAAACCCCGGTTAGAAAGACGAGGTGAAGATGAATGGCTTCCGGCGCTTTGAGAACGGAATAGAAATTTTTTAGCGTGTCAACATGTTCCTGCACCTTTTGATCGTTTTCCAGCAGATCGGTAATCGGCTTATCATATTCATCCACCAACAGAACAACCCGATTGGGGCCAAAGCCTTGGGAAACACTCTGTTCCGCTAAACGTACAATTAACTCTTGGAATTTCTCTTTGTAATGTTCACCCTGTAAGGTGATCTGATATTGCGTTGCCACTCTATCCATATACTGGGCTAAGGCATCACTTAGGGACTGCTCGCGATAATCCATCCCGTTGAAATTGATCAAGATCACCGGGTATGGCTGCCAATCGATTTTGTCCTCAATCCACAAGCCTTGAAAGAGGTCACGATTGCCGCGATAGATTTCTACCAAGGTCGTGACCAGCAGCGACTTGCCAAAGCGGCGCGGGCGTGACAAAAACAAAAAGCGACCGGCGTTCATTAATTCATAGATCTGCCGCGTTTTGTCAACATAGACCTCATTGCGCTCCCGCAGTCGTGTAAATTCCTGTTCCCCGATCGGCAATCGTTGCATTGCACCTACTCCGTGTCCGCTAAACGCTCTGTTACTAGTCAATATGCTATGATGGATTATACCACTATGTAAAGAGGGCAAGCATAACTTTTTGTTGGTCGGATAGCGGATACAGGGCGGAGTGCTGCTGTGGGTAGAGCATGGCGTCCTGCCACACCCCTGCCTTGACACTCGTTGCGATCCCAATATTGATGCCTTGCTTTTGAAGCGCAGCTACCAATTGTCTTGCCTCAAAAAGATAGACTGCCTGAATCAGCCAAGGTCTACTATCGCCGCGTGATGTCATTGCTTGGGCTTTCGGGCCAGCGAACACCAAATAGTAATCCGGTAAAGCGGTAGGTGTAATGTCAAGGCAACTCTCGCGTTTGGCATACCATTTGATATTGACCGTATGCCCTGTCAGCGCGCCTGCCCGGAATTTGCCGTCAATCGCCTTGGCGTTGGCTGCTGGTTCAAGTGCGATGTCAAAGATTTGTGCAGCAATGAATTCGCCAATGTGACCAATTTGGGCAGGGCGACCAATGATGGCGGCAATTTGAGCGCCAATCTGGTTGTACTGTTTTAGTAAGTCGGCCAGTTCAACAAGTTGATTCATCAGTTGTTCCTACTGTGTTTCTGCCCGCCAGTAGCGTGCGCCATCCGGTGTGCGTTGTAACAATCCGGCATCGACCAGCGATCGACGTAAATAAGCCGGGTTGCCATAGGTGTGCCAACTGTTCAACAGCGCGTTGACCTGGGCTTCCGTGTAATCCTGCCCCAGCGAAAACTTGCCGCTCAAATATTCTAGCACTGGCTGTTGATCCTTCTGTTTGCTCGGCCAGGTGGTGACACGGGCGTCGCGATCCAGAAAGCGCCGCAGCGCCGCCGGTTGGGTTAAGCGGGCATCACTTTGATTTAGTTCGGCATTTTCCGTCGAGAGCAACTGCATCAGGGTGTGAAAGAGCCGCTCAATGGCTTCAGCGTTGAGTTGATAACTTTTGTTGGCGTCGTTGCCCCGCTGCTCTGTAATCAAATTGGCGCTACGCAACTGTTTGAGATGACGCGAGACCGTCGGCTGGCTGATCGCTAATTTGGTGATCAATTCTTGGGCAAATAGCTCCTGGTGGGTCGCCAACAGTTCTAAAATGTGCAAGCGTGTCTCATCGGCCAAGGCGTTCAAGGGAGAGAGCAACTCTGTCCGCTGAATTGGCTCGGTGCGCAGCGGCAGCGTCCAGAAATTTGCCAACGCAAAGATCCAAATGGTGTTTGGACTGCCAAAGCGTTCAGCATGGAGATGGACATGAGGCGACGGTACAAAAACTACCCGCTCAACACCCTCCAGTTGCGCACTGATCGCATCCGGTAGCGGACGGCGCAGGAAGGCGCGAATCGCATCCTGGGCGGAGGTAGTCGGCCAGGTGCATTTGTTGAGCAGGTAGGTCATGCTCTGCAAATTTCGTGATGACCGCTCCCATTCGGCGGCCAGGTGATTCTCCCACAGGGTGCGCAGATGAGTGGTCAGTAGACGGTGCATTGTCACCGGCTCATTGAGCAGTTGATAGACTTCAGCCAGGAGCGTTTTATCTATCCGATTCAGTGGATAAGCGGCGTCCACCTGCTGAACAAAGCGCTGCTGATCAACCGCGGTTGGCGGCTGCCTCCGTGCGAACTGTTGCAATAGCCGGTCAAGCAAAGCTGTGGGCGCTTCTGCGGTCAAGGCCGCCAGGTAAGCCGAGAAGTCAGGATAGGTGACAACAGGAAGCAACGCCGGTCCGAACCCTTCAAAGACAAGCCGGTTCTCATGGCGTTGTTGCGGCGTCAAGCGCGCTGCCGTTTGCGTGATCCAAGGTTCTACTTTGATGGTAGCAAGATCAGCGGTGAGGAGCGCGAGACTGAGCAAAGCATTGTAAACCGGTTCGACAGCAACGCTTGTGCTTACGGTTGATGACTGAATTTGAGTAAAAGGTTGAAAGAGCATAAGATTTATCCTGTTATGCAAATATCCGAATATTTGCATAACAGGATAACAGGAAATCTACTGAATGTCAAGCCTCAATTTGTCGGCACTTATAAGCGTAACACCATCACCCACATCGGGCGCTCACCTACGGTATAGGTGGCAAGCGCCTGTAGGCGACCGTTGGCCTGGTCAATGCGATAAGCCGTGAGTTTGCCGCTGCCCTGACCGCTGGCATAGAGAAAATTCCCGGTCGGGTCGAGGCCAAAGGCGCGCGGGGTCGGTTCGGCAGGCTGTTGACCGAGCGCCGTCAGATAGCCGTTGCCATCAATCGCAAAGCCGGCAATGCTGTCATGTCCGCGATTCGAGACATAGAGAAAGCGCCCGGCCGGGTGGATCTGGATCTTGGCGCAGGTATTGCTCCCGGTAAAGCCTGTCGGCAGGGTGGAGAGCGTCTGGAAGGGGGTGAGCGTCCCTTGCGTCGGGTCGAGATGGTAGCCGGTGACGCTGCCCCCTTGTTCATTTGAGAAGTAGACAATGGCTTTGGTCGGGTGGTAGACATAGTGACGTGGCCCTGTTCCTGGCGGCGGCGTCACCTGGGCGGGGCTGTTGGGCGTCAGTTGACCAGTGGCGGCATCGAAGCGCAACTGCACAATCACGTTGGACTCGGCCACATGGGGCAGAAAGACAAAGCGATTGGTCGGGTCGGTGCGGATACAGTGGGCGTAGGGCATGGTCGTCACTGTGCAAACCGCTTCCGGCCCCAATTCTCCCTTGGCAGCAATCGGGTGAACAGTCGCTTTGCCGCCCCGGTAGTAGGCCCCCAGCAGATAGCGCCCGGTCTGGTCAGTTGATAGGTAGCAAGGATCAGTATCCAGCGTCACGGGTTCCCCAAAGGGATGCAACCGCCCGGTTGCCTGCTCGATCTGGAAGCTGACCAGCCGGCAGGTCGAGCGTAGCCCGACATAGAGAAATGTCTGCGTCGGGTCAACCGCCAGCGGCCCCGGCGCTCCAGCCAACTTGATCTCCTCCTGCAAGGTGAGCGCCCCGTCAGTAGGGTTCATGTCAAACCGGAGCAATTTTTCGTCACCGCCAATGGCGATATAAGCAACATAAGCCATAAACATCTCCATGATTGATTTGTACAACGTGATTGCTGCAATGTGATTCGTGATTCGTAATTCGTGATTCGTGGCCTGAGCTTGTCGAAGGCCACGAATCACGAATTACGCAACACAACCGTCGGCGGGCGGGTAAACAGATACTCCAGCGGCTGGTCGGTAAATTGGGCGTTGTGGTCAAAGCCTGGGTAGTCGGCAAAGGCGGTTTCGGCGCCACTATTCAAGAGCAGCGGCGTGGACCGTTGCATCCACTTGATGGTATGAACCATGGCAATCATGTGGCGCACCACATTGGAATGGTTGGGGACGCCCCGGTGCCACATGCGCATATCGCGTAGTAGAATGCTTCCTTTGCCGGAAACGGCGCGCACTGGCGGCACGACTTCGCGCCGTTGCGCTTCCATTATTTCCATAACGCGACCCCCATTCATCGGGATTAAGTGCGTGCCGGGCCACATCTCGGTGGCGCCGTTCTCTGCGGTCACATCCATCAAGGTCACATTGACCACCAGGGCATGAACCGGGTGGGCCACGGTCAGGTCGGGCCAGAGATGGGGCGTGTCGGCGTGCAAAGGTTGCGTGCCGCGCTGTGCGGCCAGGGCCGCACTGAAATCCCGTCAACTGTTTAGTTTGGCGGTGAAATAGCTCGACTTTCCAGCGGAAGGCGCACACAGCTTGCACGACCTCCCCTTTTGCATTCATGCACCTACCCTAACGCTTTTCTTCGGGCTTGTCAATTGATAGGTCCTACACTTCTCTTATTCATGCGTCTTGCGTAAGTCCTATAATTATTTGCGCCGTTCGCGCACCAGGAAGCTGATCGCCAGCGCGGCCAGCGGGAGCCAGATGACGACATTCATGGTCGTTTGCAAGCCGAAGAGATCGCCGACGCGGCCCAAGGCGGCGACACCCAGACCACTGGCGCCATAGGCTAGGCCGAGCGTTAAGCCGGAGGCCAGCCCGATGTTGTTGGGCATGGCTTCCTGCACCATCACCACCGTGAGCGGCCAGGGCATGGAGAGGAAGAAGCCGGTGCCGCCCAGCAGGAACAGTTGCAGCCAACCCTCACTGCGCATGGCGGCGAATAAGAGGCCCAGCACGAGGAGGGAAGCGATGATGATCACCTTTTTGCGCCCAAGACGTTCGGCGGCAAAGCCACCCACCAGTGTCCCCGCCGCCCCGGTCAACGAAATGACCGTGAGCAACAGCGCAATCCAATCGGCTGAAATTTGCTCGGCATAGAAGAGTGGGATAAAGGTCTTCAGCCCGGTGAGGATGATGGTCTGCACAGTGATTAGCGCGAGCAATAAGAGGATCAGCCCCAAATTTTGGCTGTACCACGGTGCGCCTGCTTGCGTGTGGACAGCCAGCCGTTCGGCGGCGGGGCGACGGATCTCAGCCGTGTTGGCCGCTAAAAAGCCCATTGCCACCAGGGTCGGAATCAGCATCCAGATCGCGGCGTGCGTCCCCCAGTTATGGGTGAGCCAGGCGACCAGCAGCGGGCCAACCGCAAAGCCCAAGTTGCCGCCAAAGAAGAAGATGGACGAAGCGGTCGCCGCCTTGTCGCCGCTAATGGCCCGCACCACCGACACCCCTTCGGGGTGGAACATAGCCGACCCCAGTCCGCTCAACACGACAGCCACCACGATCAGCCAGTAACTGGGCAGAAACATCACTGCCACCATGCCCAGGCCCGTGAGCAAACAGCCGACATAGACTAACCAGCGCACCTGCTTGCGGTCGCCCAGAATGCCAAAAAGGGGTTGAGAGATTGCAATGATCAAATTATTAAAACTCATGATCGCTGCCGCGCCGGTGTAATCGAGGGCAAAGGCTTTGAGCAGCAACGGTAGTAGCACCGCCAGCGAACCGGTTTGCATATCAACGCTGAGGTGACCGAGGACAACAGCCAGGAGCGTGCTGCGTTTGATGGCGCTGGTGGCTGCCGGCTTGGCAATCACCTCCGCCGATGTGGGGTTTGAGAGGGTAGGAGTGGTCATGCAGGTCTGTCCATTCTCTGTTTAACTGAACTCCAGGCAAAATAAAAGCGCGCCGGTCATGGCCGGCGCGGCTTGACAATAGCGATGATTATAGCACAGGCTGGACGGGATTAGATGAATTTTTACCCCTTTGAGGTGAGTTCTAAACAAGTCCGTTGGGCAATTTCTGCGCAACTCAGCCACTCGACTTCATCGGCCAGGGTGGCGCTGACCCGTTGCCCCAGCAGGTCGAGAACCGCCAACCCGGTTTCCAGGCCATTCGAGAAAAAGGATTGCCAATGGTTCATCAAGATCGGCCAGCCGCCGGCATTCAACACCGTGCGGATGGCGCCGCCTTGTCCATTGGCGGTGAGCAGTTGATCGGTGATCTGTTCGATGTAGGCTTGGTCGGTGCGCGGGCTGTTGATGGTGGCCCAGAAGAAATCGTCCACCGTCGAGTTGATCGACACCAGCGTTGTCCCGCCCTGGGCATAGGCAATGTAAGGGCGACTGGCCGGGAAACGGTGCCAGATGTGCAGGAAATACCAGGAGTGATCGCGCCCGTAGACCGCTTTTTGCGCCGCCACCATCGCCGCGATGTATTCGGCCTCGACCCGCTGACCAAAAGTCCAACAACTGGTGTTGCCGGTGGCGTCGATGCCGGCGGCCTGGAGCAGTTCGTATTGCCGAATGAGATAAGGCGTCAGCGTGGTGCGCTCCTGGCTGTGTGACCATTCCAGTTCGCCCACGGGGAGGAATGACCCGGTCGCCAGATCGACGGTGAGATTGTGGGTTAACCCTTCGGGACAGAAGTCGAAACGGGGCGACAAGCGTTCTTTGGCAGTGGTCATCCACTCATGTGTTAGCGCTGGGGCAAAGCCGTGAATCCCCGCCACCACATTCCCTCGCCCTGCCGGCGCCGGCACAATCGAAAATTTGCCGGCCATGCCATGCCGCTGTACAACAGCACAGAAACGGTCGAGAAAGCTGTTGGGAATGGTATCAAGCAACGGTCGTCCATCGTCGGTCGCGGGCGCTCGTTTGTGGACATCCTCCCAGTGGTAGCGATAGACATGGATCAATGGGCAGCTATCGTCAACCAGGAGGGCAATGGGTACACGGTTTGGCATAGGAATCCACCTTTTGGAAAAAGCCGCGCTGTCGTATGCGGCGGATTGGGTAAGAAAAAGATAACCCAATATTAAAGCCATTGTAATAGAACAGAAGTAGGAAAGCTATCACGACTAGATCATCATTCGGGTTGAGTTGGTTTAGTAATTATGGTACTAGCTACCGTAGGGTTTCATAAAAAGTAGGGAATGAGTCTGATCGAGACAGATTGCCCATTGGTCAAGCATCGTTCGAGCATATCAAAACCGATCCG